>NZ_LSRP01000092.1 GCF_001885585.1 Pararhizobium antarcticum
CCCCACAGGGGGAGGGAAAGGTCAGACCTTATCGTCCGCCGATGACGCCGATATAGTCGGAGACCCAGCGGTGGTAGGGCACGCACTCGCCTTGGCTTTCGCATTTGGAAACCGGGGTCTTCCAGAACTTGATCTTCTCGAAGTCGTTATAGCCGTTTGCGGCGCAGCCTTCGTCAGTCAGAAGCGCATTGCCCTTGCAGGCGGCGGGAACAGAGGGAACCGTGCCGAACCAGGCAGAGACGTCGCCCTGGACCTTCGGCGAGAGCGAGTGCTCCATCCACATATAGGCGCAGTTTGGATGTTCGCTTTCGGCGGCCAGCATCGTCGTGTCGGACCAGCCGGTGGCACCTTCCTCCGGGAACACCGAGGCGATCGGCTGCTTGTCGGCCTTCAGCAGGTTGACCTGGAAGGGCCAGGAACCGGAGGCCACCACGCCTTCGTTCTTGAAGTCGTCGATCTGGATCATGGCATCGTGCCAGTAACGGCTGGCCAGCGTGCGCTGGACGCGCAGCACGTCGAGGGCGGCCTTGTACTGATCCTCGTTGAGCTCGAAGGGGTCCTTGATACCCAGTTCCGGCTTGTGGAACATCAGGTAGTTGGCGGCGTCGGCGACGTGGATCGGCCCGTCATAGGCCTGGACGCGGCCCTTGTTGGACTTGCCGTCCGGCAGGGTCATTTCCTCGAACACGACCTTCCAGCTTGTCGGGGCTTCACCCTTGAAGGCGTCGGTGTTGTACATCAGCACGTTCGGGCCCCAGACATAGGGTGTGCCGTAATGGGTGCCGTTCACCGTGTGCCACGGCGCGCTCTGAAGCCGTTCGTCGATGGTCGACCAGCTCGGGATGAGGGCTGTGTTGATCGGCTGGACGCGTTTGCCGGCCACGAGGCGCAGCGAGGCATCGCCCGATGCGGTGACGAGGTCAAAGCCGCCTTCGTTCATCAGCGCGACCATTTCATCCGAGGTCGCTGCCGTCTTGACGCTGACCTTGCAGCCGGTCTTTTCCTCAAAACCGGTGACCCAGTCAAAATTCTTGTCGGTTTCGCCGCGCTCTATATAGCCGGCCCAGGCCACGATCGAGAGTTCGCCTTCGCCGGCACCCAGTGCCTGCAGCGGTTCCTGCGCAAAAGCATGGGCGGCAAAGGCCAGTGACAGAGTGAGCGCAGTGCAGGATTTCAGAATCTGCTTCATCGTGAAGTCTCCCGGTTTGAGGTCCGCATTTTTACGGTTTGTTCCCGGGTGGAAGGTGCCGCGATTTCGCCGCTTTCGCAAATTCATTAATCAGAATGCCACTATCGGTTTTTCCGATATCACTGTGCGGATCGGGTCCTGCCGCTCCTCAACGCCTCAGCGACGCCGATGAAGTCCTTGGCCGATTGTGGCAGGCCCGAGCCCTTGCGCCAGACCATGCCGACCTGAACGACCGGGAGCGCACCGGAAACATCGCGGCTTTCGATGCGGTCGCCTTCCAGAGACCAGGGGCGATAGACGAGATCCGGCAGAAGCGCGATACCGGCGCCGGTGGCGACAAGGCTGCGCACGGCCTCCACCGAGCGGGTGCGAAAGGCGACATGCGGCCGGGCGCCGAGTGCCGTCAGAAGCTTGCCGGTGTTCTCCTCGATTTCATCCACCGTCAGCATGATCAGCGGCTCCTTGGCGATATCGGCGACCGAGATGATGTCGGCGGCGACGAGCGGATGGCCAAGCGGCAGCCAGAGCCTGTAGGGCGAGGTCTCGATGATTTCGGCCTGCAGTGCCATGCGGTCGCGCAGGTTGGAAATGACCATGACCGCCACGTCGAGTTCGCCGCCGACGAGGAGATGCTCCAGGTAGGATCCATTGTCCTCGATCGCACTGACGGCGACGCCGGGGCAGGCGCGGCGATAGCGAGCCAGCAGATCGGAGAGCACGTAACCGGCGACCAGCGAGGTGACGCCGAGATTGAGCGTACCGCTGCGCATATCGCGTTCCTGCGAGAACGAACGCCGCGCATCCGAGACGTCGGCAAGGATCTTCGTTGCATGCCGCAGGAACTGATGGCCGTTATGGGTTATGTGCAGGCCGCGCGGATGGCGCTCGAACAGTTCGACGCCGAGATCGCTTTCCAGTTCCTTGACCGCCTCGGTGACCGAGGATTGCGAGATCGACAGGTTCTGTGCTGCGCGCGTGACCGAGCCCTGTTCGGCAACGGCGATGAAATACTGGAGCTGACGGAGGGTAAAGGCCATGGCGATCAGTTAACATGCGGGAAGGGGGGCGTGGCAAGATTGATCGGGCGCCAGCGGCGTCCTGCAGTGAGAAATGATCGAACTGTCCTTGTCGGTTTCCGAACACCGCTTGGTTGGCAGCTGTGCTAGACAGTGAAGACGTAGCGTAAGAAGGCGATGATGACGCACGATAATCCATACCCCATGCCCACCGAGCCTGGTATCCTCGCCTTCCACAAGCGCTGCGAGGATTTTTACCCGGCCGATGCGGTGAATGCTTCGATCGGGCAGCAGCGGGCCTGGTATGACGCGCTTTGTGCCGCGTTCGATGCGCCTTCTCCGGCAGGCCTGGTGCGGCGGGATGAACGGGTCGAGGGGCGCATTGCAATCCGCCGGTATCTGCCCGCTGAAATCGCGACGCCAACCCGCATCTTCTATATCCACGGCGGCGGGTTCGTGGTGGGCTCGCTCGACAGCCATGATGCGATCTGTGCCGACCTGGCGCAGGCCGCCCGTGCCGAACTGGTTTCCATCGACTACCGCCTTGCCCCCGAGCATGTCTGGCCGGCAGCCTTCGATGATTGTTTCGAGGTGCTGGTGTGGTTGCTGGCGGATGGGCGCCCGCTGGTGGTGGCCGGTGACAGCGCCGGCGGCAATCTGGCGGCCGGGATCGCCCTGAAAGCCAAGCAGGGCAACATGGACGGTATTGTCGGTCAGGTGCTGATCTATCCCGGCCTGGGGGGCGATCTCGTGTCCGGTTCCTACCGCGAGATGGCGCAGGCGCCCGGCTTGTCGACGGCTGATGTCGGCTACTACCGCACTGTTCTTGGGGCGCCGGAAGACGATATCTTCGCCCATCCGCTGAATGCTGCCGACCTGTCAGGCCTGCCGCCCGCCTATATCACGGCGGCGCATTTCGATCCGCTGCGCGACGATGCGCGGCTCTATGCGGCGCGGCTGATCATGGCGGGTGTCGACGTCACCGTCCGCGAGGAGCCGCAGATGATCCATGCCTGGCTTCGCGCGCGCCACATGAGCGACGGCGCGCGGCTTGGCTTCGACCACCTCTGCCGCGGCGTCGCCGGCCTTGTCGGGACAGTCTAACCCTTGGCCTTCAAAACCAGGACGGGTGTGCTGGCGAAGCTGTCCGGGAACAGGGCCTTCAGATTGTCGATCTTCGGCATGTCGTTGTAGACGATATAGGGATAGGTCGGATTGAGGGTCAGGAAGTCCTGATGATAGTCCTCGGCCGGATAGAATGCGGAAAGGTCCGACACTTTCGTCACGACAGGTTCGCCGTAGATCCTGGTCTTGTCGAGTTCCGCAATGTAGGTCTGCGCGATCTTTTTCTGCTCGTCGTCTGTCGTGAAGATTTCCGAACGGTACTGGGGCCCATGATCCGGGCCCTGATAGTTCAGCTGGGTCGGATTGTGGGCAACCGAAAAAAAGACCTGCAGCAACTGGCCGTAGGTTACTTCCTTCGGATCATAGGTGATCTCGACGGCTTCGGCATGGTCACTGCGTCCGCCGCTCACGGTTTCATAATTGGCCGTTGCCTGGTCGCCGCCGGAATAGCCCGAGACGGCGTTCTTCACACCCTTCACATGCTGGAACACGCCTTGCACACCCCAGAAGCAGCCGCCGGCGAAGATCGCTTTCTGCGTATTGCCGCTTGCCGTTGCGTCGATCGATGGCGGCGGGATGAGGAAGGCTGGTTCTGCTGCCATGGTTGCCCTTGGCGACAGGGACAACAGGGCTGCGGTCATCGCTGCGGCGGCGATCGTGCCCAACAACGTCCGCTTGGACAGGGATATTTCGAACAATTTCGTCATGGTCTGGTCCTTCGCTTCCGAGTCAGGCTGTAGCAGATGGCTCCGCAGTCCCCCGCATATGCAGTCGCGGCAATGCATGGCGAAACCTTGCGCAGGTCGTCGCCTCCGGTCAATTCGCAACTGCGTGTGTCACGCCGAAGTGACAGACAGAGGGCCGGCTTGCACTGGCGCGGGATTGGATTTACGCCTGCCTTGTGGATATAGGACAGGATGCGGCGATGGGTACGGACGGAATTACGGATCTTTCCAGACTTCTGGCCGAGATGCGCCCGACGCTGGATCCAGACGCGTTTGTCTTCTGTTGCATCGCCCCTGACAATCCCGCGGCGTCGCTTGCCGCTTCGGCGCAGGGCATGTTCCGCGAAGAGGAGGGCCTGACCCTCATTCTGCGCAAGCCGGTGGCCGATCGTGCCGGCCTTGCCCATGGGCCGGTCATGCGGATGATTACGCTCAATGTGCATTCGGCGCTCGAAGCCGTCGGGCTGACCGCAGCGGTCGCCACGGCGTTGACGCAGGCAAATATCAGCGCCAACGTCGTTGCCGCCTATTACCACGACCATCTCTTCATACCCGGGGCCGATGCGAATCGGGCCTTGCAGGTGCTCCGGCAACTGGCAAAGGCCTGAGCCTTGCATGGCTACATGAAGTCGCGCGCCACCGCCTTCTCGAAGGTCTTTTCAAACACGAGCGTTTGCCCTTCGAAGGCCTCGACCTTTGCCGAAATCAGCCATTCGCCGTTGGTGCAGGCAATCGAGGCGACGCAGACCGTGCGGACGAACCAGCCGGGGCGGGCCATGTCGCAGGTCCAGGTGGAGACACCTTTCATCGACAACGGATCGCCTGATGCGATCGACCAGATCTCGTCGCGCAATTGCCGCGTCGAGAGGCCGGTGCCGGGATGTTCGAACAGGCCGGTATCCTCGTGGATGCGGTAATTCGTCGTGCCATGGGTCAGGTCGTGTTCGACCGTCCGGCGGGTTTCGGACGGCGCATGTTCGATGTAGGTGGGCAACGGATCCAGATTTTCCGGCTCCGGCATGACGATCGCACGGTGTTCGCCCAGCATCGGCAGGTCGAGCGCGATGCTGCCGGTATCGATGGTCAGGCCGGGATCGATCGGTGCCGGCAGGATGGTTGGCCAGTAGGATGTCGACAGCGACAGGCGGATGCGGTGACCGACGCCGAAACGATAGCCGCAGGCATCGAGCACGAGGCGCACGGTCGTCTTCTCCCCTTTCGGCATGGGTTTCGGCTCGGCATTGCCGTCACGATGGGAAAGGTTGAGCACGCCGAAGGTGACGCGGGTGGCAGCGCCATCCGGATGCATGTCGACGAGGCGCACGGCAAGGTTCGCCCAGTCGGCATCGCAGGCGACATCGAGCGTCAGCACCGGTTGCCCAAGAGCATCGAAGGCTTCGGTGAGAGACGCGCTCTGGAAGGTCAGCGAACCGGCATCGTCGACGCGCTGGTCGCCGGCCATCTCCGCATCGGGCTTCAGCGTGAACCATTCGCCGGATGCCGTGCCAGTGTCGAGCGGTGATTTCAAATAGATGTCGCGCACGGCATTCGCCTGGCCTTTGCCGACGTCGAGCGCACTGGTCGGGCCGACATGCATCGGCTGCATCCGTGGTGGCGTCCAGCTGTCCTTGGCGATCCAGAAGCCGGGATCCGTATTCCGACGCAGCGCCGGCTTCGGACCGTCAAGAATGTAGGCGCGCATCTGCGGCAGGGCCTCGACGCCGGTGTCTTTTCCGCGCAGCCAGTGGTTCCACCAGGCAATCGCCTCACCATGGAAGTCGGCACGCGGTTTCGGCAAGGCGAAGTGCGGATATTTATGGACCCAGGGGCCGATCAACGCCTTGGCCTTGTCGCCGAGCCCCTCGACAGCCAGCATCGGCGTGTTGCGGTAGCCGTCGGCCCAGCCGGCGATGACCATGGCCGGGACCGGGAAGCCGTCGAAGTCCTCGCAGATCGAGCCGTGTTTCCAGTAGTCGTCGCGGCGCTGGTGCCCAAGCCATTCCTCGAGGAAAAAGGGCTCGTTTTCGAGCCGCTCCATCCACATCGCCCGCCAGCGGTCGCCAACCAGTTCAGGATCGGGCGCGCGCGACTGGTAGGCAAGCATCGTCGCTGCCCAGGACAGTTGCGCAGAGAGGTGCGTGCCGTTCTTGTAGTGGATGTCGTCATTGTAGCGATCGACGGTCGAGGCAATCGAGATCACGGCCTTCAGCGCCGGTGGTTTGAGCGCGGCAACCTGCAGGCAGTTGAACCCGCCCCAGGAGATCCCCATCATGCCGACCGAACCATTCGACCAGGGCTGGGCAGCAATCCAGGCGATCAGTTCGCAGGCGTTTTCGAGTTCCAGCGGCGTATATTCGCCGTCGATGACACCGTCGGATTCGCCCGATCCACGGATATCCACCCGAACCCCGGCAATGCCGGCTTCGGCAAACACCGGATATGTGGATTCGTCGCGCGGGCTCGTTCCATCCCTTTTGCGGTAGGGCAGGAATTCGAACACAGCCGGAACCGGATCCTGATCCGCGCCGTCCGGCATCCAGATGCGTGCCGCAAGCCGCGTTCCGTCCTCAAGCACGATCCATTGATTTTCGATGACGCTGAATTTGCCTGTGGTCATGAACCTGTCTTTTCTGCATGCTGAGACGTCATCGGGGGCCGTCAGCCGCCGATTGTGTCCCGGGGGAATGTTGATGTTGGCGAGAGCCGGTCTTACCGCCTGTCTGATGATCGTGGTGCAGCCTGCTGCCGTTGCTGCAGAGACTGCCACGCCGCTGCCGGCCTGTGCGCTCTCTGGCGCCACCAGCGTCAGGATCGGCGGCCAGCCGGCCCTGCGGCTTTCCGATGTCGTCCATTGCCCGCCGGAACTTTACGAGATCGTTCCCAGTCTTTTCATCGAGGGCCAGCCAGCCGTGCATTTTCGGGCCGGAAGCGGGGACAAAGGCGACTGCGCGGCACGCGCTGATCCATCTGTCACCATGGAAGGGCAAGCTGCGCCGCGCCTTGGCGATGTGGCTTGTACGACGAGGTAAGCTTGAAATGGGCACCGCTCAATTCCCGGCGCTGGCCATGCGGCGGGTGGTGAGGACACTTTCCAGCCAACCGATTTTCATTTCGGGAACGGATTTCAGCAGAAGGTCGGTGTAGTCGTCGAAGGGCGGCGAGAGCACATTCGATTTCGGACCGAAGCGCACGAGCCTGCCCCTGTGCATGACGGCGACACTGTCGGCAATGGCCCGGACAATCGCGATGTCATGGGTGATAAACACATAGGAAACAGCGGTTTCCTCCTGCAGCTTCAGAAGAAGATTCAGGATGCCTTCGGCGACAAGCGGATCGAGGGCCGAGGTCGGCTCATCGCAGAGGATAAGTTCTGGCTTGGCCGCCAGCGCGCGGGCGATCGCCACGCGCTGTTTTTGCCCGCCGGAAAGTTCGGCCGGATAGCGATCGAGAAAGGGCGCACCCATCTCGATCTGGTCGAGCAGCTCCTTGATCCGCTCGGTCTTCTGCGCGCCACGCAGGCCGAAGTAGAAGGAAAGTGGCCGGCCGATGATGTCGCGCACCGTCTGGCGCGGGTTCATCGCCGTATCGGCCATCTGGTAGATCATCTGCACCCGGCGCAATTCGTCCTTGGTCCGGGCCTTCAGTGCCTTTGGCAGTTCCTTGCCTTCGAAACGGATCGTGCCTTCAGAGGGTGGCAGAAGGCCGGTGATGACACGTGCAAGCGTTGACTTTCCAGAACCGCTCTCGCCGACGATGGCGAGTGTCTGGCCCTTGGGCAGGTGCAGGGAGACGTTGTCGAGCACCTTGAAGCCGTTGCCATAACCGGCGCTGACATTGTCGACCTTGAGCAGCGTATCAGACTGGTCGACAGCTTCTTGACGCTTGGTCTGGCGCACGTTGACGAGTGCGCGCGTATAGTCCTCGTTCGGCGCTTCGATGATCTGTTGCGTCGTCCCGTATTCGACCGTCTTGCCATGGCGCAGAACCATGATGTCGTCTGAAATCTGCGCGACCACGGCAAGGTCGTGGGTGATGTAGAGGGCTGCCGTGTTGGTTTCCTCGATCGCGTGTTTGATCGCCGCCAGAACGTCGATCTGTGTCGTCACGTCAAGTGCGGTCGTCGGTTCGTCGAAGACGATCAGTTCGGGATTGGGGCAGAGCGCCATGGCCGTCATCGCGCGCTGCAACTGCCCGCCGGAGACCTGATGCGGATAGCGCTCGCCAAAGGTTTCCGGGCTTGGCAGGCCAAGCACGGTGAACAGGTACAGCGCCCGTTTTGTCGCTTCCTCGCGCGTCATGATGCCGTGGCGCAGCGATGCCTCGATCACCTGTTCGCCCAGCCTGTGGGCCGGGTTGAAGGCGGCGGCCGCCGATTGCGCGACGTAGCAGACCTTGCAGCCACGGATGGTGCGGATGCCGTTGCGGCCCAAAGTCAGGATATCCACGCCGTCGAGCAGCACCTGCCCCCCGGTGATCGATGCGCCACCCCGGCCATAGGCCAATGCGGAAAGCCCGATCGTCGATTTGCCGGCGCCGGACTCGCCGATCAGTCCGAGCACCTTGCCCTTTTCGAGGTCGAAGGAGACGTTCTCGACCAAAGTCACGGTCTTTGGCGGCTCGCCCGGCGGATAGCTGGTCGCCTCGATCTTGAGATTGCGGACGGACAGGAGCGTGGTGCTTTCGGGCTCAGGCATCGCCGCGGCCTCCTTTCAGGCTGGAGGTGCGTTTCATCAGCCAGTCGACGACAAGGTTGACGCAGATGGCAAGCGTTGCGATCGCCCCGCCGGGAATGAGCGCTGCGGATATGCCGAAGATGATGCCGTCCTTGTTGTCCTTGACCATGCCGCCCCAGTCTGCCGCCGGCGGCTGGATGCCGAGGCCGAGGAAGGAGAGGGTGGATAGAAACAGGATCGAGAAGGCAAAGCGCAGGCCGAATTCGGCCAGAAGCGGCGACAGCGTGTTGGGCAGGATTTCGCGGAAGATGATCCAGCCGGTGCCTTCGCCGCGCAGCCGTGCCGCCTCGACGAACTCCATCACCGCGACATCGAGTGCGACGGCACGGCCGATGCGAAAGACACGGGTACTATCAAGCACGGCCATGACAAGGATCAGGATCCACAATTGCTGGGGCAGGACGGCGAGCACGACGAGCGCGAAGATCAGTGTCGGGATCGCCATCATCAGGTCGTTGAAGCGCGAGAACATCTGGTCGATGAAGCCGCCAGTGACAGCGGCGGTGAACGACAGCAGCATGCCGAGGGAAAACGACAGGAAGGTGGCTGCCAGGGCCACTGATATCGTGGTCCGGGCGCCGTAGATCAGCCGCGAGAGCAGGTCGCGACCGAGATTGTCGGTGCCAAGCAGAAAGTCTCCGCCCATCGGCAGCCAGATATCGCCAACAACCTCGCGTTCGCCAAAGGGCGCGATCCACGGGGCGAAGATGGCGCAGAACAAGGCCAGCACGATGCCGGCAATGCCGACCCAGGCGCTTATCGGAATGGTGCTCACTCTCATCGCGGATGCCTCAGACGGGGATTGGCGATAATGGCGAGAAGGTCGGCCGCCATGTTGAGGAAGATATAGAAGGCGGCAAAGATCAGGCCGCAGGCCTGGACCACCGGCATGTCGCGCACCGTGACGGCATCGACCATGTACTGGCCCATGCCCGGATAGACGAAGACGACCTCGACGACGACGACGCCAACGACGAGATAGGCAAGGTTCAGCGCAATGACGTTGATAACAGGGGCGACCGCATTGGGGGCCGCATGGCGGGCAATGATGCGAAACGCGCTCAGGCCCTTGAGTTCCGCCGTCTCGACATAGGCCGAGGCCATGACATTGAGGATGGCGGCGCGTGTCATGCGCATCATGTGCGCGAGCACGACCAGAACGAGCGTGGCCACCGGCAAAGCGATGGCGGACAGGCGCTCGCCAAAACCCATGCTGTCATAGACGGTCGACGGAAAGGTCGCGACGCCGAGCTGAACGGCGAAGAACAGGATCAGCAGGTAACCGACGAAGAATTCCGGAAGTGAGATCGCCGCTAGCGACACGACATTGATGATCTTGTCCGGCAGCCGGTTTCGATACTGCACGGCGAGCATGCCGAGCGCCACGGCGAGCGGAACCGAGATGATGGCAGCGAAGAAGGCGAGGAACAGCGAATTGCCGAGACGCTTGCCGATCTGTTCGCTGACCGAATTGCGACTGGCCCAGGAGGTGCCGAAATCGCCCTGGACGGCGCCACCGAGCCAGCTGACATAACGCTCGGTCATGGGGCGGTCGAGGCCAAGGTCCTTGCGGATGTTTTCAACTGCCTGCGGCGTTGCCGACTGGCCGAGATAGGTGGTTGCGAAATCGCCGGGCAGAGCCTCGACGCCGCCGAAGATCATCAGCGAGACGGCAAAGAGCAGGCCGACGCTTAAACCCAGGCGCTGAAGGATCAGCGCCGCCAGCGGACGGCGCAGGCTGAAACGACGCCAGACCGAACCGGTCACCGGCCCTGTTGCCATGGCGGGCGGTTCGGTTCCGGAAACGGCAACGGACTGCGGAAGGCTTTCGCCCCCCGCAGTTGCTGCCGTTGCCTGCGCCGGACCGGTGTCAGGTCCCAGCGCCGCCATCAGGCGTCGAGCCAGACGCGGGTCGCCACATAGCCGTTCGACATGTCATTGCCGATATCGTGGACATAGCCCTTCACCGCCTTGGTCGAGGCGTTCACGAAGTCGTTGAACATCGGCAGGATCAGGCCGCCTTCATCACGGACCGTCATTGCCATGGTGCGGTACATGTCCTTGCGCTTGGTCTCGTCCAGTTCGGAGCGGGCTTCGAGCAGGATCTTGTCGAAGTCGGGGCGGAGGAAGCGTGTGTCGTTCCAGTCGGCGCTCGACAGATAGGCCGTCGAATACATCTGGTCCTGCGTCGGGCGACCACCCCAGTAGGAGGTGGAGAAGGGCTGCACGTTCCAGACGTTCGACCAGTAGCCGTCGCCGGGTTCGCGCTTCACTTCAACCTCGATGCCGGCCTTCTTGGCGCTGTCCTGATAGAGCACGGCGGCATCGACGGCACCCGGGAAGGCGACATCGGAGGTGCGCAAGAGAACCGGACCGCTGTGGCCGGATTTCTTGTAGTGGAAGGCCGCCTTGTCCGGATCATAGGCGCGCTGTTCGATGCCTTCGGGGAAGAGCGCATAGGTCTCGTTGATCGGGAAGTCGTTGCCGACCTTGCCGTAGCCGCCGAGACTGGTCTTGACCATGTTCTCGCGATCCATCGCATATTTCAACGCCATGCGCAGGTCGACATTGTCGAACGGCGCGGTGTTGCAATGCATGATGAAGACGTAGTGGCCGCGTCCGGAGGTCGAGAGGATCTCGACATTGGGCGCGCGCTTCAAAAGGTTGACGGTCTTCGGATCGACCCGGTTGATGTAGTGCACCTGACCGGAGGAGAGGGCTGCGATGCGCGCTGTCGCATCGTTCATGTTGATGATCTCGATCGAATCAACGAAACCGCGATCGGTCCGCCAGTCGTCGGCGTTCTTTTCGAGCGTGGTGCGTACGCCCGGCTCGAAGCTCGAAAGCTTGTAGGGGCCGGTGCCGATGCCGGCGCCCGGATTGTCATAGCCGCCGCCCGGCTGGATAACGAGATGGTAGTCGGTGAGCAGCAGCGGCAGGTCGGCATTGCCTTCCGTCAGGACGAGAACGAGATCGTCGCCGTCAGCCTTGATTTCCTTGATCGATTTCATGACGCCAAGCGCTCCGGATTCCGACTTCTCGTCGGTGTGGCGCTGCAGCGTCTTGACGACGTCGTCGATCGTCAGGTCCTTGCCATCATGGAACTTGACGCCCTTGCGGATCTTGAAGGTCCATGTGGCAGCATCAGCGGATGGTGCCCAGGATTCGGCAAGCGCCGGAACCGGCTGTCCGGTCAAGGGCTCGGATTCGACCAGCATGTCGCCCCAGCAGCGGCCGATGCAGAACATCACCTGCGACAGGAATTTTGCCGGATCGTTCGAATCGGTGGCGGAGCCGCCTTCAAGGCCGAGCTTCAGGTTGCCACCGCGCTTGGGCTCCTGCGCCTGCGCGCTGGTCGCAAACAGCGTGCCTGCGGTCGAAAGAGCAACCCCGGCAGCCAATGCGCGCCCCATGAATTCGCGGCGGTTCATCTTGCCGAGCATAACCTGCCTGGCGAGGTAGTTCGTGTATTCGGTCATTCCCCTGTTCCTCTCGTTTTGACGGCGTGCGCCGTTCGTTGATTATTGTTCGGTCAATGCCGGCCGTCCCATGCAGAATGCCTGCTGGAGGTGGACATTCCAACCCCTTGTTGCCGCAAACCCTGCGCTGGAAACGACCACGACCCTGGTATCGTCAGCACCTTCTGGCCTGTTGCTACACCTGAAAGCCGTGTCTTTTCCTCATGCTAGTGGCGAATGGTAAAGTTGTATTGATGCAAAGATTCGACAAAATTCATAAATTCTACTTATGGAAGTCGAGGGATTCTCTCATGGATAGTCCCTTCGCTGTGAGTTCACTTTCCGGTCCACACGGGATCGCGTTTCTCTGCAAATGCCCTTGCGCCCTCCAGTTGGTCATCGCTGGAATAAAGAATATCGACGGTCTTGAACTGCCGTTTGGTGATCCTGTTCATCGTCGTCTGGAAGTCTTCGCCTTCGGCCGCTCGGACCACTTCCTTGATGGCCGCATAGACGAGCGGCGGACCGCTTTCGAGCAGGCGGGCGAGCTCCCAGGCCCGCTCCATCAGCTGGGTCGCAGGCAGGATCTCGTTGACGAAGCCCCAGCGGTTGGCTTCTGTCGCATCGAGCCAGCGGCCGGTGAACAGCATGTCCATGGCGATGTGGTAGGGGATGCGCTTCGGCAATTTGATCGAGGCGGCGTCGGCGACGGTGCCCGAGCGGATTTCCGGCAGTGCGAAGGTGGCATGCTCGGCCGCCAGGATCATGTCGGCCGAAAGCGCGATTTCGAGGCCCCCGCCACAGCAGATCCCGTTGATCGCGGCAATCACCGGCTTGTTGAGATCGCGCAATTCCTGCAGGCCGCCAAAGCCGCCAATACCGTAGTCGCCATCGACGGCATCGCCGCCGGCTGCGGCCTTGAGGTCCCATCCGGGACAGAAGAATTTCTCGCCGGCGCCGGTGATGATCGCGACGCGCAGGCTGTCGTCATCGCGGAAGCCTGCAAAGATCTCGCCCATGATCCTGGATGTCGCGAGATCGATGGCGTTGGCCTTCGGGCGATCGATGGTGACTTCGAGAATGCCGCCTTCGCGGCGGGTCTGGATAGGTCCGGTCATAGGCTTTGGTTCCTTCGACGGATCAGGGCATCGACTGCGAGGGTCCCAGACCCTTCAGGCAAAACCATGATAGGATTGATATCGAGTTCTTCCAGCTTTGCGGCATCCGCAGCGACATAGGATGCCACGGCAGCGACAGCGGCGACGAGCGCGTCCATGTCGCCTTTCTGGCCGCCGCGATAGCCATCGAGCAGTTTTTTGATTTTTAGCCCGGATATCGCTTCGCGGATGGCATTTTCGGATGCCGGCAGGGTCAAAATGGCCGAATCCTCCAGCAATTCCACGAGAATTCCGCCTGCGCCAATGGTCAGGACGGGGCCGGCGAGCGGATCGCGCAGCGCACCGACAATGATTTCGGCCACCGGTTTTCCAATCATTTTTTCAACGAGATAACCGGATGCAACGGCCGCCATGTCGCTGGCAGCAGCAAGAACCGCCTCCCGCGTGCCAAGGTTGAGCTTGACGGCGCCGGCTTCCGTCTTGTGGGCAACGCCCAGCCCCTTCACGACCACGGGAAAACCGAGCGCTTCGGCCGCATCTGCCGCATCTTCGGCGGTCAACGCTGTCTTGCCCTGCGGAATGGACAGTCCGAATGTCGCAAGCGTCTGTTTCGCCTCATGCTCCGACAGCGTGACGATCTCGCCGTCATCAGCCGGCGTTTTCAGCAGGGGTGCCGGTGCCGGTTTCGACCAGGCCTTGCCGATCGTTGCGGAGATTTCGGCCGCCGCCAGCGCCTCGTCGATGCCGCAGAAGGGCACGACCCCGTCCGCCATCAGTGCCAGAGCGGTGGATTCCGGCATGCTTTCGCCAAGGCTGGCAACGATGCCGGCGACGGCGCCGGTTGCGCGGGAGGCGGCGATCACGGCGTCGCAGGTCGTCACCCAGTCCGTGGCATCGCAGCGATCCTGGCGGGGAAAGTCGAGAATGATCAGGTTGAGCGCATAGTCGCCCTGCATCATCGCGGTAAACGCCGTCGTCTGCCTGTCGCGATTGCCCCAGACGAAGGTGTGATAGTCGAGCGGATTGGCGATCGTCACCATCTCGCCAAGGCTGTCGCGCAGCGGCTGGCGCTGGTCGTCTCTCAAGGCACGGAAAACGGTTTTGCGCCTGACGCCGGCATCGGCCATCAGCGAGGCCTCGCCGCCCGAGCAACTCATGGAGGAGATGTCGAAGCTATTCAGCGGCGGATGCAGGTGCAGCAGCTTCAGCGTCTCGAGCAGTTCCGGAAGTGTGTCGACCCGGCCGATGCCAAGGCGTTCGAGAAGCGCCGACGAGACTTTGTCATTGCCGGCAAGCGAGGCCGTGTGCGAGACGGTGGCAAGCTGGGCTGCCTCCGATTTGCCGACCTTCAGGGTGACCACCGGCTTTTTCAGTTGGCGGGCGCGCATCGCCAGACGCTCCAGCGCCTCGATGCTGTCGAAGCCCTCGATATGCAGGCCGACCGCGGTGACGCGGGGGTCTTCGAGGGCTGCGATGGCGAGTTCGGAGAGGCCGGTCTGCGCCTGGTTGCCGGCGGTCATGATATAGGCAAGCGGCAGGCCGCGCATCTGCATCGAGACATTGCAGGCGATGTTGGACGACTGGGTGAGAACCGCGACGCCGCGTTCGACCCGCTGCATGCCGTGCTGGTCCGGCCAGAGCAGGGCACCATCCAGCATGTTGATGAAGCCGTAGCAGTTTGGACCGACGATTGCCATCTCGCCCGCCGCCGTCACCAGCGCTTCCTGGAGGTCGCTGCCATCGGCCAGTTCGCTGACGGCCTCGCGAAAACCCGAGGCGTAGCAGACAGCGCCACCGGCCTTGCGGGCGGAGAGATCGCGGATGATCTCGATGGTCAGCTGCCGGTTGACGCCGACAAAGGCTGCGTCCGGCGCGCCGGGCAGGTCGGCCACCGAACGGTAGCATTTGCGCCCGAGGATCTCATCGTTCTTCGGGTGGACAGGCCAGATTTCACCGGTGAAACCCATCTTGTCACATTGCTCGATGACCCGGCGCGCTTCCTTGCCGCCGAAGACGGCGATGGATTTTGGCCGGATCAGGCGGGAAAGGTCGCGGGTCATGCTCATGCCCCCAGCGGACGCAGCAGGTCGCGGCTGATGATATGGCGCTGGATTTCCGAGGTGCCGTCCCAGATCCGTTCGACGCGGGCGTCGCGCCAGAAACGGGCGAGCGGCAGGTCGTCCATCAGGCCCATGCCGCCATAGATCTGGATCGCCTCGTCGGTGACGCGGGCGAGCATTTCCGAGGCATAGAGCTTGGCCGAGGCGATCTCGCGATTGGCCGGAAGCTTCTGGTCGAGCCGCCAGGCGGCCGCCAGCGTCAGATAGTCGGCGGCATCGATCTCGGTGATCATGTCGGCGAGCTTGAACGAGACGCCCTGGTTGGCGCCGATCGGCTTGCCGAACTGCTTGCGCTCGGCCGCATAGGGCAGGGCATAGTCGAACACCCGGCGGGCGCGGCCGACGCAAGTGGCGGCAACGGTGATGCGGGTGGCGTAGAGCCAGTCATTGGCGATGTCGAAGCCCTTGTGGACCTCGCCGAGAATGGCCGAGGAGGGCAGCCGGCAATCGTCGAAGGACAGGATGCAGTTCTGGTAGCCGCGATGGGACACCGAGTCGTAACCGTTGCGGATCTCGAAACCCGGTGTGCCGCGATCGACGAGGAAGCAGGTGATCTTCTTCTTCGGGCCGCGCGGGGTTTCCTCTTCGCCGGTGGCGATGAAGACGATGACAAAATCGGCGATGTTGGCATGGCTGATGAAATGTTTTGTGCCGTTGACGATCCAGTCATCGCCATCGGGCTTTGCGAAGCACTTCATGCCGCGCACGTCGGAGCCGGCATCCGGCTCGGTCATCGCCAGCGCATCGAATTTCTCGCCCTTGACCGCCGGGATAAGGTATTTTTCGCGCTGCTCGTCATTGCAGGCCATGAGGATGCCCGAGGGACGGCCGAAGAACACGGTGAGGCCCATCGAACCGCGCCCGAGTTCGCGCTCGACCAGCGTGAATGTCTGGTGATCGAGCCCTGCGCCGCCGACCTCTTCCGGCATGTTGCAGGCGAAGAAACCGAGGTCCTTGCACTTCTGCGCAATTTCCTGGCCGAGTTCCTTCGGCACCACGCCGGTGCGCTCGACCTCGTTTTCATGCGGATAGATTTCGGTCTCGACAAAGCCGCGCACGGTCTCGACGATCATCTGCTGTTCTGCGGTCAGTGCGAAATCCATGATCTGTTCCCTCTTGTATTCTTGTTTCGCGGCATTCGCCTCTTCTCCCCAGCGGGGAGAAGGTGGCCCGGAGGGCCGGATGAGGGGGAGCCAAACCCTGAGAGTTTGTGCCACCACCCCTCATCGCCTCGCTTTGCTCGGCACTTCTCCCCGACGGGGAGAAGAGGGATTTCTACCGCTTCTGCCCGACACTCCGACCGACACCCTCTGGCTTGGCCAACTGCGCATGCGCCCCAGCAATCGCCTCGACCTTCGCAATCACTTCCGGCAGCGCCGGGACGGATTTGCTTGCCTTACTGTCCACATGCAGCAGCATCTGCTCGGCGGTTGCCACCGGTTCGCTGGTGGCGGCGTTGTAGATCGTCGAGAAGATGTGCAGGCGCTTCTCGTCATGGGAGAGGATCTGGCAGGTTGAGTACAGGGCGTCGCCGAGCTTGGCTTCACCGAGGTTCCGGATGTGGGTTTCCACGGTGTAATAGCTGTGGCCGTTGCGGACATAATCGAGATCGACGCCGATCAGGCGCAAAAGGCCGTCTGACGTGTCACCGAAGACCTGCAGATAGCGGTGCTCGGTCATGTGGCCGTTGTAATCGACCCAGGCAGCGTTGACCTTGGTATCAAGGATGCGGATCGGCTGCGCCTCGCCGAGATCGGTCTTCGGTTTTTCGGCCTTGGCCCAGAGGCTTTCCTCGAAATCGGCGAGCAGCTTGCCGGCTCCCCAGCCCTTGCCGCCGTCGCCGCTTTTCAGCGCATGCATGATGCCGACGAGGTTTTCGTCGCGGATGCGCTCCAGATCGCGGATGCCGCGCGCGCCGGACTGGGCGTCGGACTGGCCGGCGATCTTGTCGACCAGTTCGTCGTCGAGATCGACGACATTCATCAGCTTGGTCCAGGGCCAGGACAGGCAGGGGCCGAACTGCGCGAGAAAGTGGCGCATGCCGGCTTCGCCACCGGCAATACGGTAGGTCTCGAACATGCCCATCTGGGCCCAGCGCATGCCGAAGGAATAGCGGATCACGTCGTCAAGGGTTTCGGTGTCGCAGATGTCGTCCTTGATCAGCCAGAGACCCTCGCGCCAGACGGCTTCGAGCAGGCGGTCGCCGACGAAGGCCTCGATCTCCTTGTTGATGATCACCCCTTTCATGCCGATCGGCGCCAGCTTGGCTTTCGCCTCCTGCAGGGTTTCCTTGGAGGTCCTTTCGCCACCGACGAGTTCGGCAAGCGGCAGCAGATAGACGGGGTTGTAGGGGTGGGCGACGAACATGCGCTCGGGATGCTTCATGTCGCGCTGCAGGTCGGTCGGCATGATGCCCGAGGTGGACGAACCGATCAGCGCTTTCGGGTCTGCGGCGGCATCGATCTGGGTGATGACGTTGCGCTTCAGATCGACGCGCTCGGGCACGCTTTCCTGAATCCAGTCAGCGCCTTGCACGGCCTCTTCAACGCTCTTGACGAAGGTGAGCTTGCCCTTGGCAGGCAGTGGCGCCATGGTCAGCATGGCATAGGCGCGCTCGGCATTGGCCAGCACTTCGCCGACGATGCGGGTCGCTTCCGGATGCGGATCAAACATGGCGACATCGATGCCGGCGAGAAGAAAACGTGCCGCCCAGGCCCCGCCGATAACGCCGCCACCGATGCAGGCTGCTTTTTTGATTGTGGTCATTCTCGTGTCCCTTGTTGTCGCGTCGTGCCGCCCCCCTTATCCGGCCCTTCGGGCCTTCTTTCTCCCGGTGGGGGAGAAGAGGGTGCGCGCGGCGTCTTTCCGGTTCAGTCTGGGCCTCGTCGTTTGCTGCACACTCCCTCTTCTCCCCAGCGGGGAAAAGGTGCCCGAAGGGCGGATGAGGGGGCGCGCCGCTCGCTCTGCCCGTTCGGTCTACCGTTTCACCAGCTTCAGCTTCTCACGCACTTCCGCCGGCCCGATGATCCGCGCGCCCATGCCTTCGATGACACCGACGGCCTTTTCGACGAGCTGCGCATTCGTCGCGAGCTGGCCCTTGCCGACATAGAGATTGTCCTCCAGTCCGACGCGGACATTGCCGCCGGCGAGCACTGCCGCGGCCGGATAGGCGAGTGCGTTGCGGCCGATCGAGAATGCGGAGAAGGTCCAGGTCGGCGGGACGTTGTTGACCATCGCCATGAAGGTGTTGAGGTCGTCGGGTGCGCCCCAGGGAATGCCCATGCAGAGCTGGATCAGAACAGGGTCCTCAATCAGGCCTTCCTCGACAAGTTGCTTGGCGAACCAGAGATGGCCTGTGTCGAAGGCCTCGATTTCCGGGCGCACGCCAAGATCGGTCATCATCTTGGCCATGGCGCGCAGCATTGACGGCGTGTTGGTCATGACATAGTCGCCGAGCGAAAAATTCATCGTGCCGCAATCGAGCGTGCAGATTTCCGGCAGGCATTCGGCAACATGCGAAACGCGCTCGGTGGCGCCGGCCATGTCCGTGCCATTGGGGTTAAGCGGCAGCGGGCTTTCGACATTGCCGAAAATCATGTCGCCGCCCATGCCGGCCGTCAGGTTCAGCACGACATCGACATCGGCGGAGCGGATCAGGTCGGTGACTTGCTTGTAGAGGTCGTTGCGGCGGCTGGGTGCACCGGTGTCGGGATCGCGGACGTGACAATGCACGATGGCGGCACCGGCCTTGGCGGCATCGATGGCCGAGGCTGCAATGTCTTTCGGAGAACGCGGCACATGCGGGGATTTTCCGGCGGTGTCGCCGGAACCTGTCACGGCGCAGGTGATGAAAACGTCGCGGTTCATGCTGAGTGGCATGGATCTCTCCCTCTTTTCCTGGGTCACATTACGATCCAAGATTTCGGCCTCTGCTTTTCAATTTCAGAGCTATGTTGTACATTATCGGTACTTTTGACGGAGAGTTCGACATGCTTGCCCCGCGCGAAGACAGCCAGCACCTCGATCTGCTGATCCTGCCGGAGACCAACCTCATTCTTGTCGCCTCCGTCGTCGAGCCGCTCAGGGCCGCCAACCGTATCGCCGGGCGCACACTCTACACCTGGCGCTTCTTCAGCCCGGACGGCAAGCCGATCGAGACCAGAAGCGGAATCCCGATCCCGGTATCCGGCGCCTTCCGGCCGCAGAAGGAGACCGAGCCGCTGTTCGTGCTGTCGAGCTACAACTGGCAGGCCCATACGAGTTCGCACCTGCGCATGCAGCTTTCGCAGACGGCACGGCACCGGACGTTGATGGCGGGCATTGAAGCGGGCTCTTGGATCCTGGCGGAGACCAGCCTGCTCGACAATGTCCGGGCGACCAACCACTGGGAGGATTTCGAGGATTTTGCTGCCGCCTATCCGCAGATCACCATGGTGCGCGAACGCTTCGTCATCGACGGCAAGCGGATCACGACAGGTGGTTCCCTGCCGACGCTCGACCTGATGCTGGAACTGATCCGCCGCCAGCACAGCTATTCGCTGGCGCTCGAAGTGTCGCGGCTGTTCATCTACGAGCAGGAACGAACGCGTGGTGATCTTCTGCAGGTGCCTGTTATCGGCAATATGCGGATCCTGGATGCGCGCGTCGGCGCAGCGGTGAAGCTGATGGAGGAAACGGTCGAGGTGCCGCTGACGCTGGCAAGGCTGGCGCGGCGTGTCGGCGTCGGCGCGCGCCATCTGCAGGATCTTTTCCAGGAAACGATGGGCGTCGCACCGCACCAGCATTATCTGGCGCTCAGGCTCAATGCAGCCCGTCGCAAGGTCATCGAGACGCGCGCCGATTTTGCCGAGATTGCGGCGATCACCGGCTTCAACTCATCGTCAGCCTTTTCCCGCAGCTATCGCGCCCACTACCGCGAAAGCCCGAGCGAAACCCGCAAGCGGTTGAAGTTCACGGTCTGAATCAAAGGCTTCGCGCGTTGAATCAAAAGTCCGAATTTATCGATTCGAAACAGAGGCTTGAAGGCGAGGACGGACAATGAGATTCACGCGTTTTGCGGTGTCGCCTGCCGGTTTTGCTGCCCCATCATCGCAAACATGGCTTCGCCGACCTGGCGAGACAGGGCGTTCTTCTGCCAGACGAGCGAGAGCGACTGCACATAATCCGTGTCGAGCCTGATCATCGCCGGCGGTGTCTGGATGCGGGCGATCGAGCTTTCCGGCAGGACCGAGAGATAACCGTGGTGGATGACCATGTTGATGATGACGGGGATCGAATCGACCTCGACCAGGGTCATCCGATTGCGCTCTGCCTCGCTCAGGGTCTGTTCGAGAAAGCGTGTCGCTTGCTGGCGCAGGCCACTTTTAAGGCTCGGCACAGCCATTGGCCGGGTCAAAAGCAAGCGGCGGATGTCGCCTTTGTTTTCGGCGAAGATTTCGTGGGAACCGGCCAGCGCCAACGCCGCCTGCGAGACCAGCCGGCCCTCGAAGTCGGAGGGGATATCGGCAAGGTCGAGCAGGGCAGCGTCGAAGCGGCGGTTCTTCAGTCCGGCGATCAGTTCGTCGGCAGTCATGCTCGAAACGGACAGCGGTTGGCGCGGCCGCGTCCTGTGCCACTCCGCCGTCAGCGCCGCCAGCATGCGGGCAATCTCGCTTTCCGGGCCAAGCGGCATCACCGAGCCCAGCCGCCATGTGGCGGCGGTGCGGCGGAAGCGATCACCGGAGGCGCGCGACAGCCGGTTCCAGATATCGATCAGTTCCTCGGCGAGCGGAAGGGCGGCAAGACCATCGGCGGTGCAGGTGATGCCGGATGCCGAGCGTGCAAGAAGCACGCAGCCGAGCGCCCGTTCGAGGTCGGCCATCTGCCGCGTCAGTTGCGGCTGGCCAAGGCCGAGCTGTTTGGCCGTGCCGCGAATGCTGCCGTTGCGGGCGCAGGCGACGAAGCGCTGCAGGGTCGCAAGGCCAATCGACGGAATTGCCCCGGGATTTTCCCGACGACCGGCAAGCGCCGTCAGCGCTGTGGCGGCGAGGCTGGCGGCGGCGAGATCCGGAAATCGGCGACGCGCTTCGAGCGTCGGGACCAGGTGCCCGCCTTCGCTGCGCACCAGCGGCACGGAGATCGCTGCCTCCAGACGTTTCAAAGCCGCACTGACGCTGGTCACCGGGCGGCCGATGCGGCGTGCGGCCTTGCGAATGCCGCGCTCGTCCAGAACGGCGTGGACAATCGTCAGTGTCGCTATGTCCATGCTGACCTGCAATGTGTGAAGGATGCGAAAGACAGGCAAAGCCTGTCCTGCTTTCGGCATCGGATGTTCCGTCTTTGGGATATAGCACAATCGATGCGAAAGCGCATAGCATGCCGCTAACGGGGTAAATGACGGCATGCTTGCATCGGCAATGACACTTGTTCTGACGGGGCGACCGCTCGATTTTGCGGCGTTGCAGCGGATTGGCCAGGGGACGGCCGTGCCTGTCGTTGCCGACAGCGCTTTCGATAAGGTCGAGGCGGCCTATCGCGTCATCACCGAGCGAATTGCCATGGGGCTGCCGGTCTATGGTGCCAATACCGGCGTCGGCTCGATGAAGGACCGCCTGTGGACTGCGGGTGATCTCTCGGAGTTCAACAGCGGCCTGGTCAAGGCGCATCATTTCGGTACCGGTCCGTTCTTTTGCGAGGACATCATCCGCAAGGCCATCGCGATCCGGATCAACACGGCGCTTGGCGGCCATACCGGATGCAGCGTGCAACTGGTTCAGGCCTTTCTGGGGCTGCTCGCCCATGGCGTGGTGCCGGCCGTGCACCGGCATGGATCGATCGGGTGCGCCGATATCGGCCTGATGGGGCAGGTCGCTTCGGTTCTCACCGGTGCCGGCGAAGCCTATTTTGACGGACGCCTCATGGCCGCGGAAGAGGCCTTGCGCCTGGCCGGCCTGCAACCCTTCGTCATGCAGCCGCGCGACGCTTTGGCGTCGCTTAGCGTCAATGCGATTGCCTATGCGGCCGCCGCCGACGTGTTGCGGGAGGCGGCGTCTGCCGTGCGGGTGCTGATGGTCACCGGGCTGATGTCGTCGCTGGCGCTCGGCGCGTCTGCCGATCCCTGGCGGGTGGCGGCAACGCTGGGCACGCGGGGCGATGCGCTGGTTGGCTCCTGGCTCTACGGTCAGTCCGGCGTCGTCGACTGGCCGCTGCCAACCGCAATCCACGATCCGCTCAGCCTGCGCATGACGGCGCAGGTGTTCGGGGCCTCTGTCGATACGCTGCTGGTCGCCGCCGAGCGTCTTGTCGATGCGACCTATCTGTCGGATGACAATCCCGTCGTTTTGGGTGGTCAGGTGCACGCGTCCGGCGCCTCGCTGCCGTTGACGACGACGCTTTATATCGAGACGGCGCAGGTCGGTTTTTCGCACGTGGCGCGCAATGTGCTGAACCGTTGCATCCTTTTGTCCAACGGGGTGCGCCGCAACCTGCCGGTCAATCTCGTTGCGACCGGCGAGGTGGCGAGCGGTCTCGGGCCGCTGATGAAGCTGGTGGTCGAACTCTATATGCGGGTCCAGTCGATGGCGGTGCCGCTTTCGGCGCAATCGATCGTCGTTGCCGGCGGCCTGGAAGAAGAGGCGACCTTCCTGCCTTTGATTGTCGAGCGCATGGAAACGCAGGTTCGCGATCTGCGCCAGATGGCGGCGATCGAGGCGCTTTTGTCGGCGCAGGCGATCGATCTTCTCGGCGATGTGCCCGATGGCGTCACGCGGCTTGCCTATGATCGTGTCCGTGCCCTCAGCCCGGTCTATCTGAAGGATCGGCCGCTTTCGAACGAGATCGAGGCGCTGCACCGGGCATTCGCATCCGGTGATCTTCTCAAAGCCTTTGTTGCGGCGGCCCCCATGCCCGAATTTGATGATTTCTTTGCGCTCTCCGTCTGATCGTTCACAGGTCTGAAACCGAAGGGAACTGCGATGTCTGATTTCGATCTGGTCCTGAAAGGTACCCTCGTCCTGGCGGACCGTATCGTCGAGGCCGGGCATGTCGCCGTGCGCGACGGCAAGGTCGTGCAGGTCGGGCAGGGGGCAATGCCGGCGGCGCGCGAACGGCATGATCTTGGCCGCGCCTTGATCCTGCCCGGCGCGATCGATGCGCAGGTGCATTCGCTCTCGCAGAGGGATCAGGAGGATTTCCGTTGGTCGACCCGTTCGGCGGCGGCCGGCGGCGTCACCACGGTTGTCGACATGCCCTATGACGAGGGCAATCTGGTCTGTTCGGCCGATGCACTTGCCCGCAAGGTCGTCCATGCGGGGGAGCAGGCGCGCGTCGATTTTGCGCTCTACGGCACGATCGACCCGGAGGAGGGGCCGGTGCGCATCGCGGAAATGGTCGAGGGCGGCGTGGCGGCCTTCAAGTTTTCCACCTTCGGCACCGACCCCAAACGGTTTCCCCGCATCCCGGCAGGATTGCTCGAGCAATGTTTCGCCGCCATCGCGCCAACGGGGCTGACGGCCGGCGTGCACAATGAGGATGACGAGGCGGTGCGCGCCGCGATCGACAGGGTCAAGGCATCCGGCATCACCGACTATCGGGCGCACGGCCTGTCGCGGCCGCCGCTGAGCGAACTTCTGGCGACCAACCAGATCTACGAGACGGGGGCAGCAACGGGCTGCCCGGCGCATGTCGTGCACTGCTCGCTTGGTCGCGGCTACGAGATCGCCGCGGCCTACCGCGCCCAGGGGTTTCGCGCGACGATCGAATGCTGCATTCATTATCTGGTTCTGGACGAGGAAAACGACGTTGCGCGGCTTGGCGGCAAGGCCAAGATCAACCCGCCGATCCGCGCCCGCGCCGAGGTCGAAAAGCTCTGGCGGCATGTGGCGGAGGGACGGGTGACCATGGTCTCCACCGATCATGTGTCCTGGTCGGAAGATCGCAAGACCAATCCGGACATGCTGGCCAACGCATCCGGCGTGCCGGGGCTCGAAGTCATGGTCCCCTTGTTCGTCAAGGGTGCGCTGGAGCGGGGCATTCCGCTCACCCGCGCGGCCGAACTGCTGAGCCTCAACCCCGCCCGGCATTTCCGGCTGGAGCATGTCAAGGGCGCGCTCGAAGCCGGCAAGGATGCCGACATCACGGTCCTGACACCGGAACCCTACACCTATGACGCCGCCGCAAGCGGCCACAACGTCGTCGGCTGGTCGCCCTATAACGGCATTCGCCTGCCCTGGCGGGTCAAGGCCACCTATCTGCGCGGGCGGCTCGCCTTTGACGGCACCGACGTTCTGTCGGAGCCGGGGACAGGCACATTTGTCCGGCCTTTGCCCACCTTGCCGCTCATGGGCAATCGCGCATGAGAATGCGCGACACCAATCTCCCTGTCGATTCGAAACGGATTTCCGAGACGATCAAGGGACTGGCGCGGATCACCGAGCCGGATCGGCCCTATACGCGCCGTGCTTTCACGCCGCTGTTTCTGGAGGGGCGTGCCTTTCTCGAACGCCAGTTCAAGGCGGCTGGCCTCGAAACCCGCATCGATGCGGCCGGCAACCTGATTGGCCGCCGCAAGGGGCGTCGGTCCGGGCTTGGCACGATCATGCTCGGCTCGCATTCCGACACGGTGCCGGAGGGTGGTCGGTTCGATGGGATCGTCGGCGTGGCCTGCGCGCTCGAAGTGGCGCAGGCGCTGGCGGATGCGGATATCCGGCTTGATCATGATCTGGAGGTGGTCGATTTCCTTGCGGAGGAGGTCTCGCTCTTCGGGGTGTCCTGCATCGGCAGCCGTGGCATGGCCGGGTTATTGCCGGATGGCTGGCTGAGCCGGACGCATGATGACGTCACGCTGCGCCAGGCGATCGTCGAGGTCGGCGGCGATCCATCGCGGCTGGCGAGCCAGAAGCGCTCCGATATCAAGGCCTTCCTCGAACTGCACATCGAGCAGGGACCGGTGCTCGAAACCGAGACATGCGATATCGGCGTTGTCACGGCGATTGCCGGCATCACCCGCATCGAGATTGTCATTGACGGTCAGGCCGATCATGCAGGCACAACACCGATGGGCTGCCGCCGGGATGCGTTGGTTGCCGCCGCGCGGTTGGTGGTGGCGATCGAGAAACTGGCGATCGAGCTTGCCAAGGGCGAGGGGCATTTCACCGCGACTGTGGGCGAGTTTTCGATCGAGCCGAACGCCGCCAATGTCGTGCCGTCGCGGGCAAGGTTGCTCATCGATGCGCGGGCCGAATTGCGGCCCGCCATGGAGCGCTTCCTGCGGGAGGTGACGGACCTTGCGGACTGGATGGCGCAGGCAACCGGCGTCGGTATCGCCACGCCCAAGATCGTCTCCGATAATCACCCGACACCCGGCGATCCGCTGGTCCTGCGTCTGCTTGACAAGGCATGCGATGCGCGTGGTGCCAGCCATCGCCGCATGGCATCCGGGGCCGGCCATGACACGGCGTGGATGGCCCGGATCTCGCGAGCCGCGATGATCTTTGTCGCCTGCCGCGACGGCCGGTCGCATACGCCGGACGAATGGGCCGAGACCGACGACATTACGCTGGGCGCCGCTGTGCTGCTTCATGCGGTGATGGACCTCGATGGCGAACTTCAGAAACCGATTCAGGAGACAGTCTAATGGGCCGGATTTTAAAGGAAAAAGACGTCGAGGCTGCGGTCAGGGGCGGGTCCGTCTATGCCGCTGGCGGTGGTGGCTGGGCCGATCACGGCCGCATGCTCGGTTACGCCGCCGTCTCGATCGGCAAGCCTGAGCTGGTCTCGATCGACGAGCTTTCCGACGACGACTGGGTGGCGACCGCAGCCGCAATCGGCGCGCCTGCCTCGACGACAGCATGGGAAATGCGCGGCGTCGATTACGTCAAGGCGGTCGAACTCCTACAAGACGCGCTGGGCGAAAAGCTGTCGGCGCTGATGGTCGGGCAGAACGGCAAGTCCTCGACGCTGAATGGCTGGCTGCCATCGGCCATTCTCGGCACCAAGGTGCTGGATGCCGTCGGCGACATGCGGGCGCATCCGACAGGCGACATGGGCTCGATCGGCATGGCCGGCTCGCCCGAACCGATGATCCAGACTGCTGTTGGCGGCAATCGCGACGCGAACCGCTACATCGAACTCGTGGTGCGCGGTGCGACCGCCAAGGTCTCGCCGATCCTGCGCACCGCCTCCGACATGTCCGGCGGCTTCATCGCCTCCTGCCGCAATCCGCTGCGGGCCTCCTATGTGCGAAACAACGCGGCACTCGGCGGCATCTCGCTCGCCCTGACTCTGGGTGAGGCGATCATCGCTGCGGAAGGCAGGGGCGGCAGCGCCATTATCGAGACGATCGCGAAGACCACCAGGGGCACGATCCTGGCCGAAGGCGTGATCACGGACAAATCCGTCGTCTACACCAGGGAAGCCTTCGATATCGGCACGGTTTCCCTCGGCAAGGGCGATGACTCCACGGTACTCCACATCATGAACGAATACATGGCTGTCGAGGATGCCGGCGGCACGCGGCTTGCGACCTTCCCGGACGTCATCACCACATTGTCGCCGGAGGGTGAGCCGCTCAGCGTCGGGCAATTGCAGGTCGGCATGACGATTTTCGTGCTGCATGTGCCGAAGACGGTCATTCCGCTGGCGTCCAGCGTTCTCGATCCGAGCGTCTATCCATCGGTGGAGAAGGCGATGGGGATCGAGCTGGCGCGGTATGCACTTTCACCCTCGCCCTGAGGGTCGGGGATACAACTGCAACGCCGCCTGCAAACGTCGCTCTCATGGGATCTCATTATGCCAAAACCCAATTCCCGCCACCCAAATTTTCCCATTCCCGGCGGCCCGGATCTGCGTGCCAAGGGCTGGCGGCAGGAGGCGTTGCTTCGGTTGCTGGAAAACGTGCTATGCGTCGGCGAGGATCCGGAAAACCTGATTGTCTATGCAGCACTCGGCAAGGCCGCGCGGAACTGGGCATCCCATAAGGCCATCGTCAAGACGCTCATCGAGATGGACGAGGACCAGACGCTGGTGATCCAGTCGGGCAAGCCGGTGGCGCTGCTCAAGACCCATGCGAAGGCGCCGCTTGTCATCATGGCCAATTGCAACATCGTCGGGCAATGGGCAAAGGCCGAGGTGTTCTATGAGCTGGAGCGGCAGGGGCTGATCTGCTGGGGCGGGCTGACGGCCGGTGCCTGGCAATATATCGGCAGCCAGGGCGTCATCCAGGGCACCTATGAAATCTTCATGCGGATCGCCGAAAATCGCTTCGGTGGCGATCTCTCCGGCCGCTTCATCCTGACGGCCGGTCTTGGCGGCATGGGCGGCGCGCAGCCGCTCGCTGGCCGCATGGCGGGGGCGGCGATCCTCTGCATCGACATCGATGCCGAGCGTGCGGAGAAACGAAAAGCCATCGGCTATCTCGAACATGTCGCACCCGATCTCGATGCGGCGCTGGCGATGATCGATCAGGCCGTGAAGGAAAAGCGCGCGACCTCGATCGGGCTTGTCGGTAATGCAGCGGTGATCTACCCGGAAATCGCCAAGCGCGGCATCGTGCCGGACATTGTTACCGATCAGACCTCGGCCCATGATCTTGTCTACGGTTATGTGCCAAAAGGCATGAGCCTGCAGGAAGTCAGGCGCCTTCGCGTCGACGGGCAGGGCCAGTTGATGGCCGCCAGCCGCGCCTCGATCGTCGATCACGTCAAGGCGATGCTCGAATTCCAGGCCAAGGGTGCGGAAGTCTTCGACAATGGCAATCTCATCCGCACCCATGCCCGCGACGGCGGTGTCGCCAATGCCTTCGACATTCCGATCTTCACCGAAGCCTATCTCCGGCCGCTGTTTGCTCGTGCGATCGGGCCGTTCCGCTGGATGGCGCTGTCGGGCGAGGAGAGCGACATTGCCCGCATCGACGATCTTTTGCTGGAAATGTTTCCGGACAACAGGATCGTCACCAACTGGATCCGGCTGGCGCGGGCGCATGTGCCGTTCGAAGGGCTACCGGCCCGCATCGCCTGGCTCGGCCATGGGGAGCGCACTGCGTTGGCCGTTGCCGTCAATGCGCTCGTCGCTTCAGGAGAGCTCAAAGGCCCGATCGCCTTTTCCCGCGATCATCTCGACGCCGGCGCCATGGCGCATCCCAACATCATGACCGAGCGCATGAAGGACGGCTCAGACGCCATCGCCGACTGGCCGCTGCTCGACGCGATGCTGCTTTGCTCATCGATGGCCGATCTGGTCGTCGTGCATTCCGGCGGTGGCGGGTATGCCGGCTACATGACCAGTTGCGGCGTGACTGTGGTTGCCGATGGCACTGCAGATGGCGCGGAACGGCTCAGCCATGCACTGACCAACGACACGGCGCTTGGCGTCATCCGCTATGCGGATGCGGGATATGAAGAGTCGCTGGACGAGATCGCGAAGAAGGGGATCGGGTATGTGGCTGTGGGATGACACGAACATCAGGGCCGCGTGTCTGGCGCGGCCCTGATTTTGCATTACGCGTTCAAAAGCGCCAGTTGCGCCCGTGCGTTGAGGATCTGCGAGCAGGCGTTGGCGGCCTCGATGCCCTTCTGAACGAAATGCTCGCGGAAGAAGCGGATGTGGACCTCGGTTTCCTGGAAATGATGCGGGGTGAGCACGGTCGAGAGAACCGGCACACCGGTGTCGAGTTGCACCCGCATCATTGCATCGAGCACGGTGCCGGCGACGAAGTCGTGGCGATAGATGCCGCCGTCGACGATAAAGGCCGAGCCGATGATCGCCGAGAAGCGCCCGGTCTTTGCCAGCGTCTGGGCGTGAAGCGGGATTTCCAGCGCGCCGGGCACGTCAAAAATCTCGATGTCCGAATTCTGGCCGCCAAGCTTTTGCCAATGGGAAACGAAGGCGTTGACACATTGATCGACGATATCGGCGTGCCAGCGCGCGCGGATGATGGCGATTTTCGGTGTCGGGTGGGAAGCGAATGTCATGTCAGTCTGGCCTTTCAAGGTTGCCATTTTTCAATGATCCCCTTGGGCGAACACGCAGACGCACCATCCCCGGCAGGGGACAGGTGTTCTGCTTGCTCTCTTCCATCCGGACTTTAACCGTCGGCTCCGGAATTTGACCGGATCTGCTGACCTCTCCAGCTTGCGACAGAGAGCGCTCGCGGGCTTCGGGACTTCTCCCGCTACCGCCGGTGGGGAGTTTCACCCCGCCCTGAGAACGTGCGCCGTTGACTATAGAGATGTCAGGGCGCACGTCAAAGGGTGCCGACGACACTGCCAACGAAAAACGCGACAGGTCCATCCTGCCGCGTTCGTCATTCCAGGCATATTTTTCCAAACCGCTATTCGCGGATGATCAGGAGGTCGCTGGCCGTGAAGCGCAGGGTTACGGTCTCTCCGACCGATGGCGGTGTCAGCCCCGGACTGTTGAACATGTCGAAGGAAATCACCGCCGTGCCGACTTTCATGCGCGTACGGATGACGGAGCCGAGGAAATTGCTGGTCATTACCTGCCCGACAAGTGCGGTATCACCGTTGGCTCCCTCGACGATCGAGCCGGCTTCCGGCCGCAGCGCCAGGGAAATCGTATCACCGACCTTCGCGGCCCCAAGCGGTTCTTTCAGCGTGATGGCCTGGTCGCCGATCGAGATGCGATTGGCGGCGGGATCGATAACCTTGGCCTCGATCAGGTTGAGCGTGCCGACGAAGGAGGCGACGAAGCGGGTCGAGGGGCGATTGTAGATGTCGAAAGGCGTGCCGATCTGGTCGGCGCGGCCACCATTCATGACCACGATCCGGTCGGAAATCGACAGCGCCTCTTCCTGGTCATGGGTAACGAAGACGGTGGTGATGCCGAGTTGCTGCTGGATCATGCGGATTTCCTCGCGCAGCGAAACGCGGATCTTGGCATCGAGCGCCGAAAGCGGTTCGTCGAGAAGCAGAACCTGCGGCTTGGGGGCAAGTGCCCGGGCGAGCGCAACGCGCTGCTGCTGGCCGCCTGACAGCTGGAAGGGATAGCGATTGCCGAGATCCGGCAGGCCGATCAGCTTCAGCATTTCGGCGACCCGGTTGTCAGCCTCCGAGCCGGCAATGCCCTTGACCTTGAGGCCGAAGCCGACGTTCTGGGCGACCGTCAGGTTGGGAAACAGGGCATAGGCCTGGAACACCATACCGATATTGCGCTGGTTCGGCCGTTTGGAGACGACATCCTTGCCATCGATGAGGATCGCGCCGGAGGACGATGTCTCGAAGCCCGCGACCATGCGCAGCACGGTTGTCTTGCCGCAGCCGGACGGGCCGAGCAGCGAGATGAACTCACCTTTTTCGATCGCGAGGTTGAAGTCCTTCACAACCCGGTTCTGTCCGAAGACCTTTTCCAGATTCTTGATGTCGAGAAAAGCCATTAGCGTTGTGCTCTCGTGTGTTTGGAGAAACGGGTAACCAGCTGGATCAGGCCCATGCAGGCCCATGTGATGCCAAAGGCGATGACGGCGAGGGCTGCGGGTTCATAGGCCCGGTTGGCGCCGAGAAGCTGCATGTAGGGGCCGAAGGCCGGGCGGTTGAGCAGGGCAGCCATGGTGAACTCGCCGATGACGATCGCGAAGGTCAGGAAGGCGCCGGAGAGGACCGCGACCAGCACGTTGGGCAGGATGATGCGCGACAGGATGGTGATCCAGCCGGCCCCCAGGCTTTGTGCCGCTTCGGTCAGCGTCGTCACATCGATGGTACGCAACCCGGTATCGACTGCCCTGTACATATAGGGCAGGGCGAGCGTCGCATAACCGAACATCAACAGGAGGTTGGTGCCCGTGGTCGTGCCGGTCAGAGGCAGCCAGCTCGAAGTGTTGTAGAGGCGGATATAGCCGAAGACGATGACGATCGCCGGGATGACCAGCGGCAGGAGCGTGACGAACTCGATATAGGGCCGAAGACCCGGCATCTTGAGGCGCACCCAATAGGCCGTGGGCACGATCAGGAAGATGCCGAAGAGGATGGTGAAAAGCGCCATCATCACCGAAAACCCGAAGGTTTCCTGGAATTTCGGATCCGCCAGCACCCGCGCATAGGCGTCGAAGGAATATTCGCCGCGCCGCATTTTCAAGGAAAAATTGGTCATGCCGATCAGCGGCAGGAAGAAGTAGAGCAGCCCGAATGTCAGCGCGCCCCAAGCCCAGATGCGCTTCATTTCAGCCACCTTTCGCTGCGCGCGCGCAGCCAGATATAGAGTGTGTTGGCAATGCCGGTGATGACGATCATGCCGAAGGCGAGGGCATAGCCCAGATGGGGATCGCCCAGAACGTCACCGCGGATCTGCGCAAACAGCAGGATTGGCACGATGTTCAGCGACGAACCTGTCAGCGCGATGGCAGTGGCGACGGCACCAAAGGCATTGGCGAAGAGAAGCGCCAGCGTGCCGAGCAGAGAAGGAAACAGGATCGGGAAGGCGACCATGCGCCAGTATTGCGGTCCGCTGGCGCCGAGGATTTCGGCGGCCTCGCGCCATTCGCGCTTCAGGCCGTCGAGCGCCGGTGTGATGATCAGCACCATCAGAGGGATCTGGAAGAACAGGTAGGTGAGCGTCAGGCCCCAGAAGGACAGAAGGTTGAAGCCGAGCAGCCGCAGGTCAAGCCCAAGCTGGGTCTTCAGGAAGACGGTTAGGATGCCGACCGGGCCGAGCGTCGCGAGGAACGCGAAGGCCAGTGGCACGCCGGCGAAGTTGGAGGCGACGCCCGAAAATGTCAGGAGCGGCCCGCGGATCCATTGCGGCAAGCCGCCGAGAACGACCGCTGCAGAGACACCAAATCCGATGATGCAGCCGAGGATGGCCGAGGCGAGGCTGATCTTGATGGAAATCCAGTAGGCCGCCATGATCGAGGGCGTGAACAGGCCGCGGATATTGTCGAGCGTCAGGCTGCCGTCCGGTGTCTGGAAGGCGCCGACCACGATCTTCATCGTCGGCATGATCAGAAAAAGCGTAACGAAAATGGCAAATGGCAGGACGCCCAGCCAATTCAGCGGGAGGGTGCGCCGCGTGCGAACCGGCATGGTTACCGTCGCTGCCGGGACACTGGTTTTGTCGGATTGCATCCTGTGGGTTCTCCGGCCGGACTACGGCGTGACCTGTTCAAGCGAAACCCGTCCCGGCCGATGCGGCCGGGACGGGGTCATTGACGGGACGATTACTGGACGTTTGCGCCCACGACCTTGTCCCAGCCGCCGGTGACGGCAGCCTTGTTGGCGTCGACTTCTTCCAGGGTCGGGAAGTAGGCGGCAGCGTAGGACTCAGCCGGCGGCAGCTTGTCGAGCAGTTCCTGCGGGATCTTGCCGGCAGCGGCCATCGCGTTGAAGCGCGCCGGGTGGCAATAGCCCTTCAGCCAAGCAAGCTGGCCTTCGTCCGAATAGAGGTATTCCATCCAGAGCTTGGCAGCGTTCGGGTGCGGCGCATAGGCCGAGATCGCCTGAACGTAGACGCCGGCGAGGACGCCCTTGGTCGGAACGACGACTTCAACCGGCGGATTGCCGGCCAGCGTGTCCTTGGCGGCCAGGGCATTGTAGTCCCACATCACGATGATCGGGGTTGCGCCCTGAGCCAGCGTGCCCGACTTGCCGATAACCGGAACGAAATTGCCGGCCTTGTTCAGTTCGCCGAAATAGCTCAGGCCAGCTTCGCCTGCTGCCTGGCCGGCGGCTGCACCGCTGGCAAGGCCAGCTGCGAGAACGCCGAGGATGGCCTGGTTGGAGGCGCGCGGATCCCCGGCGAGAGCAACCTGACCGGCATATTCCGGCTTCAGCAGATCGGACCAGTCCTTCGGGGTGTTGGCCACGAGGTCCTTGTTCACGAGCAGCGACATGACGCCGTAATAATCGCCATACCAGTGACCGTCGGCATCCTTGATGGTATCCGGAATTTCGTCCCAGGTGGAGACCTTGTAAGGCTGGGTCAGGCCTTCGGCCTTCATCTGCGGACCGAAGGCGAGACCGACGTCGACGACGTCAGGTGCCTGCGGACCCTTGTTGTCCTTGTTGGCCTTGATGGCTTCGACTTCGTCGGCCGAGCCGGCGTCCGGGTTCAGTTCGTTGACGGTGATTTCCGGATATTTGGCCTTGAAGCCTGCGATGACGCCGCCGTAGCCGCACCAGTCGTGGGGCAGCGCGATGGTCGTCAGATTGCCTTCAGCCTTGGCAGCGGCAATCAGTTCGGCGCTTGGCTCGGCGGATGCGATGGCCGTCGAAGCGACGATCATGGCTGTCGAAAGTGAAAGCAGGCGGCGCATATGTGACATCATTGGTCTTCTCCTTTTGGTTATTTCAGTCAGTTTCGATGAAGCTGATACTGGGGTCCGATGAAGCTTATGTGACAGGAGGTGTTTCCGCGCGACGGCTGGATCTTTCCCGGAACATATTCATTTCATTCTCAAAATTCTGATCCACAAGATTGTGGACCTTTCTCCTTGTCGTCCTATCCGGCCGCATTTTCGCGCGTCCGGTTCCTGCCGTACTCCTCCTAAAGCGGCTTTCGAAAAAGTCGGGTTGAATCGAACAGGGCCTCGAGCGTCTTCATCCTGTCGCGTGTCTCTTCCCAGATCGAACTCTGCACGGCTTCGATCAGGGCCTCCACGGCAAACAGCGTGACAACAGAACTGTCCCAGGCCGACGGTGCCTCGATCTGGATCCGGAAGATGCGGCGCGCCGATTTGGCGACCGGTGAACTCCACTGGTCCGTGAACAGGATGATTTCGACGCCGCGGTCTTTTGCGATCTTGGCGAGCGTTTCCATTTCCAGTTCATAGCGGCGGATGTCGAAGATGATCAGGACGTCGCCCTGTTTCATGTCCAGCACGTAATGTGGCCAGGAGCTGGAGTTCGAGGCGATCTGCGTGACCCCCGAGCGGATGACCTGCAGATGCGTGAAGAAATAGTCGGCCAGCGCCCGGGTGATGCGACCGCCAACGATATAGATGTTGCGCTTGCGGTCGGCGATCAGGGTGGCGGCGCCGTCGAATTCCTGCGTCTCGATCTGCGCCAAAGTGTTGCGCATATTGTTCATGATGGCATCGGCGAAGCGGTTGAGGATATGGGTGCCCGGCGCGTTCGCCGCCCAGCGGTCATGTTTGCTGATCGGGTTCGAGATCGTCGCTTCCAGTTCCTGGTGCAGATGCGACTGGAAATCGGGAAAACCGCGAAATCCCAGCTTCTGCACCATGCGCGCAACCGTCGGCGTCGAGACACGGGCATTTTCGGCAACCGTCGTGATGCTGCCGAGCCCGGACACCGGATAATTGTCGAGAAGCATCTCAGCCAGCTGTTTCTCGGCGCGGGTGAGCGTCGTGAAACGGGCGCTGATCACATCCGACACCGTCATGGAGGTGGCGACGTTGGTCAATTTTATTCCCCTGAAGCCGATCTACGCCAGCTTTGTGACAGATTAAACATCGCTGTCACAATTCGAGTCAATCGGTTTTTTGAAGAGATCGTTTCAGATTTCGATTGACAGAGGGGCATTCGTGAAGAATTCTTTTCACTAATGAAACATTAAGCGTAGTGGTGCGGGTTTGGCGCGGCTTTTGACAGATGCGGACGGCAGCCCGGTTGCCATTGAAAACCCACACGGCAGCAGCCCGGTGGTCCTGGTGTGCGAGCATGCCTCGCGTCGCCTGCCGCAGGACATGGGGAACCTTGGCCTTGGGCCGGAGGCACTCGAGAGCCATATTTCCTGGGATCCAGGCGCTCTGGCGGTTTCGCTAAGAATGGTCGAACAGCTCGACGCGACCTTGTTCTATCAGCGGTTTTCGCGGCTCGTCTATGATTGCAACCGGCCACCGGAAGCGGAGGCTGCAATGCCGGCGGTCAGCGAAATTTACGACATTCCGGGCAATGCCGGTCTGTCGGCCGAACAAAGGCTGGCGCGGACGCAGGCGATCTACGATCCGTTCCGCAACGGGCTTGCCGATCTCATCGCTGCCCGTGCGGCAGCGGGCCAGCCGACTGTGCTGGTGACGATGCATAGCTTCACGCCGGTCTACCACGGCAAGCCGCGTTCTGTGGAAGTCGGCATTTTACACGACACCGATGCAAGGCTGGCGGATGCGATGCTGGCGGCCGCGGCAGGCGCGGCCTTCGATACGCGCCGCAACGAGCCCTATGGGCCGATCGACGGTGTCACGCATACATTGATCGAGCATGGCTTGAAGAATGGCCTGCTCAACGCAATGATCGAGATCCGCAACGATCTCGTTTCCGATGATGTCGGCCAGAAGGTCATGGCCGATTATCTGGTGGGGTTGCTGGGCCAGGGCCTGGCGTCACTGCCGAAATAAAAGACCTGGGGAATGGTTTTGTTGGCCGCGGTTGAAGGTTTCGGCGCTGCACGGGAGAGATAACGCATATGCATCAGTTTGTGCTGCCAAAGGCGCTTTGCGGCATCTGGGTATGCCCGGTCAGGGGAGGCCGGGTCGATGCCTGAATTCATCAAGACCTATGTCCGCGTCGTGGATGCCTTCAACCGGCGTGTCGGCATTTTTGCCATGTACCTGATTTTTGTCATGCTTGGCATCCTGCTCTACTCATCCGTTTCGAAAGCGTTCCACCTGCCGGCAAACTGGACGCTCGAATCCGCGCAGTTCACGATGGCGGCCTATTTCATGCTCGGCGGCGCCTTTGCGATGCAGATGGGTGACCATGTGCGCATGGATCTTTTCTATGGCTCCTTGTCGCTTCGCAGGCGGGCGATGATCGATCTCGTCACCTGCCTCGCCTTGATCACCTATCTCGGCTTCATGCTGTATGGCGGCATCTCCAGCACAACCTATGCCATCCGGTACGGCGAAAAGAGCTTTTCGGCCTGGGCACCCTACATGGCGCCCATCAAGATCGTCATGACGTTCGGCGTCCTAATGATGCTGGCTCAGTCCTTCTCCGCACTCTTCAAGGATGTGGCCGAAGTCCGCGGAAAGCCGATCGCATGAGTTATGAATTCATCGCCATAACAATGTTTTCCGCCATGATGGTGCTGCTCCTGACGGGCCAGCGTGTCTTTGCTGTCATCGGCTGTGTCGGTGTGGTCGCAGCCTATCTGCTTTGGGGAGACGGCGGTTCGGAACTCGGTTTCTCCTCCGCCATGAAGCTTGTTAAATGGTATCCGATGCTGACCCTGCCCATGTTCATTTTCATGGGTTACATGCTCTCGGAATCCGGCATAGCGGAAGACCTCTACAAGGCGTTTCATGTGTGGATGGGCCCGATCAACGGGGGCCTCGCGCTGGGCACGATTGGTCTCATGGTGATCATATCGGCGATGAACGGTCTTTCGGTTGCCGGCATGGCTATTGGCGCGACGATCGCGCTGCCGGAGCTTCTTCGGCGCGGCTACGACAAGACGATGGTGACCGGTGTGGTGCAGGGTGGCAGCACGCTTGGCATTCTCATTCCGCCGAGCGTGGTGCTGGTTCTCTATGGAATGATCGCCCGCGTTCCGGTTGGTGAGCTTTGGCTGGCGGGGCTTTTTCCCGGCATGCTGATGGCAACGATGATGGCGGTCTATATCTACATCCGTTGCCGTATCAATCCGTCGCTCGGTCCTGCCTTGCCGGTTGAGGATCGCAACGTGCCGATGGGCGAAAAGCTGGCCCTGCTTTCGGCCGGTATCCTGCCACTCGGCATCTTCGCAGTGATGATGGGACTGTTCCTGACGGGCACGACAAGTCTCGTCGAGAGTTCGGCTGTTGGCGCTGCTTCCTCTGCGGGCGTTGCCTGGCTTCGGGGCCGCCTGACCAGGAAACTCTGGACCGAAGTGTTGCAAAAGACGCTCGGTATCTCCTGCATGTTCATGTGGATTCTCCTGGCCTCGCTTTGCTTCGGCGCGGTGTTCGACGGTCTCGGCGCCGTCAAGTCGATCGAGCGTTTCTTCCTTGGAGACCTTGGTCTGACACCATGGCAGGTGTTGATCCTGATGCAGGTCTCCTTCATTGTCATGGGCATGTTCCTTGACGATACCGCCATGCTGGTCATCGTCGCGCCGCTCTACATTCCGCTGGTGCAGAAACTCGGTTTTGACCTTGTCTGGTACGGCATTCTCTACACGATCACCTGCCAGATCGCCTACATCACGCCGCCCTTTGGCTACAACCTGTTCCTGATGAAGGCGATGGCGCCGCCGGAAATCGGCATCAGGGATATCTACAGGTCGATCTGGCCGTTCGTCGGCATCATGACAGCGAGCTTGCTTATCATCGCGCTGTTTCCGGAAATCGCCACGTGGCTGCCGGACTACTACTACGCAAAATGATCCTGTGGCCGACCTCACGGTCGGCCCTGTGATGGAAGACGGGAATAACAGGCCGCAAAAACAAACAATAAACTCTGGACTTCGGAACAAGCGGTCTTTTCGGAGCACTTCAAAACTGGAAAAGAGGGAACAAAGCCATGACAAGCAGACGCCAATTCCTGGGCAGGGCCGGTGCCGTGACGATCGGTGCCGCAACACTTGCTACACCCGGCATCGTAAAAGCGCAGAGTGCCATCAAGTGGCGCTTCCAGACCTATGCCGGCGCGGCGCTCGGAGAGCACGTCACCAAGCCCATCATCGATGCGATCAATATCGCCGCGAAGGGCGAACTCGAAATCGAACTTTTTTATGCCGACCAGATCGTCCCGACGGGCGAACTGTTTCGCGCCTTGCAGAGCGGTACGATTGATGCCGTTCACTCCGATGACGATTCGATGGCCTCGCCAGCGGAAATCGCGGTGTTCGGCGGCTACTTCCCGCTCGCCACCAAGCAGATTCTGGATGTACCGGTGCTTTTCAAGCAATACGGCCTCGCTGACATCTGGAAGACAGCCTATGAAAAGGTCGGAGGGGTCGTATGGCTTTCTTCGTCGGGCCAGGATCCCTGCCACTTCAACACGAAAAAGCCGATCAACTCTCTCGCGGATATGCAGGGGCTTCGCCTTTACACCTTCCCGACGGCTGGCCGCTTCCTTGGCCAATTCGGTGTTGTCCCGGTGACAATTCCCTATGAAGACGCACAGGTTGCCGTGCAGACCGGTGAACTCGATGGCATGGCCTGGTCGGGCATTACCGAGGACTACACGGTCGGTTGGGCCGATGTGACCGATTACTTCCTCACCAACAACATTTCCGGCGCGTGGATCGGCTCTTTCTTCGTCAATGAAAAGAAGTGGGCTGAACTGCCGGACCACCTCAAGAAACTGGTGATGACCGCCATCGAGGCTGGCAACAATTATCGTGACCAGTGGTACTGGGGCGGTGAGGCGAAGCTGCGCGCTGAGGGTACGAAGCTGAAACTGACGACCATTCCGGCAGAGGAATGGAAAGCTGTGGAAGACGCTGCAAAGGTGTTCTGGAAGGAAATCGCCGGACAGGGCGAAACTGCAGCCAAGGTCGTGAAGATCTTCGAAGACTACAATGCTGTGCTCCAGAAGGCAGGGCCTCCCTACACCAACGGCTGAAACGGCCTGTGAACACGTTGCTCCGGGCGCACGGCCCGGAGCGAACGCTCCGAATGAGAAACCCGGCAAGGGTCTGAACCGCCAGGATAAAGTCCATGACCATGAATTACACATTCGAAGACCTGAAGAAGGATGTTGCCGAGGGCCGCATCGATACCGTCCTGGCCTGCCAGATCGACATGCAGGGCCGCCTGCTGGGCAAGCGTTTCCATGCGCAGTTCTTCGTTGACAGTGCCTGGGAGGAAACCCACAGCTGCAACTACCTGCTGGCCACCGACCTCGAGATGGAAACCGTGCCGGGCTACAAGTCGACGAGCTGGGAAACCGGCTATGGCGACTACACGATGAAGCCGGATCTTTCGACCCTGCGGCGCATTCCCTGGCTCGAAGGCACAGCTCTTGTTCTTTGCGATCTGCTCGACCACCATACGCAAAAGGAAGTGCCGCATTCGCCGCGCGCCATCCTGAAAAAGCAGGTTGCCCGGCTCGAGGCCATGGGGCTCAAGGCCTTCATGGCGACCGAACTCGAATTTTTCCTCTTTGACCAGACCTATGACGACGCACGGGAAAGCGGTTACCGCAACCTGCGGCTGGCAAGCGGCTACAATGAGGACTACCACATCTTCCAGACGACCAAGGAAGAGGACGTCATGCGGGCCATTCGCAATGGTCTGCAGGGCGCCGGCATTCCCGTGGAAAACACCAAGGGCGAAGCCTGGGCCGGTCAGGAAGAGGTGAATGTGCGTTATGCCGACGCGCTGACCATGGCCGACCGCCATGTCATCATCAAGAACGGTTGCAAGGAAATCGCCTGGTCGAAGGGCAAGGCCATCACCTTCCTCGCCAAGTGGAACCAGCAGGCGGCCGGCTCGTCGTCGCACATTCACCAGTCGCTGTGGAGCGCTGACGGCAAGACGCCGAAATTCTTCGACAAGGACGGCCAGTATGGCATGTCGGAGCTGATGCGGCACTATGTGGCCGGGCTTCTCGCCCATGCCGGCGAGATCACCTATTTCCTCGCGCCCTATATCAACTCCTACAAGCGCTTTGTCGCCGGCACGTTTGCGCCGACCAAGGCGATCTGGTCGAAGGACAACCGCACGGCCGGCTACCGTCTCTGCGGCGAAGGGTCGAAGGGCATCCGCATCGAATGCCGCGTCGGTGGATCCGACCTTAACCCCTACCTGGCGATGGCGGCCCTGATCGCGGCCGGCATTGCCGGCATCGAAGGCAAGATGGAGCTCGAGGCACCGTTTGTCGGCGACGCCTATGCCGGCAAGAACATCCGCGAAATCCCGCGCACGCTGCGCGATGCGGCTGCCGCACTGAACGGTTCGAAGATGCTGCTCGATGCGTTCGGCGAGGACGTGATCGAGCATTACACCCGCGCTGCCGATTGGGAGCAGGAGGAATACGACCGCAAAATCACGGATTGGGAGGTGGCGCGCGGGTTCGAACGGGCCTGACGCCACATTTCGGGTGCAGTCGCGCCCTATCAGCCACGGACAGGCCAGGGTCTTTCCGTGGCAAAATCATTCTCTAGGACGACAAGACAGGAAGATGATCATGACCATGATCCAGTGCATTTCCCCGATCGATGGATCGGTTTATGCGGAACGTCCGGCGATGGAGGCGACCGCCGCATCGGCGGTCGTTGCCCGCGCCCGCGCCGCGCAGAAGGACTGGGCAAAACGCCCGGTCGAGGACCGCGTCAAGCTGGTGCTATCCGGTGTCGCACGGCTCAACGAAATGGTCGACGAGGTCGTGCCGGAACTCGCCTGGCAGATGGGCCGGCCGATCCGCTATGGCGGTGAATTCCGCGGCTTCAACGAACGCTCCAACTATGTCGCGACCATTGCTGCCGATGCGCTGGCGCCGATCGTCGTCGAGGACAGCGCCAGCTTCGAGCGCCGGATCGAGCGGGTCGCACACGGCGTCGTGTTTGTCATCGCGCCGTGGAACTACCCCTATATGACGGCGATCAACACTGTCGCGCCGGCTCTGATGGCGGGCAACACCGTGATCATCAAACATGCCAGCCAGACGATCCTTGTCGGCGAGCGCATGGTGCGGGCCTTTGTCGAGGCCGGTGTGCCGGAAGACGTGTTCCAGAATATCTTCCTTGATCACGCAACGACCTCGTCGCTGATCGCCGCCAAAAGCTTCGATTTCATCAACTTCACCGGCTCCGTCGAGGGCGGCCGATCGATCGAGCGCGCCGCTGCGGGAACGTTCACCGGCCTTGGCCTCGAGCTGGGCGGCAAGGATCCGGGTTACGTGATGGAGGATGCGGATCTCGATGCGGCCGTCGAGACGCTGATGGACGGTGCGATGTTCAATTCGGGGCAGTGCTGCTGCGGTATCGAACGCATCTACGTCAACGAAAACCTCTATGACGATTTCGTCGAGAAAGCCGTCGCCTTTGCCTCCGCCTATACGCTCGGCAATCCCCTCGAGCAGGAAACCACGCTCGGGCCGATGGCCCACAAGCGGTTTGCCGCGGAGGTCCGTGCTCAGACGGCGGAAGCCATTGCCAAGGGCGCAAAAGCGCTTGTCGACCCGAAACTGTTTCCGGCTGATGACGGCGGCGCCTATCTTGCACCACAGGTTCTGGTCGATGTCGATCACTCGATGAAGGTGATGACCGAAGAGAGTTTCGGGCCGGTCGTCGGCATCATGAAGGTGAAGTCCGACGCCGAAGCGCTTGGCCTCATGAACGACTGCAAATACGGTTTGACGACGTCGCTCTGGACCAAGGATGCAGAGCGCGCAGCCCGGATAGGCCAGGACCTTGAAACCGGTACTGTTTTCATGAACCGCGCCGATTATCTCGATCCGGCACTCTGCTGGACCGGCGTCAAGGAAACCGGCCGTGGCGGATCGCTGTCGGTCATCGGTTTCCAGAACCTGACCCGCCCGAAATCCTATCACCTGAAGAAAGCCTGACCGATGACCATCACAGCCAACTGGAGCTACCCGACATCCATCAAGTTCGGGGCAGGGCGCATCAAGGAACTCGCGGATCACTGCAAGGCGCTCGGTATCAAGAACCCGCTTTTGATCACCGACCGTGGTCTGGCCCCGATGCCGATCACGCAGAATGCGCTCGCTATTCTCGATGCTGCTGGTCTTGGCCGCGCGCTGTTCGCCGATGTCGATTCAAACCCGACCGACGTCAATCTCGACGCCGGCGTCAAGGCATTCAAGTCCGGCGGCCATGATGGCGTCATCGCATTCGGCGGTGGTTCCGGCCTCGATCTCGGCAAGTGCGTCGCCTTCATGGCCGGACAGAGCCGCCCGGTCTGGGATTTCGAGGATGTCGGCGACTGGTGGACCCGTGCCAGCGTCGACGGCATCGCGCCGATCATTGCCGTACCGACGACAGCCGGCACCGGATCGGAAGTCGGTCGCGCCTCGGTCATCACCAATTCGGAGACGCATACCAAGAAGGTCATCTTCCATCCGAAGTTCCTGCCGGCGATCACCATCTGCGATCCGGAGCTGACGGTTGGCATGCCGAAGGTCATTACGGCCGGGACAGGCATGGATGCGTTCGCCCATTGCCTGGAAGCCTATTGCTCGCCGTTCTATCATCCGATGTCGGCCGGCATTGCGCTCGAAGGCCTGCGTCTCGTCAAGGACTACCTGCCGCGCGCTTACAAGGACGGAACTGACATCGAGGCGCGAGCCCACATGATGTCGGCGGCCGCGATGGGGGCTGTCGCCTTCCAGAAGGGGCTCGGCGCCATCCATTCGCTGTCGCATCCTGTTGGAGCCATCTACAACACCCATCACGGCATGACCAATGCTGTTGTCATGCCGCCGGTGCTACGCTTCAATCGGCCGGCCATCGAGGGCAAGATCGGCATGGCTGCTGCCTATCTTGGGATATCCGGCGGCTTCAACGGCTTTTATGACTATGTGTTGCAGTTGCGCGCGGACCTCGGTGTTCCCGACAGGCTGTCGGCGCTTGGCGTCGGCACCGACCGCATTGATGAAATGGCGGCGATGGCCATCGTCGATCCGACGGCTGGCGGCAATCCGGTCGAACTGACGCTCGACGCTGCCAAGAGCCTGTTCAGGGACTGCATCTAGCACGCCTTGTGACGGTATAGCCCGGCGGCTTTGCAAAGAGCCGCCGGGAAACGGCCTTCCCCGATACCGGTTTTTAATCAATATCGCGTACATCCCTTCTGAAAAGGGAGTGTGGCGGTGTCGAAAAAGCCGGAACTTGCGACGGGAACTGTGGCTCTGTCGGTCGTCATTCCCTGTTACAACGAACGCGACGGCATGGCCGAGATGTATCGACGCGTCACCGCTGCCTGCGAGGCGCAGGTGGGCGACGAGTTTGAAATCGTTCTGGTGATCGACGGGGCGACGGACGGCACCCGCGAGGCTGCGTTCAGCCTTGCCCAGACGGATGGCCGGATTGTCGTCATCGATCTCTCCCGCAATTTTGGACACCAGATTGCCCTGACCGCCGGTCTTGAGTTCTGTCGCGGCGAACGCATTCTGGTTCTCGACGCCGATCTCCAGGATCCGCCGGAACTGCTCGGACCCATGATGGCGCGCATGGACGAGGGCTTTGATGTCGTCTACGGCCAGCGGCTGAAGCGCGAAGGTGAGAGCTGGTTCAAGAAGGCGACGGCCGCCCTGTTTTATCGACTGATGCGCAAGATGGTCGACATCGATCTCGCTGCCGACACCGGCGATTTCCGCCTCATGAACCGCCGCACGCTCCAGCACCTCAACGCCATGCCGGAGCACTACCGGTTCATTCGCGGCATGGTCAACTGGATCGGCCTGAAGCAGACGGCCTTTCATTATCAGCGGCAGGCGCGGTTTGCCGGGACGACCCATTACCCGCTGCGCAAGATGTTGCTTCTGGCGATCGACGCCATGACCAGCTTTTCCATCGTGCCCTTGCGGCTGGCCTCGCATCTCGGCCTGCTCTTCGGTTTCATCGGCCTGCTGACGCTGGGCTATACGCTGTTTTCCTGGCTGAGCGGCGATGTGCTGCCGGGCTGGACCAGTATTGCCGCTATCGTGCTGGTCCTGGGCAGCGTGCAATTGCTGATGCTGGGCATATTCGGTGAATATCTCGGCCGGATGTACATGGAGACCAAGCGCCGGCCGCTCTATGTCGTCAACGAGATCGTCCGTTTTGACCGGGCGGCAGAGACGAAGGCATCGCCTGTGCATGACCTTCAGGCCTTGCTGGAGGAGCGGAACCGTGCTTGAGGCGGAATTCGACAAGTTCGCCGGCGAATACGAGCAGGCCCATGCCGCCAGCATCCGGCTGAGCGGAGAGGCGCCGCAGTTCTTCGCCGAATACAAGATCGCCGATATCGCCGCACGGATGGCGCGCCGTGGCGAAAAGCCCCGGCGCATTCTGGATTTCGGGGCCGGCGTCGGCAATTCGCTCGGCCCGATGCGGGCTGCCTTTCCCGAAAGCGACATCGTGCTTCTCGATCCGTCGGCGCAATCGCTGGATATTGCGCAGGCGCGGTTCCCGGGCCAGGCCAGCTTTCAGGCGTTCGATGGCCAGACCATCCCCTTCGAGGATGGCCAGTTCGACCTGATTTTCACGGCCTGCGTGTTCCACCATATTCCCGAAGAAATGCATGTCGGGCTGCTCGGCGAGATCGGCCGCGTCCTGAAGCCGGGCGGAAGCTTCTTCCTGTTCGAGCACAATCCGTGGAACCCGCTGACACAGCATGCGGTGCGCAATTGCACGTTCGACGAAAATGCCGTGCTCATCAACGCCCCGCAGATGCAGCGGCGCATGGCGCAGGCTGGCCTGACCCGGACGAAAACCGTCTACCGGATCTTCTTTCCGCATTTTCTGGCGAGGCTGAGGCCGCTCGAGCGCTACCTCGCCCGCCTGCCGATGGGAGCGCAGTATTTTGTCCATGCTGTCAAACCGGGCCCTTGAGATCGGCCGGCTGCTGCGTTTCGCGGCCGTCGGCGTCCTGAACACTGCGCTCGGATACTCAGTCATCCTCGCCTGTCTTGCGCTTGGTTATGGCGATCTCCCGTCGAACGCTGCAGGTTACGCTGCGGGCCTGGTTCTGGGATTTGTCCTCAACAGCCGCTGGACGTTTTCGGATGCGCGGCGCGGCGGTGCCGGCGTCGCTGTCCGCTACGGCCTGTGTTTTGCCGTCTCCTACAGCGCTAATCTGCTCATCGTGCTTGTCGCCCTTTCATTTGGCGTGACGGCCAATCCCCTCGTTCATCTGCTCGGAATTATCGTCTATTCGGTGCTTTTCTATCTGGCCTCGGCGTATGTCGTCTTCCGCCCGGTTGAAACACGCAATGCCCGGAAAAACCTGAAGTGAAAGCGCCATGGCTGTGACCGGTACGACTGTAGATCTTCAGGATGATGCGGCAGCGCAAACACCGGCGAGCGGGCGACCGGGGGAGCAGGAGGCGCAGCGTATCCGGCTGGTTTTCTGTCTGGCGGCAGGCTTTTTTGTCACCCTGTTCCTTTGCCTCTATGCCAAGGCATTGCTTCAGGATCCGGACAACTGGTGGCAGGTCAAGGTCGGTCTCGATCTCACCGCCTCGCGAACCATGCCGACCGTGGATACCTATTCCTACACCTTTTCCGGCCAGCCCTGGATTGCCAAGGAATGGCTGGCGCAGGTGATCCTTGCAGCCGGATACACGAACCTCGGCTGGAGCGGCGTCGCCTTCATGACGATCACGGCCGTGACGGCGACGATGTTTTTCCTCGCCTGGAACCTCAGTGCGTCGCTGAAACCGATCCTTGCCGTTGCGGTCACGCTGGCGATTACAATCGCCATTGCTCCGGTCTACAACGCGCGGCCACTGATCTTCAGCTTTCCCATCATCGTCCTGTGGACCGTCCTGCTTTTTCAGGCGGCGCGCGAACACCGGGCACCGCCGTTCTGGGCGCTCGGATTGATCATGCTGTGGGCAAATCTGCACGCGACGTTCACGTTCGGCTTCGTGATTGCTGCCTTTGCGGGGCTCGACTGCCTTTCGCGCGTCGGGTTCAAACAGCGGGCGCTGATTGCCAGATGGGTGCTGTTCGGTCTGCTCAGTGTTCTCATAACGATGATCAATCCCTATGGTTTCAAGGCGATCCTTGCGACCTTCACGGTGGCATCCGGCAATGAGGCTGTGGCACTCATCTCCGAGTGGCGACCCTTCAATGCAAGATCCGATCACGGCGGGGAGGCGGCCCTTCTGATTGGCATCGCAGCGATCCTGCTTTCGGGCTTCCGGATGCGCTGGACCTATGTGGCCTTCTTCCTCTTCACGCTGCATCTGTTCCTGTCCTACAGCCGTTTCCAGTATCTGTGGCTGCTTCTCGTGCCGATCGTCGTGGCTGTCGATGTCGCGACGCAGTTTCCCGCCTTGTCCAGCCGACGGTGGATGGCAGTGCCGCGGGACGGGCTCGAAACGCTCATCGCCGCCCATGCAAAACCGATCAGCGCCGCGCTGATTGCCGGCTGGCTGGCTGTCGGCACTCTGTTTGTCGCCTATTCCGGGGTCTCGCCCAGCGAAAAGACAGGGGCCACCGGTGCGCTTGCCTTTGCCCGTCAGGAGGGGCTGACCGGTAAGGTCTTCAATGCCTATGACTTCGGCGGGTCGCTGATTTTCCACGGCATCCAGACCTATATCGACGGTCGCACCGATCAACTGTTCCTCGGTGGCTTCATGAAATCCACGTTCGAGATGGACACAGCCGCCGGAAAGTCACTGCTGCAGGCACAGATCGGGAAATACGATATCCGCTGGGCGCTGCTGCCGCCGGCGGACGACCGTATTCCGACCTTCCGGCAACTGCCGGGCTGGCGGCAGGCCTATGCCGATGAATTTGCTGTGATCTATGTCAACGAAAACTGACATCGGCGTCTCCGTCTGATCGCCATTCGTACATCATGAACGCCTAATATAGTTAATGTTAGGGGTGTCTGTATTTAACCTTTGTTAACCATGTTCTGTAAGTTTTGGTTAACCGGAGCGCGATGGGTTTTGCGCTTTACGGGAGCCATGCCGGGGCTCGGGCAGGAATACAGACAGGGACAACGATGCCAGTCATCACACTAGCAAACACCAAGGGCGGCGCAGGCAAGACGACGGCCGCTCTTATTCTCGCGACCGAGCTGGCGCGCCATGGCGCGCGCGTCACCATTCTGGATGCCGATCCGCAGCACTGGATTTCGCACTGGAAGGAAACTTCCGGTCCGATCCGCAATGTCGAGGTGATCTCCCACGTCACCATGGCCTCGATCCAGGGCCATATTCGCGAAAACAGCGGCAATACCGACTATTTCATCGTCGATCTGGCCGGCGCACGCAACACGCTCATGGCAACGGCCATCGGGCTCTCCGATCATGTGCTCATCCCGATCCAGGGCTGTGCGATGGATGCGCGGGGCGGTGCGCAGGTTCTGGAGCTTCTGGGCCTGCTCGAAAAACAGGCTGGCATCCGCATTCCGCATTCCGTCGTGCTCACCCGGGTCAACTCGCTGGTCACGACGCGGGCGCTGCAGGTCGTCAAGGAACTGCTCGCCTTGCGTCGGGTGGCGGTGCTGGACACGCCGATCATCGAGCGCTCGGCGTTCCGTGATATTTTCGACTGTGGCGGGACGTTGCAGACGATGGACGCAAGCCGGATCAGCAATCTCGAAAAGGCCTGTGACAACGCACGCGTCTTTGCCGATGAAGTCCGTCGTCTTGTGCCGCTGCGCAGGGTCGGTTCGATGCGTCGCGCCGCTTGATCGCGGCGGCGATTATCAGAGAACAGCTCTGACGCCGCTCCTGTCAGAACCGGTGGTCGATGAAATGCTTCGCCTGCGCTCCGACATGGTAGAAGGCGGACTTGAGGCTGCGCCAGGGGTCCGGCGTCAACGACGAGGCGGCCAGCGGCAGGGCCGTCGCTTGCCCGCTGACATGCTGGGCAAGCGCCCGTCCGAAGACCGTGCCGGGCGCGATGCCGCGGCCGTTATAGCCGCTGACTGAAACGACGTTGGGCGCCAGTTCGTGCATTTTCGGCAGGTTGTTCGTGGTCATGCCGATCTGGCCATCCCACCAGTATTCGAACTGGACGTCGCCGACATAGGGAAAGAGCTTTTTGAGCGACCGCTTGGCAAAGGCCCTGTGGGTACCCTCCGCCATGGCATCGAGGCGTCCGATGCTGCCGAAGATCAGCCGGTTCTGCTGGTCCATCCGGAATGAGGTCATCACCATGCCCGTATCCCAGCATCCCTGGCGTTCCGGAAGGATCGTCTTGGCGATGTTGTCGGACAGCGGGTGGGTGGCAAACTGGAAATAGGGCAGGATTGTCAATTCGCGGGTGTGTTCCTTCCACGGCGTCTGCGCGACAAGGCTGCCATAGGCGTTGGTCGCCAGAATGACGTGGCGGGCGGTGATCGTGCCGCCTCCCACGGTTAACGTCCAGAGGTCGCCTTTGCGTTCGGCCGCCACGAGCGGCGTTTCCGTGTAGATCTGTGCACCGGCAGCGATTGCGGCGCGCGCCAGCCCGCGGGCATAGGCAAGCGGCTGGATCGTGCCGGCGCGGCGATCGATCAGGGCGCCGGAAAAGCCTTCGGCGCCGGAGAGCGTGCTGGCTTGTGCTGAAGCGAGAAGCTCGACCGGTGCGCCGCGTTTCTTCCACTGGGCCGCGCGCGCGCTGATGTCCTTCAGGCCATCCTCGCCGATGGCCATATGCAGCGTGCCGTTGCGCACGGCCTCGCAGGCGATGGCATGTTTTTCGATCAGGCTAAACACGAGGGCAGGGCCATTGCCGAGTTCGGTCAGGAGCCTGTCTCCGGCCTCCCTGCCGAGGGTTGCGATGAGATCGTCGGGCTTGACCCACATGCCGGCATTGACCAGGCCGACATTGCGGCCGGAGCCGCCAAAGCCGATCGTTCTGGCTTCCGCGACGGCGACCGTCCTGCCGGTTTCCGCCAGATGCAGCGCTGCCGATAGGCCGGTAAATCCGCCACCAACAACTGCGACATCAACAGTAATGTCCGAGGCCAGCGGACGTGTCTCAGGGGCAGACGGGGCGGTTGCGTGCCAGAGATTGGGAAGGGGACGTTCCGCGGCCATGCGTGGCATTCCTTGTGCTGTCGGTCTTGCTGTTCGAGACAGATAGACCATCGCCGCAAAGAATTTTAATGACAATAGCTGATGACGTCATGATCAGCGCAGACGCCGGTCACAGGCGAAAAGCCTGCAGCCGATGACGCACCTGAACGACCGCCCCAGGCGCGTCAGTCGAGGAATTCGACGACGGTTCCGACGCTGACCATCTTGCCCAGTTCGTTGGCATCCCAGTTGGTCAGGCGCACGCAGCCATGGCTCTGGGTCTTGCCGATCTTTGACGGTTCCGGTGTGCCATGAATGCCGTAGGTCGGTTTCGACAGGGCGATCCACATCGTGCCGACAGGGCCGTTCGGCCCCGGCTGCAGCGTCAGGACCTTGTCGTTTTCGCCCTGCTTGAAGTTGATCTTCGGATTGTAGGTGTAACCCGGATCAAAGGCGATGCGGTCAACCTGCACCGTACCGGACGGCGACGGCGTGTCGGACGAACCGATGGTGGCCGGATAGGCGGCAATCAGCGACCCGGCGTCGTCATAGGCAAGGACCTGCTTGCGCGCCTTGTCGGCGACGATGCGGGCGACCTTGCCCTTTTTGGTCTCGCCGGGATTGATCACCTTGATGGTCGAACCGGGCACGGTGAAATCGACGCCGGGATTGAGTTCGCGCAGATAGGCTTCGTCCATGTGGAACTTCTCGCCCAGCATTTCCGTGGTCGAGGTGAAGGACAGATGCGGCAAAACGGCCTTGTGCGCGTAGTCTTCCGGGATCGAGGCGACATAAGGGCCGGCAGCGTCTGCCGCCGTGATCGTGTAGCTGGTGATCGGCAGGCCGCCGTTCAGGCGCAGGCGCTCGAGAATATCGTCCGTGTTGTTCGGATCGAGCGTTTCGCCTTTCGCCTGCTGCCAGGCCTCGATCGCCTTGGTGACGTTCGAGCCCATCTTGCCGTCGATGACACCGGGTGAAAAGCCTTCGCGGTCGAGGAAGACCTGCAGCGCTGTAATCTCGGCGCTGGATTTCTTCGTGACCGCCATGGCCCGCGGCAGCGTCGACTGGCGCTGCGGGTTGGTCTCGTCCTCGGCAGGCAGGGCTGCCATGTCGTTTTCGTCTGCCGGTGCGGACAGGGTGTTGGGCAGTTCCCCCCGCTCCACACCCTGCGGCGTGACTTCGCGGAAATCCGGAATGGAACCTGTTACGTCGCCGGGCTCTGAAAAACCGTAGCCGCGATCGGAATCGTAGGCCTCGTTGTCAAAGCCCTGGTTGGAGTAGACATCGACATTGGCCTGGCGCCGGTTGACGGCGTTGCCGGACCGGCCATTGCGCATGACGGTGGCGACAACATTGCCCCAGTTATCGACCAGAACGGTGCGGCCGTTGCGGTCGCGCATCGTCTGCACTTCGCCCGATTCCGGAACATAATCGAGAATCTCGCCCTGCGGTGTCACGAGCACAGCATCCGGCGGCAGGCGGCCAAAACTGTCCTGTGCCTGCACGTGGAAAGCGAAGAGTGTCGATGCGCTCACGGCGGCAAGAAGGACACGGCGGGTCTTTGAAGCAAGCGTCACGATGAACCTGTTTTTCTAGCGGTAAGTCTCGGGGCGTACAGAGCAATTTGGACGGTAATATGA
>NZ_LSRP01000093.1 GCF_001885585.1 Pararhizobium antarcticum
GCATCAAGATGATGGCTGAGATCGCCCGACGCCGTCAGGAAAGGCGGCTTGCGATACTCGTCGCCGCAATCGCCCGGAATGGGTTTTGTCCCGGCAAATGCAGCGGTGAGGGCTGCATGGTCTTCCTCGTCCAGCGCGAAGCTGAAGACATTGAGGTTGTCGCCGCGATGCTCGTTTTCGCCGATGCGCGCGCCGATGATCATGGCCGCGACGGCCTCATGTTCGAGAACCCAGCGGCTGGCGACGTTGGAGATCGAAACCCCGTGCTTTGCGGCAATGCCTGCTGCCGCCCGCAAGATCCCCTGGAACGCCTCCCAGCCACCGGCGGTATCGATGAAGCGCTTGTATTTCGAGCGGCTCCAGTCCGGAATGTTCAAGGGCTCCGGCTGGCCGAGCCACTTCTCCGATAGAAAGCCACCGCACAGCGTGCCGTAGGCCAGCAGCTTGACGTTGCTGTTTGCGCAGAGCTCCGACAGCGGGCCGGCAGCACGGCGATCGACCAGCGAGAACGAGACCTGGTTGGTAGCGATCTCGATGCCGTCGGCCAGCGCCAGCGCCAGATGGCCGGCGTCGAAATTGGTCAGTCCAAGCGCACCGATCAGGCCTTCCTCGCGCAGTTTCTGCATCTCGTGCAGGGCGTCGAGCCAGGCGGGATGCTCAAAACTCCACCAATGGAACTGCAGCAGGTCGACGGTGTCGACGCCCAGCCGGGTCAGGCGTTCCTCAACCCCGCGACGCACCACGTCCGCTGTCATCGGGCCGGGCTCGGGGCACCACTTGGTGAAGGCGACAGGACGCGTGCCGGTGTCGTAACGCGACAGCAACCGGCCGGTGATCACTTCGGCCGAGCCATAGTGATCGGCCATGTCGAACGTGTCGAAGCCGTCGCGCGCATAGGCCTGCAGCGCATCGGCGCCCTGTTCGGGATCGATCACCGTGCCGTTCTTCTCGATGTCGGCCACCTGCCAGAGCCCGCACACCATACGGCTGATGGAGAGGTCTTTTGTGAGCGCTATGCGATCGGGCAGCTTTGACATCGTCTCTATTCCTTGGATTTTGGTGTGCGCTTGCGGGTCAGCGACGCGAGTGCATTCGAGGCGCCGAGAATGCCGCGGGGGCGCACAAGCAGGATCAGGCAAAGGCCAACGCCGATCATGACGATCTGCAGCGCTGCGGCGCGCGCCTGCTGTTCCGGGAGCACGAATGCAGAGACGGCTGCCGCCGACAGCGCCCAGAGGCCCCAGACGAGTACGGCTCCGAGGATGGCGCCGCGATTGTTGCCCGAGCCGCCGACGATCAGCATCGCCCAGACCTGGAAGGTCAGGATCGGCAGATAGTTGTCGGGCGCAATGAAGCCTATGAACTGCCCCTGCGCGGCGCCGGCGAGCCCCATGATGGCGCCGCCGATGGTGAAGGCCTGCAGGCGAAAACGGATCGGCCGCTTGCCGAGCGCCTGGGCCGCCGTCTCGTCCTCGCGGATCGCCCGAAGCACGCGCCCCCAGGGGCTTTTTGCCAGATGTTGGAGCGCCAGGTAGAGCGCCAGCACGACGGCTGTCATCAGTGCCAGATTGGAGAGGCCGAAGGCGAGCGGATCACCGGCGAGATCACCAAACGGCCGCGGGATGAAGCCGATGCCGAAGGCGCCGCCGGTCAGTGGCTGGAGGTTGAGGACGCAAAGCTGCACGGTGACCGCAACGCCGAAGGTGGCGATGGCCAGATAGTCGGAGCGCAGCCGGATGGTGAGCGCCCCGACAAGCCAGGCGGCAAGGCCGGCAACCAGCGCGCCGCCGATCCAGCCGACGGCGATCGGCAGGTCGAAGCCACCGACCCGGTCGGCCGCGTCAGGCGTCGTCAAGAGCGCCGAGACATAGGCGCCGATCGCGACGAAGGCGGCGATGCCGACATTGAACAGCCCTGTCTGGCCCCATTGCACATTGAGGCCGAGGCACATGATGGCGTAGGTCAGCGCCATGGTCAGGAAGAAGGCGGCGTAGGCGATCAGGTCAAGGCTCATGCGGCTCTCCCGAAAAGGCCACGCGGACGCAGCAGAAGAACCGCGACGAGAATGACGAAAGACACCGCCGCCCGCCATTCGGCGCCGACCAGTTGCACGGCGGCAGCTTCCGACAGGCCGACGATCAGGCCGGCGATCATCGCCCCCGGCACGCTGCCGATGCCGCCGAGGATTGCGGCGGCAAACAGCGGCAGCAGCAGGTCGTGGCCGAGATAGGGTCGGATCTGCACCAGAAGCCCGGTCATGATGCCGGCGATGCAGGCAAGGGCGGCACCGACGAACCAGACGACGCGGATCACCTTGCGCACATCGACGCCGGCAATACCGGCAAGCGCCGAGTTTTCGCTGACGGCCCGCATCGAGCGGCCGATGTCGGTTCGGGTCATCATCAGGTGGATGGCGATGACAGCGGCGAGCGCCACGCCGAGCGACAGAAGCTGATCCGGCGTGGCGCGCAGGCCACCGCCGATCTGGACCGCGATCTGCAGGGCTTTCGTGTAATAGGCGGGCTTCGAGGTGAAGATGAATTCGAGCAGGCTGCGCAGCGCCAGCGACGCGCCGAAACTCGCCATGACCAGAATGATGACGGCGCCGCCGCGCGCCCTGAGCCGCCCGAACAGCATGCCATCGACGGCAAGCGCCAGAAGTCCGGTGAGCACGATGGCGATGATCGCCGCCAGCGGCAGGGACCAGCCGAAGGAGAACAGGCCGATCGGCCGCGTCAGCGTCGTTGAGAAAAGGCCGAGCGCGCCGCTCACCGCCAGCGCCAGATAGGCGCCCCAGGCGAGCAGTTCGCCATGCGCAAAATTGGCAAACCGCAGGATCGAATAGGTCAGCGTCACGCCGATCGCACCAAGGCCGATCATTGCGCCGGCAATCAGGCCGTCCATCAGAAATTGCGGGTTCATGGCTGCTCCGCCTTTTGCGGCTGGCTGGTGCCGAGATAGAGTCTCGCGATCAGCGGATCGCCCAGAAGCGACGACGCTTCGCCTTCATGGCGGATCTTGCCCTCAACCAGGATGACGGCGCGGCTGGCAATCGCCAGCGCCGCCTTGACGTTCTGCTCGACCAGAATGACGGTGCCTCCGCCGGCATTGATCTCTTTCAGCATCGCAAACACCTCCGCGACGATCTTCGGCGACAGGCCGGCAGAAGGCTCGTCGAGAATGAGCACAGAGGGATCGACAATCAGCGCGCGGGCGACGGCCAGCATCTGCCGCTGCCCACCGGACAGTGCGCCCGCCAGCCGCGTCGGCTTCGTCGCAAGATCCGGAAACCGCCGGTAGAGCGCGGCAATCTTCTCGACGCGCAGTTTTTTCGGCAACACGGCGGCCGCAAGCTGGAGGTTTTCGTGAATGGTCAGCGTCGCGAAGATGTTTTCCGTCTGCGGCACGAAGGCGAGACCCTCGCCGATCTTGCGATGCGCAGCAACCCGCGTGATGTCGCGCTCGCCGAGCATGATACTGCCGAAGTGAACGGGCACGACACCGGCGATTGCCTTGACCAGCGTCGACTTTCCGGCGCCATTGGGGCCGAGAAGCACCAGAAGTTCGCCTTGCGCCACGCTCAGGTCGACACCGCGCACGATCGGCAGGTCCGGCTCGTATCCGGCGATCAGAGCTTGGGTCGAAAGTGCAGGCGCTGTCATGCGGTCGCTCCGAGATAGGCCGAGATGACATCGGTATTGGCGGCAACTTCGGCCGCCGTGCCTTCCGCCAGCGGCTTGCCGAGCGCCATGGCGACGACCCGCGTGCAGAGCCGTGTAACCATGTCCATGTTGTGTTCGATCAGGAGGATCGACTTGCCCTGCGCATTGAGGTCTAGAACGCGATCCATGATCGTTTCGAGCAGCGCCGGATTGACGCCGGCCGCCGGTTCGTCAAGCAGGATTGCCTGCGGATCGGCCATCAGGATGCGCGCCAGTTCCAGCAGCTTGCGCTGGCCGCCGGAGAGCACTCTCGCCGGCTGAGCCCCGAGGCCCGACAGTGTCACGAACTCCAGAAGGGTTCGCGCCTTGTCGATCGCCAGCCTCTCCTGGCGCCGAACATGGCCGGGACGCAGGAAGTTTGCCAGCAACCGTTCGCCATCCTGCGCCTGCGCGCCGGCCAGAACGTTTTCGAGCACGGTCATTTCGAGAAAGGGTTTCGGGATCTGGAAGGTCCGCCCGACGCCGCGGCCGATCCGTTTCTCCGGGCTTTCCTGCGAGACATCGCGGCCACCGATCCAGATTTCGCCCGATGTCGGCTTGAGGCTGCCGGCAATCAGGTTGAACAGCGTCGTCTTGCCGGCGCCATTCGGCCCGATCAGCCCGACCATCTCCCCGGCTGCAAGCGTCAGCGACATGCCGGCAACGGCGGTATTGCCGTCGAACCGCTTCACCAGGTCGCGCGCATCGATCACCGCGCGGGCTGGCGGCGCGTTGCTCTGTTCTGCGTCTGGCACGGTAGAGGTCATTTCTGAAAGAAGTCTCTTGATTTGATCGGTGATGTTTGATCAAACTTTACTGCTTGGGGAAATGCAACCGAAAAAAGCAGTCATGGGTGGAGCAGGCGGAATGGCAGTCCAGATGCGGAAAACGTCAGAGGCAGGCGCTGGTGGCCATGATCGCGACGACGCCCTGTCGCCGGTCGGCCGCGAGACTTTGCAGGACCGCGTCTATGCCCAGCTGCGCAATTCTCTGATCAACGGCATGTTCGATGCCGGCGACATTCTGCGCATCGTCGACCTGGCCGAACGGCTGCAGACCAGCACCATGCCGGTGCGCGAGGCGCTCGGCCGGCTTGTTTCCGAGCAGGCGCTGGAATCGCTGCCGAACCGCTCGGTGCGCGTGCCACTGATCACCCGCGACCGGCTCGATGATCTCGCCCGCGCCCGCATCCTGATCGAGGGGAAGATGGTGACGCTGGCGCTGCCAAATCTGACAGCGGATGATTTTGCCGTTCTGAAACAGATTAACGTCGATTGCGACAAGGCCTTCGAGCAGCATGGCAAGGACATCGGCCACGTCACATCCGCGCTGAACCAGCGTTTTCATTTCCACATCTACCACGCGGCACGCTCGCAGGTGCTGATCCCGATCGTCGAAAGCCTCTGGCTGCAATCGGGCGCAATCATCCGCAAGGCGGCCCACATCCACGACGAGCAGGGCGGTCTGGCAGCGACCAACCACCATTGGGCATTGATCGAGGCGCTGGAAAGGCGCGATCCGGAAGGCGCCATGCTGTCGCTGTCCAATGATATCTGCCGTTCCTTCGATCTCATTCGGGGCCGTCTGGACGCGGAGGCACAGATTTTTACCGAGGGTGAAGACCATGGTTGATCCTGTTGATGATGGTTTCGACCTGTTCGATCTGCGCGTCGACGTGATCATTCCAGACGGTGGCGTCGTCTATTGCGGCGCAAAGCCCGGCGACCATTTCGAGCTGCGCGGCGAGATGCTGCATTTGCCGGAAGGGCAGGGCCTCTCGATCTATTCGCTCTCCTCAGTGTTGCCGCTTCTGGCCGCCAAGCAGCGCCCGACAGCTCGCAACGACTGGATGACGACCGACGCGGATATCGCCTGCCCGGATCCGAATTGCTCAACCCGGCTGCGGATCACCCGCACGGGCCTTCGCCGTTTCAGCCATGCCGCAACGACGGCGGTTCCCTTGATTGACGAATAGGCCAGACATCATGCAGCGCATCACCATCGGCCCCGACTACGAGATCTCCCGCGTCATCCGCGGTGGCTGGCAGCTGGCCGGAGGGCATGGGGACATCGATGCCGACACCGCCGTCGACGATATGATTGCGTTTGCCGATGCCGGCATCACCACATTCGATTGCGCCGATATCTATACGGGTGTCGAAGAGCTGATCGGCCGGTTCCGGCTGGCGTACAAGAACCTGCGCGGCGCAGAAGCCTTGGCCCGCATCCGCGTCCACACCAAGTTCGTGCCCGATCTGGCGGTGCTGCCTGTCATCAGCAAGGCCTATGTCGAGGGCGTTATCGACACCTCGCGCCAGCGGCTCAACCTCGATTGCCTCGATCTCGTCCAGTTCCACTGGTGGGCCTATGATATTCCGGGCTGGCTGGAAACGGCCGGCTGGCTGAACGAGCTTCATCAGCAAGGCAAGATCGGCAAGATCAGCGGCACCAATTTCGACACCGATCATATCGAGGCGATCGTCGGTTCAGGAGTGCCGTTCACCTCGTTGCAGCTGCAGTATTCGCTGCTCGACCGGCGCCCGGAAAAGCGCATGGCAGCGCTTGCCGCGGAGAAAAATTTCGCGCTGTTCTGCTACGGAACGGTCGCCGGCGGTTTTCTGGGGGATCGCTGGCTTGGCCGGTCGGAGCCCGACCATCCGCTCGAGAACCGCTCGCTGACCAAGTACAAGCTGATCATCGACGATTTCGGCGGCTGGGACCTGTTTCAGGCACTACTGTCAACCCTGAGAACAATCGCCGACCGTCACCAGGTGGATATCGCAACGGTCGCCAGCGCGGCCATGCTGACCCGGCCGGGTGTGGCCGCCGTCATCGTCGGCGCCCGCAACCGCGATCATCTACCCTCCAATCTCGCCATCGCCGATATCACGCTGACCGATGCCGACTTGGGCGAGATGGACGCAATCCTGTCCCAGGCCCATCCGCTGGAAGGTGACGTCTATACGCTGGAGCGGGACCGGGAAGGCCGCCACGGCAGCATCATGAAATACAATCTCAACAAAGGGGAATAACAATGAGAACGACATTTCTGCTATCCACCATTTTTGCTGCCCTCGCTGCCTCCACGGCGCCGACGTTTGCGGCCGAATGCGACATCACCGTTGGTGTCGTCATGGAACTGACCGGGCCGGCCGGCGAATATGGCCAGGCCGGCGCCAAGTCGGTCGAGATGGCCTTCCGCGATTTCAATGATGCCGGCGGCGTTGATGGCTGCAAGATCGTTGCCGATACGCGCGACAGCCAGAGCCAGGGCAATGTCGCCGTCGATCAGGCGACGCAGCTCGTCAACATCAAGAAGGTGCCGGTCATCATCGGCGGCATCATCTCGTCGGTGTCGATCCCGATTCTCACTTCCGTGACGGCGCCGGCCGGTGTCGTGCAGGTCTCGCCGGCCTCGTCCTCTCCGACGCTGACGCAGCTTGGCCGCGACGGCAAGACCAATGGCGTGTTTTTCCGCACCATCACGTCCGACGCGCTGCAGGGCACGGCGGCCGCCAAATATGCCATCGACCAGGGTCTGAAGAAGATCGCCGTCATCAACGTCAACAATGATTTCGGCGTCAACATGGTGCGCGAATTCACCACCGCCTACACGAAGCTCGGCGGCACGATCACCACGACAACGCCGTACAACGAGAAGCAGTCGAGCTATTCGTCGGAAGCAAGCGCTGCCATGGCCGGCGAACCGGATGCGCTCTATCTCGTCAGCACGCCCGTCGATGGCGCAACCATCGCCCGCGCCTGGATCTCCGGCGGCGGCAAGCAGGCCTTCCTGCTGAACGACGGCATGAATTCCAAGGACTTCATCGAAAGCGTCGGTGCGCAATATCTCGAAAATGCCTATGGCACGTCATCGGGCACCGCGCCGACCGCATCGACCGAATATTTCAACAGCACCTACGAAGCCTTTTCGGGCGGCATCTCCGCCTCTGCTCCGGCCGCCGACCGTTCCTATGACGCCGGTGCGATTGTTGCATTGGCGATTGCTAAGGCCGGCAAGCCTGACGCAGCCGCGATCAAGGCAGCCATACCGCAGGTGGTGGCCGAAGGCGGTACGCCTGTTCATGCGGGCAAGGCGGAATTCGAAAAGGCCCTGCAGCTCATCAAGGACGGCAAGCCGGTGAAATACGAAGGCGTCATCGGACCCGTGAGCTTCGACCAGTATGGCGACATCACCGGCCCGTTCCGCCTCTGGAAGATCACCAATGGTGAAGTCACGACCGTCGGCGAAATGAGCGCCGAGGACGTCACCAAGATCAAGGCTTCCAACTAAGCGAGAATATGGCATTGGGGCAAAGCCCCAACGCCGCGATTTCCGGCAGGAGATGCGCTGGATAAGCTGTCCGTCGATCGCAAGCGGCTCACCGTCATCGAGCGAATGATCGCCACGAACACGAGAATGCGCGTCATTCATGACGGCGCAACACCGCTTAAGGCGAGAATCGGCATTGAACCATCCCCTCCAGGGGGATAGGAATTTCCCTATGACAGAGCATCGCCACCAAACCCATCCGGATATCGTCAAGCGCCTCAAGCGTGCGGAAGGCCACCTGAAAAGCGTGGTTGCCATGATCGAAGCCGGCAAGCCATGCCTCGATATCGCCCAGCAGCTTCACGCGGTGGAGAAGGCAGTCGAAAACGCCAAGCGGACACTGATCCGGGATCACCTCGATCACTGTCTGGAAGAAACCGTCGGCGCGCTTGATCTCGAACAGCGCAAATCCATCGACGAGTTCAAGACGATCACCAAATATCTCTGAAGGAGCCGCCATGCTGGATGTTCTGAAAAATCGAACCTACCGGCATCTGTTCCTGGCGCAGGTGATCGCGCTGGTTGGAACCGGACTGGCAACCGTGGCTTTGGGCTTGCTTGCCTATGAACTGGCCGGAGACCGGGCGGGCGCGGTGCTCGGAACGGCACTTGCCATCAAGATGATCGCCTATGTCGCAGTCGCGCCGATCGCAGGGGCTTTTGCGGACGTGCTGCCGCGCCGGGCCATGCTGGTCAGCCTTGACCTCGTGCGCGCGCTCGTGGCGCTGTGCCTGCCCTTCGTCACGGATATCTGGCAGGTCTACGTCCTGATCTTCGTGCTTCAATCTGCCTCCGCCGCATTCACTCCAGCGTTTCAGGCGACGATCCCCGACGTCCTGCCGGACGAGAAGAACTATACCCGCGCCCTATCGCTTTCCAGACTGGCTTACGATCTAGAAAGCCTTGTCAGTCCGATGCTGGCGGCGGCCCTGCTGACAGTCATTTCCTTCCACTCGCTATTTGCCGGCACTGTTGCGGGGTTCCTCGTGTCTGCTGCTCTGGTGATGTCCGTGGCACTGCCCAGCCATCCGGTCAAACAACGCAGAAGCATCTATGACCGGACGACCAGCGGGCTTCGCCTATATCTCGCGACACCTCGTCTGCGCGGCCTGCTGGCGCTCAGCATCACGGTTTCGGCTGGCGGCGCGATGGTCATCGTCAACACCGTCGTCTTCGTCCAGGTTGATCTTTCGCTGTCCCAAACCGATACCGCACTGGCACTGGCTGTCTTTGGGTGCGGCTCCATGCTGGCCGCTCTTTCGCTTCCCAAGCTTTTGGACAGGATCCCCGACCGGCCGGTGATGCTGTCCGGCGCGACCATCCTCATCGTCGGCCTGGTCCTGGCTGCCTTTGTCACCAGCTATGCCATGCTGCTGGCGGTCTGGCTGCTCATCGGGCTGGGCTACTCGATCATTCAGACACCGTCCGGCAGATTGCTGCGCCGGTCTGCCCATGCGGCGGATCGCCCTTCTTTATTCGCCGCCCATTTCGCATTGTCCCATGCCGCCTGGTTGCTGACATATCCGCTCGCCGGATGGCTCGGCGCAACCATCGGATTGTCCTTGACGGCAATCGTCCTTTGCCTCCTGGCAGGTCTTGGCTTTATGGTCGCGATCTCCGTCTGGCGACACTCTGACGAAATGGAGATCGAACACAGCCATGACGATCTGGCAGAGAACGATCCCCATCTGATGGAGGGACATCACCGGCTTGGACATCGCCACAGCCACGCCTTCATGATCGATCGCCTACATCCGGGCTGGCCGCGCGAGCACTGACTTTGCAGCCTATCGGCCTCGTCCCGGTTTCGTGGGAAAAATCGACAAGGCCGAAGGATGGTACCGGCACTTGGGAAGCAACATCATGACATGATCAAACCGCCGTCAACATTGATGGTCTGGCCTGTGATGTAGGCCGCGTCTTTCGAAGCGAGGAATGCGACGAGGGCGCCGACTTCGGCGGGCGTGCCGGCTCGGCCCATCGGGATGCCCTCCACCCATTCGGTCATCAGTTCGCCGGGACCATATTCTCCCAGCATCTGGCCCCAGACACGGTCGTTGTAATCCCACATTTCGGTGTGGATGATGCCGGGGCAGATTGCATTGACGGTGATGCCTTCGCGAGCCAGTTCCTTGGCGAGGCTTTGCGTCAGGCCGACGACGCCGAACTTGGAGGCGGCGTAGTGGGGCGTGTAGATGAAGCCCTGGCGTGCCTGGCCGGAGGCGGTATTGACCAGGCGTCCTTTCGTGCCGCTGGCGCGAAAGCGGCGAATGGCCTCCTGGCAGCAGAGAAAGACGCCCTTGGTGTTGACGTCAAGATTGAGATCCCACTCCCGTTCGGTGAGGTTTTCGACCTTTGCGATGGTGATCACGCCGGCGTTCTGGACGGACACCGAGAGAGGTCCAAGTTGGCCTTCAGCCTCGGCATAGGCTGCTTGCACGGCGTGAGCATCGGTGACGTCCAGGACAAGGCCGACTACCCTGACACCGGTTTCCTCCCCCAGTGCCGCCGCAACCTCGGGCGTGTCCTTGTCGATCGCGGCGATCGCTACATTCGCGCCTTCTTCGGCAAAACGCCTGGCGATCCCGCGCCCGATGCCTTTGTTCCCACCCGTCACGAACACGGACTGATCTGCAAAACGTCTCATGGTATATACTCCCTGCTACGCAGCCGATCAGCCGGTCCGCCTCAAGAGAGATCAGGCCGTCAATCTGGCTGCTGTGAACTTGTCTGTGACGAACACATCGATGATGCCAAGTTTCAGGGCACCGGCGATCGCCTGTGTCTTTGATTCCCCCCCCGCCAGCGCCATGACGCGGTCGGCACTTCTGAGGTCTTCGAGCGAGATGCCAATGACCCGCTCATTAAGCGGTGTCTCCACAGGTTTTCCGTCCTTGTCGTAGAAACGATAGGAAATCTCACCCACCGCGCCCGCTTCATGCAGCATGGCCATTTCCTGGCGGGAAAAGACATTGCCGGAGCGCGCCAGCAACTCCGATGGCTCGACCGCGCCGATCCCGATAATCGCAAGGCTCAGTCGGCCGAACAGATCCATGGTTCCGCGCACGACCGGATCGGCCAGCATCACGAGTTTCGCTTCGCGCGACGAGGTGATGCCCTGCACGAGAAGCAACCGAGGTTCGCCTCCGGTCAGTTTGGCAAGGCGCGCGGTCAGTTGCGTGGCATGGGCCTGGACGGACGCTTCGCCCATGCCGCCGAGAATCTGCACTATATATTTGGCCTTGCCGGTCTTGAACGGATGGATGTTGTCGACCATCCGCAAGAGGGTCTGGCTCCAGCTTGAGACGCCGATGATCTCGTCCTGCTGAAGCGTGACTTCGAGAAAATGCGCCGCCGCCTCGCCGATCCGGGCCATGATCGCGCCATCCCGGTCCTCGGAACAGTCGATTACAATCGCTTCGGTCAAGGCGTAGCGCTCGCGCAGCGCGGTTTCCAGATCTGCAAAGGTCCCCGGCGGCGGAATGACGGTCGTACGAATGATGCCCTCCACCTCGGCGCGCTTCAGCATCCGCGACACGGTTGACTGGGACATGTGCATCGTGGCTGCGATCTCTGCCTGGCGCTTGCCTTCGACATGATACATCTGCGCAATACGGGCAATCAGTCGAAGCTCGTTGAGGCGTGACATGGTCCCTCCGGATATGAATTTTTATTCACCCATAGTCGAAGTCGTGGGAAGGGTCGAGCGGAAGATTGCGTCCTGCCAGACCTCGAGACGCGCCCCTGCGTCGGTTGGCCTTGGAGGCACCGCGGTCCTGGCGCGCGGAAGGGCTGCGATGGCCACAAGATCGGGCCAGACCCCAAGGCACAGGCCGGCAAGATAGGCGGCGCCAAGCGCCGACGCTTCCGGTGCGTCGCACTGGAAGATTTCATGGCCGAGCGTATCGGCCACGCATTGCATGAGAAACGTGTTCTGGCTTGGTCCGCCGTCGGCGTAAAGGCGGCCAAGCGGTGTGGGCGACTGTGCCGACATCGCCTTGAAGACATCATGAACCTGGAATGCCATGGAATCCGTCACGGCACGGGCCATCTGGGCGCGTGTGGTGTTGAAGGTGATCCCGGAGAAAAGCGCGCGCGCATCGGCGTGCCAGTGCGGTGCGCCCAGGCCGACAAAGGCCGGAACGAAACCGGGTCCGGCAGGGCCGGCGGTTGCTGCCAGGTCGACAAGCGCCTGGACATCCGGCAGGCCCAAAATCTCGACCATCCATGGCAAGGCCGCTGCCGAAACAAGAATATTGCCCTCGAATGCATAGGTCGGCTTGCCATCAATTGACCAGGCGATCGTTGTCGTGATGCCAAGTTCGGGTGCGATGAAGCGGGGCAGGGTCGTCATGATCGACGAGCCGGTGCCAAACGTCACTTTCCCGTCACCCGGATTGAAGGCGCCATGGCCGAACAAGGCGGCGTGACTGTCTCCGACTGCCGCAGCGATCGGGGTGCCATCGGCAAGCCCTAGAACATTGCGCGTCACGCCGAACAGGGCAGCGCTGTCGCAAACCTTTGGCAATGCCGACTTTGGCACGCCAAACAGATCGCAGAGCGCGTCGCTCCAGGTTTGGCGGTTGAGATCGTAGAGCTGGCTGCGTGCCGCATTCGATGCGTCGCAGGCATGGACGGCGCCATCCGTCAGGCAATGGATCAGCCAGGAATCAATCGTTCCGAGACGAACGGGTCGGCCTGCAGGTGCACGATCCAGCAGCCATTTCATCTTCGGGGCCGGGAACATCGGGTCGATCGGCAGACCCGTGAGGCCCAGAACCATGGGGGAATGACCGGCAGCATTGAGTTCGGCGCAGACCGGCGCGGTCCGGCGGCATTGCCAGCTGATCACGGGACCGAGCGATTTGCCCGTTTCGGCGTCCCAAATCGTCACGGATTCCCGCTGGTTCGAGATTGCTATTCCAAGGATTTCGACGGTAGGCGCTTGCGACAAGCAGGCCGACATCGCCTCCTGGACGGAAGCCCAGATGCGTTCCGGGCTTTGTTCCACCCAGCCCGGCTGCGGAAGGGCAAGCCCGACGGGAGAGGCGCCGCGCGACAGGATCTCGCCTGTGGTCGAGACAAGCACCGCCTTCGAATTTGTTGTGCCCTGGTCGATGGCAAGAATTGCGGTCGTCATGCTGGCTCCGGCAAGCTGGGATGCGGCCGCCGCAGGGATCGGCCGTATCCGGTTGTTGTTATCAGCGCGAACGATCTCAGTTGCGAGCGCTTTTTCGGGCAATCAAGGCCTTGGCCGCCGACGCGATGCCATCCGGTGACATGCCGAACTCGTCGAGCAGGGCTTCCGCCGATCCGGTCGGTGCAAAGATCCCGGGCACGCCGAGGATTTTCATCGGTACCGGCGCCTCTGCGACGACGACTTCTGCGATGGCAGAACCAAGGCCGCCAAACGTCGAGTGCTCTTCTGCGGTCAGAATGGCACCGGTGTCACCGGCTGCCGCGATGATGGCCTCCACGTCCATAGGGCGCACGGTCGCCATGTTCAGGACGCGGACCTCAATGCCCTCTGCCGCCAGCAGGTCGGCTGCTTTCATCACGCGATGGCTCAGGGTGCCGTTGGCAATCAGCGTCAGCGCATCGCCATCGCGCAGCAAATTGGCCTTTCCGAGCTCGAACTTGTGGCCAGGGGGGAGAAGATCCGGAACCCCCACGCGGGATAGGCGCAGGAAGACCGGCCCGTCATACTGCGCGGCCCATTCCACGGCTGCGGCTGTTTCGATTGAATCGCAGGGTGCAATGACCGGAAGGTTCGGCAACACACGCATCCAGGCGAAATCTTCGATGGAGTGGTGTGTAGGGCCCAGTTCCCCATAGGCCATGCCCGAGGAGATGCCGATCAGTTTCACATTGGCATTCGAATAGGCGATGTCGGCCTTGACCTGTTCCAGCGATCTGCCCGTGAGGAAGCAGGAGGCGGCACAGACGAAGGGCAGGAGCCCGCCATTGGCAAGACCGGCGCTGACGCCGACCATGTTCTGTTCGGCAATGCCAACATTGACCAGTCGTTCCGGCCACTTGGCCTTGAAGCCACCAAGCTTGGAGGACCCGACGGAATCGTTGCAAACAGCGACGATCTTTGAATTGTCCGCCGCCAGTCTTTCCAGCACGGACACAAAGGCGTCGCGGCAATCGTGAAGTTTGGGAGAAGTCGTTACGGCGTTCATCATAGCACCTCCGAAAGCTCGGCTACGGCAATTTTATACTGTTCGGCGTTCGGGACCTTGTGGTGCCAGTCAACCGTGTCCTGCATGAAGGAAATCCCATGCCCCTTGTTGGTATGGGCAACGATGCAGTGCGGGCGCGTCGTGCGATGCTGGAGGGCCGGCACGATCTCGTTCATGGCGTTGCCGTCGATTTCCGTAACCTCCCAGCCGAAAGCTTCCAGCTTGGAGGGGAAGGGGGCCAAATTGTTGGTGTCCTTCAGGGAGGCTCCCTGCTGGAAGCGATTGTGGTCGATGATCAGGGTCAGGTTGTCGAGGTTGAACTGGGCTGCGGATGAAATCGCTTCCCAGTTCGAGCCCTCCTGCATTTCGCCATCGCCGGTCAGCACGTAGGTGTGATAGCCGGAGCCCGTCAGCTTGGCGGCCTTGGCCATGCCGACTGCGACTGGAAGCCCGTGGCCCAGCGGACCGGTATTTGTCTCTACGCCCGGCACCTTGTTGCAGTTCGGATGTCCGTTGAGCCTGGAGTGCGGCTTCAGGAAGGTTGAAATTTCCTCTTCCGGCAGGAAACCGCGCTTGGCGAGCGTGACGTAGAGCGCCAGTGCGACATGGCCCTTCGATAGGACAAAACGATCGCGATCGGGGTGCTTCGGCTGCTCAGGCCAGACGCGCAGGACTTGGAAATAGAGCGCAGTCAGAATGTCGATGGCCGACATTTCGCCGCCGATATGACCGGCCCCTGCTTCGTAAACCGCTTGAAGATCGCGAAGACGTATCTGTCGAGCGATGCCGTCGAGATCATTCGGCTGCATGAAACCCTCCTACTGAATAAATATGCTTGTGGTGATATAATTGCATTTAGGCTTCTCGTGTCAAGGCGGCAGACAGAAATTATTCGGTAAAGCCTTGATCGATGGGGAGTTGACAGGGTCAGTTTTGATCGGATATGAATTTCCACACAAGCATGCATATTTATTCTGCACCGCAGTCCAGTGTACGGTGCATGGAGTTGGGAGGGCTGGATGATCACGTCCGTAAAAGAAGAGAACCGAAATGCAGGGTCCGGTCTGCTTTCTGTATTCAAAGGTGCGACGGGTCCTTTGATCGGGCTTATCATCCTCTGCATCTTCCTCTCCTTTGCGACCGACCGTTTCATGTCTGCTCGCAATCTTCTCAACATCCTCGACCAGATCACCGTGCTGGGCATCATGGCCGTTGGTATGACCATGGTGATCCTGATTGGTGGCATCGATCTTGCTGTGGGATCGGTGATGGCCCTGACCATGATGGTGATGGGCTATCTCGCCAACCAGATCGGGCTTCCCCTCGGGATGGGGATCCTATTGGCGCTGGCAGTGGCCGGCGTTACCGGAGCCATTGCGGGTCTGCTGATTACCGTGCTCGGGGTGCCGGCCTTCATCGCGACGCTTGCCATGATGTCGGTCGCGCGCGGCCTTGCCAACATGATCACCGACGGCCAGCAGATCGTCGGTTTCCCACCCTGGTTTAGCCTGCTTTCCTATACGCGCTTTGGTGGATTCCTGACCTTGACCGTGGCCATCATGCTGATCGTCTTTGTGCTCGGCTGGCTCTACCTCCGCTACACATCCGGCGGGCGATCGCTCTATGCCATCGGCGGCAATCAGGAAGTCGCGCGTCTCGCCGGCATCAACGTCAATCTCTACACCGTCGGGGTATATGTCGTGTCCGGCCTGCTGGCCGGTCTTGCCGGTGTGGTTCTGGCGATGCGGCTCGACTCGGTGCAGCCCACGGCGGGCGTCTCCTACGAACTTGACACGATTGCAGCTGTCGTCATCGGCGGCACCAGCCTGAGCGGCGGCAAGGGCGGCATTCTCGGCACCATCATCGGCGTCCTAATCATCGGCGTGCTGCGCAACGGCCTCAACCTTCTCGGTGTTTCACCCTTTACGCAGGCGGTCGTTATCGGCGTGGTCATTGCCCTTGCCGTTGCGGCGGAGGGCTTCAAGCGAAAGTAAAATTTGGCGTTGCGCCAAACTCTGGTGGCCCTGCCGCCAGTTCACCGCCGGGCGAGACGCCAGGCAAAACTTCGGCCCTGCGGTGGTAGCAGGTGCCCGAATACAACGGAGGAGATCTACCATGAAATTCAAGACAGTAATTCTGGCGGCCGCAGCATTGGCGACAACCGCCCTCTATCCCTTCGGCGCCTCGGCGGCGGACGTAAAGAAGATTGGCCTTGCGGTTTCCAACCTGCAGGCGGACTATTTCAACCAGATCAAGATCGGTGTCGAAGCCTATGCCAAGGAGAAGGGCATCGAGGTCATCACCGTGGATGCCAAGAACGATAGCGCCACGCAGGTCAGCCAGGTTCAGGACCTTCTGACCCAGGGTATCGACGCCTTCATCTATATCCCGGCCGGTGCTGCCGCTGCTGCCGTTCCGACCCGTCTTGCAAAGGAAGCAGGCATTCCAGTCGTCAACGTCGACCGGAATGCTGACGGCGCTCCGGGTGACACGTTCATCGCCACGGACAACGCGACGTCTGCTTACGAAGTCTGCAAGCACATCATCGGGCTCGCCGGCGGCAAGGGCAAGATGCTGATGATTCATGGACAGAAGGGTACCACACCGGAAGTGGAGCGTACCAAGGGCTGCATGCAGGCGATCGGCGAAAATGCCGGCGTCGAGCTGGTTGCCGAACAGTGGAGCGAGCAGTGGTCGCAGGCTGAAGGCCTGAATATCGGCCAGAACCTGCTGCAGGCCCATCCGGATGTTTCGCTGATCTTCGCACAGGCTGATGGTCTGGCGCTGGGTGCCGCCCAGGCGGTCAAGGTGTCCGGTGTGTCGCAGCGCGTCTATGTCGGCGGTTTCGACGGCGACACAACGGCCCTGCCAATCCTCGCAACAGGTGGCTTCGACGCAACCGCAACCCAGCAGGTGCGCGGCATCGGTCGTCTGGCAGTTGACAGTGCCATCAAGCTGGCTGCCGGCGAAAAGCTTCCGGCCGAGCAACTGCTCCCGGGGTTCCTGACGACGCCGGAAAATGCCGCCGAATACGTCGCCGAGCATCCCTGATCCAGATCGGAAGACAGTGCCATGACTGCCAAGGACCTCAATCCCATCCTCTCGCTTCGCCAGATTCGAAAAGTCTACGGATCTCAAGAGGTGCTCCACGGCATCGATTTCGATGTCGGGGCTGGGGAAGTCGTGGCACTGCTTGGCGAGAACGGCGCAGGAAAGTCGACCCTTTCAAGGATCATTTCCGGTGCCGTTCAGCCGACATCAGGCGAGATGAAATGGCTCGGGGCGACTTACGCCCCGGCCTCTCCACGCGCTGCGATGGATGTTGGTGTCGGCATGATCCATCAGGAGCTCAAGCTCCTGCCGCAATTGTCCATCGCCGAGAACGTCTTCGTCGGCCGCTATTTGATGAAAGGAGGGCGCATCGATCGCCATGCCATGGAGGAGCGCGCCCATGCCGGTCTGCAGCGCCTCGGGCTGGATGTCTCGCCCCGCCGCCTGGTGGAAGGTCTCTCCACCGCCAAACAGCAGCTGATCGAGATCGCCAAGGCGATGACGCTTAATGCCAGGTTGCTCATTCTCGACGAGCCGACGGCCGCACTCGGGGGCGATGAAACACAGCTGTTGTTTCGGCAGATCGAGCGCCTGAAAGCCGATGGCGTCGGCATCATCTACATTTCCCACCGGCTGGACGAGATCCGCCAGATCGCCGACCGGATCGTCGTCATGCGCGACGGCGCCAAGGTGCAGGAATTCGACAGCGGCGACGTGCCGGTGCGCACCATCGTGGAGGCCATGGTCGGCCGTTCGCTGGAGCGCATGTTCCCGGCCATTCCAGAGCCGAAAGACGATGTGACGCTGGACGTGCGAAATCTTTCATCTCCGGCCAAAACCTTCAACAACATCAATTTCTCTGTCCGGCGCGGTGAAGTCTTCGGGATCGCAGGCCTCGTCGGTGCCGGTCGAACCGAACTGGTGCGGGCCATCACGGGAGCCGATCCCATTGCCAGCGGCGATGTCGTCCTGAATGGCAACGTCATCAAACTGCGGTCGCCGCGCGATGCAATCCGGCGTGGCATTGTTCTGGTCCCCGAAGATCGCAAGCTCCAGGGCCTCGTACTCGAACATTCGATCCAGGAAAATATCGGTTATGCCAATCTGGAGGAAGTCTCGCGTCGAGGCTGGGTGACGTCGCGGCGGCTCAGCCAGTTTGCCGACGCCTATATCAGGAAGTTCGGGGTCAAAGGCCGTGGCGGCCAGAATGCCGGGGAACTATCCGGTGGCAATCAGCAGAAGGTGGTGCTGGCGAAATGGCTCGCCCGCAAGCCGAAGGTTGTCGTCCTGGATGAGCCGACCCGTGGCATCGACGTCGGCGCTCGCTCGTCGATCTACGATACGATCATGGATCTGGCCCGGGAGGGCGTCGCGGTGATCGTCGTCAGCTCGGATCTCGAAGAGGTGCTGGGCGTGTCCAATCGCATCATGGTCATGGCACAAGGAAAGCAGGCCGGAATCCTGGACCGGAAGGACGCAAACGACGTCTCGGTCATGGAACTGGCAACGATTTGAAGAGGAATGAAAATGTCGGACATCACACTGAACGCACCGAAGCTGTTTGACCTGAGCGGCAATGTCGCGCTTGTGACGGGCGCCGGCAGCGGCATCGGCCAGCGGATCGCCGTCGGATTGGCCCAATGCGGCGCTGACGTCGCATTGCTTGACCGGCGCGCGGACGAGGGTCTTGCCGATACCGCAAAATTCATCGCAGCGACGGGCCGCCGCAGTATCCGGATCGCTGCCGACGTCACACAAGCGGAAGCGCTGAATGAAGCCGTCGCGCGGACGCAAGCGGAGCTTGGGCCGCTGACGCTTGCCGTCAATGCGGCCGGCATCGCCAATGCCAATCCGGCGGAAGAGATGGAGGAGGGCCAGTTTCAGACGATGATGGACATCAACCTGAAGGGCGTCTTCCTGTCCTGCCAGGCCGAAGCTCGTGCCATGCTGAAGAACGGCCGCGGGTCGATCGTCAATATCGCCTCCATGTCGGGCGTGATCGTCAATCGTGGACTCAACCAGTGCCATTACAATGCCGCCAAGGCCGGCGTGATCCATATGTCGAAGTCCATGGCCATGGAATGGGTCGGCCGCGGTCTCCGGGTCAATACGATCAGCCCGGGTTACACAGCGACCCCGATGAACATGCGCGCCGAAATGGTGCATCAGACCAAGCTGTTCGAGGAGCAGACACCGATGCAGCGTATGGCGGATGTGAACGAAATGGTCGGACCGGCCGTGTTTCTGCTGTCGGATGCAGCAAGCTTCGTCACCGGCGTCGATCTGCTTGTGGATGGAGGCTTCTGCTGCTGGTGAGCCGGGCAAACGCTCGGAAATCGCAGCGATATTTCTTTAAAGCTTGAAATCGCTGCGCAAATATCCTTATCTTTGCAGTGTTCTCAGGGCGGGGTGCAATTCCCCACCGGCGGTATCCGGCTTTGCCGGGAGCCCGCGAGCGCTTCCATTTCGGTGGAAGGCAGCAGATCCGGTGCGATGCCGGAGCCGACGGTCATAGTCCGGATGAAAGAGAACAACGTCTGCGACGCCACCCGCAAGGGGAAGGCGTAGGCTTTGTTCGCCCAAGGGATGGATGGCGGCCGTCAGGTCGTGGTTTGGCCGCAAACGCGGTGACCCTTGAAAGGCACAGGAATGACACTTTCGACAATTGAAGATGCAATCGAGGCATTGGCACGGGGCGGCATGATCGTCGTCGTGGATGATGAAGATCGCGAGAACGAGGGCGACGTCATCATCGCCTCGGATGCTGTGACGCCCGAGGCGATCGCTTTCATGATGAAACATGCACGTGGCCTCGTCTGTGTGGCTATGGAAGGCGACCGGCTGGATGCGCTGGACATCCCCATGATGGTCCCGAACAACACGGAATACCTGAAGACAGCCTTCACCGTTTCGGTCGACTACATTCATGGAACCACAACCGGGATCTCGGCAGCGGATCGGTCCGCGACCGTTCATGCCTTGATGGACGACAGAACAGGCGCGGACGATTTTGCCCGTCCCGGCCACATCTTCCCTCTGCGGGCGCATCCGGACGGCGTTTTGGGACGGCCAGGTCATACGGAAGCCGCGGTCGATCTGGCGCGGCTGGCCGGAAAACGCCCGTCTGGCGTGATCTGCGAGGTTGCCAATGACGACGGCACGATGGCGCGCCTACCGGACCTCAAGGCGTTTTGTCAGCTTCACGATCTACCGCTCATCACGATCGAAGCTCTCATGCGGTACCGCAAATCCCATGGTGCGGCAGCATCCGCCGTTGCCGCCTGAAAAATTCCGCTGCCAAGCACGCCAGCCATTTGGTCTCGCGCTGCAGTGAAGGGAAGGAGACAGTGGCCAGGCTCTCGTTTAGCCGACTGCGACACTGTCTCCGCCGGTTCTGCATGGGTTCCGAACGGGCTTGTCCTGATATGTTTCAATTGCACGCAAGGCTGTTTCTTCCGATTGTAACTCGCCTCCTGAGCATCGAATGAGGTCCATAAACGCGCATTCTCACACGTGCTTGAGGAGCGGGTCGTCAATTCCGATCTCATCAAGGCGCGGCATGCTGCCTTACTGCAAGCTCGCCCCTGCTTAGCCACCGAAAACTGATTTAACAGCGCTTGCTACAGCCGTGACGACAATGTCGGCTTCGGCGCGCGTCAGGCAGAGCGGGGGGGCAAAGCCGAGGATATCGCCCTGCGGCATGGCCCGGCCGATGACGCCACGTTCGAGAAGGGCAGCCGAGACCTTCGGGCCAATCTTCTTAGACGGGTCGAAAAACGTGCGGCCGTCCTTGTCCTCGACGAATTCGATCGCAGCCATCAGGCCGTCGCCGCGCACCTCGCCGACATTTTTGTGGTCAGCCACCGCCTTTGACAGTTCTGCGCGGAAATAGGCGCCCGTCGTTCCGGCGTTCTCGACAAGCCCGAGTTCATCGACCAGTTCGAGATTGGCGATACCGGCCGCGGCGCAGATCGGATGGGCGGAATAGGTCCAGCCATGACCGATAGGACCCATCCGGTCAGAGCCCTCAACGAGCACCTGCCACATCTTGTCCGATACGATGGAGCCTGACAGCGGCGCATAGGCCGACGTCAGACCCTTGGCGATGGTGATCAGGTCCGGCCTCATGCCGTAGTGGTCAGAGCCGAACATTGAGCCCAGACGTCCGAAACCGGTGACGACCTCGTCTGCGACCAGGAGAATGTCGTACTTTTCCAGCACAGCCTGGACCTTCTGCCAATAACCTGCCGGTGGCGGGACGATGCCCCCGGTACCGAGGATCGGTTCGCCGATGAAGGCTGCGATCGTCTCCGGGCCTTCCGCCAGGATCATTTCCTCCAGCTTGTCGGCGCACTGTTGCGAGAACTGCTCCTCGCTCATCGAACGATCCGGACGGCGGAAGTAATAGGGGGCTTCGGTGTGCAGGATCGGAGCGCGCGGCAGGTCGAACAGGTTGTGGAAGAGTTCAAGTCCGGTCAACGATCCGGTCATGACGCCGGAACCGTGATAACCGCGCCAGCGCGAAATGATCTTCTTCTTTTCGGGACGGCCGAGGATGTTGTTGTAATACCAGATCAGCTTGATGTTGGTCTCGTTGGCGTCCGATCCGGAAAGACCGAAATAGACCCTGGACATGCCCTTGGGCGCGCGGTCGATGATCATCTTCGACAACGTGATGGAGGCTTCCGTGCCATGGCCGACATAGGCATGGTAGTAGGCAAGGTTCTTGGCCTGCGCTGCAATGGCATCCGAAATCTTCTGGCGGCCATAGCCGACATTGACGCAGTAAAGCCCGGCGAAAGCATCAAGGCTGGTGCGGCCGTTGGTGTCGGTGATGTAGACGCCTTCGCCGCCGGCGATGATGCGCGTCGGCGTATCGCCCCGCGCATGCATGCCCATATGGGTCGACGGATGGAAGAAGTGATCGCGGTCCCAGGCGGTCATTTCGTTGCTGTGGTCGGACATGGTCTTTCCTTTTCTGTGTTGGCGCGTGCGTCGAGACGCCTCAGGCGGCCGTGTCGATGCAGAGATATTTGAGTTCGGTGAAGGCCTCGATGCCGTGGCGGGAGCCTTCGCGGCCGATGCCGGATTGTTTCCAGCCGCCGAAGGGAATTGGGCCGCCGGTAATCTTCACCCGGTTGATCGCAACCATGCCATATTCGAGCGCGCGGCCCAGCCGCATCTGGCGGGCTCCGTTCTCGGTGACAACATAGGCCACGAGCCCGTATTCGGTATCGTTAGCCCGCGTGACGACCTCTGCCTCGGTGTCGAACGCCGTGACGGCAGCGACAGGCCCGAAGGTCTCCTCATGCATGATCAGCGCGTCCTTAGGCACGTTCGTAAGAAGCGTTGGGGTATAGAAAAGCGATCCCGCCGTGTGACGCACGCCGCCGGTCAAAACCGTGGCGCCGCGGGCAAGCGCATCGGCGACCTGCTCTTCCACCTTGGCGATGGCCCGTTCATGCATCAGCGGGCCGATCTCAGTGCCATGCTCCAGCCCTGCACCGACCTTCAAAGCCTCGATCCGAGCCTTGAACGCGGCGTTGAAAGCGGCAAGCACCGGCCGTTCGACATAGATACGATTGGCCGCGAGGCAATCCTGGCCCGAGGTCGCGAATTTGGCGTCGATGGCGATGTCCACCGCCTTGCCGATATCGGCATCGGCGAAGACAATCAGCGGCGCGTGGCCGCCCAGTTCCATCACCAGCCGCTTCATGGTCGTCGCGCATTGCCCGGCGATACGCTTACCGATTTCTGTCGAACCGGTGAAACTCATCGCGCGCACCCGGGCGTCGCCGCTCATGCGGCCGACGATGGTTGCGGCGTCACCGGTGACGACGTTGAAGACGCCGGCCGGAAGACCGGCGCGCTCGCCCAGTTCCGCCAGGGCAAGGGCGGACAGGGGAGTTTCGGAAGAAGGATGAACAACGACCGTGCAGCCCGCCGCCAGCGCTGCCGCTGCCTTGCGGGTGATCATGGCGCACGGGAAGTTCCAGGGCGTGACGATGCCGACGACGCCTAGCGCTTCGCGCCGCACGATCATCTCGGCGCCCGTTAGGTGACTGGTGACATTCTCGGCATTCAGCCGCTTGCCTTCCTCCGCGTACCATTCGATGAACGAGGCGGCATAGTCGATTTCGCCTTCCGATTCCGCCAGCGGTTTTCCCTGTTCCAGAGTCATGATCAGCGCCAGATCACCACGGGCAGCAAGCAGGAGGTCGTACCAGCGCCGCAGGATTCTGGCGCGCTCCTGCGGTAGCAGAGCGCGCCATTTTGAAAACGCGGTCGATGCGGCATTGATCGCGGCTGTTGCCTCGTCCGCGTCCAGCGCCGATACCCAGGCGAGCGACATGGAGGTGGCCGGATCGCGGACCTCGAACGTGCGGTTCGCACCATTGGCGGTCCATTGGCCACCGATATACGCGAGTGATTTCAGGAGATGCCTGTCCTTCAGGCGTCCAAGCGCATCGTGACAAGCGGGGCGTGCAAATACAGCGTTCATCTCCGGCTCCCTCGTGTTTGGCTGCTGCAAGCATGGCAGCTTTCACGCGAGAAATGGTCTGTTCCGTCCTGTGCGGAGAGAGGATTGGTCTAAAGCAGGGCGACTGGAGAGAGGAATCATCTAGCGCTCCGGCGTCTCCGTCCCGGACAAAAGCACTGACAGCGGCAGTGCCGTTTCCTCTTTCACCGTCTTGGTGACGATATAGGTGAAATAGCGGGCGATGCCGATCTCGCGGTTGAGCAGGTCGTCGACCAGCCGCTGATAGGCATCGATATCGGCGGCCATGATCTTGAGGATATAGTCGACCCCACCGCCGACGGACCAGCAGGCGATGACCTCGGGAAGCATAGTGATGGCGCGTTCGAAGCGATCGAAATCGGCCTGACGGTGATTTTCGAGGGTTACCTCCATCATCACGCTGGCCACCGGTGCGATGCGACGAACCGCAATGCGGGCGTGATAGCCCGAGATGATGCCGGCCTTTTCCAGCTTGCGCAAGCGCATCCAGCACGGTGTCGGCGACAGCCCGACCGCTTCGGCGAGCGCCACCTTGGTAATGCGGCCATCGCGCTGGACGGCCTCGAGGATGCGCATGTCGATCGCGTCAAGTTTCATACCGATGGAAGCCCCCAAGCGAAATCATGGCAAAGACTATGAAAAAGCCCGAAGGAATGCAATTTTTGCATTGTCAATTGACCTGAATTTTATCACTGTCAAATCATGACAAATTGGCGTCCAGATCCGCTTCAGCTTCGCCGCCCGGCCTATCTCTCGCTTGCCGAGCAGATTGCTAGCGCCATCCATGACGGCAAGCTTGTAAACGGAACCCGCCTACCGACGCACCGGAAACTGGCGGAGGACCTGAAGCTGTCGATCCAGACGGTGAGCCGCGCCTATGACGAACTGATCCGGCGCGGGATGATCGCGGGAGAGGTCGGCCGCGGCTCCTTCGTGCAGACGCGGCCAAGGGAGCCCGAACCGCCCTACCTGCCCGAACGACTGGGTGAGGTCATCGATCTGTCGATCCTCAAGCCGGTCTGCGAGCAGATCCATCTTGACCGCATGCGGGAAGCCTTTACCTGGCTTGGCGAAAATCTGCCGTCAAGTTCTGCGCTGTCGTTCAGGCCGAACATGGTGTTTCCGCGCCACAGGGCCGTTGCGACGGACTGGCTTAACCTCTGCGGGCTCGATGTCTCGCCACTGAATGTCAACCTCACGAATGGGGCGACGTCTGGCATGACCGTGGCGCTGATGAGCGTTGCGCCACCCGGATCGACAGTCGCGACGGAAGCCATCAGCCATCACACACTGGTGCCGCTCTCGACCTATCTGGGCATCCACCTTGAGGGGCTTGCGATCGATGCCGACGGGATGATACCCGACGCACTCGACGCCGCTTGCCGCAACGGACCGATCCGGGCCGTCTTTCTCCAGCCCTCGGTGGTCAATCCGACCGCCACGCTGATGAGCGCGAAACGCCGACGGGAGTTGGCCGCCGTGGCTTCAAGGCACGATATCGCCATCATCGAGAACGATGTTCTGGGCCCCATGGTCGAAAACAGGCCGCCGCCGGTGCAGAGTTTTGCACCGGAGCGCACGCTCTATGTCACCAGCTTCACGAAGATCACCGTGCCTGGCCTGCGCATTGGCTATCTCGTCGCGCCGGACCGCTATGTCGCCGCAGTGGCGAACCGGCATCTGGTGTCCAACTGGATGGCGACGCCGGCGATTGCCGAGATTGCAACGCGCTGGGTCAGCAATGGCACGGCGATGGAACTGGTCAACTGGCAGAGAAAGGCGCTTGCGCGGCGTCACGACATTGCCGCCCAAGCCCTGACAGGGTTGGCCTACCACGCACATCCGCAGAGCCTGCATGTCTGGATGCCGCTGACATGCCAGCATACGGAGGACGGCTTCGTCGCGCAGGCACGGTTGCGCGGCGTCGCGATCGCGCCGGGCGCCTCTTTCCAGACGGCCGATCACGGGCGGGTTCCCGCCGTGCGCATCTCGCTCGGTTCCACGTCAGAAAGCGAATTGCGCACCGGACTGGGGATCATTGCCTCCCTAGCGCAGGGAAACCCGGAAGCGCTTCTGCTCGCCATTTGATGAGTTCGCCTGCCAATTGGGCAATGTCAGAAAAATTGTCATGAGATTATTTTGAGAATTGACATGATTTAGCAAGCTCGTCATCGTTGTGGCATCGCTCGTCTCAACAGGGAGAGACATGCATGCCTTCGCCGATCATCCACATTGACAATATCATCAAGACCTATGGGCCGCTGACGGTGCTTGACGGTCTGTCGATGTCTGTCATGCCGGGCGAAAAACTGGCGCTGATCGGCCCCTCCGGCTCCGGCAAGACGACCATCCTGCGCATTCTCATGACGCTCGAGAAAATCAATGGCGGTCACATCGAGATCGACGGCGAGCAACTCTATCACATGCAGAAGGCTGGTGGCCTTGTGGCCGCCGATGAGAGGCACCTGCAGAAAATGCGCGAGAAGATCGGCATGGTCTTCCAGCACTTTAACCTCTTCCCCCACAAATGCGTACGCGACAACATCACCCTGGCACCGATGCTGACCAAGGGCATTGCGAGGGCCGCGGCAGAGGCTCGGGCGATGGAGCTTCTCGACATGGTGGGCATGGCCGACAAGGCGAAAAGCATGCCCGCGCAATTGTCCGGCGGGCAGAAGCAGCGCGTGGCTATTGCCCGGGCGCTGGCGCTTTCACCCAAGATCATGCTGTTCGACGAGGTGACCTCGGCGCTTGACCCGGAACTGGTCGAGGAAGTGCTGAACGTCATGCGCAAGCTCGCCGCCGAAACCGACATGACGATGCTGCTCGTCACCCACGAAATGGGCTTTGCCCACGACTTCGCCGATCGCATCCTGTTCTTCGACAAGGGACGGATCGTCGAGGAAGGCAAGCCGGACGACATATTCCGAAATCCCCGGCAGGAGCGCACGCAGACCTTCCTGCGCAAGGTAATTGCGGCGGGGCACCGCGTCTGATCGCTTCGGCGATCCGGTAATGCCTCCGATAAAAATGGAAAAATCCAGAGGAGTTGGAACAATGACGTTGAAACATTTCATGACGATGGCAGCCGGCGCAACGGCGCTGATGGCGGTTCTTGCCGCAGCACCTGCGAGCGCTGACGAAGCGAAACTCGAAACCTTGAAGGCGCAAGGCTTTGCCCGCATCGCCATTGCCAACGAACCGCCCTTTACGGCGGTCGGCGCCGACGGGAAGGTTTCGGGTGCTGCCCCCGACGTCGCCCGCGAGATCTTCAAGCGTCTCGGTGTGGACGATGTCGTCGCTTCGATTTCCGAATACGGCGCGATGATCCCCGGCCTGCAGGCCGGACGCCACGACGCCGTGACTGCTGGCCTCTTCATGAAGCCGGAGCGCTGCGCGGCGGTTGCCTATTCAGAGCCGGTTCTGTGTGATGCAGAGGCGATGCTCGTCAAAAAGGGCAATCCAAAAGGCTTCAAGAGCTATGCCGATGTCGCCAATGACCAATCCGCCACGATCGGTGCGCCAGGTGGCGGCACGGAGGAAAAACTTGCGCTCGAAGCTGGCGTGCCACGCGACCGGGTTATCGTCGTCCCGGATGGCCAGAGCGGCCTGAAAATGCTGCAGGACGGCCGCATCGATGCTTATTCGCTGCCGGTCCTTTCGATCAACGACCTCGTCAAGAAGGCCAATGATCCAAACCTTGAGGTGATTGCTCCGGTCCAGGGTGCACCGGTCTACTGCGATGGCGCGGCCTTCAAGAAGGGTGACGAGGCGTTGCGCGATGCATTCGACGTGGAACTGGCGAAGCTCAAGGAATCGGGCGAGTTCGCCAAGATCATCGAGCCCTACGGCTTCTCGGCTGCGGCAGCGATGTCCACGTCCCGTGAAAAGCTCTGTGCGGCTTCGAATTGACGCCTGGTTAGGCAGGAGGTCTGGGGGAGGAAGCTCCTCCTCCGCGCTTCCTGCCGCAGAGACGGCAATCGCCAAATGACCCGCAAAATTGAAACGGCGAGGACAGAGAAAACACGATGATCGACTGGTCCGGATACCTGGGGCTGATATTGCAAGGCGCGCTTGTGACCGTCGAATTGACGGTCATGGGCTCGGCGCTGGCACTCGTCATGGCCTTTGCCGCCGGCCTCGGCCGCCTGTCGCGTTTTGCCGTCATCCGCATGCTGGCAACCGTGTATATCGAGTTCTTTCGCGGCACCTCGATCTTTGTTCAGCTGTTCTGGGCCTATTTCGTGCTGCCATTTGCCGGCATCACGCTGACGCCGCTCCAAGCCGGTGTCCTGGCACTCGGGCTGAATGTCGGCGCCTATGGAGCGGAGGTCGTCCGTGGCGCTGTGCGGGCCATCGGCCGTGAACAGCATGAAGCCTGCGTTGCCCTCAATCTTGGTCGTTATCACCGGATGCGCCATGTCATCCTGCCTCAGGCCCTGCCCTTGATGCTGCCCACCTTCGGCAACAATGCCATCGAGCTTTTGAAGGGGACCGCCGTCGTCTCGCTGATCTCGCTGACGGACATGACATTCCAGGCGCAGGTGGTGCGGGCGCAGACGGGCAGCACGTTGATCCCGTTCGCGACCATCCTCGTTCTCTATTTCGCCATGGCCACGGCGATTTCCGCAGGCGTGCGCTGGCTGGAGCGCCGCGCCGCGCGTGGTCTTGATGGTGTGAGGGTCTGATTATGGAATGGGATTGGGCATTCGTCTGGGAGATCATGCCGACCCTCCTTGAAGGGTTGAAGATCACGATCCTGGCAACGATCCTTGGGGCGATCGTCGCGGCTTTCGTCGGCCTTGTTCTGGCGATTGCCCGGCGGTCTCCAAATCGGCTGATTTCGCGGCCCGTCGGGTTCATCGCCGATTTCATTCGCGGCACACCGCTTCTGGTGCAGCTCTATTTCATTTTCTACGTGCTGCCTGACATCGGTATTCGTCTGTCGCCGCTTGTCGCAGGCGTCATCGGGCTCGGCATTCACTACGGCACCTACACCGCCGAGGTCTATCGCGCCGGCATCGACAATGTGCCGCGTGGTCAGTGGGAGGCGGCGCGGGCGACCAATCTGAGTATGCGGCAGGCGTGGATTCATGTCGTGCTGCCGCAGGCGATCCCGCCGATGATCCCGGCGCTCGCCAACTATTTCATTGCCATGTTCAAGGAAACGCCGCTGCTGTCTGCCATCACGGTGCTGGAACTGATGAACCAGGCGAAGAGCGTGGCCAACAGCAGCTACCGCTATATCGAACCGATCACCATGGTCGGCGTATTCTTCCTCGTGATCAGCCTGATCTCGGTGATCGCGCTGCGTTTCCTGGAAGAGCGTTTTACCAGGGCGGACGAACGATGACCCTATCCGATATCAGCATCGGCCTCGCAAGCCACGCACCCAACCTCGACGAGCGTCCGCTGGAAAAGCGGATCGGCCTGATTATCCTGGCCACCGACCACACGACCGAAGCTGATTTTCAGCGCATGGTGGCAAACGAGCGGATCGGCGTTTATGTGACGCGCATTCCCTATGCCAACCCGGTCACGCCGGAAAACCTGATGAAGATGCAGCCGTCGCTGACGGCGGCAGCCGGGCTGATCCTGCCGGACGAGCCACTCGATGTGGTAATGTACTCCTGTACCTCGGCCTCCGTCGTCATTGGCGATGCCCGCATCGAGGCGGCTATCCAGGCCGCGAAGCCGGACGTCCCCGTCGTTACCCCGACGGCGGCTGCCGTACAGGCTTTGAAGGTCATGGGGGCGAAAAGCATCTCCGTTCTGACGCCCTATACGGTCGAGACCAGCCGGCCGATGGCGCGCTATTTTACCGATCTGGGTTTCAAGATCGATCGTTTCACCTGCCTCGGCATGAGCGATGATCGGGAGATGGCGCGGATCTCCCATGCCGAGATCTCTGCCTTTGCCGCCGAGGCAATGGCACCGGAATCCGATGCCCTGTTCATTTCCTGCACGGCCGTTCGCGCGGCCGAGGTTGTGCCGCGGATCGAAACGCTGCTTGGAAAGCCGGTTGTGAGCAGCAATCTGGCGACGGCCTGGGCGTGCCTTCGCATTTGCGGCGATGCCGTTTCACGGCCCGACCTCGGGTCGCTCATGACCAAACCCTATCTCGAAGGCTGACGGTATGCGCGCACAGCCCTTCGTTTCACTCGACGATATTCGCACGGCATCCACGCGCATTGCCGGACGCGTGTCGCAAACGCCAATGGTGCATTCCGCAGCACTGGAAGAACAGGCCGGCGTCGCGGTCTACCTCAAGCTCGAGCATCACCAGACGACCGGCAGTTTCAAGCTGCGCGGCGCAACCAATGCGCTTCTGTCTCTATCGCCAACAGAGCGCGCCCGTGGCGTCGTGGCCGCGTCCACCGGCAATCACGGCCGCGCTCTTGCCTATGCGGCACAGGCAGAAGGAGCCTTGGCAACCATCTGCATGTCGCGGCTTGTGCCTGAAAACAAGGTCCTCGAAATTCGAAGGCTCGGCGCCGAGGTTCGCATCGTCGGGACCTCGCAAGACGAGGCGCAGACCGAGGTCGATCGGCTGGTTGCAGAGAAGGGCATGATCATGGTGCCGCCCTTCGACCACCCGGCAGTCATTGCCGGACAGGGAACACTCGGGCTCGACATCCTGGAACAGGTGCCCGAGGCGGAAACAGTGCTGGTACCGCTCTCCGGCGGTGGTCTTGCGGCCGGTGTGGCGGCGGCGATCAAGGGTTTGAAGCCGAAGACGAGGATCATCGGGCTAACCATGGAGCGCGGGGCCGCGATGAAGGCGAGCCTTGATGCCGGGCGCCCTGTTCTGGTCGAGGAACTGCCAAGCCTGGCAGATTCGCTCGGTGGCGGTATCGGGCTCGACAATGCACTGACCTTGGCCATGTGCCGCGATCTGCTTGACGATGTGATCCTGCTTTCCGAAGAAGAAATAGCCGTCGGCATGCGACATGCCTATGCCGTCGAGCGCGAGATCGTCGAAGGGGCCGGCGCCGTCGGCATTGCGGCGCTGCTCTCCGGGCGAGTGACATCCGGCGGCCCGATCGTCACTATTCTTTCAGGCCGAAACGTCGACATGATCCTCCATCGCCGGATCATCAACGGTACGGCGTCTCTTGTTCCGGAGGGGACGGCATGAGCCGGATGATCATCCTGACAGAGGCGGATCTAAGGTCTGTTGTAGAGCTGGACATGGATGCCGTCGACTGCGTTGAGGCAGCCTTTCGAGCCCTCGCCACCAAGGCCGTCGCCATGCCGCCGATCCTGCGGCTTGATATTGCGGAATATCGCGGCGAAGTCGATGTCAAGACCGCCTATGTGCCCGGGCTCGACAGTTTCGCGATCAAGATCAGCCCCGGTTTCTTCGACAATCCGAAGATTGGTCTTCCCAGCACCAACGGCATGATGGTGTTGCTGTCGTCGAAGACCGGCCTCGTCCAGGCGCTGCTGCTCGACAATGGTTTTCTGACGGACGTGCGCACGGCGGCGGCAGGGGCGGTGGCTGCGAAACATCTGTCGCGCGACGATTCCACCGTTGCCGCAATCTTTGGCGCCGGCATGCAGGCGCGCTTGCAATTGCAGGCATTGATGCTGGTGCGGCCGATCAGCGAGGCGCGCATCTGGGGCCGCGATGTTGCCAAGGCAAGCATGCTGGCTGCGGATCTAGCGGTCAGGCTGGGCATACCTGTCTCCGCCTGTCGTGATCCGCAAGATGCGGTGACAGGCGCTGATATCATCGTCACCACGACGCCGTCGGAAACGCCGGTGTTGAAGGGCGAATGGCTGCAGGTCGGCCAGCACGTCACGGCCATGGGCTCGGATGCGGAACACAAGAACGAACTCGATCCCGCCATCGTCATCAACGGTTATTACGTCGCCGACAGCGTCAAGCAGACACGGCGGCTGGGAGAGTTGCATCATGCCATCGCGGCCGGTCTCACCGACGCTGAGATGGATTTCCCTGAACTCGGCCAGATCATTACCGGACGGAAGCCGGGACGTGCCGACGCCAGCCAGATCACGGTCGCTGACCTGACCGGAACCGGCATCCAGGATACCGCCATCGCGACCTTCGCCTTCGCCCGTGCCGGCTCTGCCGGCGCGGGCATGAAATTTGAAAGTTAAGACCGGCCTGGGCCGGAGAATGAGGGAGAAACATGACCCAACCCAACCTCAAATTTTCGCTTGGCGAATACGAGGCCCGTTTGGCGAAAACCCGCAGGGCCATGGAGGCGAAAGGCATCGACCTGCTGATCTGCAGCGATCCTTCCAACATGGCCTGGCTGACCGGTTATGACGGCTGGTCCTTCTATGTCCATCAGGCCGTGATCGTACCACCGAGCGGCGAGCCGATCTGGTACGGTCGCGGGCAGGATGCCAACGGTGCGAAGCTGACGGCCTATCTCAAGCATGAGAGCATCATCGGCTATCCCGATCACTATGTGCAGTCGACCGAGCGTCATCCGATGGACTATCTCTCCGCCAAGCTGACGGAACGCGGCTTCGACAGGCTGACCATCGGCGTCGAAATGGACAATTACTGGTTTTCGGCCGCCGCCTTTGCAGCCCTTGTCCGGCATCTGCCAAATGCTCGGTTTGTCGACGCGACGGCGCTGGTCAACTGGCAGCGTGCGGTCAAGAGCGAAACCGAAATCAACTATATGCGCAACGCCGCGCGCATCGTCGAAGGCATGCACCAGCGCATCTTCGACAAGATCGAGGTGGGCATGCGCAAATGCGATCTGGTCGCGGAGATCTATGACGCCGGCATCCGCGGCGTCGATGGCATCGCCGGCGACTATCCGGCGATCGTGCCGCTGCTTCCCTCCGGCATCGATGCCGCGGCGCCGCATCTCACCTGGGACGACAGGCCGATGAAAAGGGGAGAAGGCACGTTTTTCGAGATTGCCGGCTGCTACAACCGCTATCACGTGCCGTTATCGCGTACCGTCTTTCTCGGAAAGCCGACGCAGGAATTCCTCGACGCCGAAAAGGCGACGCTGGAAGGCATGGATGCGGGTCTGGCGGCGGCCAAACCAGGCAATAGCTGCGAGGATATCGCCAATGGCTTCTTCGCTGTCTTGAAGAGATACGGCATCGTCAAGGACAACCGCACCGGCTACGGCATCGGAATTTCCTACCCGCCAGACTGGGGCGAGCGCACCATGAGCCTGCGCCCGGGCGACCGCACGGAACTGAAGCCGGGCATGACGTTCCACTTTATGACGGGGCTCTGGCTGGAAACGATGGGGCTGGAGATCACCGAGAGCATTCTCATTACCGAAACCGGCGTCGAATGCCTAGCCGACGTGCCGCGCAAGTTGTTCGTCAAGGATTGAGCAGCCATGAGCCAACCAGAACTGCGCGCCTCGCTCATCACGCCCACGGTCGATTTTTCGGCACAAGGCATCCAGCACGGTTTCCTGCGGCTACCCCATAGCCGCGACGATTCCGCATGGGGTTCGGTGATGATCCCGATCACCGTTGTCAGGAACGGGGAGGGGCCGACGGCCCTTCTCACCGGTGGCAATCACGGCGATGAATATGAGGGGCCGATCGCGCTGTTCGATCTGGCCCGGACACTGAAGGTGGAGGATGTTTCCGGACGGGTTATCATCGTTCCAGCGATGAACCATCCAGCCTTCGTTGCCGGCACCCGGACGTCGCCGATCGACCAGGGCAATTTGAACCGCAGCTTTCCCGGCCGGCCGGACGGCACGGTGACGCCGAAGATCGCGGATTATTTTCAACGGGTGCTTCTGCCGCTCGCCGATATCGTGCTAGACTTCCATTCGGGCGGCAGGACGCTGGACTTCCTGCCTTTCTGTGCGGCCCATATCCTGCCCGACAAGCAGCAGGAAGCGCGGTCCTTCGAACTGGTCGAGGCGTTTTCCGCACCCTATTCGATGAAGATGCTCGAGATCGATGCCGTCGGGATGTACGACACGGCGGCTGAAGAAATGGGTAAGGTGTTCATCACCACCGAACTAGGTGGCGGCGGCACGGCCACCGCCAGAAGCGCCGGGATTGCCAAGCGTGGCGTAATCAACGTGCTACGCCGTGCCGGCATTGCCGCGGGCGATGCCGATCTATCACCGACGCAGTGGCTCGACATGCCTGGTATCGACTGTTTCTCCTTTGCAGAGGAGGGTGGACTGATCGAGCCACTGGTGGATATGGGCGAAACCGTCATCAAGGATCAGATGATAGCGCGTATCTATCCGCTTGGACGCACCGGGGCGCAGCCTTCGGAGGTTCTTGCGAAGATGGATGGCATGCTCTGCGCGCGCCATTTCCCCGGCCTCGTCAAGGCGGGAGACTGTGTTGCGGTGTTAGCGATAACCGTCTAGCACTTCGCCATCCGGAACGGCATATAACTGGACAAGACGGTGTCGCAGCCCACCCTTTTCGCCACGGCATCCACCTCAAGCGATCGCCTCGCATTGGTCGCGCTGCTTCTGGCGGCGGCGCTATCGCAGGTTCGCCGATTTTCCTTAGATCGGAGCGATGGCGACCGTATTCTGGCGGGCGGTGTTGGCCCTCCTTCTCCTGTTCATCATGTTCCGGGCGACCACGCAGGATGAAGCGGTAAAGCCCGAAGGCTGGCAGCATATAATAGCATTGGATTTACCGGGCATGTTCCTTCGTTCTTCTGGAGAGTGCTGATCCAACGGCCCAGCGACCACGGCTGGTGGACGGGGCATCTCATGTATGGCTTTCAGAAACGCCTTTGACCGTTCTGCTTCCGAAGACCCGGCTTGCGCCTGTGTCAGAACGCACCTATGCCGCTTCGCGTATCAGCGCCTGGGCCATGCAGTGGATCCCACCGCCGGTCTTGGAAATTTCGCTCATGTCGATGGCGGCAACCTCGAAGCCACGGGCGCGCAATTGCTCGATCAGGGTCTGCGAGGAGGTGGGCGCAATCACCCGGTCCTTGCCGAGCGACATGAAATTACAACCGAGCGCCATCGTATCCTGGAAGGGGACGTCGATGATTTCGTGGCCCTTGGCCTTCAGCCAGTCAACGATACCAGGCTCCGTGCAGTCGAGGCAGACGGCCGTCAGCTTCGGGGCGATCGGCACCACCATCAGGTCGATATGGACGTAATATTCGTCGATGAAGGCAAGCCGCGTCTCCCAACCTTCCTTTTTGAACCAATCCTCGACCTGGCGGGCGCCTTCCTCCTGCGTGCGGGCGCCGCCGCAGCCGATGAGCACGACACCGTCCTCGATCACGTTGAAATCGCCGCCTTCGAAGGTGCCTGAGGTCACCATGTCATAAATGGGTATGCCGAGCTTCTCATAGGTGCGGATCGCCGCGTAATTTTCGCCCCGCCGCCACCAGTTGGCCATGGCGGTGATCACCGCCCCATAGGGCGTCATGAAGCTCGAATCGCGCGAATAGACCTGCATCGGCAGCTCCGGCGTCGGCTCGTGCCAGTGGATCCTGACGCCGAAATGCTCATAGGCGGAAACCAGCTCCTTGTGCTGCGATTGCGCGACCTGGATGTTGCAGGGCGCCTCGCGCAGGTGTTTTCGCGAGAGTGAACTGGTCGAGAGATGCCGCAGGAAGGCCGGCGAACCAAGCAGCACGTCGGTGAGCGGATCGGTTTCATTGTTGAAACCCCAATTGCCCAGGCGGCTTGTGCCACCCTTCGGATTGCGGCGCTGTAGCGAGAAGGGCTCGTTAAACTGCATGATCATGCCTCCATGGTTTTCAGGTTGGGGATCGACCAGTCGCGTCCGCGGGCGGTCGTCACATATTCGGGCCAGCGGAAATGGATGGGGGGCGGGTAGTCGCAGAGCGGCGCGATCCAGCGACTGCCGCCCATGCCGCCGCCGGTGCGCTCGCGAAATTCCGTCTTGGCTGCGCTGCGCATATCCGCATCCTCAAGCAGGCGAACGGCGGACAATGCCAGCGTCTTTGCTGCACAGATGACGGTCGGATCGATGGTTGCGGGAATACCGCCGAGCGCATTCATCACCCAGCCCGGGTAGCGCATGCCCTGCGGTGCCTTTAGGGCCGGCCGGGCGATATAAAAGCGGGCGGTCGGTGCATGCCACGTCATGTCGGTATAGTCGTCGGAGGTCGAGTTGCCCTGCGAGGGTGGCAGGTCGCGCCGCAGGATGGCCTCGGCATCCTGCGGCGACATCAGCCGCTCCATCTCCGGGATGAACGGCTCGTCCATCGGCGCAAGACCGAGATTGCCCTGGATGTCACGCGCAACGCGCTTTGCAGCCTCGTCCCAGCGCGGCGCGCCGACGGCCTGAAGCGATTGCCAGACAAGCTCGGCCATCGCATGATTGGCAAGCCCCGGTCTCGACTTGCACACCCAATGGCGCTCGAAACGGCAACCAGTCATGGCGGCGGCGGCCTGCGCATTGCGATCGAGCGCGGCCGTTACCTGTTCGGCCATGGCGATCGTCGGCACGCGGATCATATACTGGATCTCCGCAAGGCCGGCCGGCAGGTTGTCGGCGGTCGCCTGGCCGGCGGTCAGGATCGCCTCGCTGATCGACCAGCCGCCCTGATGCGGCAGCATTGAATCGCGCAACGCCTTCGAGGCCATGTACATGGTCATCAGCGCGTCGTTGGCGCCCGGCGCGCGAACCGCGGAATGCGACTGCGGGATCGGGGCGCCGTCGCTGATGCCCCAGGTCTCGGGGTCGTCACAGACGAAGCGGTAGATCATCGCATAGGCCGCGCCGCAATGCGTGTCCCAGCGCACCGTGTTGCAGAGCGGCAGCATGTAGAACGGATGAAATGAAAACATGCCGTCGAGACCGTCATAATAGCCCTTCGCCGCATGGATCGGCTTGGAACCACGAACCTTTTCGGCCGGCTCGCCGGTGAAGCGCAGGCTGCCTGCAATGCCGTGACGCTGCATCGCTGCCTTGGTCGCGAGCAGTCCGCCGAGCGCGGCAATGCCCAAAGCCGAATGTGGATCCGTATGGCCGCCGGCGGCAAAACCGAGATTGTCGCGCGGTTCGCGGTTTGTCGTCGCGGCCTGGCAGTTTCCCGGGACGGCGTCGTATTCGGCATACATTCCGACAGTTGGGCCGACCACCGGAGCGGCGCCGTTGCTCCATTGCGCGCAAAACGCCGTCGGCATGCCGCCGGAGCCTTCCTCGACGGAAAAGCCGTTCCGCTTCAAAAGCGCCACATACCATTCGGCTGATCGGTATTCCCGCCAGGCCGTCTCGCCGAAGTCGAAGATCGTCGAGGTCCAGAGCGAAAGATCCCTCCGGAGACTGTCGACGAAGGTCGCGGCTGAAGACTGGGCGGCGGAGACGGGCATTGCGACAATCATTCCTTGACGAGGCGAAACAGGCCGTCGCGGCAGTTAAACGCCGATTGGCAGCGCGAAAAAGTGAAATGTTTTCTCGTCTTCGGCAAATTATGTTCGCCATTGCTCAAAAACCGGTCTAGCCTCACATCCGGATCAGAGGACGCAAGCATGCAGCGTATCCCATCGACGCAGGCCTTGAGGGCGCTGGAAAGCTTTGCCCGTCACGGCACGGTCTGGAAGGCCGCCGATGAACTGAACCTGACCCGCAGCGCCATCAGCCACCAGTTGCGGCTTCTCGAGCGCGAACTTGGCTTCCAGATCTTCAACCGCGTCGGCACCCGCATCGAATTGACCGAGCAGGGGCTCGGCTATGCCGCCGATATCCGGCAGGCACTCAACACTATTGCCGGATCGGCGTCGCGCCATGCCAGCCGCGGTGTCAGTGGCGCGATCACCGTCAGCTGTCCGCCGGGCTTCGCCTCCAACTGGCTGTGCAACTACATTTCGCATTTCCGCGAGGCCTATCCGGATGTGCGGATTTCAATCGTCACACCGCGCCGGCTGGACGATATCAGCAATCCGGACGTCGATCTGTTCATCGCCTTCGGCACGGGAAACTGGCCGTCGATGAAGGTGGAACTGATTGTCGAGGTAGAATTTGCGCCGCTTTGCAGCCCGGTTCTCTTGAACAAGATCGGTGGCCTCAACGATCCCGGCGACATCAAGAAAGTCTGCCTGCTGCATCTTGGCGACTATGAAGACTGGGAGAACTGGCTGGCGCTTGCCGGCGTCGACCAGAGCTACGCCTCCACCGGCATCATTTTCTCGGACATGAACCTGGTCTTTGCCGCAACGCTTTCCGGGCAGGGGGTCGCGGTCGGCGATCGCTTCACCTGCCGCCATGCCATGACCAGCGGCCAACTGGTGCAGCCTTTCGACATCAGCATCAAGTCCAGCCGTTCCTATTATATGGTGGTGTCCGACGCCAAGGCCGACAGCCAGGCTGTCCTTGCGTTCAGCGCCTGGCTTCGGACGGAAATGCTCAAAAATAACGCAGATGCCTAGAACGGTATGGATTTTCGCCGCAGGAACCGGCGATATTTGACAAATTACATTTGCGGAAGACAGGAAAATATTTCGTTTGTCCTCACCTGGAAACACTCCTACGATTTCCCCTTGATAGAGGAGCGTCAATGCACGGCGGACACGAGGCGGCCGAGATCACAGCAGCGGGAATCGGCAAGGCCTATGGTGATTTCCATGCGCTCAGCGATATTTCGTTGACGATCGGTTCCGGCGAGTTCCTGACATTGCTTGGCCCATCCGGCTCGGGCAAGAGCACCTTCCTGATGATCCTTGCCGGGTTCGAGGAACCCACCTCCGGAAAACTCCACAAGGATGGCCTCGACATTACCAGAGTGCCAGCGGAGAAACGTGCCTTCGGCATGGTCTTCCAAGGCTATGCGCTGTTCCCGCACATGACCGTCGAGCAGAACATCGCCTTTCCACTCAAGGTGCAGAAGCGGTCGGCTAGGGACATCAAGCGCCGTGTCGATGACATGATTGCTCGTGTCGGACTGCGCGGTCATGAACACAAGCGCCCTGCCGGCCTGTCCGGCGGCCAGCAACAGCGCGTGGCGCTTGCGCGCGCGCTTGTCTTCGAGCCGTCGGTTCTGCTGCTCGACGAGCCTTTCTCTGCTCTCGACAAGAACTTGCGCGGCGCCATGCAGGAGGAAGTCCGCCGGCTGCATCAGGAAACCGGGACCACCTTCGTCTTTGTAACCCACGACCAGTCCGAGGCGCTGGCGCTGTCGACTCGGATCGGCATCTTCAATCAGGGACGGCTGCAGCAGATCGGTACGCCCAAGGACGTCTATGAGCGCCCGGCAAACCGCTTCGTCGCAGAGTTTCTCGGCGATGTGAATTTCCTCAGCCTGTCCTCGGTCAAACCGACGGATGATGGAGCCGAAGGCCTCTTCGAGGGCCGGCCAATGCGCATTTCGGCACCGGGACAGGCGATCAGCGCGCAGTTCGCGATCCGCCCGGAGCACATGGTTCTGTTCGAACAGGCGCCCCGGGACGGCAACATGCTGCAGGCAACGATCGGCGACGTGACCTATCTCGGTGCCGAAACGCGGTTTTCGCTGAAGACGCCTGGCGGCATCGATCTTGTCCTGCAGATGCCGACGCGCGAGGTGACAGGTGCCTTTGCACCGGGCCGGAGTGTCTGGGCCGGATGGCCCGCCAACCAGGGTTTCTTTCTGTAAGTGCCTGAAACGAGCGGCCTCGCCAAAGAAGCCGCCGCAAAACCAGAGGAGAACGTCATGACCAAGAGTTTCGAGCCGAACGGTCTGTCCCGCCGGCGCTTCACGCAGATGGCCGCTTTGCTTCTGACCGCAAGCCCGATCGCGCTCAGCGCCTCGTGGGCCCGCGCGGCCGAAGGCGAACTCGTCTTCGTCAACTGGGGCGGCGATGCCGGGCCTGCCTATGACAAGGCCTATGGTGCGCCCTTCAAGGAAGAGGCCGGCGTAACAGTCAAGCAGGACGGCTCCGGACCGACTGAAGGCGCAATCGCTGCGCAGTTCGAAAGCGGCAAGCCGAGCTGGGACCTCGTCGATGCCGATCCGTTCTCAGCCCAGGCGCTCGGCAAGAAGGGCATGATGGAGCCGATCGATTATGCGGTCGTCGACAAGTCCAAGATGCGCGACGGTTTTGCCTGGGAATATGCAGCCTCGACCTATTTCTTCTCCTATATCATCGCCTATGACGCCTCAAAATTCGGCGACAAGGTGCCGACCGGCATGGCGGACTTCTTCGACGTCGAGAAGTTTCCCGGCAAGCGTTCGCTCTACAAGTGGGGTGCGGGTATGTGGGAGGCAGCCCTGATGGCGGACGGCGTCGAGCCGTCCAAGCTCTACCCGCTCGATCTCGAGCGCGCCCACAAGAAGATCGCCGCTTTCAAGGACAATATCGTTTCCTACTGGGGCGGCGGTGCCGAGAGCCAGTCCGTTCTGCTGAACGGCGAAGCCTCGATGGCGCTGATCTGGTCGACCCGCGCCGGCCTGATCGAGAAGGATTCCGGCGGTTCGATCAAGTTCATCTGGGACCAGGGCCTGATTTCGCCCGGCGCAATGGGCGTGATCAAGGGCAATCCGGGCGGGAAGGATGCGGCGATGAAGTTTATCGCTTCCGCGCAGGATCCGAAAAAGCAGGTGATCATGTTCGAAATGCTCGGACAGGGACCGGCCAACCCGGCCACCGACGCAATGCTGACGCCAGAACAGGCCATGCTAAACCCTGTGGACCCCGCCAACATGGCCAAGCAGGTGGCACTCGACATGGCCTGGTACGAGACCCATTACGGCCCGGCGCTGGATGAATATACCAAGATCATCTCGGCATAAGGATCATGACCCTTCTCCCTGCGGGGAGGAGGGTCGAGCCCAGCGAGACGAGGAGGGCGCTTCAGCGACGCTGAAGCCAGATGCTTCGCTTCCTTCATCCGGCGCGATGCGCCACCTTCTCCCTGCTGGGGAGAAGCGGGAACGCGGAGCGCTTCTCGCATCCTTAGTCAAAACCTGGAATCAGCAGAAAGGAGGCCCGCGATGACACTCGACAGACTGAAACCCGTCCTGCTGCTCGGCCCGCTGGTCCTGTTCCTTGGCCTTGCTTATTTCGTTCCGTTTCTCGGTGTCATGCAGTGGAGTGTGACGCTGCCGGAGCCGGGTATCGGCCAATATGGCAAGGCGATCAGCGATCCGTTGATCCATTCGGTGTTCCTGCGGACGTTCCGCATCTGCCTGATCGTCACGGTCGCCTCTGTCGTGTGTGCCTATGCCATCACTTATGTCTGGGTTCGTGGCACGCCGCTACAGCGTCTGCTGACCGAACTGTGCATTCTCATCCCTTTCTGGATCTCGGTTCTCACCCGCGCGTTTGGTTGGGTGGCGCTTCTGTCAAATCGTGGTCTGCTGAACACATGGATGCAGTCCCTTGGTATTATTTCCGAGCCGTTGACCATGGTGCGCAACGAATTCGGCGTCGTGCTCGGCATGACGCATTTCCTCATTCCCTTTGCCGTCTTCCCGATCGCGTCGGCCATGCGCAGTCTTGACGAGCGCGTGTTTTTGGCGGCCCGCGGCATGGGGGCTTCGCAGATGCGGACCTTCTGGACGATCTTCGTGCCGATCACCCTTCCAGGAATTCTGGGTGCCGGCCTGATGGTCTTCGTCTTTGCGCTAGGCTTCTTCATCACGCCCGCCATTCTCGGCGGTGGCCGCAGCGTGATGATTGCCGAACTGATCTATCTGCGCATCTTCCAGAGCCCGGACTGGGGGCTGGGGGCTGCGGTCAGTGTACTGCTGATGGTCTTTGTGGGGGTGCTGCTTGCGCTGCTCGTTCGTTTCGTGCGTCCCAACAGAATGCTGGGATAGCCGATCATGATGAAACCCAGCCCCATCGCCGTCGTGCTTGCTTTCGCGGTCGCGGTCTTCCTGCTTCTGCCTTTGATCGCCGTCATTCCGGTGTCGTTCACGCCAGCGCGGTTCCTGTCGATGCCGACGGGTATCTGGTCGCTGCGCCACTATCAGGCGCTTATCGACAATCCGGCCTGGTTGCAGGCGACAGGGCTGAGCATCCGCATCGGCATCCTCAGTTCCGGGATCGCGACGCTTCTGGCGCTGATGTTCAGCCTTGGGATCTGGATGTTCAGGCCTTGGTTTTCCGGCCTGCTGTTCGGTTTCGTGCTTCTGCCGATGGTCGCACCGCCGGTGGTTTCTGCGATTACGCTGTATTTCTTCCTGATCGGACTTTCCAAGATCAATTCGATCGTCGCCTACGACACCTGGATCGGCGTCGCCATTGCCCATGCGGTGATGATCGCGCCGTTTGCCGTCGTAATGGTCACGGTTTCCCTATCGCAGGTGGACCGGCGTATCGATCTGGCGGCCCGGGGTTTTGGTGCAAGCGTCGGCCAGCGTGTCTTCAAGGTGATCCTTCCGACCATCCGTTTCGGCGTCCTCACGGCCTTTTTTCTGTCCTTCGTCCTCTCCTGGGAGGAAATCGGCGTGACGCTGTTCATCACCAGCATCGATGCGGTGACACTGCCGCGAATGATGTGGATGGGCCTGCGCGACAACATCGACCCGGCAATCGCCGCGATCTCGGTCATCCTCATCGTCGTCGTGATTTCGGCTGTGCTGATTAAGACCGCAATCGCCCAACGGGAAAAAATGTGAGAGTCGCATTGGAGAGACTTCTAACAAAGTGACCACGAGCTAGATGGAAATCTCGCCTTGCGCTTAGAAGGTCGAAATCGACTTGTCGCGGACTATCGCTCTAGACACCTTGAAATTTCCGCCTATATGACGCAAAGTTAACTTTGATAGCCGCCGTGTCTGATTTTGCAAGGCATCTGCATATTCTGGTTCCTGCGTCGCGTGTGCAGCCGGTTTGGAAATCTTTTGAACCACATACAAACCCATCTCCGCGTCGTTGCAGCCCTACTGATAAGGGAAATGGAAGCGCGCTTTGGCAGCAAGCCCGGAGGCTATGCTTGGGCGTTGATGGATCCAGTTTCGCATGTGTTGCTGATGACCTTAATTTTCCAGGCGATTGCACATGCTCCGGCGCTTGGCACGAGCTTCCCGCTCTTCTTTGCAACAGGGTACATAGGATTTCAGTTTTATCAGGCCATGGCAGGCTATTTGAATGGTGCGGTCAAGGCGAACAAGTCACTGCTTAGCTATCCGAATGTCGCCCCCATCGACGCGATGGTTGCGCGCTATTTACTGCAGTTCGGAACGACGGCGCTTGTCGCAATCGTTGTGCTCGGTGGCATTATCGCTTTCATGCGCGTGCCGGTTGATCTTTATTGGCCGGCGCTGATCGAGGCGGCCTTTGTGGGCAGCATATTAGCGCTGGGCAACGGCCTGATCAACAATGTTATGTTTGTCAAATATCCACTCTACGAACAGGTGTTCAGCATTATCAGCCGACCTCTGTTTATGGTTTCCGGCGTCTTTTTTCTTCCAGACTCTATCCCTGCGCCCTACAAGGAAGTGGTCTTACTTAATCCACTCGTCCACCTAACCATGCTTTTCAGAACCGGGTTCTATGACGAATACAGGGCAATTGGCCTAGATACTTCCTATCTCTACAGCTTCGCATTTTTGACACTGTTTTTTGGAATGGTGATTTTCTCTTTTTCCGCTGCATTGTTGAGAAACGAATGATTAGGCTTGAAAACGCAACAAAGATTGCCCGCACGAAGGGTATTGCGAAGCCTATCATCGATCGGGCGTCACTTGTTCTTAAGCGTGGAAAGAGCACCGGGCTGCTCGGGCGCAACGGTGCGGGCAAATCAACCCTGCTACGGCTGATCGCCGGTACCATCAGGCTAGACAGCGGGCGCATTATCCGACGCGGTCGGGTATCCTGGCCTTTGGGATTTCAGGGCAGCTTTCAGGCCGGCATGACCGGTGAACAGAACGTCCGCTTTGTGGCCCGGATCTATGGAGTAGATACACGCGAACTCATCGACTATGTCGCGGATTTCGCGGAACTCGGCCCGTTCTTCAAGGCACCCGTCGGCACCTATTCTTCGGGTATGAAGGCACGTCTGGCTTTCGGGTTGAGTATGGGCGTGAATTTCGACTATTATCTCGTTGATGAGATCACTGCCGTCGGTGACGCAAATTTTAAGAAAAAGTGTCAAATTGTTTTTCAAAGTCGACTGCAGGATTCCGATGTGATCATGGTGTCGCACAGCACGTCGACGCTTCGCGACTATTGTGATCGCGGCGTGGTGATGGAAAATGGCAAACTGATCTACTACGATGATATTGAGGATGCAATTCGCGCCCATGATGCAAATATGAAGGAGCGCTAATGGCGGTCATCAAGAATGTAGACTCTGGTGCCGCATCGGCCGATGCCGCAGCGGACAAGGCGGGGAAAGTCAAGGAAGTGGCTGCGAAGTCGAAGGGCGTTCACCTTCTCGAAGGGCTTCTGGGAAGAGACGATCGTCTTGTGATCCCGATCACAGAGGGCCGCAACAAGATCCAGACAATCAAGCAGGAGGTGACCAAGAAGCGTGGCTGGATGAAATCGCTACGGCTTCGTCACGCAGTGATCGTCGCCAGCTTTTTCCTGATGGTTGCCGTTCCAGCAACGCTGGCGAGCTTTTACATGGTATTCCTGGCTGCTGACCAATATCACAGTTCGTCCTCCTTTTCCGTTCGCAGCATCTCTTCTGTAGGATCGTCAGACCTTCTTGGTATGTTTACGCAGGCGACATCCAGCAGCACGGTGTCGGACAGCTACATCCTGATGGATTTTGTCCGCAGCGAGCGCATGCTGGAAGCGGTCGAGACAAAATTCGACCTTGAAGCTATCTATGCCGCCCGCGGTCTCGACTACTTCTATGGGTTGGCAAGCGGCCTGCCGGTCGAAGACAGAGTGGCATTCTGGCGTAGCATGATAGACATCAACTTCGATCATGGCTCGGGCATCATGCAATTACAGGTCAAGGCGTTCGATCCGCAGCAGTCGCAGGACATTGCCAAATTTGTCATCGAGCAGAGCGACGCCTTGGTCAACAACCTCTCCGCTGTCGCGCGCGACGGCGTGCTCAAATCAGCGCAGGATGAAGTTCTGGTCGCTGAGGTACGCCTCGCGCAGGCGCGCGTAGGTGTGCGCCAGTACCGTGATCAATCTCAGGAAGTCGATCCCGTCGAAGGCGCCAAACTGGCGGCACAATTGATCGGCGGACTGGAGGCGCAACTCGTGCAATTGAATTCCGACCTGACAACGGCGCGGACACAGATGAGCGACGACACTCCGCGCATCCGCGTGATGAAGGCGAGGATTGCATCCATCGAGGAGCAGATCGAAGCCGAGAAGCAGCGTCTGGGCAGCGGTATGGATAGCACAGACGGGGCTTCCAGTTCCGACGTTGCGGGCCGCATTCAGCGGTTTGAGGCCCTCGAGACGCAACGGGAGTTTGCGGAACGCGCCTATGCCGCATCGCTCATAAGCCTGGAAAAGGCCCGGCTTGACGCCAACAATCGCCAGCGTTATCTCGCCGTCTTCATCGAGCCGACGCTGTCGCAGATGGCGCAATATCCAAGCCGACTGCTCAATTCCTTTCTCGTCACGCTCGGTCTCCTGTTTGCCTGGTCAGTTCTCGTCATGGGCTATTACAATATACGGGACAGAACCTAGCTGGCGGCTTAAGCCGTCGAAACACGCCTTTAAAGAAGCGGCCCTCAGGTTTAGGACGAGGGTCTATGGGCAATGAAATGAAGGGGGGCGTTTCCGGCATGGCGTTATGGGCAAAGCTGCGTGATTTCCTCACGGCCCTGCCACGCATGCGATGGATGCGGCCGCTCGCCGTCAAGCTGGAGTGGGGACGAGAGAACGTCCTGTCGATCAAAGGGCGCTTCCTCGGCACCCTGCGCGTCAAAGGCAACAACAACCGGATCGACGTTCCCCCCTCGGCACAATTTAGGGGCCATATTTTTATTCAGGGAAACAATATCAATGTGAGCGTCGGCGAACACTGCCGCCTCGTCGCAGACATTGTCGTCAAGGGCTCGAACCAGTCCGTATCAATTGGCGAAGGAACGACCTTTGCCTCCGTCTACCTTCTTTGCATCGAAGCAAGCCATATCCGCATCGGCCGCTGGTGCATGTTTTCCCGCGAGATCGAAGTCCGCACCAGCGATGCCCATTCGCTGCTGGACCGCAAGACCGGCAAACGCCTCAATCCGGCGGCCTCGGTCACCATCGGCGATCACGTCTGGGTTGGGGTTGGCTCGATCATCAACAAGGGCACGACGATCGCCGACGACTGCGTTGTCGGGGCCAAGTCCTTCGTTAACAAACCGTTTGCGGAAAGCGGCAGCCTCATTGCCGGCGTGCCGGCGAAGATCATCAAAAAAGACATAACCTGGCACAGGGGACGAAAGCGGAAATACTCGCCAGCCGAGATGGAAGAGTGGCGACTGCCGCCAAGCGATCTCTGACGAATAGTAAGCGCGTTTCATGCTGCACACAACAATTGGTGCAGCATGAAACGCGTTCATAGACATGTAAAACTTTATGGATAGTCGGCGTCATTTTCGCAAGCATCCAGTATATGTAGAAGCAAATCGCTGGCGAAATGACTATTGACCGATTCATTGTTGATTTTCTAACACGACGAGATATGAATAATCGGCAGCAATGCTTGGCAGTCCAATCGGAGTTTAAATGTCCGTCCGAGCACTTTTGGAATTGGTGGAATCGTTTAGCGGAATTCGTGCCTGTAGGTTTGCGGGTTGGGCGCAGTTGTGATTCCTTTGGGCTTTCGAATCGCAAGAGGAAGCTCCGATGTGGACGATCGAAAACCGCGGACGATATGATCGCAGCAAATTGCGTTATCCGAGTGATCTTACCGACGAAGAATGGGCCATCGTTGAACCGTTGATCCCGGCAGGTAAGCGGGGTGGTGGCAAGCGCACAGTGGTTTTGCGCGAAGTGGTGAACGGCCTCATGTACGTTCTGTCGACGGGTTGCCAATGGCGGGCTGTACCGAAAGACCTGCCACCCCGGAGCACGCTGTTTGGTTATTTCGACCTCTGGAATTGGGACGGGACGCTTGGCCGTATCCATGCGGAACTCTACGTGAAATGCCGGGAAGCGATGGGCCGGGAAGCCAGTCCTACTGCGGCTGTCATCGATAGCCAGAGTGTCAAAGGCGCTGAAAAAGGGGCGTTGCATCGACCCGTGCGGGTATGATGCTGGGAAAAATATCAAAGGCAAGAAGCAGCATATCCTTGTCGACACAGTAGGACTGCTGCTGCATGCACTTGTTCACCCGGCAGATATCCAGGACCGCGACGGCAGCGTTCTCGTTCTCAAGACGTTGTTCGGGCGCTACCCATTTTTGAGGAGGCTGTACGCCGATGGCGGCTATCAGGGGCCGATCTTCGCCAAGGGTCAGAAGAAGGCCAGACCAGGCCTGACTACCGAAATCATCAAGCGATCCGATACGGCGAAAGGCTTCTAACTGCTGCCACGCCGATGGGTGGTCGAGCGAACCATCGCATGGCTCGGGCGATGCCGTAGACTGGCCAAGGACCTCGAAAACCTGTCGAGAAATGCACTGGCTTTCCTCAAATTAGCATCCATCCGCCTCATGCTGCGAAGGCTGTGTTCAAAATGAGAAAGTTTTCGGACGGTCTCTAAATTGCAACATTAGCTGCGGTAACCATGAAAACTCGCATATAAGATCAAAATCATAAAATAAGAAAAGGACAGATTAAAGTGGTAAATATATTAAATTATGAATTGACAAAAATATTTCCGAATTATCGCGTCGAATATTTCTCGATGTTTCATTTCGAGAATATAATTCATTTTATGTCCCCGGAAGACCGGACTATTATAATACGATTCACATGATCAGCGATGATTGTATAAATTTTATACTAGGTGAATCCGTTCCCAGCAAAAATTATGCGTGTCACAATTTTCGCCGTGTTTAGGGATGGAAGATCATCTCAATCGGATTGCGAGATTGGGCCCATCGGTCATGATCAATACCGATTGGTATTAGAGGTGGCTCACTTCTCGGTGTAAAACCGGCTCAGTTCGGCGTGGAAACCATCACAGAATGCTCGGCTGGATTTACATGGGGAGGCCCCTACTCCACGGCCAAATCAATGACGGCCCCACCCATGCCGGCTCAACTCCGCCTCTAGGGAGCGTCCCCATAAACGGGGTTCATCTTCGGCATTCGATGTGATTCAATCTCCTTGAAAGGAGATTGCGATGCGCCGTCACGAATTGAGCGATGAAGAATGGGCTGTGCTTGAACCGCTTCTTCCCAAAAAAAGCCGTTGAGTGTGCGGATTCCGCTCTGAAGCCGGCCGCCATTCCGATCATTGACCGGCCACCGTTCCGATTTGAAGCCGGCCACCATTCCAATCAATAACCGGCCAGTTTCCGGCACTCAAGTTCCCCTGGGTCAGCAACCTTGGCATGTGTCCCCTCGATATCCACGAGGGGAATTTAATGCCTGCAAAAAGAAAGCTGACCATGCGACACATACGACAAATGCTGCGGCTTGCGGGTAGCGGAACGAGTAGCCGCGAGATCGCGGTGATGCTTGGCATTGCTCGCAGCACCGTTCAGGACAACCTGAAGCGGGCTGCGATGGCTGGGTTGAGTTGGCCCCTCGCCAGCGACCTGACAGACGATGTTCTTGAGGCCAAGCTCTTCGTCCACCCCGGCGTCAAGCAGGGCCAGCGATTGCGCCAAGAGCCCGACTGGGGGCCGCTTTCGATCGAGCTGAAGAAGCCAGGCGTGACGCTGCTGATCCTTTGGGAGGAATACCGCAGCGCCCATCCGGATGGGTATGGATATAGCCGTTTTTGCGAGCTGTTCCGTGGCTTTGAGAAGCGCCTGTCACCGACGATGCGCCAGGAACACGTCGCTGGCGACAAGGTCTTTGTGGATTATTCCGGCAGACGCGTGCCGATCGTCGATCGCAAGACCGGTGAGATCCGCGAGGCGGAACTGTTTCTCGGCGTGCTCGGCGCGTCGAGCTACACATACGCGGAAGCCACATGGACCCAGACCCTGCCGGACTGGATTGGCTCGCACGTGCGCATGTTCACCTTCTTCGACGGTGTGCCCCGGCTGATCGTGCCCGATAATCTGAAGTCCGGCGTCAACCGCGCCAGCTTCTACGATCCGGAGATCAACCGCAGCTATGGGGTCATGGCTGCTCATTATGGCGTTGGTGTCCTGCCAGCACGTCCGCGACGCCCGAAGGACAAGGCCAAGGTGGAGAATGGCGTAAAGTTCGCCCAGAGCTGCATTCTCGGCCGTCTTCGCAAGCAGACATTCTTCTCGCTCACTGAAGCCAATGCCGCGATCGCCCAGGTGCTGGAGCGCATCAACAATCACGTCATGCGCCGGTTGGGCGTCAGTCGTCGGAACCTCTTTGAGACGGTCGAACAGGCAGCACTCGCAAGCCTGCCCACAGAACACTACGAGTTCGCCGAATGGCGCTTGGCGCGGGTGTCGACGGATTATCACGTCGAATTCCAAAACTTCTTCTATTCGGTCCCGCACGGTCTCATCCGGAGCCAGGTCGATGTCCGGGCCACCGCACGGATGATCGAGATCTTCCATCGAGGCAAACGCGTTGCCGTGCATCAGCGCCGCTATGGTGGCCCGCGTTACGGAACAGACCCGGCCCATATGCCGAGTTCGCACCGCCGATATGCCGAATGGACACCGGAACGCTTCCGGCGGTGGGGCGCATCCATCGGGCCGCAGACCGAGGGGCTTATCATCGCCACTCTCGCCAGCCGTCCACATCCGGAACAGGGCTTCAGAACTTGCTTAGGGATTCTGCGTCTCTACCGGGATATCGGCCATGACCGCGCCGAGGCCGTTTCAGCACGCGCTGTCGAGATCGGCGGCTTGAACAGCAAGACCATCGCCTCGCTCATCGCCACCTACAAGGGCAAAAAACCTTCCACCGAACCTGCCGCCGTTATGGAACACGCCAATTTGCGCGGTCCCGGCTACTTTCATTGAGGAGACATTCCATCATGCTGACCAACCCTACCGTAGACATGCTGCGCGAACTCGGTCTTTCCGGCATGGCAAGCGCCTTTCAGGAACTCGACACGCAACCGGAAGCCAGGCACCTCGAGCACGGCGAATGGCTCGCTCTTCTTCTTGAGCGCGAGACCACCGCACGCCGCCAGAAGCGCTTCGAGGCCAGGGCGCGGGCCGCAAAACTCCGCCACGATGCCCAGCTCGAGAACATTGACTTCCGCGCCACCCGTGGCCTCGATCGTAATCTCTTCCTGAAGCTCGCCGGATGCGACTGGATCCGGCAGCGCCACAGCATACTGATGATCGGGCCTGCCGGCGTCGGCAAGAGCTGGCTTTCTTGCGCGCTCGGACACAAGGCGTGCCGCGAGGACTTCTCCGTCGCCTATCATCGCCTGCCGAGGCTCTTCGCCACTCTGGCTTTGGCGCGTGGTGACGGCCGGTATCCGAAGGTGCTGAAGGCCTTGGCGAGAACCGACCTGCTCATTCTCGATGACTGGGGCCCGGAGAAGCTCAATGACGAGCAAAGACGCGACCTCCTGGAGATCGTCGAGGACAGATACGAAAAGCGATCCACCATCGTCACCAGCCAGGTGCCCGTCGAACATTGGTACGACATGATCGGCAATCCAACCATCGCCGATGCCGTCCTGGACCGCCTCGTGCACAATGCATACCGCATCGAGTTGTCCGGCGAGAGCATGCGAAAGCAACGCTCCGTCACCGCCGCCGAAACAACCCAGGCTTGACGACGCGACAATCAGGAGCCATTCATTGCCTAGACCCAGAGTTCAGCTTGAGATGACCGGCTTCACGCCGGAATCGTGGCCGGAATGAATTCGGAATGGGTGGCCGGCTTCGCGTCGGAATAGGTGGCCGGCATCATCGGAATACGCA
>NZ_LSRP01000094.1 GCF_001885585.1 Pararhizobium antarcticum
GCCTTATTCACAATCTGGCCTTGTTATGATTTTCCCGAAACGCTCGGGAATGTCGTCATTTTCTGACAAAAAAAGATACCCGGCCTCTCGACCGGGTATCGCGAATGCACATTGCAGGTGACGTCAGGCCGCGCGGTAGCTCCGGCCGGCCGGCACGTCGGCTTCCAGTCTGAACTGATCGACCAGCATCATCAGCGTGTCCGCCTGATTGGCGAGCTGGCGGCTGGCAGAGGTTGCCTCGTCCACCATAGTCGCATTCTGCTGCGTCATCTGATCCATCTGGTTGACCGAGCCATTGACCTCATGCAGCGCCGTTGCCTGGTCGCGGCTGGCGGTTGCAATCATTTCGACATGGGTGCTGACTGCGACGATCTGCTGGCTGATTGACGCGAGCACGGCGCCGGTTTCCTGAACAAGCAACGACCCGGAACTGACCTCGTTGGTCGACTTGTTGATCAGATCCTTGATCTCGCGGGCGGCACCGGCCGAACGCTGCGCCAGTTCGCGCACTTCCTGGGCAACGACGGCAAAGCCCTTGCCTGCATCACCGGCGCGCGCCGCTTCGATACCGGCATTGAGCGCCAGAAGGTTGGTCTGGAAGGCGATCTCGTCGATGACTTCGATGATCTGCTCGATCTGGCGCGAGGCATCCTCGATGCGGCCCATGGCGGAAATCGCATTGGAGACGACGGTGGCCGAGCTGTCGGCGCTCTTCTTGGTTTGGGCAACGGCCTGGTTGGCCTCATGGGCGCGCTCGGCGGACGACCGAACCGTCACCGTGATCTCGTCGACGGCTGCGGCTGTTTCCTCGAGTGACGCTGCCTGGGCTTCCGTCCGCTTGGAAAGCTGGTCTGCTGAGCTGTGAAGATCGTTGCCGTTCTGCTGGATCGCCAGCGCGTTGTTGCGGATCTGGACCAGCGTATCCTGCAGGCGCACCAGAGAACCGTTGAAATCCATACGCAACTGTTCGAGGCGACCACTGAATGGCGTATCGATCTGGCGCGACAGGTCACCCTGCGCCAGACGACCAAGACCGGCGGCAAGTTCGCTCACGGCAAAGTCGATCTGCCTGTCGATCTCGCGCTTTTCAGCGTCGTTGCGGAGCCGCTCTTCCTCAGCCTGGGCGCGCTGTTCCCCACTTTCGGTTTCCATACGCACCTTCGACAGGGCATTTTCCTTGAAGACACCCAGGGCGCGCGCCATGTCGCCGATTTCATCGCGACGGGAATCGCCTTCGATGTTGGTGTCGAGTGCGCCGTCGGCAAGGCCACGCATGGCGGCCGTGATACGGCCGATCGGGCCCTTCAGCGTCAGCACCAGCGCCCCGCCGGCGACCAGTGCGATCAACACGCCGCCAATCGTTGCGGCAACCGAGATCGTGTTGGCTTCCTGGCGTTCTGCGCCGGCACTTTGCTTCTGATCTTCGGCAAACTCGCTCAGTTCGCCCCAGATCGTATCGATCGAAGCGGCGGCGGCGGTGAAATCCGCTGCACGGTCCCGGCTGAGCGTGACCAGGGCAGCGCTGTCTTCGTCCATCTTGCTGATGGCTGGCAACAGGGTCTCTGATATCCTGTCAAAGAAGGTCAGGCCGCTGGCGCTGCCCTTCAGCGCATCCATGTCGCCCTGAACGATTTTCAGTTCGCTCAAAAGCTTTTCGCGATTTTCTGCAGTGGTGTCGCCCAGGAAGCGCGCCGCGACGATCTGGATGGAGAAAACCGAATTGACGAGCTTGCGTGTCGCAACGAGAACGGCTTCAGATTTGATGATCGGCTCGTCCAGTTCGCCGAAAATGCGCGTTGCTTCCCGCATCTTTTCGCCGGCTGCCGTCTGCAGCTGAATACTGACCTGGCGGAAACGCGAAACCAGACGGCCGACATTCGGCGCGTTGACTTCGGGCGTATCCGTCGATCCAAGCAGAGCGAGAATCTCGGTGCCGGTCTTCGAAATCGTGTCGCCCACCGATTTCTGGCTTTTCGGCAGCACGGTGACGATCGAACGCTGTGTCTTGGTGATGAACGGATACCGTTCCTTGACCAGCTTCAGCTTGTCCTCGGGGGCCTTCGCCTTGGCAAAGTCCGCGACGAATTCGGCAAAAAACTTGCTGCCATTGGTGAGACGGTCGGCTTCGCGCAGCATGCTCTTGGCCGCGTTCTCGTCCTGGCGCACCGAGCGCTGAAGCTTTGTGGCCTCTTCGAGGATCTTCATCTGCTCGCCGGCCATGAAATTCAGATTCTTGGTCATCGCGCTACGCAGGGACTGCTCGCCGACATAGAGCTGCCAGAGGCCATCCATCTTGGTTTCGATGTCGCTCGTCTGGGTCGATGCCGCCGCCAGCTTGCTGGTATCGACGCCCTCGCCGACACCGGCCATTGTATCGGCCAGCACCGCCTTCTGGGCCGAAAGACGGGCATAGACCTCGTCGCGGCTCTTTTCGCTGGTGCTCTGCAGAAACGCGTTCATGCCGGCATAGACGTCCTTGAAACCGCTGAGCGACTGCAGGACGCTGTTGGAAATCTCCATCCGTCCCTGCAGGAGGCCCGACGCATAAAGACCCGTGATGCCAACAGCGCAGATGCTGACGACAAACGGAAAGATGAACAGAAGCACCTTGGTCTGAATTTTGAATCGGGCAAGAATCTTGTCGATGAACATGAACGCACCTTGGCTCGCAGCCGGACGCGTCCCCCGGCCTGAAAACAGGCCTCCCCGAACACAGCACGGCGAATGTTATGATGGAAACATGCGGAAGGAAGCCGCGAGCCTGCCAGGCAATCATTGCATGATCCTGCGTCATTCATGGCGCAAATCACGGCAGGCTTCTTTGAAGATAGATCTTCAGTTGGAAACTTTAATATTTACATAAATGCGATCTAATCGTTTCGCATAATCCAATTTGACCGAAGGATTGCTGGCGTCGGCGAACCGCACCGCGTCACCATCATCGACCGTGTTCACAATCGAACAGGCAATAGCAAAATTTAGGGGATGGACTGGCTCTGAGACGCCAGCGGATGGCAGCCGCGCTTGCAACCACAACCGCCGCAGCGTTACCGGGCGGTGGACATACGATCCTAGCCTAGCCTAGCCTAGCCTAGCCTGGACTAGCTCGCCTGGCCTAGAAGGACAATACCGATGGCAGGGCCACGATGGCCGCAACGGCAAAAAGGGCAAGGAGCGTCAGCGTCAGGGCGATGGCCTTGCGGCTGCGACTTTCGTCCGCACGGGTAATTGCGATGGCACGGGCGGTAGCACGACGACTGTTACGGTTCATGGCTTCCTGTCCTTCAGACAATTGGCAACAATAGACCCGGTTGGTTCCAACCGCCAGCCCGGATCGGGTTCGAACGCCATCATGGCCAGAAATAAACAGCAAAACAGCTGATATATTGTCGCAACCCGCGTCTTATCCTGTGCCTTGGCCGGATTTTACCGGTGAAAGACAGCGTCTCGCATATCCCTTAACAATCGCTGAAGGCAATGCGACTGTATCGACAGACGCTCAGGCCGCCTGCCCGGCCGAATAGCCGGAGGCCCAGGCCCACTGGAAATTATAACCGCCGAGCCAGCCGGTGACGTCGACGCATTCCCCGATGAAAAACAGCCCCGGAACATCCCTGGCCTGCATGCTGCGGGAATCCAGCGCGCGGGTGTCGATCCCGCCAAGGGTGACTTCGGCCGTGCGGTAGCCCTCTGATCCGGCGGGGCGGATCGTCCAGTCGCGAATGCCAATGCACAGGGCATCCAGCGCCTTGTCCGAGAGATCGGCCAGCGACCTGTGGGCAAGGCCTGATTTTTCGACGAAGAACTGGGCAAGCCGCTTCGGCATCTGCTCGGCCAGCGCCGTCTGTGCGGCCTGCCGGCCATTGACCTTGCGGGCGGTCTTCAACGCGGCCAGCAGATCGATCTCCGGCAGGAGGTGCAGGTGGACATCGCCCCCTTCGCGCCAGAAAGAGGATATCTGCAGGATCGACGGACCGCTAAGCCCCCGATGCGTCATCAGCAGGGCTTCCCGAAACGTGGTCTTGCCACTTTTGGCTTCGGCATCGACAGCGACACCGGCCAGATCCTTCAAGCTCTCGAGCAGGCCCGGATCGAGCGTCAGCGGCACGAGACCGGGGCGGGTTTCGACGAGCGGCAGGCCGAATTCCTCGGCGATCCCGTAGGCAAAGCCGGTGGCCCCCATCTTCGGGATGGACTTGCCGCCGGTGGCAATCACCAGCGCTGCGCTGTCGATCGGCCCTTCGCTGGTCATGGTGCGAAAACCGGTCGGCGTCCTTTCGACAGAGGCGACCGAAATGCCGAGCCGCAGCGCCACGCCGGCGTCCCTCATCTCCGTCAGCAGCATGCGGATGATGTCCTTGGCGCTGTCGTCGCAGAACAGCTGGCCCAGCGTCTTTTCATGCCAGGCAATGCCGTGGCGCTCGACGAGATCGATGAAGTCGCGGGGCGTATAGCGCGCCAGTGCCGATTTGCAGAAATGCGGATTGTCCGACAGGAAATTCTTCGGGCTGGCGTGGATGTTGGTAAAGTTGCAGCGGCCGCCGCCGGAGATGCGGATCTTTTCGCCCGGCGCCTTGGCATGATCAACGACCACGACACGGCGACCGCGCTTGCCTGCCTCGATCGCGCACATCATGCCGGCGGCACCTGCACCGATGATCACCACGTCCTGTCTGTCGGCCAAATCCGTTTCCTTTTTTACCCTTCCTTCCGCCAGTGCGGACGAAAGTCAATTCCAAGGGCAGGCCCGGCAGGCCAAATACAGCCTGTACGGGATTGAATCTAAGGGTTTTCACCCTAGCCAATTGGCAAACTCCGGCTATGATGGCCGCATCCGAACCCAAAACCGGTGATTTATGCCCCCAAAAAGAACCATTGCCCAACAAACAACGAAAACCAGCAAGAGTTCAAAAATACCCGCCGCCCTGCAATCGCCACGCGGTGTCAAGACCTGGAAGGAAGCCACCGAGTGGCTGAAAATCCGGGGTATCGAGGATATCGAGTGCATTACGCCGGATATTGCCGGCGTTCCACGCGGCAAGATGATGCCGTCCTCGAAGTTCACGTCGAACACCTCGCTGGCTCTGCCCTCGGCAATCTACCGCCATACGATTTCCGGCGAATATCCCGAAGAGACGGGTGAGTTCCGCTATGATGCCCGCGACAGCGACATCAAGCTGGTCCCTGATCTTTCCACCCTTTCCGTCGTTCCCTGGGAAAGCGACCCGACGGCGCAGGTGATCTGCGACATCGCCGGCTCCAAGGGCGAGGACGTTCCCTACACGCCGCGCAATGTTTTGAAGAACGTGCTCAAGCTCTACACAGCAAAAGGCTGGAAGCCGGTCGTGGCGCCCGAGATCGAATTCTATCTCGTTGCCAAGAACGAGGACCCGGACTACCCGCTGCATCCGCCGAAAGGCCGCTCGGGCCGTGCCATCCAGGGTGGCCAGGGCTACTCGATCGCCGGCGTCAACGAGTTCGACGAACTGATCGACGATATCTACCATTTCTCGGAAAAGCAGGGCCTCGAGATTGACACGCTGATCCATGAAGAGGGCCCGGCGCAGCTCGAGATCAACCTGCGGCATGGCGATCCGATCGAACTGGCCGACCAGGTCTTCATGTTCAAGCGCACGATCCGCGAAGCGGCGCTAAAGCACGGCATCTATGCCACATTCATGGCCAAGCCGATGCAGGCGCAGGCGGGCTCCGCCATGCACATCCATCAGTCGGTGATCGAGATCAATACCGGCCGCAACCTGTTTTCCAATGCCGATGGCTCGGCCTCGAAGGAATTCTTCGCCTTCATCGGCGGCATGCAGAAATACGTGCCGAAGGCGCTGTCGATGATGGCGCCCTATGTGAACTCCTATCGCCGACTGACGCCGGACATGTCCGCGCCCGTCAACAATGCCTGGGGTTACGACAACCGCACCACGGCGTTCCGCGTGCCGGTGTCGGAACCCATCGCGCGGCGCGTCGAAAACCGCCTGCCGAGTTCAGATGCCAATCCCTATCTGGCACTGGCCGCGTCGCTCGGCTGCGGCTATCTCGGCATGATGCAGGGCCTCGAGCCGTCAGCACCGGCGGAAGACACCGTCAACGGCGGCACGATCGATCTGCCACGCGGTCTTCTGGAGGCGATCTCGCTTCTGGAATCCGAGCCGGCATTCCGCGAGATCTTCAGTGCCGAATTCATCGCCATCTATGGCGGCGTCAAGCGCGGCGAGTTCGAAACCTTCATGCAGGTGATCAGTCCCTGGGAACGGGAATACCTGCTTCTCAATGTCTGACCGGAAAGGCGCCGCCATGCCGTGGCAAAGCCCGATCTCGCCAGGAATTTCCTGGTACGAGGCGAACACAGTCGAGCGTCCGGATTATCCGGCGCTCTCCGGCTCGGTGCAGACGGATGTCGCTATTGTCGGCGGCGGGTTCACCGGGCTGCAGGCTGCCTTCAATCTCGCCCGCAACGGTGTGCGCGTGACGCTGATCGATGCCTGTCGCTTTGGCGATGGCGCATCGGGCCGCAATGGCGGCCAGCTCGGCAGCGGCCAGCGCTGGTGGCCGGAAGAATTCGAGGGCACGCTGGGCTACGAGCGCTCGAAAGCGCTGTTCGACATGGCGGAAAACGCCAAGCGGCACCTGCTGGATTTTGCTCAAGCGCATGCGATCGACATCGAATATGTGCAGGGACACCTGTCGGTCTCCCACAAGACCGGCATGGAAAAAGACTACCAGGCCAATGCCGAGATCGCGGCGACCCGGTACGACTATCCGCACCTGCATTTCATGGATGGCACGGAGACGGCCGAGCGGCTGGGCTCCCGCTTCTACAAATACGGCGTGCGCGACAACGGCACCGGCCATATCCAGCCAATGAAACTGCTTGTCGGTCTGGCGAAGCAGGCAGCCCTTGCCGGAGCGGCCCTTCACGAGCAGACCAAGGCGCTGAAAATCGAAACCGCCTCCGGCAAGGTCGTCATCAAGACGGACAAGGGCACGATCACCGCCGACCGCGCCCTGATTGCCTGCAATGGTCATATCGGCAATCTCGAACCGGTGACGGCGGGCCATGTCATGCCGATCCGCTCCTTCATCGGCGCCACCAAGGTTCTCGTCGATCACCCCGGCGTCCTGCCTGGCGGCGAATCAGTTGCCGATTCGCGCTTCGTCGTCCGCTATTTCCGCAAATCGCAGGACGGACGCCTGCTGTTCGGCGGGCGCGAGGCCTACACGGCCGACAATCCCGCCGACATTTCCAATCATATCCGGCGGCAGATCACCGAGATCTACCCGGAGCTTGCCAATATAGAGATGACCCATTCCTGGGGCGGATCCGTCGGCATCACCATGCCGCGCCAGCCCTTCGTGCGGCAGGTCATGCCGGGCGTCACATCCATCGGCGGTTATTCCGGCCACGGCGTCATGCTGTCCAACTATTGCGGCAAGCTTTATGCCGACATGGTGCTGGGCAAGCCGACAGAGCTGGAGCTTTTCCGGGACCTGAACATCAACGGATTTCCGGGCGGCGCGCGGTTCCGGCCGGTACTCCTGTTCCTGGCTCTCAGCTGGTATGCCCTGCGCGATAAATTCTGAGAGCAACCATCGTCTGCATTTTGTTGCGTCGCACCATGCAAGATATGGATTTTACGGGCAATCCCGGTAAAATCCGAATCTGCCTCACCGAAAAAGCGAGCGCGGGATGCAGTCGAAAAACCGATTCACACTTTTCCTCATCCCGCTCTAGCGATTTTAAATCGATTAGATTATAAACCTCTCCGAACAGAACGAGATCGAGATTTCTCATGAGCAGCCAGATCATCCCCGTCGAACCCTTTGATTATGTGGTTTTCGGAGGCACCGGCGACCTTGCCGAACGCAAACTGCTACCCGCGCTCTACCATCGCCAGCTGGATGGCCAGCTGAGTGATCCGACGCGCATTATCGGGGCATCGCGCAGCGCGCTGAGCCACGCGGAATACCGCAAGTTTGCGACCGATGCCTTGAAGGAACACCTGAAGAAGGGCGAGTATGACGAGGCCCAGGTGAAGATCTTCACCGATCGGCTTTTCTACATCTCTGTCGATGCCAAGTCCGATCAGGGCTGGGACAAGCTGAAAACATTGCTCGATGAAGCCAAAGATCGGGTGCGCGCCTTCTACCTCGCCGTCGCGCCCGGTATTTTCGGCGACATCTCGGAGAAGATCCGCGATCACAAGCTGATCACCAAGACGACGCGGATCGTCGTCGAGAAGCCGATCGGCCGCGACCTCGCCTCGGCGCTCGAACTCAACGACACGATCGGCAAGGTCTTCAAGGAAGAGCAGATCTTCCGCATCGATCATTATCTCGGCAAGGAAACCGTGCAGAACCTGATGGCGCTGCGCTTTGCCAACACGCTTTACGAGCCGCTGTGGAACTCTGCCTATATCGATCACATCCAGATCACGGTGGCCGAATCCGTCGGTCTCGAAAGCCGGGCCGGCTATTACGACAAGGCCGGTGCGCTGCGCGACATGGTGCAGAACCATATTCTCCAGCTTCTCTGCCTGGTGGCCATGGAAGTGCCGCCGTCGATGAATGCCGAAGCCGTGCGCGACGAGAAGCTCAAGGTTCTGCGCGCGCTGAAGCCGATCAATCCCAGCAATGTCGAGAAAATGACCGTGCGCGGCCAGTACAAGGCCGGTGCATCGGCCGGCGGTGCCGTCAAGGGCTATCTCGAGGAACTCGAGGGCGGCGTTTCCAACACAGAAACCTTCGTCGCCATCAAGGCGGAGGTCGACAACTGGCGCTGGGCCGGCGTGCCGTTCTACATCCGCACCGGCAAGCGCATGGCCGGCCGCATGTCGGAAATCGTCATTTCCTTCAAGCCCATCCCGCATTCGATCTTCGACGACGCTGCCGGCCGCATCGAGGCCAACCAGCTGATCATCCGCCTGCAGCCGGACGAAGGCGTCAAGCAGTCGCTGATGATCAAGGATCCTGGTCCTGGCGGCATGCGCCTGCGCAATGTCTCGCTCGACATGACCTTTGCAGAAGCCTTCAATGCCCGCAGTGCCGATGCCTATGAGCGGCTGCTGCTCGACGTTGTCCGCAACAACCAGACACTGTTCATGCGGCGCGACGAGGTCGAGGCGGCATGGCGCTGGGTCGATCCGATCCTGAAGTCATGGGAAGCGGTGGGCCAGAAGGTCCAGAACTACACCGCAGGCACCTGGGGCCCAAGCCAGGCCATCGCGCTGATCGAGCGTGACGGCCGGACCTGGCACGAAGTCATCTGAGGGCGGTGCGATGACGAATGAGATGCACACATTCGACAATGGATCGGCCCTTGCACAGGGGCTTGCCGGAGCGGTCAGCACCGCGCTCAGCGCCGCCATCGCCAAGCGTGGGACGGCCAGCCTTGCCGTCTCCGGCGGATCCACGCCAAAAGCCTTCTTCAAGGCGCTGTCGCAGTCGGCCATTGCGTGGAACAAGGTGTCGGTGACCCTTGTCGACGAACGTTTCGTCGCCCCCGACAGCGATCGCTCGAACGAGCGGCTCGTGAAAGACAATCTTTTGATCGATGCTGCCGCGTCGGCCCTGTTCGAGCCGCTGTATTATCCGACGCCAACGGCCGAGAACGCCGCGGCGACCGCGACGAAACAGACGGCGGCGATCTGTTCGCCCTTCGATGTCGTCATTCTCGGCATGGGGACCGATGGCCACACCGCCTCGTTCTTTCCGGGCGGCTCACGGCTGGCGGAAGCGCTTGACGTCGGCACGCCACGGGGCGTGATGACGATGGAAGCGGATGGCGCCGGCGAACCGCGGCTGACCTTTACGTTTTCAAGCCTTCAGGATGCCGGAATGCTCGTGCTTCATATCGAGGGCAACGGAAAGAAGGATGTGCTTGCCAGGGCGCAGGCGGATGGCGAGGAGGCAGAAATGCCGATCCGGGCCGTGTTGCGCCGGGCAAAATCACCGCTGCAGATTTACTGGGCTCCCTGATCGGAGCCAGGGCGACAAGCCCGACCGCACCGAAGACGAACTTGACAGAGGAGCCTTGAGGGCTCCGGAACAGGATGTCCCATGTCCGCTGATTCCCGCATTGCCGCCATCACCGCCCGCATCGTCGAGCGCTCGAAGCCCTACCGCGAACCTTATCTGGCCCGCGTCCGTGCTGCCGCCTCCAAGAACGTTACCCGTTCCGTGCTCGGTTGCGGCAATCTTGCCCATGGCTTTGCCGTCTGTTCCCCCGCCGAGAAGGTCGCCCTTGCCGGCGATCAGGTGCCGAACCTCGGCATCATCACCTCCTATAATGACATGCTCTCCGCCCACCAGCCGTTCGAGACCTATCCGGCACTGATCCGCCAGGCAGCCCACGAAGCCGGCGGCGTGGCGCAGGTGGCTGGCGGTGTGCCGGCCATGTGCGACGGCGTCACGCAAGGGCAACCGGGCATGGAACTGTCGCTGTTTTCGCGCGACCTGATCGCCATGTCGGCCGGCGTCGGCCTGTCGCACAACATGTTCGACACAACCGTCTATCTGGGCGTCTGCGACAAGATCGTGCCCGGGCTGATGATCGCCGCCATGACCTTCGGCCATCTGCCTGCGGTGTTCATCCCGGCCGGCCCGATGACCACCGGCCTGCCGAATGATGAAAAAGCGCGGGTCCGCCAGCTCTTTGCCGAAGGCAAGATCGGCCGCGACGAATTGCTCGAAGCGGAATCGAAGTCCTATCACGGCCCGGGCACCTGCACCTTCTACGGCACGGCCAATTCCAACCAGATGCTGATGGAGATCATGGGCTTTCACCTGCCCGGCGCCTCCTTCATCAATCCCGGCACCCCCCTGCGCGATGCCCTGACCAGGGAAGCCACCAAACGCGCGCTTGCGATTACCGCACTCGGCAACGAATTCACGCCGGCCGGCGAGATGATCGACGAACGCTCGATCGTCAACGGCGTTGTCGGCCTGCATGCAACGGGCGGCTCGACCAACCACACCATGCACCTCGTCGCCATGGCCCGCTCGGCCGGGATCGCGCTGACCTGGCAGGATATTTCGGAATTGTCCGATACCATCCCGCTTCTGGCCCGCGTCTACCCGAACGGCCTTGCCGACGTGAACCATTTCCACGCTGCCGGCGGCATGGGCTACCTGATCAGCCAGCTTCTGAAACACGGCCTGCTGCACGACGATGTGCGCACCGTCTTCGGCCAGGGCCTGTCGTCCTATGCGATCGACGTGAAGCTTGGCGAAAACGGTACGGTCGCGCGCGAACCGGCACCCGTCCACAGCCATGATCCCAAGGTCCTGTCGACCGTCGAGCACCCCTTTCAGCAATCCGGCGGATTGAAGATGCTGACCGGCAATCTCGGCAAGGCAGTCATCAAGATTTCGGCCGTCAAGCCGGAGCGTCACGTCATCGAGGCACCGGCCAAGATCTTCCACGACCAGACGGAAATGCAGACAGCCTTCAAGGACGGCAAGCTGGAAGGTGATTTCATCGCCGTCGTGCGCTTCCAGGGGCCGAAGGCCAATGGCATGCCGGAGCTGCACAAGCTGACGACGGTTCTGGGCATTCTGCAGGACCGCGGCCAGAAGGTCGCCCTGATCACCGATGGCCGCATGTCCGGCGCATCCGGCAAAGTCCCGTCGGCCATCCACATGACACCCGAAGCCATGGAAGGCGGACCGATCGCCAGGATTCGTGAAGGCGACATGATCCGCCTCGACGCGACGAGCGGCACGATCCAGGTGATCATCGATGCGGCGGAATTTGCCGCCCGTGCGCCCGCTGAAGCCGATCTCTCGGCGAACGAATTCGGCATGGGCCGCGAACTCTTCGCCCCCTTCCGCGCCGCCGTCGGCACGGCAGACCAGGGCGCCAGCGTGTTTTTTCATTGACGAGTGATCGATGGCTTTTCCGCACCCTCGCTTCCGGACTTCGATCCGGGAGTGCTGTTTAACGCAATGGTCCCGGCGGCATGTCGTCGCGACCGTCGTAACGCGCCACTTCCAGCGAGAAAACATCGATATTATCGATGCACCGAGCATTCAGCGAGACGCGATTGTTCGAATATCCGCTTCGCATGATAGCGACGCTACATGTCGGGCAGAAATGATGACCTTCGCTCACGGCACGCCAGACATAGGTCGATAACACGCGTTTTTCATCAACAAGCCGTACCTGGTGCTCTGCGACTTTCCAATGCAGGAAGCCGGAACGACGGCAGGTCGAACAGTTGCATTCGACAAGATCCGCGAGATCCGCGTCAACCTCCAGGCGGATATTTCCACAATGACATGAAAGGCGATAGGGACGCTGCATCGAGGCTCATGTCCGTTGGCTGGCGCGCCAATCAAACCGTCAACTGAAACAGCAGTCAACCCGTCCATTCGTGGCGATTAGAAACATTTGGCCCTCTCACCCGTATATATCCAGCGTCAGGTTGCGATGTTTGGGATGGGTGCTGTAGACGAAGATGCGTTTCATATCGCGTTCAGTCATCAGGCGCAGGAAGCGGGCCTCGACGACATTGTTGATGTGGACGCGCTTGACGACGCAGCCGATCATGCCGATGCGGGCGCTTGGGACGTCGAGGTAGAAATTTGGCGGCAGCCGGAATTGGGTGGCGATACCCAGCACGACGCTGCTTCTGGAAATCTGCAGGATTTCGCAGCGCCGCGAACTGAGGTTGGTCATGCCTTTTTCGGTGTATTCTATGCGGGCATCGTTGCGCGTCTCCTCCATCGGGAAACTGACTTCCCGATCATACATGAAGGATTCTTCCCGGCTGAGATATGTCGGCTTTTCGCCCGCAATCTGGCTCGCCATCGCTCTGCGCACCTCTTCTTCAACGTTTCCGGCACGCTAGCAGGAGAGCCTTAAAGGACGGTGTCGCAAATGGCGTTCACCGCAAAAAAAATCGCCGGGTCGCTTTTCAGCGAAAACACCGGCGGTCTTCAGGTTGTGACTGTTCAGGCGCGGTAGCTCTGGCCTTCGGCGTTGAACATGTGCAGCTTGGTCTTGTCGCCGGTAAAGCGCACTTGCTGTCCACGTTTGATATCGAGAATTCCGGGCAGTTTGGCGATGATCGGCTGGCCGTCGACCAGTCCCTCGATATAGAGCAAGGTCACCTCGCCCAGCGCCTCGACGATGGCGACCGTTCCCTCGAAGAGAAAATTGTCGTCGGTGGCGATCTGCAGGTCTTCCGGGCGGATGCCGAAGCTCGCCGTCTTGCCATTGTCGGAAGCGGGCGTTGCAATATCCAGCGTCACGGACTTGCCACCCGTCAGGGTAACCGTCGTCTGCGGGCCGGCGGCCGTGATCTTGGCCGGGATGACATTCATCGCCGGCGAGCCGATGAACTGCGCGACGAACAGGTTTGCGGGACGCTCGTAGAGTTCGAGCGGCGGGCCGACCTGCTCGATATGGCCGCCGGACAGAACCACGATGCGGTCCGCCAGCGTCATCGCCTCGACCTGGTCATGGGTGACGTAGATCATCGTCGTATCCGGCATGGATTCGCCGAGCCTCGCGATCTCGATGCGGGTCGCGACGCGCAGCGCGGCATCGAGGTTCGACAGGGGTTCATCGAACAGGAAGACCTTCGGATCGCGGCAGATGGCACGGCCGATGGCAACGCGCTGGCGCTGACCGCCGGAGAGCGCTTTCGGCAGTCGGTCGAGATATTGGGTCAGTTGCAGGATATCGGCGGCGGCGCGAACGCGGCGGTCGATTTCTTCCTTGCCTTCCTTTGCGATGCGCATGCCGAAGGCCATGTTGTCGTAAACGGTCATATGCGGATAGAGCGCATAGGACTGGAAGACCATGGCGATGCCGCGCTGCGAGGGCGGCACATCGTTGACGAGCCGATCGGCGATATACATCTCGCCGCCGGTGATTTCCTCCAGGCCGGCAATCATGCGCAGCAGCGTTGACTTTCCGCAGCCGGAGGGACCGACGAACACGATAAACTCGCCCTGCTTGATATCAAGGTCGATGCCATGAATGACATCCACCGCGCCATAGGACTTGCGGATATTCTTCAGTTGCAGGCCTGCCATGTCATCCTCCCCATTCATTCCGTTGTTCTTCGTCCGTCACCCGCCATGCGGCCGGTCCGGCACCTTTATGTCAGTCGGGCGAAAAATCCGCTCCACGCCGGCAGCGTGATGGTCTCGCCGTTCAGCGCAGACTGAAAACCATGGCCATCCAAGGTCTCCATCTGCTCCGGCGGCCGCGTGGTCGTCACGGTATCCTGGCTCATATTGTAGAGGCAGAAGACCTGTTCGTTTCCATGACTGCGCACGAAGCCGAGCAGCGGCGCCTCATAGGCCCTGAACGCGATCTCGCCCTTGGCAAAGGCCGCATGCTCGCGGCGGAAGGCCAGAAAGCGGCGGTAATGATGCAGGACCGAGGCACTGTCGGCCTCCTGTACGGAAACCGCCCGCGGCAGATGCGCAGGTGCCACCGGCAACCAGGTTCTTCCCTCGCCGAAGCCGCCATTGACGGCCTTGTCGTCCCAGACCATCGGCGTGCGACAACCGTCGCGGCCCTTGAAATCAGGCCAGAACTGAATGCCATAGGGGTCCTGGAGATCCTCGAAAGCGACATCGGCTTCCGTCAGTCCCAGTTCCTCGCCCTGATAGATGCAGACCGAACCGCGCAGCGTCATCAGCAGGCTGGCGAGAAATTTTGCATAGGCATCGAGATCGGTGATCCCCTGCCCCCAGCGGCTGACATGGCGAACGACATCGTGGTTGGAAAAAGCCCAGCAGGCCCAGCCTTCCGGTGCGGCACGCTCGAAATCGTGCTGGACTTCGGCGACACGGGCCGGCGTCAGCGGATCGGGCGCCAGGAATTCGAAGGCGTAGCACATGTGCATCTTGTCGCCGCCGGAGGTGTATTGCCCGGCGATCTCAAGACCGATCTGGCTGTCGCCAACCTCGCCGACGGCTGCGATCGCCGGAAACTCGTTCATCACCGCGCGGAACCGCTTGAGGAATTCGAGGTTTTCCGGGCGGTTCTTGTCGTAGAGATGCTCCTGGTAGTTATAGGGGTTTACGGCCGGTGCCGTATTGGCATTGCGCCGCTCGGGGGCCAGCGCCGGATTGTCGCGCAGGTCCTTGTCGTGGAAATAGAAGTTGATCGTATCCAGCCGGAAACCGTCGACGCCGCGCTCGAGCCAGAAGCGCTCCACCGACAGCAGCGCCTCCTGAACCTCGGTATTGTGCAGGTTCAGGTCCGGCTGCGAGGTCAGGAAATTGTGCATGTAATATTGCAGCCGGGTCGGGTCCCATTGCCAGGCCGAACCGCCGAAGATCGACATCCAGTTGTTGGGTGGCGTGCCGTCCGGTTTCGAATCGGCCCAGACATACCAGTCGGACTTCGGATTGAAGCGGCTGGACCGGCTTTCCTTGAACCAGGGATGCTGGTCGGAGGTATGCGAGAGCACCAGGTCGATCATCACGCGGATGCCGAGGCTATGCGCCTGCGCGATCATTGCATCGAAATCGGCGAGGTCGCCGAACAGTGCGTCGATGCCCTTATAGTCGGAGACGTCGTAGCCGAAGTCCTTCATCGGCGAGGTGAAGAACGGCGAGACCCAGATCGCATCGACACCGAGCGAGGCAATGTAAGGCAGGCGTGCGGTGATCCCCTTGAGATCGCCGACGCCGTCGCCATTGGTGTCCTGGTAGGAGCGCGGATAGATCTGGTAGATCACCGCCCCCCTCCACCAGTCCCGGTCGGCCTTCAGGATGGAAGCCTCAGTCGCAGTCATTGAAGTGTCCCGTATGTTCATTTCAAAAGCACTCTGGAGTTGCCCCGTCCTACTTCACCGAGCCGGCCAGGAGGCCACGGACGAGGAAGCGCTGGAGGCTGAAGAAGACGATCAGCGGCACGATGATCGTGACGAAGGCGGATGCGGTGAGGATTTCCCAATTGCCACCGCGCGAGCCGAGCAGGTTGACGAGACGCCCGGTCAGGACCAGTTCCTCATTGCCGGCGCCCAGGAAGACCATGGCGACAAGCAGGTCGTTCCAGGTCCACAGGAACTGGAAGATGGCAAACGAGGCGAGCGCCGGGAAGGACAGCGGCAGGATGATCTTGACGAAGATGTCGAAATCGCTGGCGCCATCGACGCGGGCCGATTCCATGATTTCGCGAGGAAGCCCGACCATGTAGTTGCGCAAAAGATAGATCGCCAGCGGCAGGCCGAAACCCATATGCGCCAGCCAGATGCCGACATAGGTCTTGGCCGGCACGCCGAGGAACATGCCGACGCCATTGTAGAGCTTGAGCAGCGGGATCAGCGACATCTGCAGCGGCACGACGAGAAGACCGACGACCACCGCCACCAGGATGGCGCGGCCGGGAAATTTCATCCAGGCGAGCGCATAGGCGGCAAAGGCCGCGACGAGGATCGGGATGATCGTCGAGGGAATAGCGACCGTCAGCGAATTGATGAAGGACGCGCCGATGCCGGCAGCGGCAAAGACTTCACGATAGTTGTCGAAGGTGAAACGCGACGGTACGGTCGCCTGATAGAAGATGCGCTGGCCGCGCGTGCCTTCCATCGCCGTGTCGGAGACGATCTCATAGGAACCATCGACCTGCACCGTCAGCTTTTCGCCGCCATTGAGATCGGCGGTCTGGCCGGGCTCGAAGTCACCCGGCTTCAGGCTGGACGAACCGAAGGCCGCCACTTCGCCGGCACCGCCCTCCAGCACATTGCCTGCAATAACGAACTTGCCGTCCTTTTCCACCTGCGTGTCGGGACCGGGCGCACGGAACACAAGGTTCTGGGTGCTATCCGCAAGCGATGTCCACCAGCCGGAAACAGCGAGCTGGTCCTTGTCGCGCAAGGAGGAGATGAGAAGGCCGGCCGTGGGCAGGGTCCAGAGGATGACCAGAAGGGCAACGGACAGGTGGACGACCCAGGTGAGGGGTGAGCGGGACGAAGCAATCATCTCAATGGCCCTCCATTTCCTTGTTTGCGTTGCGGATGTTCCAAACCATGATCGGAACGACCAGAACCATGATGACCAGCGCGATGGCCGCGCCGCGGCCAAAATCGCCGCCGCCGCGGAACATCCAGTCAAACATCAGATTGGCGAGCACCTGGCTCTGCCACTGGCCGTTGGTCATCGCGAGAACAATGTCGAAGACCTTGAGCACCGTGATGGTGATCGTCGTCCAGACGACAGCGATCGTGCCCCAGATCTGCGGGATCATGATCTTGAAGAAGATCTGCAGGCCGTTGGCACCATCGATGACGGCAGCCTCGACCGTTTCCTCGGGAATACCGCGCAGCGCTGCCGACAGGATGACCATGGCAAACCCGGTCTGGATCCAGATCAGGATGACCATCAGGAAAAAATTGTTCCAGAAGGGAAGCGTCACCCAGGCCTCCGGCGAACCGCCGAAATAGACCACAAGCGCATTCAGGATGCCGATCTGCTCGGTCCCCTCCGGGCGATAGTCATAGATGAACTTCCAGATGACCGAAGCGCCGACGAAGGAGATCGCCATCGGCATGAAGATCAGCGTTTTTGCGATATTGCCCCACCAGATGCGATCGGTCAGCGCTGCGATGATCAGCCCGAAAAAGGTGGCCAGCGCCGGAACGACCAGCAGCCACAGGAAATTGTTGAAGATCGATTGGCGGAACTCACCGTCGTTGAACATCCAGATGAAATTCCGGAAACCGACGAACTCGATGCCGCTCCTGCCGTGGAAGGAAAGGCGGATGGATTCGATTACGGGATAAACGAGATAAACTGTCAGCGTGATGAGCGCAGGCCCGAGAAAGAGCCAGGGGCGGATTGCATTGGTCAGGCGCAGATTGCGCGACGCCTGCGGACCGGACAGGCCCTTGGAAGGCAACAACCGGTCAAGAATGAAATTGGTTCCGAAGAAATAGAGAGCGCAAGCAAGAACGCCCGCGATCATCGTCAGAACGGCAAAAAACAGCTGCTGCATGGCACCTTCCTCCCCAGGAATGCGCGGATTTCCACCGCCCCTTGCGCACATGCCGGATGTTGGATCATCCTTGGAGGCGCGCTCGCCGTGTTTCAAATGCCTGAAAGAAGCCGCGCTCTGGTCAGCGGCGACAGGCCATGTCCATGTTTTCGTTTGCGCTACCCCCGAGCCCAGGAAGGTCGGGAGTAGCCTTTGCCACCGGATCAGTTCCGGTTTGTTACTTGATGGCGTCCCATGCCTTCTGGATACCGCCGGCCACGTCTTCGGACGACTTGCCGCCGACATAGTCGATCATGCCGGTCCAGAACGCGCCTGCACCGATCTTGCCCGGCATCAGGTCCGACCCGTCAAAGCGGAAGGTCGTTGCGTTCAGCAGGATTTCGCCCTGCTTCTTCATCGGGCCATTGGCATAGGCATCCTGGTTGACCGTCTTCAGCGGCGTCAGGAAGCTGGACTGCGCCATCCAGACCTCATGCGCGATCGGCGTCTGCAGGAATGCGATGAAGGCGCGCGAAGCCGGCGTGTCCTTGGTGATCATGGCAAGCGTGCCGGCACCGAGAACAGGATTGCCGAGATCCGGCTTGCTGGCATAAGGCGGCATGTAGAAGAAGTCCGCATCCTCGCCGACAACGGTGCCTTCCGGGAAGAACGACGGAACGAAGGAGGCCTGGTGGTGCAGGTAGCACTTCGGCGGCGACGAGAAGAGACCCTTCGGACTGTCGCGGAAGTCGGAGGAGGAAACGGCTGCAGCACCGCCCGCCACGAACTTGTCGTTCTTGGCAAACCAGCCGAACTCGTCGATGGCACCGGTGACGGCAGCATCGGAGAACGGGATCGCATTGGTGACCCACTTGTCATAGGTGTCGGCCGGCTGCGTGCGCAGCATCATGTCTTCGACCCAGTCGGTTGCCGGCCAGCCGGTGGCGCCGCCCGAACCTAGACCGATGCACCAAGGCGTGCCGCCATCGGCGACGATCTTCTCGGTCAGCGCCTTGAGATCTTCCATGGTCTTTGGCACTTCATAGCCGGCATCCTCGAAGTTCTCCGGGACATACCAGACCAGCGACTTCACGTCGATCTTGTAGGGGAAGGCGTAGAGAGCTGCCGTGCCGTCCTTGCCCTTGTAGGTCGAGAGATCGACCCAGGACTGGCCAGCGGCATAGTTTTCGAGAAGCCATTTCTGGGTTTCGTCGCCGAGTGGCACCAGGTACCCCTTGGAAGCGAGGTCGGCGATCAGGCCCGGCTGCGGCAGGACGGCGACATCCGGCGGGCTGCCAGCCTGCGTATCGATGACGATCTGCTGCTCGTAGTTTTCCGAAGACGAATACTTGACGTCAACGCCGGTGGCATCGCGGAAATAATCGAGCACGGATTCGACCAGCGTCTGGTCCTCGCCACGCCATGGGCCGAAGATGGTCAGCGTCTGACCCTTGAGGTCATGACCCTTTTTGAATTCCTCGTAGCTTGCCCAATTGAACTTGGCGTCCTCGCCCGGCTTGAACTTGAGTTCCGCCGCCTGCGTCGCTCCGGCCATCAATGCCAGCGCTGCCACACCCATTACCAATGATCTTTTCACGTCATTTTCCTCCCTGAAGGCCCGCTCTTGACGGAGGCGGGCAGAATATCAATACGCGCAAAATTCAAAGCGCTTTGAAGTTGCTAACAAACCATTGCAGAGGGGGGGTCGTCAAGAGATTTCCTTTTTGCGACGCAAAGCGCCGAAATTGAATGCAATGCAGCGCATTTTTGCACCGCAACCAGGCCTATTCTTCTTTGAGAGCATGAAAGCCGGTGCTACAGAACGAGAGGCGAAATGCATAAAACGACAGAAATCAATAAAAAATCAAAGCGCTTTGGGAGACTGCGCACTGCATGGGCGTGAATCTGAAACAACTGTCGGAGATGCTCGGACTGTCGCAGACGACCGTCAGCCGCGCGCTGAACGGCTATCCTGAGGTCAACGCCGAAACCCGGCAGCGCGTGCTGAAGGCCGTGCAAACAACAGGATACCGGCCCAACCGGGCGGCACAGAGGCTGGCTACGGGCCGCGCCGGTTCCATCGGCCTTGTCATGCCGATTGCAGCCGGCATTGATTCCGACGTGCACTTCGGTGAATTCCTCGCCGGCCTTGCAGAGGAATCCGTCAAGCACGATTTTCATTTTGTCCTCAATCCAAGCGCGCCCGAAGACGAGGAAGCAACGTTCCAGCGCCTTGCCGCCAGCGGTAATGTCGATGCGCTGTTCCTCGCCTATATGCGGGCCAGCGATCCCAGAATCTCGATCCTGAAGTCCTTATCCATCCCCTTTCTCGTGCATGGTCGCACGCTGGATGGGCCGGCGGACTATCCCTTTCTCGACATCGACAATACCGGCGCCTTCTACGATGCCACCCGGCTGCTGATACAGCTTGGGCATACACGCATGGCGCTGCTCAACGGCCCGGACTATCTGGCGTTCTCTCAACGACGAAAAAAGGGAATGCTGCGGGCTCTTTCAGAACGCGGGCTTTCGCTCGACGATCGGCTGGTGAACCATTCCTTCATGACCGATGAACACGGCTATCGCAGCATGCAGCGCTTTCTGGTCCAGGACAATCCGCCGACGGCGGTGCTCTGTTCCTCGACGGTTCTTGCGCTTGGCGCCGTTCGCGCGATCAACCGCGCCGGCCTGCAGATCGGCAAGGATATATCGCTGATCGCCCATGACGACGTTTTGCCGATGCTGAAGCCGGAAAATTTTACCGTGCCTTTGACCACGACGCGCTCGTCGCTGCGGGCGGCCGGCACGCGCATCGCCGCCCGGCTGATTTCCCGCATCCTGAAAACGGCTGATTACCCCGACCAGGAACTCTGGCGCACCGAGCTGATCGTGCGCGCCTCAACAGGTCCGGCACCGCGCGTCTGAAGCGTGCGGCACCTGGCTTCGAAGGGCAAATCCTAGAATTTCGGCGCCTTGCGTCCGGCCTTGCGATAGGCGGCAATCACCGTGTTGGCCATCAGCATGGCGATCGTCATCGGACCGACGCCGCCCGGCACCGGGGTGATGACGCCAGCCACCGCAGCACATTCGGCAAAGGCGACATCGCCGACCATGCGGGTCTTGCCCTCGCCCTTTTCCGGCGCGGCAATCCGGTTGATGCCGACGTCGATCACGGTGGCTCCCGGCTTGACCCAATCTGCCTTGACCATTTCGGCGCGACCGACGGCCGCGACCAGAATATCGGCATTGCGGCAGACGGCAGCGAGATCCCTGGTGCGGGAATGGGCAATCGTCACGGTCGCATTGGCAGCCAGCAACAATTGCGCCATCGGCTTGCCGAACAGGTTCGAGCGGCCGATGACTACGGCGTTGAGACCCGACAGGTCATCGCCATGCACGCGGCGCACGAAGACCATCGAACCCGCCGGCGTGCAGGAGACAAGGCCGCCTTCGAGATCGCCCGTCGCCAGTTTTCCGGCATTGACGACGTGCAGGCCATCGACGTCCTTTTCCGGCAGGATCGACTGGATGATCGGTTCGGAATTCAGATGCCTGGGCAGAGGCAGCTGGACAAGAATACCGTGCAGGGCGGGATCGGCATTGAGCGTCGAGACCAAGGCCGCCAGCTCTTCCTGCGACGTGTCCTGCGAGAGCGTATGCTGAACGGAGGTGAATCCGCATTCCTTGGCCATCCGGCTCTTCGACGAGACATAGGCATGGCTGGCCGGATCATTGCCGACGATCACGACCGCAAGGCCGGTCTTGACGCCATTTTCCTTCAGAAGGACCTCCGATGCCGCCTTGACGGCCGCGATCACGGATCCTGCCACTTCCTTGCCATCAATCACGGTCGCCAAGGCACTTCTCCCGATGTTTGTCTTTTGTTCAGCCACTGTAGTTTTCACTGGATAGCACGATGGCCTCAATGCGTCCTATGCTGTCCAGATTGAATTAATTCAAGCCTGTCCGGCCTGACCACGGTCACGCATGGCAGAGAACGTCATTTTCCGTGCGCAAGGCAAGTCTGTCGGGAATGCGCGACGACCCCGGACAATCCGGCATGCAAGGCCAAGGCTGCAAGCTTGTGTTTCAGCGGCGTCCAGTGCCGGTCCGCTGGCTGGCATAATGCTCGACCCTTGAGCGCAAGGCGCGAAGATCGTCACGGACCTGCGAAACCCCGTTGTCCTGCGGCTCGGCATGATCGAAACCGTGTTGCGCGGCGCCGCGGGCCGCCAGTGCCGCCTGTTCATGGTGTGGTGACGGCATGGCGGCGCGGATGACAGGCTGGCGGCGGATCGGAGCTTCGGGCGTTTCGTCGACGATGTAACGCGGGCGATCGGGTTCGCGGTCACCACGCGGCGGATCCTGTTCCGGGACATCGGACGAACGGCGGGAAAGCTCGATCGCATGGCGCATGCTCTTGTAAAGGCCGAGAAGAACGCCGAGACCGAGACCGGCCATCAGCCCGACCATCAGCCCGCCGATGGCAATCAGCTTGCGCGATGGGCCTCCCGGCTGCAAGGGTGGCTCTGCCGAGGAAATCACGCGGATGTTCTTCGAGGTCAGCTTTTCTTCCTGCCCGGTTTCACTGGCCCGCTTCAGGAATGATTCGTAGATCGACCGGGTTGCGGCGGCCTTGCGCTCAAGCTCGCGCAATTCGACGAAGCCCTGCGACGAATTCACCTGACGCGACTTCTGCACAGCCAACTGGCGGACCAGGTCCTGCTCGGTGCGTTTTGCGCGCTCCAGTTCCGTCTTGGTAGTGGCCGCGACACGGCGCAGTTCGTTGCCGATCTCGGTACGGGACACTTCGAGCGACTGGGCCGCTGCAAGCCTTTGCGGATGGCGTGGCCCAAGGGTGGCTTCAAGCGCGCCAAGCTGTGCCCGCGCGGAGGAATATTGCTTGCGCAATTCGGCAAGCGTTGCTGAGCCCAGTTCCTCCGGATAGGCACCGCTCAGCACGTCATTCAGCTGGATCTTGGTCGCGACATCGGCCTTTGCCTGCGCGTCTGCGATGCGGCTGCGGACGATGCCGACCTGGTCGTTCAGGGCCAGCAGCTGCTTGTCCGAGATTAGCTCGCCCGATGCGCCGATGATATCGTTGTCGGCCTTGTATTTCTCGACCGCGTTTTCGGCCTTGTCCAGCTCCGTGCGCAGGTCCGCAAGCCGGCTGGCGAGCGCTGCTGTGGTGCGCTGGAAAAATCCGGACTGGGCTGCCGTTTCCTCGTTGAGAAAGGTTGCAACGATGCGATTGGCGATCAGCGCCGATTTTGCCGGATCCCGGGTTTGGACCTCGATGGCGACGATGAAGGTTTTCGGATCGCGCGAGACGGTGACGGCTTCGCTGAGCTTCTCCAGCGTCCGCGCGCTGACGCCCGCAGCCACGGCCGGTGCAGGCTGCGCATTGCCCCCGGAGACGAGATCTTTGATGACGCCGATGCCGGTCGACATGTTTCCGCCGCTGCCTGCAGGAGTGCCGAATTCGGCATCGCGCTCAAGGCCGAGATCGGACGCAACCTTTTCAAGCACGGTTCGCGACCGAAGCACTTCCAACTGGCTATCGACGAGCGCCAGGATGGCCTCCGTTGCGAGGCTTGCCTTGGAGAGATCGGAATCCGTCAGGCGAATTTCGCGCGGATCGACATAGAGTTTGCTTTCCGCAGTATAGAGGCTCGGGGTCGCCATGGCGAGAAGGACACCACCAACAGCGCCGAGCACGGTCGTCGCCAGGATGACATTGCGCAACTGCCAGACGGAACCGGCGATGATGCCGATGTCGATCAGCGGCCGCTCTCTGTCAGAGCCTGCGCCATGGTCAGGCTCGTAGGCAAATGCATCGGCCCCGGCAGAAGCGTGCGACTTTGCCTGATGGGGCGGGGCGGTGTTCTCGACGAAGACCGGCTGACGGGCGGCGCCCGGTGCCGGCTCGCCGTTCAGCCAGCGGGTCAACCGATTGCCGGAAGCGGTTTTTCCTGGAGGCGGGCCAGCGTCTTCGGTGGATTGCAGGCGACGTTCCGCAACGGCGGCGGCGGCGTTTGCTAGAGGGCGGAAATCCGATGCCCGGGCACGCGCAGGGCGGTGCGTGGCTGGCTTTTCAGCTTCGCTCGACAGGCGGTCAAGCATGGAGCCCGTGCGGACAGCCCTGCCCTCGCCCGGCGCAAGGTCGAGCAGGGAACGGCGGGGAACAGGCCGTTTTTTATCTACCGGATCAAACATCAAAGGCCCTGCATGCGCTCAAACAGCGCGAAAGTTTTCAAATGTGAAGACAAGCTAAGCTTTTGTGGGAAACAAATCGTTAATGTTGCAGGCGCAGCGGCGCCGGCAGAACACGCCGTTGTGCGGTTTCGAACCGGTCATTAAACTTTTCCGGCTAGAACGTGACAGCCATAGGGAAGCCACCGTTTGATCACCTTCGCCAGCACACTCTACACGCGGCATCGCGGCATCGTTCATGCCTATCTGTCCATGACCGGAGGGTCGGCCGGGCGGCTCGTGCTTTCCCTCGTCTACTTCATCTGTGTGGCCAATGGCCTGTCGATTGCGGAGTTCGGGCTGTTTGCCACCGCCTCGGCGACCGGCATCATGATTTCCCGCCTGCTTGCCTTCGGCTTCATGTCGCCGCTCTACCGCGTTGCCACCGTCAAGCCCTTGCTGGTCGGCACCTACAGCCTGGGTTTCCTTGCCGGGGCCTTCCTGTCGCTGCCGCTCATCATCGTGCTTGCGCTGGCGGGTTATTATGCCGTGTTTGCGCAGGACATGGCGCTGTGGGTCTTTGCCGCCTTCATGGCGGCGGAAATCCTGTTCTGGCGGGGGCTCGAAGTCATCGTCATCGTCCTCAACGGTCTTGGCCGTTTTGGCAAGGCGGCACTGCTTGTCGTGATCGGGACCGGTGTTCGCACGATCGCGGCGCTCGCCTTTTCCCTGCCCCACGGGGCAGCATCGCTGGCGACGTGGTCGCTGCTCTATCTGATCGCCAATGCCGTGTGTCTGGCGATCGCGCTGATCTTCTTCCTGCCGCGCATGCGGCTTCGCTGGCGGCCCGCTCTCTACCTCCGCCGCTGGGCAGATTCCGTCACTGTTGCCGGCGCCGAGGTACTGTTCTATGTGCAGTCCGAATTCGACAAGATTGCCGTGCTGGCCATCGGCGGACCGGAGATTTCCGGGATCTATGCCATCATCATGCGGCTTGCCGATCTGACCGCCCTGCCCGTACGCTCGTTCAATACGCTGCTCGTGCAGAAGATCATGCGGACGCCTGAAACCATCGGATCCTGGCGACTGCGGCTGATCATCGAGGCTGTGATCGTCGCCGTCTCCTGCCTCGCCATCACCTCCATGGCCGTTTATCTGCACATGATCCCGAACGGCCTCGGCAACAATGTCGCGCAGGTCGCGCCGTGGCTGATGGCGGTGCTGCTGGTGCCGGCGTTCCGCAATCTGGTCGAGTATCATTCCGAACTTCTGTATGCGACCGGCCATACCATCCGGCGGATCTTCAATCTCGTCGTCGCCGGTGTGCTCAAGGTCGCGTTGCTGGCGGCCATCATGGAGACCAGCACGAATGTCTCGCACTGGGCGCCATTGCTGAACGGCGTCTATCTCGGCCTGTATATGGCTTCGTTCTCCCTGACCTACAGCGCGCTGCGCATGCAGAGGGGACGCGTCATCTGAGGGGTCAGGCCGCCGCTTTTTCCAGAAGCACATTGCGGATATCGGCGAGATCGTGCCCGATGAACGACTGGACGCCGATGCCGATCTGGTGCGGCTCCATATCCTGCATGAACTGGCGCAGCCCCATAATGCCCCGCGGGTAGCTGTCTTCCGACCAGAGAACATGGGCAAGCCCGGCGGCGGACGCCTGGTGCCCTGTGCCCATCAGCACATCATCGACGAACCGGCCATAGATCATGCACTCCGAAAACTGCCTTGACCGCAGGATCGCGCGAACCCAGTTGCGCCCATGCAATCCCTCGATGTGATCGAGCAGGGCCCGGCACGTGTCGCTGCGCCAGGCAATCAGCGTGCTGATGTAATCATTGGCCGGGAGCGTGTAGGGACCGATGCCCAGCAGACGGTCCGAATGGGCCAGCCACTCGATATGGTTCGACCCCATGACGGCGCCGATGCCTGCATCGCGCCGATACAATGTCAGGCGATCGCCCTGCCAGAGAGTGGCAGGATCGAAGTTGCGCAAAAGAACCACATCCGAATCGATCGCCAGCATCACCGGCTCCTCGATGTAGCGTGCGAGCGCCAGACGCCGCAATTGCTGCACATGCCAGCCCCGCAGCGGCAGGCTGTAGGGGCTGACCCACATCTTGCGGCGGCCAGCCGACAGCGGATCCGGCATGGACACCAGCCAGGACGGCAAGAGGTCACGCTCGTCGACAATCCGGCGCCGCGTTCCTTCCAACTGCCGGAACAGCGCAACGTCGCAGGACGCCACCAGGATATAGTGCACCCAGTCGCCCTTCATGCGCGCGTCGACGCTTTCGCACATCAGGCGGCAACGATCGAAATCGTTGACATAGGAAGCCGTTACGACAGCAGTACGCATCCATCCACCTGTCAGAAGAACCGCGAGCCGGCAGGCCGCGGCGTCGGGCGCGATTGTTTCGCGCCGCCGCCGAGCTTGTGACGCAGGATATGATATAGGAAAACAGGATTGCCAAAGATATAACGACGCCACAGCCGACCCGGCTCGTGAACCAGCCGATGCAGCCATTCGAGGCGCATGCCGCGGACAGTCTCGGAGGCGCGCGGAACTTCACCCGCCATGAAATCGAACAAGGCACCGACGCTGATCACAAGCCGTGCATGGCCGGGGCCGACATGGCGGTCAATCCATTTCTCCTGCTTCGGACTGCCCATCGCCACCAGCAGGATATCCGGCTTTGCAGCGCGGACCCGGGCCATTATCGCATCGGATTCGGCTACATCGAAATAGCCATCGGAGATCGGGATGAATTCATGCCAGGGCGTATGCTTCTGAAAATTCTCGACCGCCCCTTTCAGCACCGATGGCGATGCGCCGATCAGGGCGATGCGTTTCGGCTTTGCCATGTAGGTCAGCAGCGCCGGCACAAAATCCGTCCCGTTGAGGTTCGCCGGAAACATGCGGCCGTGAAACAGCCAGGATGCAATGTCGACGCCATGACCGTCCGGAAGAATGACCTGGCGACTGAGAACAGCGCGGTATTCCGCATCCTTCATCATCAGATTGGCATTGTTGGCATTCAGGAAGGATATGACCGTCTGGCCGATCGCCATCGAGGCAAGTTCATCAGTAAAGGCAAGCGCATCCGCCCAGCCGAAATCACACACCGGAAGGTCAAGGATCGGCCGCTGGGACGCGACGATGGACGTATCAGAAAACAGGTTCATCGGGGTCTCCCTCCCTCATGCACGGAATATTTGACAGGTCGAACAACAGCGGCCCTGCCCCTCTCGACAGGACGTCTGATCGTTTCGGCCACAGGCGACGGTTCGGCCTTTGCGAAGCGGTTGAGCCCGCGTTCCATGGTCGAAAGCAGCGCAGTTTTCTGGGCCGTGTGGAAATCGGTACCCGAGACACGTCCGGCATTGCCGGCGCGGACCGATGCCACGCGTTCGATCAGGCGCTGGGCGAAGATCGCGGGATCATCGGCCACGGCACAATTCTCAGGCAATGCATCAATGCCGCGCAACGCGGCGCCGGTCGCCACGCATGGCATGCCCAGCTCGAATGTCTCTATCGTCTTCAGCTGGACGCCAGTGCCTCCGCGGGCGACCAGCGGCACGGCTGCGCTCGAACAGATGAATGCCCGTGCATCCGCGACCCGTCCAATGAACCGAACACCGGGATGCGCCACTGCAGGAACATCGGTCATCTGCCCGGCAATGACGATGCTCATGTCCGGCGGCAGGAGTGGTGTCACCGCATTCAGGAACCAGTCGAGCCCGATGCGGTTCGGCTTCCAGCTCCAGGTGCCGAGCAATCCGAGGTCATGCTGTATCGGAGCCGACGGTGCGGCCGCAGGGGATGCCCATTGCGTGACGAGCGGCAGAACCGAGGCGCGGTCGCAAACAGGCCTGCCGAAACCGAAGCGATCCGCCTCGCTGAACGTCCAAACGCTGCTGGCACCCTGTGTCAGCCGCTGCTCGAATTTTGCGAGATTGCGGGCCTCGCGCTCGAACAGGGCGCGTTCGACCCGACCATGCGCCGCGGCCGCGTTTTCCAGCGCGGACTGCGCCTCGACATTGTGCGCCACATAGATCGTCGGATAGCGCAGGAAGATGTCAGCATAGGCGGCCGGCAGTTGCACGGAATTGAGGATGATGCCGTCAAACGGCAGCAGCTTTTGAAGCAGCGCCTCGATGCGCGCCTCGCCCGCCTTCAGCATCTTGGCCGACGAAAGGCTGGTACGGTTGGCAAGAGCCGACGCCAGCCAGCGTAGCTTTGTTACCCGACCGACCTTGGCATTGGTGACCTCGAGTTCCCCCAGAAGATGCGTGTCCTCGCCATAGGCCGGCGTCTGCCCGGGCTGAAGGTAGCCGATCACGCTGACCCGATGGCCAAGCGCCCGCAGCCCGTCCAGGACGACACGGTTTGCGATATCGAAACCCGAGGACGGATTTTCGACCGGCACCAGCGATGAGACGAGAACGAGATTCATGTTGCGAACGGGACCTTGAAACGACTGTTCCGCACCATAGCAACATGACGTGAAATGACGTTTAAGCCATTCATTCAAAAGCGATTTTGGATATTCAGCTTCTGTTTAGGAAGATTTGCTTTAGTGCTTGTCAGCAAATCGTCTCCGACAGGTTTTTCCATGACAGTGCCCGGCCAGGAAGTCAGTGTTTTCTACCAGACCGGAACGGACGCAACCGACAGCATCGAGTATGTCGTGACCCTGCCGACGTTCCGACGCCCCGAGCACCTGTTGGAAACGCTGAAAACTGTTGTTTCCCAGAGACCTGCAGCGCCCTTCGCCGTCGTCGTCATGGAGAACGATGCCGATGGCATGGCCGGCGCCGAAGCAGCCAAACAATTCCTGTCGGCGCATCGGGTGAATGCCCTGGTGGTGATTGCGCACCAGCGCGGCAATTGCCATGCCTACAATGCCGGTTGGGCCATGGCGCTTGCGACCTACCCCAACCTGCACGGCATTGCTGTCATCGATGATGACGAGATCGCCGGGCCGGAATGGCTGAACGGTCTCATTTCGGTACAGATGGAGACGCGCGCCAGCATTGTCGGCGGACCGCAACTCCCTGTTTTTGAAGACAGTGCGCGCGTGATCGTCAAGAAACATCCGGTCTTCATGCCTCATTACGAGACGAGTGGCCCTGTGCCGATCCTGTATTCTTCCGGCAATGTGCTGATCACACGGTCCGTGCTGCAGGCAATGCCGCAACCGTTTCTGGATCCGTCGTTCAATTTCATCGGCGGCGGCGACAGCGATTTCTATCGCCGTTGCCGGAAACAGCATTTTACCTTCGCATGGGCAGCGGAGGCCTGGGTGGCGGAAAGCATACCGTCGCGGCGCACGGAACCGTCCTGGATCCGTGACAGGAGCCTGCGCAACGGGGCCATATCGACGATCCTTGAGCATCGCGCTAATCCGGGACTGGGGGGGCGGCTGAAGACATTTGCCAAATCGCTGGCGCTGCTGGCCATTTCACCGTGGCGCGGTGTGGACTTGTGGCGGCGAACCGGGCTGCCGAGTGCCGGGCTCTACCATTTTCATGTCGCGATCGGTCGCCTGATGATGGAATTCGGCATCGTCAACGAACAATACAGGAATCCCGAAAAAAACTAGAGCGACCCGTCCTCTGGGCCGCCCTTCGGGAATTTCACATCGGGGGCAGGTCGACGATCTTTACTCGGCGGCTTCGCTCGATGGCTTGCCCGGAACGACATCACGGGCGACGTTGCCATCCTTGTCCTTGATCGCCACCGGCACTTGGCGCGGCTGGTTCTGGCTATCGGCAATGCGCGCGACATCCGCCTTGGAGAGATATTCCAGATTTTCGACGAGCACTTCGGTGATCACCTCATCACGAATTTTCGCGTTGAGGCCATCTTTCACGGCGGTCTTGAAATGGACCATGTCGAATTTGCTGGTATCGGCGACATTGATCAGCTGATCACCGACGAGAATATCGAAGAGCAGATCGGTGACCATTTGCTTCAGCGGAATCGGAAGCGTCTTGATCTTGTCCTTCTTCACCGAAAACGACAATTTTGTCAGGAAATAGCCTTGCACGGCGCCGTTCGTGATGACGGGAACCGTGAGCATCTCGCCGGTTACGTATTCCTCGGATGCGCGACGCGCTGCCTCTTCATCCGTGACGACGGGCGCCGAGGCGTACTTCATCGACGCATAGACCGAGCCCAGCGAGACCGCGCAGACCCAGACACCGGTAAAGACGAGCTTCAGCATCAGAAATCGCTGTAGCGGAACTGTTGTTCGGAATAGATGCCGTCAGCATCCGCATCCTGGACGGCCGTCTTGAGGATATCGACAACGGAGCGGATCGCCTCCATATGCGCTTCCACCTTCTGGGAATTGGCGACCAGCTTCGTCTGGATATGCTTGGTCTGGGAGACGAAGGCAGGCGAGAGGTCGGTGATCGGCGCATTGCGGCGCAGCATCGTCAATTCGTAGAGGCACCGGCTCTTGCGCGCGTTCGAGGCCTTCAGATCGAAGCTCGTATCGATGCCGATCCGGCTGTTTTCGTTGTCGATGATCATTTCCAGACGTCCAAGCACGTTCTGGATACGCACGTCACCTGCTGCTGCAACTTCCATTATTTCGCTCCGGTTAGCGCCTGTCGCGAGCGGAGATTACCCCCGGCCGGAACGCCCATGCGCAGATTCAAACTGTCGAGCGTGCCAGGCGCACGTCAGGCCTTGTCTTTGTCTTTTGTTTCATCCGTCGCCATGAAATCGGCAACGGCCTTGCGCTGGTATTCCTGCACCATGCTGGAAGCGACGTTCAGATCGTTGCCATCGAGCGAGGCCTTGACCCTGTCGGCATCCGTGCCTTCGACCAGCCGGTCGTTGACCATGCTTGCGGCAATGCCGATCCCGTCTCCCTGGGCCATGACGTTGCCGATCTGCTCGGCCATCATGCTTTTCCAGATGTCGCCTGCCGTACCCTTGCCGTAGACTTCCTCGCTCTCGGTGGGCAGCATCGACTTGACGAAATTCTGCAGCACCATGGCCTCGAACTTGCGATAGGTCTCCGGAATCTTCTTCTGCTCGACGCGATTGGCGATGTTGCCGAGGCTGCTCGTGGTGTCGGCCTGATTGAGAACAGAAACGGCGCTTGCAAAGCCGCCGCCGGTTTCCGCAAGGCTCGACGCCTGGAACGCAGCACGGTTGGCCTTCAGCCGCGACTGCGCTTCCTGGACCTGTGTGGGATCCGCAGCGCGGACGACATCAAGAACGAGATCACTGGGAGGCGAAATGGCCATGTTTTGTCCCCTTTGCCACGAACTTTTCCAGCGTCTGAAACGCCGCAGCTAAAAGTTCACGATTTCAGCATATTAACCCGATAGGCCCAACTTTTGGCAGAACCTGCTTTAGGGGTGGACTATGACCTGCCAACCTTACCGGAAGCTGGCGATGTCCCAAGCACGTGCTGGTCGACGAGATCGTAGACTGCCTCGTCGGCGGCGGCACGGTCCTCGATGTCACGGGCATCCCGCATGTTGTCCGCCAGCCTGTCGCCCTTGGCGCGCTCCTTGAGCACACGGTTTTCGTGGACCTGCTGGATGCTGTGCAGCATCTGGTCCTTCTGCGCGAGCCGGCCGAGTTGCGAGGCATAGTGACCGGAGAACATGGCATGCAGCGGATGCGCGGACCCCATGGCGTCGGCAACGACGTCGATCGTATCGGCCAGTTCGCGACGCTGCCGCGAAGTTTCGGCAAGTTCGCTCTCCGCCATCTGCTCGAGATGACGCTGCACGGCGACCAGTCGCTTGAGTTTCTCCGAGCGGGACTTCGTCATTGCTCAACTCCCCTGCATGACGACGCCAAAACCGGCGGCGAAAAGCTTCAGCATGGCCGATATGGCGAGATAGACCAGGAACATGCCGCCCAGGATGAGATAGGGCGCTGAAATGAAGTAGATCGGGATTTGCGGTGCGAGCTTGTTGATCATGCCGATCGCCACATTGAACAGCAGCCCGTAAATGATGAAGGGGCTGGCAAGGCGCAGCATGATGTGGAACGTCTGCTCGATCGAATTGGTCAGGGTAATCAGCACGCCCTGCGGGTCGAAGCCGATGCCAAGCGGCATGAGCCGGTAGGATTCGACGATGCTCTCCAGCAGCACATGATGGAAATCCAGCATAAACAGTACCATCAGCCCCGCAAAGCTGATCATGTTGGTCATCTGGTTTTCCGGGGTGTCTTCGAGAACGTCGGCCGCCGGCGGCGCATTGAAGCCGATCATCATCGTAATGACAGTGCCGGCAAACTGCAGGCCCAGCGCATAATAGCGGGCAATCAGGCCGATGACGGTGCCGATGACGGTTTCGGTCGCGATGATGTAGAGATAGGTATGTCCCTTGCCGTTGATCTGCGGATAGATCTCGTTCCACATGATCGGCAGGATCGCCATCGATATGGCGAGTGCCAGGAAGAGGCGAATCTGGGCCGGAACGCGGGCGGTGGAAAATCCGGGCATGACCATGATGCAGCCACCGATCCTGCAGAAAGCCGCAAAAAGGGCCAGCACCGTCCCTTCCGGATCGGTGATCATGAAATCGAGCCGATGATCTTTATCTCGAGGCCCTTGGCGAGCTCGACATGGCTGAGAACCGGCAATGTTGCAAAAAGTCGCTCAATGATCATGCGTACATAAGAGCGGGATTCGGGCGAACTTACCAGTACGAAAGGCATGCCGCGGTCGAGATGTTCGCGGATGATCTTGGTCGCCTGCTCGCTGAACTCCTCCAGATGGCGCGGATCGATGTCGAACTCGACAATTTCGCCCTTGGCGTCGCGCTTCAGCGCCTGGTGGAACACCATGTCCCACTTGCTGCCGAGGCGAAGCACCCGCAGCGTGCCGTTGTCGGCCAGATCGCCGCAGAGCTGCTGCGACATGCGGACACGCACATGCTCGACGATCTGCTCGGTCTTGCGGACATGCGGCGCGAGTTCTGCGACCGCTTCCAGGATCAGATGCAGGTTGCGGATCGAGACGCGCTCGGCCAGCAGCAGCTTCAGCACGGCCTGCAGGCCGGAATAGGACATGTGCGACGTGCAGATTTCATCGGCCAGCTTGCGATATTCCGGGTCGAGCCGTTCGATCAGGATCTTCACGTCCTTGTAGGACAACAGTTGCGGCAGATTGTTGCGGATGACTTCCGACAGATGGGTCAGCACCACCGAGACGTTGTCGATCGGGTGGAAGCCCTCGCGCTTCAGGTCCTCGGTAAAGGCTTCGAGGATCGAGACGGCCGGCATGCCGAAGGCGGGTTCGCGGATCTCGTCACCCGGAACGCTCGGCCGGCGGCCGCCGCCGGTGACCACCAGGACCTCGCCGACGCGCACGGTGTTCGACGCGATCGTCGTGCCGTGAATGCGGATGTGATAGGCCTTGTCCGGGATGCTGATGTCGTCGGACACCTTGATTTCCGGAACGATCAGACCGTATTGACCGGCGAACTTGCGCCGCATCTTGCCGACGCGGAAAGCCAGTTCCTGATGCGCGCCGAGAAGGCGTGTGGAGACCTGCTTGCCCAGCATCAGTTCGATTTCCGAGGTCTTGAGGACCGACTTGACCGAATCCTTCTCGGTATCCTTGGTCTGCTGCTGCTTGCTGCTTTCCTCGTCGCGAATGAGCTTGCTGGCTGCTTCCAGCTGGCGCGGGATGACCCAGGCCAGAAAGCCCATGCCGCCGCCGAGAACGGCAAAGGGCACGAAGGGCAATCCGGGCATCACTGCCAGCAGAAAGAGCAGGCCGGAGGCCAGCATCAGCGCGCGGGGATAGCCGCTCAGCTGGTTCATGACGGCCTGGTCCGTCGAGCCCGATGTGCCACCGCGCGACACGAGCAGGCCGGCGGCGAGCGAAACAATCAGGGCCGGGATCTGCGAGACCAGACCATCGCCGACCGAAAGCTTGACGAAGACGTCGGCTGCTTCTCCGATCGACATATCGTGGCGCACATAGCCGATAACAATGCCACCGAAGACGTTGATGGCGGTGATCAGCAGGCCGGCGATCGCGTCGCCGCGAACGAATTTCGATGCACCATCCATGGAGCCGAAGAACGAGCTTTCCTCCTCCAGTTCACGGCGGCGGCGCTGCGCTTCCTTTTCGTCGATCATGCCGGCCGAAAGATCGGCATCGATGGACATCTGCTTGCCGGGAATGGCGTCGAGGGTGAAGCGCGCACCGACTTCGGCGATACGCGTCGCACCCTTGGTGATGACGATGAAATTGACCGTGATCAGGATCAAAAAGACGATGAGGCCGATAACGAAATCGCCACCCATGACGAGTTCGGCAAAACCGGCGATGACGCCGCCGGCCGCCCCTTCGCCCTCATGCCCATGCGAAAGAATGACGCGCGTCGTCGCGATGTTCAGGGAAAGCCGGATCATCGTCGAAATCAGCAGAATGACCGGGAAGGACGAGAAATCGAGCGGTTTCTGGATCCACAGCGAGACCATCAGGATGAGGATGGAGAAGGCAATGGAAAAGGCCAGCCCCATATCGATCAGGAAAGGCGGGATCGGCAGGAACAGGATGGACAGGATCGCCACGATGCCGAGTGCGAAGCCGATGTCCTTACCCTTGGGCGCGACTTTCGGGATGATCAGAGCAGGTGGTTGTGCCATCGGTAATTCCGTCTCTTCATGAGAGGCGGGCAGCATTCATACCTGCTGCCCAAACTACCGACAGGACTAACGCACCAAACTTGCGCGAAAATGGCAGGACTGAAAAAGAAGGAAGGATTTGCGGACCTGCGGCTCAGAAGCCGCTTTGAATGCGCGAGAAAACGATATTCGTGAAAATCGAAATCTGCGAGCCGACGAAAGGTGCCGAAATCGCCACCGTCACGAGAACGGCAAGGATTTTCGGCACGAATGTCAGGGTCATTTCCTGAATCTGGGTCAGCGCCTGGATAAAGGCGACGACCACACCGACGACCATGGCGGCGAGGACGGCAGGACCGGATGCGACGATGACCGTCCAGATCGCCGTCTGCACCATATCGAGTGCGTCCGCCTCGTTCATGTCATTCTCACTTGATCTTGACGCCGGGTCCGATGACAAGTGTCTTTCCGGTATCGAGCGTTGCGACGATTCCATCGGAATATAGCGTCACTTCCTTGACGACGCCAGTCGTCTTGCCATCGGCGCTGGTCACGGTCTTGCCGATCGCAGCATTTGCCTCGCCGAGCGAATTGCGCTGCAACAGGCTTTCCAGATTGGTGTTCGTCTTGATGGTCTGCTCGACCTGCGAGAACGTTGCAAGCTGGGCGATCTGCTGCGTCGAATCCATCGGCTCCGTCGGATCCTGGTTCTTCATCTGAGCGACGAGGAGCTTCAGAAAGCTGTCATAGTTCAGGCTCGCCTTGGTCTGGTCCGCCGACGATTCGGCCCCGGTCGCGGTCGGCATATAATTATTCGTCGATGAAACGCCGCTTACCGCCATGGTGCAATCTCCTTGCGAATCTGTTCGATGGTGGCCGGGGCAATTTCCTGATCGTTGAGGATACGATCCTCGATCACGTAAAGGCCGCGGATAGCTTTGAGGGCGTCGAAGGCCCGTCCCTGGGTGACCATGCCGTCGATCCGCTTCAGCTCCGACACAACCTCGTCATTCTTGAAGCAGGTCAGCAGCATCACCACCGACTTGCGGAACATGATGGTCGATTGCTCGGCACCTTCCGGATTGATGAGGATCATCTGAGCGATGAAGTAAAGTTGCTTCAGCGGAGTGTTGGCATCCTCCGGCTGAAGGACGTGGTTTTCCAAGAGGAATGTCACATCATTCAGGAACTCGACGGCGACCTTTCGGTCAACGCGAAGCACCGCGCCATTGACAAAGATCCGCTCGCCAGATTTCAGCGAAATACGCAGTGTGCTCTTCATTTGAGTCCATCCCTGATGATGGTTGTGATGTCAATGATGCCCTGGAAATTGGACGAGTCCCGTTTACGGATCTTCTCCGTCTCGTTCAGTATCCAGATGGCGATGGAGATTAGATTGGCGCGCAATTCGTCATTGAGCTGATTGTCCGGCGCGCGCAAATCCTCGATGAACCGGATCCAGACGCGCCGGGTATAATAGATCGCCTCGATAGCTTCGCGCGAATAACCCTTCTGCTGCTTCGCAGCCGCAAGGAGCGCGATGGACCGATCGAGGACTTGCCGCTCGCGATCCTTGGAGTCGGCAACACCGTCCTCCATGATCTCGGCATATGAAAACTGATACATTCAGACATCCTTCATGTTTGTCCTGATCCTCATTGCATCAGAGGAAATTGATCAAACTCAACTGCTGAAGCCGTGAGGTCAGCGTGTACGAGGTTTCGATCTGGGTCAGCAGCGTATTCATCCGGGTCGAGGCTTCGTAGACGTCGATACCCTCGATATCGTTGATGTGTGTCTTCACGAGCTTCATCTGCGCTTCGAGCGATGTGTTCGCCTTGGTGACGCGCGATTCCGAGATGCCGAGCGAACTGCTCGTCTCGATCAGGCCGGTGATGCTCTGCTGCACGTAATTCTGCGCAGCCGAATTGATTTTGTCGCGAACGGAAGTCGATACACCGGCACCGAGCAGCTCGGTTGCGATCACGGCGGCGAGCGCAAACTTCCGCACGCCGTTGGTGTTTGTGTTCGTGGTGCTTGCCACGACCTCGTTGGCGCTGATGCGACTCATGACATTCTGATCAGAAGCGTTCGACCAGTCGGTATCCCACTGGGCGCCAGTGTACATCGGCTCCAGGGTATTTTCAATGAAATCGGTCATCTGGGCCGGCGTGAAGTCGTTCATCGTGGCGATGCCGTTGCCCAGCATGAACGTCGAAAGCGCGTTATCGAACGATATCTTGGCCGGCGAACCCGCCTCGTAATCGGCCAGCGGCTTGACGTCGGTGTTGACGCCCGACATCAGGAATTCGCCGTTGAACTGGACGTTTGCCGAGGCAACGAAGGAACTCATCGCACCGTTTATGTCGGTATTGGCGATCGAAAGCCGCGTCGCATCGTCATTGCCGAGCGTGGCGATCAGCGTCGTGTTGATCTGCTCGGCCGCCTTGCGCATGGTCTCCAGCGACATCTGCGATGCGGAAAGCCGCTGCGTGACGATCGCGTTGGTGTCCTTCAGGCTTTCGAGCCGATCGAGTTCGTTCTTCAGGTTCACCGCCCGCGAGGAGCTTGCGCCGAGGGCGAGGCCTGAATCCGCATACCTGCCTGTCGTGACCTCCTGCTGCAGCTTGATGACCTCAAGCTGCCCCTGCTGGACGGTAACCCGCATGGCGTTCTGGACTGCCAGATTTGAAACGAAAGACGTCTTCATGATTATCTCACCGTATTCAGGAGTGTCGTCAGCATCTCGTCAACGGTGCTGAGCAGCTTCGCCGAAGCCTTGTAGGATTGTTCGAGGTCCAGCATCAGCGCCAGTTCCTCGTCAAGACTGACGCCCGTTTGATTGCTCAATGCCTGCTGCGTCTGCGCCAGCATCGCCGTCTTGTTGTCGTTCGACGTCGATGCGGATTTGCGCAACTGTTCCAGCCAACCGATTGACGACGAGGCATAGGTCATGATCGAGGCGCTGCCGCCGAGATCCGCGTCAGTGTCGAAGCTTTGGGTCGTGTCCATGGCGACGATATAGCTGTCGAGTAGGGCGGTGTAGCCCGCACTTCCGTCCGTATTCGACACGAGCCCGTTGAAACCGCCATCACGAAGGATCCTCGGATCGGCTTCCGCCAGCGGGTTGACCTGGAGGCTTGCAGCAATACCGGGCTCGATCGTTCCTGCCGTCGGAATTGTGCCACCGGACCAGGTAAACAGGCCGGGCAAGCCATTTTCCTTGAACATCGTGACGAGCATGCGCGCCACTTCGTCCAGTTGCGACTGCATTTTCGGTGCGACGTCGTCGCGCAACTGAACCAGGCTTGCAAGGGAGCCTTCGCTGGTGGTGTTGCCACCGGTGCCAGCCTTGAGGGCGACGCCATCGACATAGATCGGGTTGCCCGTCACGGTCGCATCGAAGGTCGCGCTTGGCGTGAATGTCACTTTCCGGGCGAGCGTCTCGAACAGCACCGTGCCATCTGCAGAATAGATGACCGTGTCCATGTTGGAGCGTGTGACCGTCGAAATCCCGACGATCTCCGCGATCTGCTTCAGCAGCCGGTCGCGCTGGTCAAGCGCGTCGCTGGCATCCTTGCCGGTTGCCAGATTGCCGACGATTTCATTGTTGATCGTCTCGAACTGCGTCAGATAGCCATTGAGCATTCCAACCTGTTCGAGAATTTCCTTGTCCGCATCCGCACGGATATTCTGAACGGCGGTTGCGCTGGTGCTGATCGAGTAGGCAAGATCCTTGGCGTCGGCGATCGTCGACGAAGCGATGGTGATGTTTCCAGGCGAGGCCGCGTAGGTCTGCAGGCTCGAACGAAATGTCGCCAGGTAAGTCGACGGCGAAGTGCCGTAGTCATTCCCCCCGAAGACCGCCTGCATCTGCGTCAACCCGTCCAGAAGACGGGTCTGGGCAGTCGCGCCGGAAATGCTGGTGATGTTCTGCTTGAAAAGAGCTTCGTTCTGAGCCCGCTGGATCTTGATGTAGTAGCCGCCCTCCGCATCGACGCCCATCATGGCAAGGCGGCGCACGTAGTCCGGATTGCTCGAATTCGCGATATTCTTCGATACGATGGCGGTCTGCTGCCCCGTATTGCTGAAAATCTGCTGGGCTGTATTAATTGCGGCGGAGAGCGACATGACGCAGTCCCGTCCCTTTAATGATTAACGCTTCAGGTTCACGAGGACGTCCAGCAGGTCGGCGCCTGTCTGGAAGACTTTCGAGTTGGCCGTATAGCTACGCTGGGATTCGATCATCGCCGTGAGTTCCTCGGCGATATCGACGTTCGAGCTTTCAAGAGCACCAGAGATAATGTTGCCGAAATCGCCGGAGCCGGCAAAACCGGTGACGATGACGCCGGATTCGGTACCCTGCGAATAGACATTGCCAGACTGCGGAATAAGATTATCCGGGCTCTGGACGTTGGCAAGAGCGATGCGGTAGCGCGGCTCGAGCTTGTTGTTCTCGTACTTGACGTAGACGATGCCATCGTCGTCGATCTGGAATCCGGCAACCTTGCTCGGCGCATTGCCGTCGATGGTGCCACCATCCGGATTGAACTTGTAACCGAGCTGCGTGGTTTTCGAGAGATCGATGTCGATCGCGCCAAGCGTAGCACCCGTCACAGGAAATGGACCCTGTGTCGCGGTGGTGAGCGTGGCCGGGGATGTCGTCAGGACACCATCCGTGTCAAACTCCAAAGTCATTGTGCCAACTGACGCCGACGACGTCCGGTCGACGATTTCGACGGTCCATTCATTGGCCAAGGTCTTTTCGTAGTTGAAGTCAAGAATGCGGGTATTGCCCTGGCTGTCATAGACAATCAACGAGGTCGTCGAGATGTCGCCGATCGCAGCGCCTGAATCCAGATTGGCGCCCATCGTGCCCTCTGTCGAGCCCTTTGCGACCAGACCGGCGGATGCAAGGTTGACCTTGGTCAGGCCGTCAAAGCCGTTGACGACGACCGTCGGGTCGGCGCCATCGCCATATTCGTAGCCGAGCAGGCTGTAGCCGGCCGAGTTGACGAGATTGCCATCACCGTCCTGGGTGAATGCGCCGGCGCGGGTCAGGAATTCCTGGCCGTTGGCGCCTTCAACGATGAAGAAACCGCCGCCATCAAGCGCAAGATCGGAGGCCGAGGTCGTGTAGATCTTGGCGCCTTCACCCGATATATTGTAGCGGATCTTGGTTTCGACGCCGCCGGAATTGTAAGAGCCGTTGGAAGCAGGCAGGATCATCGAGGAGAATTCTGACGATGCGCGCTTGTAGCCGGTGGTGTTGGCATTGGCGATGTTTTCAGCCACTGCGCCCAAACGGTTTGCCTGGGCATTCATGCCAGAACCACCGGTTCTCATCATTCCGTAAAGACTCATGATCGATCCTCGTTTTCTTCGTTATCGCAAGCCTAGAAGTCGGGCCTTGCGTGAACCTGTACTTGCCTTCTTTCGGCTGTCGATCGGGCCGCCGCCGCACTCCGACCGAGAACCGTTTGTCGATCAGCTCCAGTCGATGCAGTAGCCGAGGAAGCGCTTGGAATCGATCGGGTCGAAGCCGAGCCGCTTGCGCAGCTTCTTGCGCAGCTTGCTGATGTGGCTTTCCACGACATTCTCCTCGACGTCCTCGTCGAAGATCCCGTAGATCGCGTTGAAGATCTGGGTCTTGGAAACGCGGCGACCGCGGTTGGAGACCAAATACTCGAGAATGCGGCGCTCGCGGCGCGGCAGGGCAAAGGCTTCGCCATGCACTTCCGGGTCACGACCATCGGAAAAGACCCGGATCGGGCCGATATCGATGAAGTTGGTGAGGGTCTTCAAACGGCGGCGAATGGCCGCTGCACGGGCGAGAATCTCGCGCGGATGCACAGGTTTGCGAACCACATCATCGACGCCGCAGTCGAAGAAGGCCAATGTCGTTTCCAGCGATGGTGAATCGCTGATCGCGATGACCGGTGCCATGGTGCGATCCCGAATGGCGCGGGGCAGGCTCATCGCCGTATTGCCCTGACCGATCAGGAAGACCTCGACTGCATCGATATCACTATCGGCAGCCGTCGAAACCCACTCGCCAAATTCGCGTGGGTCAAATCCAGTAGAGGGCACGCCCTCCCGTCCAAACAGGGATGTATATCCGTCTTTTACAAGCTCACGCTCATCAACCACTACGATCATTCGTCCGCCTCCGAATCAGTATGGTGCCTCGATGGATTAGAGGTACGAATCGGGGGAATCTTGAACAACTATTGAAAGTCAGTGGCAGGAATTAATAGTTGCTTAACAAATTGAGCGCGATTTGATCTATATCTAGTGGCTACCGGCGCTTATCCCACTAAAAATAATGTGGAAAAGTTAACGGTTCACAAGTAAGTGCTTTTGATACCATTTTTCGCCGCAGAGTCGACACAATGCTGCAGGGCATTAAACCACGCGCGCGCTTCAATTTAAGATTGTATTATTGGCAGAATGTGGAGGCGTTCGGCGTCCACTTGCCATAGCCCGTTGCGACCAGATTGGCGATCACCCGGCACACATATCGCTTCTGGGCCGGATCATTGTTGGGTCCGGCGTGATAACGTGCCACGGCCATGGTCCAGGTTTCATGCCTGGCATGGAGATTTTGCAGAAATTTCGCCGCATATTCGACGTTCTTTCGCGGGTTCAGCATCTCCGCCGGTGAGGCAAAATTCTCGCCGTGGAAGTGATAATTGATCTGCATGCAGCCGAGATCGATGAGCTTGGCGCCCTCTGATCGCGCTGTGGCGAACCGGTCGAGAACCTCGGCGGCGCTGTTGGCGAAATAGGATTTGCCTTCGATGTTCATGGCAAAGGGTTGCAAGGAGCCTTTACGGCCCGTTTCCGTCAAGCCCACGGAGTAGAGAATGCCGGCCGGAACCTGGTATTTCGCTGCTGCGGCAATGATCTCGCTCTCGCAGACACCGGTACTCGCCTGGACCTCACATATAGGTATGATCAGCGCGGCCACGCTCAGAAACAGCAGAGGCTTCATCCGTACCGTCATTGCCCGTATACCTTTCGCCAGACTGCTGCTGACCGCTGTTGTCATTTCGGCCTCGGCCTTGGGCTGTGCCCTCACCGGAGGCATCCCTGCCCTGCTGGCCCGCCTGGGGCTGCTGTGAACCGGCGTTGCCGGAGGACGCATCGGTAGGCGCGTTGAACGTGATGTTGATCTGGTCCACGGCAAAGCCCTGAGCCCTCAATGCCTTGACCATGGCATTCTGGTCGTCGCTGAGCTGCCGGAAGGCCTCACCGCTTTCGACCTTCAGATCGACATGCAGTTCGTCGTCCTTCAGGCGCAGGGTCGCCGTCACCATGCCAAGATCGATTGGGTTCATCTGGATCTTCAGCGTATTCACGACCTTGCCGGCGGCCGATGAGGCTTCCGCGCTGGACAGTCCGGAACTGGGCTGCATGGCGCGTGCCCATTCCGTGCTGCCGGTCACGGCAGCGGCGACGGCCTGCGAATTGGTATTGGCGGCAATGCCGAGGTAGCGACGGGCCTCGAGGACCGTCACCGTCTCAGCCTTGGCACTGGATGCCGCTTCCGCTTTTGAGCCGGCTGCGTCGATCTTGGCCGATGGCTTGTCGCCATCCGTATTGATGCTCATCGAGACAGACTGGCCTTTGCCGTCGGCGCGCGCAAAGCGGAAGGTCTGGTCCGTGCCGGCTGCAGTGGCGTTGGCCACAGCATTGCTGTCGGCATCGGTGGCCGCCTTACGCGCCGTGCCGGCTGTGTCGGTCTGGCGGTTGTCATTCCGCGCCTTGCCGGCCCGGTCTGCCAGAGCCTGGAATTCTGAAATCAGTTCCGTCGGTGTGGTCGGCGTTTCCGCCGACGCAGCCGCAGACATCTGCTTCGGCGATCCGAGCATGGCCAACAACTGGCTGAGACCGCCGTTTTCCGTGGCGTCCACGTCCAGGCCAGTCGCATCTCCCTCGCCGGTGTCGCTCGCCCATCCGGCATCCGATCGCTCAGCCTTTTGGCCATCATCGGTGGCCTTCACGAGCTTGCCGTCCTTCACCAGCTCGGCAATTTTCCCCAGAGATGGAAGATCTTGGAGCTTGCTTGCCAACTTGGCATCATCATCTGCCGCGGTGGCCCGGGCAGCATCGGCATTCCCGGCAGCCCCTTCGGCTTGAGGATGCGCAGCAATGGCCGCCGTTTCCTTGGCGGACGCAAGGCGGTTCAGAAGCGCAAAGGTGGAGGCTTTTTCTTGCTGCAATGTCCGGGCAGCTTTGTCTTTCAGGTCAGAGCTCTGGTGTGCAAGGGTGTTTGCGGCATCCCTGGCCTTGCCGGAAATGGTCCGCCCGGCGTTTGAAAGCGCGTTTTCATCCCTTGAAGAACCCGCAAGCGCCATATCGCCATCGCTTGCGCCCTTTTCCATGCCGATCTTCACAGCATCAGACTTGCCAATATCCGTCTTGCCAATGTCGGTCTTGCCAGTGTCGGTCTTCGTGATCTCGATCTGGACATCCTTGACGCTCAGCGCCGCCGCAGCCGCCTTCTTCTTCCCCGCATCGGTGATCGCGTTCTCGAAAGCCGCGCTCTTACCGCCTGCACCGAAAGATGAATGTGCTGCCGTTTTCGTTGACCGCGTGGGGATAGGACCCATGAGGCTGTCATCCACCAAACTCATTTCACTTCTCCCTTCAGGAGCATATCGATCTCGTCGATCTTCGAGCGGCTGCTGGCCAGGAAGTTATCATGCTCCGGATCGCTCTTGCTTTCCGGCGCTGTCACCTGCTGCTCGCCTCCCTCGACCGGTTGTTCACCCCCTTGAACAGCCGGATCGGCAAACGGGCTTTCGCCGCTTCCCGATGGTCCATCGCTCGCTTCGGTCGTGACATTAGAAACAGTCGCTTGCGTCAGGCTGTCGGGATCAGGTGCCTTCAGCACCTCCTGCGCCACTGCTCTTGCAGCCTGCAGCAGCGCCCGGTCTCGCGGTGAAAGATCCTGCTCGGGAATGGACGACATCTGCGAGACAGCGGCCAGGATATCGGCGGAGGGTACGTCGACCAGGCCGGCATAAAGGCTTGCCAGCGCCTTGTTGCTGTCAGCAACATCAGAGAGCGCTTCGGCCCGCTGAGCAGCCAGTCGTGCGAGCGGCTGAAGGCCGGCAATTGCCGCCCTGCGGGCAATCCGCAGATAGACCTCCCGCTGGCGCGGCCGATCCATGAATTCGAGGATTTCGGTTATCTTGCCTTCGGTCTCCGCGTTGAAATTGGCCACCGCCAGTTCAACGAAAATATCGGCAAACTGGCCGACATAGGGCGACGTCATGAAACGGCGTGCGTAGGAAAGCGAATAGGAAAAGCCCTTTTCGGGCATGCCGCCGCGCATCGAAAGCGAGATCGAACGCCGCAATGCCGCCTCTTCGATAATCGTGCCGGGTGCCATCAAGCGCGCCCAGTCATAATATCCCATCGCCGCTTTCGGGTCCTGCAGCGACGCGGCATTGCCGAGGATCAGATAGAGATAGGGGCCGATCCGCGTGTTGCGGTATTCGGGTATGGTCTTGACCAGATTGGCGACGATCAGCGCGCCCTTGCCATTCAGATATTGCCGCAGGGCGTCGGTGATGCGGCTGTCGAAATTGCCTTCGATATCGCGGCTGGTCAGAAAATCGAGGGTCTCAGGATTGCCGCCGCTCATCGCATAGATCAGTGCAGCATCGATATTGCGGGGATCTTCGAACTGGGCAATGCCCGCCGTGCGCAGGCGCTTGTCGATCGCCCCGAGCATGTAGCGCTGCATCTCGATAGCCGAATGGTCACCAAGCACAACGGAATCCTGGATGAACTGCAGCGATCGCAGGATCTTGTAGGGCGGAAGATCGTCGAAATCCTCCGCCTGCGCCATCGGCGCTCCGAGCGCAGATGCGCAAAGTAAAAGGAAACGGAGCGCCTTGATCATCCGGCTCAGCCCTGATCGTTCTGCAGGAGAATTTCGATGCGGCGGTTGGCTGCGGCGTAAGGGTCTGTCGGGACCTGCAGACGTTTGTCGGCAAAGCCGCTGATCTGACTGACACGATCTTCCTTGAGACCACCGCGCACGAGCATGAAATAGGCGCTCTGGGCGCGTTCCGCAGACAGACGCCAGTTGTCGGAACTGCCGTCCTTGAACGGACGACCGTCCGTATGTCCGCGAATGGCAACGGCCCCCTGGCGTGCTGCGAGCAGCTTTCCGATTTTCTCCATGGCAACGACGAGGTCGCGTTGGGGCACAGCAGAACCGACCCCGAACATCGGCGTATCGGCCTGCTCGCTGATCGTAACCAGCAGACCGCCTTCGGTCGGCGTCACCAGTAGACCTTCGGCGAGCTTGCCGGCGGTTCCACCGATCTCTTTTTCGATCTGCGCCTTCAGGGCGTCCGCCTGCTTTTCGGCATCGGTTTTCTCCGCCTCGACCTTTGCAGCGGCCGCTTCGGCAGCCTGCTTTTCGGCGTCGGTCATTCCGTCCTTGGCTTCGGCAGACGCGATATCCTTTGCGGCATCCGTTTCGGCCGCGGCAACCTCCGGCGGCTCTGCGCCGGTGACCTCGACCTGTTTTGTCCAGAAATCCGGATCAAAAGGATCGCGATAGGCCTCGCCACCATCCGCCCCGGTGGCCGGACCGGACTGGGCGGCACCGCCCTCACCCTTGACGCTGATATTGGCCTGTTGACCGACATCCTTGGCGATTTCAGACAGCACAGAATAGGGATTCTCGAAGAAGTCCGCATCTGAATACTGCGTTTCCTCGCCGGATGTGGCTGTCAGGGCGTCGCCGGTTTTGGCCGAACCGCCGGTTTTGGCGCGATCGCCATCGGTCTTCGACTTCTGCTGCGTCTGTTCGCCCTGCGCGTCCTTGGCCGGCTCCTTCAGCCCCTTTTCGGAGGGCTTCTCGTCCGCCAGCTGGACCGGATTGAAATAGGAGGCGACAGCGGCCTTGGTCTCTTCATTGGCGACGCTGATCAGCCACATGACGAGGAAGAACGCCATCATGGCCGTCATAAAGTCGGCATAGGCGATCTTCCAGGCCCCGCCGTGATGGGCGTCATGATGGGCCGCGTGGCGCTTGATGATGATGATTTCGGGTTTGCCGTGGTGTTGGCTTTCGGCTTCGCTCATGCCAGCACCTTCCGAACCGTATCGGCCCAGGCGGCCATCCGCGTCACCAGAATGGCATCGCCGAACTCGACCGAGAGGTCGATATCAACGGCTTCATGGTGACGGAATACCAGGGCATCGTCATTAAGATGGCGCTTCAGTGCCTCAAACAACGGCAGCGGCCCGCGCACCGTGATCGTGCAGGCATCGCCCGCCGTCAGCGTCAGCGCGATCATCCGGGCCATGTCTTCGATCGATTTGCGCTGCAACACTTCTTCCATGACAGGCGCAAGCACGCGGGCCGTCTGGTCGCCGAGAACCATGGCCAGTTGCTGCGACATGTCGGAGAACCGGTCGAAGATCATCGCAGCGATTTCATTGTCGCACCGCACGCGCATGGCTTCGATTTCGGCCGCATGCAGCGCCTTCAATTCGGCGATCTCGTTCTTGTGCTCGAACTGCAATTCGGCTTCCGCCTCTTCTCGTCCCTGCTCGAAAGCTTCGCGTCGCTCGGCCTCGACATCGACGCTTGGCGTCGGTGCCATCGAGAAGCCGCCCCGCTCGGGAAAATCACTGTCGATATCGGGGAAATATTTTGGCGGCATCAGCGGCAAAGGCGCCTTGGGCGCGCTGAAGTCCTTCAGGTATCGCGACAGGGAGGCACTCATCGTATGACCTCCGCGCAGAAGCGCGAGACGGGCATGCGCAATGCGGCTGCCGCGCCCATGGCGAAAGACATTTGGCTTCTGGCCCTGAATTCATGAGAGCGTTGCACTGTAAAGTCCCCTTCAGGACCGGGAGGCTTGAAATACAGCAGCCCGGGTCCCGCCATTTTTGATCTGTATCGACGACGCTGGCCAAACAGACCGGCGACAGCGGCTGCCGTCGATACAAGCGACGATGCAATGATCATGTTGCATCGGCAGCCATGATTGAAAGCTGCAAGGGAAGACTAGCCGGTCAAACTTGTGCGAAAATGAAGGTGTTGGACCGCGCCAGGGCAATAAGCGCGGTCCAACCGTTTCCACCAGACCGATGACCGGCGGCGTGGCGGAAAGCCGTTTTCCCTTTTCTGCCTCCGTTTGCCGCGATTTCCAGCGATTGCGCCTGAAACAGGGGCGAAACAGAGGGGCAGATGCTGACGGGAGGCGTGGGCAAGCCAAAATACCGGCACAGGCCCCACCGTCGGGAATTCCGTCTTGCATCGAAGGTCACGGCGATGAACCGGATCCTTCGATACCGTTTCCAGGCGATTACTGCTGGAACAGGCGGAGAATGTTTTCGGAATTGGTGTTGGCGATCGAGAGCGCCTGGATGCCGAGCTGCTGCTGTGTCTGCAGCGCCTTGAGGCGTGTCGATTCCTCGTTCATGTCGGCATCAACAAGGCGGCCGACGCCCTTGTCGATCACGTCCATCAGGTTGGCGACGAAATTCTCCTGCATGTCGATGCGGCTCTGGATGGCGCCAAGTGTTGCAGCCGAGTCCGTCAGAGCCGTCAGCATCGCGTCAGCAGCACTGATCATGCCGTCGAGGATGTCGTCCGTAGTCGTCGAGTAGAGCACGATTTCGGTGCCGGCAGCAGTCGTCGTCGAGCCGGCGTTGATCAGGTAGTAGGTGGCGTTTGCCGTCGTGGGGGCGGTGGCGCCGTTCGGCTGTGCGACTTCGACACCCTTGGTCAGCTGGCCCAGCGATGCGTCCTCGGTGTCAATCAGGATCGATACGGCTGTGTCGTAATCGAGCGTTGAAACCGAGACACTGCCGTCGGTCGAGCGGTTGAACGAAGCCACGATCGATTTCGTCGCAGCTGGCGTCGTGCTGGAATTGTAAAGCCAGTTCTCGCCGGAGAAGGATGCGGATTCAGCCGAGGAAACCAGCTGGTTCTTCAGTTCGGCGATTTCCTTGTTGATTTTCGTCTTGTCAACGCCGGGTTCACGTGCGGCGACGAGCTTGGCCTTGATTTCGGAAATCACGTCAATGGCATTGCTCATGCCGGCATAGGATGTGTCCACCTTTGCCGCGCCGAGCCCCAGCGCGTCCTGAACGGTGGAAAGGGCGGCGTTGTCGGACCGCATGGTCGTCGCGATCGACCAGTAGGCGGCGTTGTCGGCCGCGGTCTCGACGCGGTAGCCGGAGGAGATGCGGCTCTGCACCTCTTCCATGTTGTAGTTGATGGATCGCAAGGTCTGCAAGGCGGCCATAGCGGCGCCATTGGTCATAATGCTGGTCATTGGTCAGTGCCCCGGTTCGAAATTGTTGGAACATGCCGGAGTTCGGAAGACCGGTAGCGACGGGACCAGCATCATGCGAACTGCCCCCTGTTTACCCTGAGGGGCAGCCCATCGCTCTTAACGAACATTTAACGAGGTTGTAGTTAACAAAAGGTTAATGGGATTAGCAGGTTGGTAATCAATGTGAACGAAAATCAACCTTTCTGACAAAAACCTTAACGGCGCTGGCTTTCGCAGACCTGAAGCGAAACACGAAAAAGCCGCATCCTTCGCAGGATGCGGCTTCCGGGTGGTTGACAGTGTCCAACAGTCACGCCCGCGGGCGCGACCCGTTCATTCCGCTTAACGGAAGAGCGAGAGGATGTTTTCGGAGTTGGAGTTGGCGATCGAGAGCGACTGGATGCCGAGCTGCTGCTGTGTCTGCAGAGCCTTGAGGCGGGTCGATTCCTCGTTCATGTCGGCATCGACGAGACGACCGACACCCTTGTCGATAACGTCCATCAGGTCGGCCATGAAGTCATCCTGCATCGAGATGCGCTTGTTGGTGGCGCCGAGCGTTGCAGCGGAGTCCGTCAGCGCCGTCAGCATGGCATCAACCGCGCTGATCATGCCTTCGACGTTTTCGTCGGAGGTCGAGGATGTCAGTTCGACAGCAACTGCGCCGGTCGGCGCCGTACCGCCCGAAGCCAGCACCAGGTAGTAGGTGCCGTTGGCCGTGCCGGTGCCGACATTGGCGCCCTGCTCGATCTCGATAGCCTTGGTCAGCTGACCATTGGCGGAATCGACGGTGTCGATGAGGACCGAGCTCGCAGCATCGAATTCAAGGATGCCGACGGAAACCGCGCCGGAGGCGGAACGGGTGAACGAGCCAACCATTTCCTTGGTGCCGAGCGGAGCGGTGGATCCGGCGTCACGATAGAGCCAGTTCTCGCCAGAGAACGAAGCCGACTGGGCCGTGGAAACCAGCTGGTTCTTAAGCTCGGAGATTTCCTTGTTGATCTTGGTCTTGTCGACGCCCGGTTCGCGCGCAGCAACCAGCTTGGCCTTGATTTCGGAGATGACGTCAATGGCGTTGTCGAGACCGGTATAGGCCGTGTCGGTCTTGGCAGCGCCGAGGCCGAGGGCATCCTGAACCGTCGACAGCGCCTTGTTGTCCGAACGCATGGTGGTTGCGATCGACCAGTAGGCGGCGTTGTCCGAGGCGGTCTCGACGCGCAGGCCGGACGAGACGCGACCCTGCGTGGTTTCCATGCCCGATGCAATCGAACGCAGGGTGGAGAGTGCTGCCATTGCAGCGGAGTTTGTGAGAATGCTTGTCATGTTATGACTGCCCCTTTGACAGATTTGATGGAAGGGACATTCCGGTACTCACCGGGAAACGGCAGTCAGCGTCATGCCTGCTAACACGTTAATCTTCTTGGTTAACCTGCCGTTTCGATGGTCCTAGAAAACACCAACATGGTTAAGGAAATCTGAATGTCGTGATGATTTTCAAGTTCGCGAAAAAGAAAAAGCCGCACCTCTTTCGAGATGCGGCTTTTCTGTCTTGCGCGGTTCGGCTTGGGGGATAACCGAACCGCGCCGTTTTCGCTTAACGGAAGAGCGAGAGGATGTTTTCGGAGTTGGAGTTGGCGATCGAGAGCGACTGGATGCCGAGCTGCTGCTGTGTCTGCAGAGCCTTGAGGCGGGTCGATTCCTCGTTCATGTCAGCGTCGACGAGACGACCGACACCCTTGTCGATAACGTCCATCAGGTCGGCCATGAAGTCATCCTGCATCGAGATGCGCTTGTTGGTGGCGCCGAGCGTTGCAGCGGAGTCCGTCAAAGACGTCAGCATGGCGTCAACCGCGCTGATCATGCCATCGATGTCTTCTGAGCTGGTCGAGGAGGTGAGCGAGACAGACTCTGCGCCGGTCGGCGCGGTACCGCCCGAAGCCAGCACCAGGTAGTAGGTACCGTTGGCCGTGCCGGTGCCGACATTGGCGCCCTGCTCGACTTCGATAGCCTTGGTCAGCTGGCCGTTGTCGGCATCGACAGTGTCGATGAGAACCGAGGTGGCAGCATCGAATTCGAGGATGCCGACAGCAACCGAGCCGGAAGCGGAACGGGTGAACGAGCCAACCATTTCCTTGGTGCCGAGCGCCGTCGTCGAATCGTTGTAGAGCCAGTTCTCGCCAGAGAACGAAGCAGACTGGGCCGTCGACACCAGCTGGTTCTTCAGTTCGGTAAGTTCCTTGTCGATCTTGGTCTTGTCGACGCCCGGTTCGCGCGCAGCAACCAGCTTGGCCTTGATTTCGGAAACCACGTCGATGGCGGCGTTCAGACCGGTATAGGCTGTGTCGGTCTTGGCAGCGC
>NZ_LSRP01000095.1 GCF_001885585.1 Pararhizobium antarcticum
TCAGTTTATAGGATAAAAATAAAAATATAGGACAAAAACGGTTTGACGGGAGATTTTTCTCCTGTAGCCTTCGGGCTCAAAGAGCAGAGATTTCACGCATTTGACTTATACGAACCATTTCGTACACTATCGTCGCAACAGGTCTTCGAGGAGGAAGGCCTGAGTTGAAAGGCGCCACATCGCAGGTGCGATCGGCTCCATCAGAGGAGGACACCCCATGACATTCGATCTGACCCGACGCCATCTGCTGGGCGGCGCAATAGCGGCGGCCACCATGGCACTTCCAGCCTTCGCGCAGGACAAGCCTGCTCTCAAGTTTTCCGCCGTGTTCTCCGAACAGGACATTCGCGCCAACATGATGAAAATGTTTGCCGAGGGCATCGGCAACGACTTCAAACTGGAGCCCTATTATGGGGGCACGCTGTTCAAGCAGGGCACCGAACTTGTCGCCTTGCAGCGCGGCAATCTGCAGATGGGCAACATCGCGCCCCAGGATGTCTCCAAGCAGATCCCCGAATGGTCGGTTTTGACCTCCGCCTATCTTTTCCGCGATGCAGCCCATGTCTCCGCCTTCTTCGCCAGCGAGACCGGCGAGGAATTCAAGAAGATGGCCGAGGACAAGCTGCAGATCCGCATCCTCGGCCCCACCTATTTCGGTGCGCGCCAGGTGGGACTGAAGCCCCAGAAGAAGATCATGACGCCCGCCGACCTGGCCGGCATCAAGCTGCGCATGCCGGGCGGCGACGCCTGGCAGTTCCTCGGCGAGGCGCTGGGCGCCAATCCGACGCCGATGGCCTATGCGGAGGTTTACACGGGCCTGCAGACCGGAGCGATCGACGGGCAGGACAATCCGCTGCCGAACGTCAAGAACATGAAATTCTACGAAGTCATGTCGCAGATCGTCATGACGTCGCACCTGGTCGGGTATGACCTGCTCACGGTCTCCAGCAGCGTCTGGGCGGCCATGAGCGCCGAACAGCAGAAAGCCTTCCAGGCTGCCGCGGACAGCGCCATGAAGTGGAGCGAAGAGCAGCATCTTGCGCAGGAAAAGGCACTGGTTGACGAGTTCAAGGCGGCCGGGCTCGACATATACGAACCGGACATTGCCGCCTTCCGCAAGTTCGCCCAGGACAAGTATCTGAATTCCGATCTCGCCCAGTCCTGGCCGACGGGTATTCTGGAAAAAGTAGCGGCTCTTTGATCCAGACCCGGCCCATGGGCCGGTTCGCGCCATCGATTGCAGCAGACGGGCCGGCATCTCATGGCGGACCGTCTGCATGCTTTGGAGACTTCCGATGATATCGAAATATGTGGCAATCGGCGCGTGGCTTCGGCGCCGTGCCGAAAACATCGTCGCGCTGATGCTGCTTGCAATGTTTGTCGCGTTCCTGCTGCAGATCGTCTTCCGCTATGTCCTCAACCTTTCGATCGGCTGGACCAATGAGATCAGTGTCGTCCTGTGGATCTGGATCGTGCTTTTCGGATCGGCCTTTGTCGTGCGGGAAAGGGACGAGATCCGCTTCGATCTGTTCTGGGGGTCGGCAAGCAACAAGTCGCGCCGCGTGATGCAGTTCATCGCCGCCATGGCGCTGATCATTCTGTTCGGCGCATCGTTGCCGGCGGTCATCGACTATGTGCTGTTCATGAAGGTGGAAAGCACCGCCTACCTGAAAATCCGTTTCGACTATCTCTATTCCATCTATGTGATCTTCGCCGTGGCGATGATCATTCGCTACATCTGGCTCGGGATTGCGGCAATCCGCGGCGAACCTGATGCCACACCGGAACAGACGCCACCGGGGACCGACGCATGAACGTGACAAGCCCTTTCTCGATCGCCGTCGTCGCTATCACACTTCTGGCTTTTCTCGGTCTGCCGATCGGGCTTTCGATGATGGCAGGGTCGATCCTGTACCTGCTTCTGGCCGGCATGGACATGGGCACCGTTGCCGAACAGTTCCTCAACGGCATGTACTCCAACTATGTGATTCTCGCTGTTCCACTCTTCGTGCTTGCCGCAGAGTTCATGAATATCGGTTCGATGACCGAACGCCTGCTCGGTTTCTGCAATATGATTGTCGGCCGCTTTCGCGGCGGGCTGGCGATGGTCAATGTCGCGCAAAGCATCATCTTTGCCGGCATGTCGGGATCCGCCATCGCCGACGCGGCCGGAACGGGCGGGATGATGCAGTCGATGATGACGAGGAACGGACGGTATACGCCGAGTTACGCCGCCGCCCTGACAGCCGTCACCTCCGTCATCGGCCCCATTATTCCGCCATCCATACCGATGGTTGTCTATGCGCTCGTTTCCGACGCCTCGATCGGTTATCTTTTCCTCGCCGGCATGGTTCCGGGCCTCCTGATGGCGGCGCTGCAGATGCTGCAAGTGGGCATCACCGCGCGACGGCGCAATTTTCCGGTGGAGCCGCCGGTGCCGCTGCGCGCGTTTCCGATCATCACATGGAGAGCCCTGCCCGCGCTGATGATGCCCGTGGTCCTGCTCGGCTGCATCTATAGCGGGATCACAACGCCAACGGAGGCCGCCGCGCTGGCTGCAGCCTATGCTCTTTTTGTATCGGCAACGATCTACAGGAGCATCAGTCCCAAGGCCTTCTACGCCGCCCTTTTCAACAGCGCGAAGACGACAACATCGATCGGCATGCTGATCGCCGGTTCGCTCGTCTTCAACTATGTGGTGACGATCGAAAACATACCGGACACGCTCCGCGTCATTCTCACGAACTGGGAGTTGTCGCCGCTCGGTTTCCTGATCTTCGTCAATGTCATTCTTCTGCTGCTTGGCTGCGTTTTGGAAGGCACGGCCATTTTGCTGATCATCGTGCCGGTGTTCATTCCGACCGCACAGGCCCTCGGTATCGACCTGGTTCATTTCGGTGTCGTCGTCGTCGTCAACATCATGCTCGGATTGGTGACGCCACCCTATGGCCTGCTGCTGTTCATCGTTGCCAAGATTTCCGGAGCACCGATGAAGTCCATCGTCAAGGATGCCTTGCCGTTCATCTTCTGGATGGTGGCCTGTCTTCTCGTCATTACATTCATTCCCGACATCGTCCTCTGGCTGCCGCGCCTGATGGGCTACAAAGGCTGAGACGCAAACCATGAGCAACAAGCCGATCTACATTCTCAATGGCCCCAACCTCAACCGGTTGGGCCGCCGCGAGCCGGAGATCTACGGGACGACGACGCTTGCCGAAGTCGAACAGTCGTGCCGGAAGGCTGCGGGCGACAGATCGCTCGAATTCCGACAGAGCAATAGCGAGGAAACGCTGATCGACTGGGTTCACGAAGCCATCGACGAAGGCGCCGGCATCATCATCAACCCGGCAGCCTTCACATTCACGTCGCTCGCCCTTCTCGATGCCCTGAAGATGTTCACCGGTCCGATCATCGAATTCCACATCAGCAACATCCACCGCCGCGAGCAGATCTATCATCGCTCCTACGTCTCCATGACCGCGACCACGGTCATGGCTGGCCTCGGCGCGGCCGGTTATCCTCTGGCGGTCGAGGCGATGGAGATGCTGATCCGCGCGAAAAAACGATGACAGCAAAGACCGGCGCAGGGCGCGCCCGAAGCGCCCCTTGACGATCGTCTTGCGTCTGATCGATGCCTGCCAGGCGCTTGCGGGAGGCAGATGCCCTGGCGGACGAGATCAGCTACGACAGGGCATTGCTGAGCTTCGAGGCGGCCTGGCTGAAGGCGACAGTCTCGGCTTCGCCTTGCATCTGTGCCTGGCGCGTGCTGAAGCAGACATCGTAGTTTCGGCCGCAGCCCCGCAATGGACGCGGTCTTGCCGCAGCCAGCCCAAGACGCTGCTGGCAGGTCATTCAAGCCCTACAGGATCGCGGTTGCCTCCGGCGTTACTTTCAGGACGGTGAGAAGACCGGTGGAATAGCAGCCGGTATCAATGCCGATGCGTCCGTCGCGGAAAACCGGCGCCGGGACGATCGTGTGGCCATGGATGACGGTGATCGGGAGTTTCGGTCCCTCGGAAAGAAACGGCTCCCGGATCCACATCATGTCTTCATCCGTCTGATTGTCCAGTTCCAGGCCTGGCCGAATGCCGGCATGCACAAACAGATAGCGTCCAATCGATATCGAGACCGGCAACCGCTGCAAGAAATCGACATGCTGTTGTGGTACGGCTTCGCGCGCCAGTGCGACCAGGGTCTTCATGCTGCCGGTGGTCTTCAGGACGTAGTCGGCATCGATACCGTAGGACTGCAGTGTCGCCATACCGCCAAAGTCCAGCCAATGCTGTGCACCCGCCCCGTCCCTGATGAAGGCCAGAAATGCGTCATCGTGATTGCCACACACGGCAAAGCGGACAAGATCGTCCGTATGGCGGCGCGAAAGATGTTCGAGCACCGCTGCCGAGCCTTTGCCGCGATCAACAAAATCGCCCAGGTAAATGACCGTGGCACTCTGGTTGCGTAGCTGGCAATCCTCCTGGATGCGCTGTTCGGCATGCAGAAGCTGGTCGATGCAGCCATGGACGTCACCAATGGCATAGATCGGTCCGCGGGTTGCCAGGAGTTTCGTTCGCGTGCGAAGCGCGGGCACGGTGGCTTTCGTTTGCCCCAGAAGGAGGCGAATGAGTTTTCTCATGGATGGCCTTCTAGAGCATCAACCACAAAACGTGAATCGCTATGTGTGTGTCTCGACGGATTTCAGGACCGTTGGATTTACGATGTTCCCATGCACTTCGTATCGACCTGTCCGTGAGGTGATCGCTGCCAAGTCAACCCGTCAAATCATGCGCCCTGACGACGATCAAGCATCACAATCACCGCAGGGCTGAGACCGGCCTCAGGGTCGTGCAAATCAATTGGAACGCGAGGGCTTGTTGTCGGGAACGGCGACATCCGCTTGAAAAGACCATTTTTTATAAGCCATTGCTTACACTTGGCAAGAGCGCGCGCTGTTTGTCTTCCGGCAGAAGTGCGATGCGCGACAGGACGATGCGCTTCCATTCGTCTGTCCGCGGCGTTGCTGGCGACTGAACCGTCTTCGGATCGAGATATCTGAGCGCAAGTGAGATATCCGCGCCGACGATGCTTTCGCCCTCCAGCAAGGTGGCATTCGAAAGCCGCTTCCAGTGGGACAGGCGCGCAGTGATGATGCGACCGCTGCTGGGTTCCATCTGCTGTGACATGGACAGCAGCGCAACCTGTTCCGTCGGATTTTCACCTGCGGCAAGACGCGTCATGGCAAGGCGCAACCAGAGATTTCCATCCGCTGGCGAACACGAAAGGGCGCTGATGACTGCAGCTTCTGCTCTCGAGACTGCTGCGGCCCAGGCGTCATAGTCTGCAGCAATATTCTGCTGATCCGCGAGCGTCAGCGTCAATGTCACGGCAGCCCGCTTGGCGGGCGTGTAACAACCGTTCGTGACAAAAAATGATTCGGGCAACGCCGCAAGGGCCGCCGACGAAACAGGCGCACCGTCCTCAATCAGCTTGGCGGCTGCAAGCGCAGGCGCAGCCTGCAGCGTGTTGACGATCGTGTGGATACTAAGCGCGATCGTAATCGCAAAAGGCATGAAAAGACAAAATTTCCGCACCGTCCCGGCAGCGAGGGCCACACCTAACCCTCGCGATAATAGGCTGAATATCGCGAGTAATAATACTCGCTGGAGCCATAGGATTTATAGAGTTTCAGCTTGTCTTCGTCGACCTTGTTCAGGATGACGCCGAGGCATTTAGCAGCGATCAGCGGCTCGTTTTCCAGCGTTTGCTTGACGATACTTCTGGCCGTCCTGCCCCACTCGACAACAAAGATGAAGCCATCGATCTTCGACGCAATGGCGCGTGCATCGACTACCGGACCAAGCGGCGGCAAATCCACGACGACGTAATCGGCATTCGCTGACACTTCTGAAAGGACCTGCGACATCGCCAGCGAGGACAACAATTCCGACGAATGCGGAATACGCCGCTTCACCACCGCGGGCAGGAATGCGAGTTTGGTCTTTGCATTCATCAGCAGCATGTCGCGAACCGGACGCTGTTCCAGCACCGCTTCAAGCAGGCCTGCATCCGCATGTTTTCCAAGGGCACGCGTTGCGCCGGGATTTCGAAGGTCAGCATCGATCAGGACGGTGCGTGCACCCTGGTTTGCCAGAAGCTCAGCGAAGTTGATTGAAACCGTCGATTTTCCCTCACCCGGAAGGATGGAGACAACCCCGATGATCTTCGATCCCTTGCCCGGAAGGTTCAGATCCGCGGCAATTTTTGCGCTGCGCAAAGTCTCGGCAAAAGCCGACAGCGGGTGATCGATCGCATGATTGTAAATTGGGCTGGCTTTGCGAATGGATCGGGGATGTGTCGACTCCGCGTCGATCTCGGCAGCCTTCCGGTCAGTCGAAGCGACCAGCGGTGCATGCCCGAGATATTCGACACCAAGAACCTCACGGACCTGTTCGCCCGTCCGGAAAAACCGGTCTCTGAATTCCCTGAAGGCACCGATGCCCGCACCTGCCGCGCAGCCCATGATCAACGACAGAGCGAGGATAAGGGATTTTCTCGGATGGCTCGGCCCCTGCGGAGGCGTTGCGCGCGAAATTATGCGGGCTTCGGTGATCGGAAAGGATTGCTGCTGGATCGCTTCCTGGTAGCGTTGAAGAAACGTCTGATAGAGGTTTTTGTAGGTTTCAGCCGAACGCTCAAGTTCGCGCAACTGCACCTGCGTCTCGCCCGCCAAGGCGCTGACGCCCGATGCCAGGGCGACGCTGGATGCCAGACTTTTTTCGCGCGATTTCGAAACATCCAGTTCGCTCTGATAGCTCTCGGCGATACGATTGAGTTCCTCAAACATCAGCCGTTCATATTCGCGCATTTCGCCGCGTAGCCTGACAGCCTGTGAATGGTTGGTGCCGAGCCGATCGGCGATTTCCGCTTCGCGTTTGGACGCCTCGAGGTATTTTTCGCGCAGATTGTTGGAAATCGAACTGTCGAGAACTTCAGAGACGATCGCGTCGTTCTGTCCATTGGCAATAATCGACCGGATACGGTCAAACTTGGCTTGCGCCTTTGCGGTGTCTGCTTGCGCAACAATCATCGCGCTGTTCAGTTCTGTCAGTTGCTGGTCGCTGACGAGGCGGCCGTCACTGGTGAGCAATCCGCTGGATGTGCGAAATTTCTGGACTGCCAGATCGGATTCCAGCGACTTCTGCTTCAACTCTTCGATGCGGTCCTGAAGCCAGGTGCTGGCCCGGCGCGTGGCGTCATATTTCGAGTCCAGCTTGTCTGTCAGGTAAGCGTCAGCGATGCCGCCGGCGATACTGGCGGACAAGGTCGGCGATGCGGAAGTATAGGATATCGAGATAACGTAGGTGCGTCCAACGCGGCTGACACCGACATTGCCCAAAACCGTCGACAAGGCTGACCGCCTTTTGAGCTCGTTTATATCGGCAATATCGGTCGACGACGATGCAAACCATCCTGGAACATTCACAATCGACTTGAACACCGACAGCACTGTTCCAAGCGGCGATTCCGTGGATGCGTTGAATTCCGGATTATCCACGAGCCCCAATTTATCGACGACAGCCAGACCGATCGTATCGGATTTCAACAGTTCGATTTGGCTCAGCACGGAGGCCTCGTCATCGACACCGCCGGCGATGGTCGACAACTGATCGACAACCGCACTGTTTTGTCTGTCGATAAGAACGGTCGACGATGCCGTGTAGAGCGGCACGGCAGACAGTGCATAGGCCGCGCCGAGCAGAACAGCGACGACAGCGGCAACCAAGACTATTTTCCACTGTCGCCGAGCAGCGCCGAGCAACTTGTCGAAGTCGACAGTTTGATTCTGCTCTTCGGCGCTAAAATCGCGCCGTTCTCGAATGTCGGATGCCCTTGTGTACAGCTGCAAAATCTTACCTCAAAAGGTCGAGAATGGACTTGCACGCAAAAAACGCACCAGTCGCTCGGTTAGTTGGTCGGGCTCACATCTTCAATGACGTCGCCGAAGGTGCTGCCAGCATTGTTGACCGCGAATGTTCCACTCTGCGTCACAGTCGAAGCCGACGTGCCGTTCACCCCGTTGGCACCGCCGCCTGCTGTGCCCGTTCCACCAATACCGGCTGCGCCTCCGGCGCCGGCGCCTGCGCCACCTGCCTGGCCAAGTGCTGCTGTCTGTACTTCGTTCAGCGCCGTCGCGAATGCGAGTTCAAGGGCGCCATCTCCAAGCAAAGCAATCTTTTCCTGGATGGTCGCTGCATATTCCGGGTTGCTCTTCTCGCAGGCCTTGGCCACACGGGCGAGACCCGATCCGATGGCAGCAACCTGCATCGAGCTGGCGTTGGGTACGAGGCCGAGAATCGGGTCGAGCGTCGCGGCGTCCGAACCGGCCAGCGAGCGAACGCGGGTCGAAAGCGGCAGACCACCGGACGGGAAGTCCGTCAGCAGCCCTGCGGGGGCACTCAAAAACGCCTGAACTTCCAGCTCTGAAAGCTTAGCCGGACCGGAAAAACATGCCGTTTCGGCAGGGGATGGCGCCAGCGGGGTTTCAGCGGCCGTTTCCGCCGCAGCCTCTGCAGGCGGCGTGGTCGTTGCGGACTGCGCTTCACCTGCAGTGACCGCTGGTGGAGCCGTGTTCGCAGCTTCCTGTGCCACAGCCATATCGCCAAGGAACAAAGCCGAACTTGCCATGCCGACGACGATTCCGACTTTTACTGTAAACGATTTGCCAGACATTTTTCGCCTCCTGAGCGGTGAAATATTTTCGTTCTAATCAGTTTCATTTTAAGGCCACAGAGGTGCCGTGCACCGAAACTGTGGCCCCGTTGCGACTACATCGCCCTTATCGCATCCCGTGTCTCGACGACGTCTGACGATACACCTGCAGCTGTTGAGGTGACCGAATTGACGATGTTGAGGAACTTCAAGAGTTCGACAGAGTCCGAGTTGGAAACATAGATGATGTCCTTGTCGTGCATTGCGAATTGCTGAGCAGCGAACAGCCCTGCAGGATCACGCAGGTTCGCCCGGAAAATCACGGGGACTTCATTTTTCGGGAACTTGTCCGTGTGAACGCCGAGCTTGTTCAGAAGCTCCTTGGGAACGACGCGATAGAGAACCACTTGTTTCGGATCAGCGCGTCCGTCAAGCAGACCACCGGCCTTGCCAAGCGCTTCACCGAGAGACAGATCCGATTCTTCAAAGTCGAAACGACCATTCAGACCAGCGGCACCGAAGGCCAGATAGGTCCGGCGCTCACGATTGACCAGAATGGTGTCGCCCGGGGCGACATAAATGTTTTCTGCCGGGGTATTGGCGAGATGGTCGTAGAGCACCGTCGCAGTCTTCCCGCGACGCTGAAGCGATACATATGTCTCTATGCCAGGAGAACTAAGGCCGCCCGCCTGAGAAATGACATCCAATATGCGTTCGCCGGCGGGGCTCAACTCGATTTTCGAAGGCGAGCGCACGTCACCGAGCACAGCCACCTGAGTGGAACGGCTCCGGACCGTGGTGATCAGGACCTGCGGTTCAATCGCTCGGCTGGCCAGTGTGTCTTCGATATCACGCTGCACCGCCTCCACGGACCGTCCATCCGCCCTGACGCGACCCGCATAGGGCACACTGATTGTACCCCCGCGATCGACGGTCTGCTCCGGAAGCGTAATGAAGTTACCGGGGCGACTACCGGCATCGGCAGGAATGAACAAACCGCCGGACTGCGATTCAAAGATAGCCACCTGGACCACGTCGCCAATCCCAAGCGGCAACTCCGGAGGACCGCCGCGTCCACCGCCGAAACCACCCAGAAGCGACGCGGATTCAGCTTTCCCCAAGTAGGCTAGCGTCGTCTCGTTCACATCGACCAGCGCATAGTCGATGCCGACCTTGTGGTCTTTTGCACTGACAGTGACAGCAGCACCGGCTTCGATGGCGGCATCATCTGCGCCAGCGCGCGGCAATGACGTGCAGGACGTCAGCACAAGGCCGGCAGCGAGCAACGGCACACTCAATAAAAAACGTCCAGACATTAAGTCCCCGATCCGTATTCAAAAATCCCCAGGTACAATTCGTCATTCCCCATGACGGCACACCAGAAAACATAATTTTTACCAGAATTATTTTTTACTTAACCACATAGTGCGTCATCTAAGCCACAGAATTATTCCATAATTTCAATAGTGGTTAACCCAACCGGCGTCTGCTTGCAAGCATACGTGAATCTTCCTGCATATAATTTAACAGTCGCTTATGGCTCTTCACGAAAAACGTCTTTTTTTCACCGCCTTGCCTGCCGAGACAGCGATCATCAAGGCTAAAAAAGAGGCAAAGGTTGCGGCATAGCCGGGTATCTGCAACGAAAAATCGATCGCCGAATGCAGGAGCGTCAGAATCATTCCGCACAGGCCGAGATGCGCGTAGAGCCGCATCGACCGCCGATTGCGGATACCCCGCCAGAAAGCAACACCGCAAACACCAACGCCCACCACCACAAGCGGCCAGAATAGTATGCCCAGTCCGGCATAGCCTTCCAGGTAGACGTTATGCGCCCTGACCCAGGCGCCATAGAGACCACAATGCGGATCTCTGTATGCGGAAAACGCGACGCGAAAGGTTCCGAACCCCCACCCCGTCAGCCATCTGTCATCGGCCATCTCCAGAAGCCCCGGAAGAACGCAGAAGCGCGCATCTTCACCGCCTGCCACTTGAGCCCTCAGAACCGTGCGCCCACCAAACAGCGCTAGACCAGCGACTGCAATGCCCAGGATGATTGCAAGGCGAAGGAACCTTCCTGCGAGCGAAACGCGCCGGCGCTCCATTCCGCTGCCTGCAATGTCGACCGGATAAAATGCAGCCAGAACGATGAAACAGGCAACGGCGAGGACGAACGACGCCATGGCACCCCGGGACTGGGTCAGGAGCAGCGACAGAACGGCAAGCAAAAACATGATGGCCGCGGCCAGCAACTCGAGATGAGCGCGACCCAGATTCAGGGGTACACCGTTTGCGAAGCGATCCAGATTGTATCTGAGCCTGCATAGCCTTGCCACCTCGCAAAACCAGACGACAAAAACCAGTGCGACCAGCCCCAGGAAAGTTCCGGCGGTGTTCCTGTTCACAAAAACGCTCGTCAGACTACCGACATATGCGCTCTTTTGAGAGAACAAGAGCGCATCTGGGAAGAGCCCATATTGAATAAGGCCGAACAAAACCAATACGCTCAGAAAATAGGCCGCAATCCGCAATGCACGCCTTACGTCCTCGTCATTTGGAAAAATAATCAATACCGCCAGAAAGGTTATGAACGGTCCGCTCACGTTGAGGATCGAATTGAACGTATCGCCGCTGGCAACAGAGATGGTTTTGGTGCCGTCAACGCCAAGCGCTCTGGCGGAATCCCAAACGGAGTTTCCGAGGAGATCGCTCGGGAGGGTTTGAGCGAAAATCCAAACACTGAGGATCGAGACGATGATCAAAGCCGAATTGAAGATGTTTTTCGTGTGCGCCGGCACGCCTTTAATGAGGACTGCGAACGCTCCCGAAATGGCAATCAGTCCGTATCCGATGGCTTTCGGGAGATCTGTGACCCCACCGAAAGAGAACAGCAAACATAAAAGCCCGGCGATATACACAGCCACGATCGCACGATTGGCCAGCAGGCCAGCATCGCCTGGAACTATCCGGTTTATGCCATGCACGTCGACCAAGCCTCATTACGCCGGTACGATCCAAAGGGAGATCTCAGATCCATTAATACGACTCCAAAGCAGGTGCTAATACAAATTGAATATTCGAACAATCTTCATAATTCAGAGGAAAAACGCAAATGCGACCCGACCCGTTCTTAATGCGTGCTGAGACGGGGCCGAGAGAACTTCGCGTAGGATACAAGAACGCCAATAAAGAAATAAACCAATTCCGATTGATGCAGTGGATTGAGGAATGACAAGGCGGCAATTGGCGCCAGAATCTTTATGGACGAATTTCCAACGCCGACAAAAATAACGAGCCACATCAGAAAGCCGATTGGCCCGGCGATGATCCAGAGGTCAAGAGGCACGGAAAAGACTGAATTTGTACCTTCACCCAGCCCCTTCACCACGATCCAGCTGTTCGAGAAAAACGCCTCCACAAACCCCCAGCCAAAGCCCAGCGGATTGTCTTTCAACAGGTCCAAACTCGTCAAAAGCGCCAGTCCGCGCTCCTCCTCGAGCTTCACGGCAAGCTTGTCTCCCGACAGTTCATCAGAAAAGAGCGAAATATAGAAAACGGCGCCGATCAGTGTCGGGAAAATCCTGATCCAAATCGGCAAGCGGGAATGCAGGAGAAAGGCTATGCCGGCGGCAATGAAGGTGGTTTTCGAGCCGGACAGCAGCATGACGATGGCATTGAAGACGATGAATAGCACAAAGCCTTTGGTTGTCTTGTCTCGGAGAACCAGAATGTAGGAAAACAGAAGAAAATAGACCGCCAGCCAGTTTCTTTCTCTGAAGGTGCCGTGCAATGCGCCCTGGCCAAAATCGAGCGCCTCAAAGATAACCGGAAGTTCCAGCGCCTGGGTAACATATTGAAAAGCAAGAAACAGGAACAGGAAACCGTAGCCGAGTGGGAAATCCCGGTTTGCGTAACGACCGCCGAGCCATCGCCCCACCAAATAAAAGGACGGATAGAACAAGGCGAACTTGATTAACTGCTCGTATTCCTTGATCCTTGGGTAGTCCTGGAAAAATGTCAGCGTAAAAGCGAAATAAAGGAACGCAATATAGACGACAAGCTCAGCAACTGAAATCTTGACACTGCGATACAGCAACATCATCGCCAGGGCGAAAAGAACCCATAGATGCGCCGGTTGGGCGATCGACAGTTTCACGGCCTGAAAGGGCAGCAGAAGCAACCCAAACAAGAGCACCAATTCCTCTGGGTCTTTCCAGCGAATCTTCGAGCGTCCCGCGACGTCTTGCGAATGCATACCCACAGCAACATGTCGCTCGTAGATTGAATTCACCAACTCGCCTCTCCAATGCCATCCAGCGTCATCGTATGTTTGGCCGCAGCCGAATGGTCAAGCCTTCGCGCGTCTCACAGATGGGCTGACGCGATTTTTCACACGCGCGCGAACTTTATGGCACTCCCAAAACGCCCGGAACTGGTTTTTCAGGATTATGACATTTGCGCCCGATCGGAAGGGACCGGTCGCAAATGACACGATTAGCCCCTAGCCGAGCAATTTCAGGAGATAGCGTCCATAGCTGCTCTTTCCGTATTCCTGTGCAAGAACCCGAAAACCGGCTTCATCGATCAGACCCATCCGGAACGCGATTTCCTCGGGGCAGCAAATCTTGAAACCCTGACGGCGCTCCAGCGTCGCTACGAATTCGCTGGCTTCCAGGAGACTGTCCGGTGTCCCGGTGTCGAGCCATGCATAGCCGCGGCCCATCAACTCCACGTTTAGCGTGCCCCGTTCCAGGTAAGCCTTGTTCACATCCGTGATCTCAAGCTCGCCGCGTGGGGAGGGTTTGAGGTTTGCTGCGATATCGACAACGTCGGAATCATAGAAATACAGCCCGGTGACGGCCCAGTTCGACTTCGCGACCTCTGGTTTCTCCTCGATCGATACTGCCTTCATGTCCGAATCAAACTGAACCACGCCGTAGCGTTCAGGATCACTGACATGGTAAGCAAACACCGTTGCGCCATCCGGCCGCAAAGCCGCATTCTTAAGGAGATCGGTGATGCCGTGCCCGTAAAAGATGTTGTCGCCAAGCACCAGGCAGCACGACGAGGAGCCGATGAAATCGGCACCGATGACAAAGGCCTGGGCAAGCCCGTCCGGCGAGGGCTGTACAGCATAGCTCAGCGAGATTCCCAGTCGGGAACCGTCACCCAACAGCGCCTGAAAATTGGGCAGGTCGCGCGGCGTCGAGATAATCAGAATGTCCCGGATCCCTGCAAGCATGAGCATGGACAGCGGGTAAAAAATCATCGGCTTGTCGTAAATCGGCATGAGTTGCTTTGACAGAACCGACGTCATCGGATGAAGGCGCGTGCCGCTGCCACCCGCGAGAATAATACCCTTCATGATCTGCGTCTCCATTCGTTTGCAGAAATTCTGTTAAGCCGAGGCTTTGCTGACAAGGCGTTCGACCGTGCTGGCAGTAGAGGCTTGCCAGGGCGGCAAGATGACGCCGTGAACTTTTTCAAGCGAGGTGCAGTCGAGCCGCGAATTTGCCGGGCGCCTTGCCGGCGTCGGATAGGCGCTCGACGGAATGCCGGTGACTGCTGCGAAACCCGCACCTTTGGACTGCGCGCAGGAAAAGATCTCTTCGGCGAAGTCGGCCCAGCTTGCCTCTCCCTGCGCCGTCATGTGGAATGTTCCCCGCAGACCTGCGGCCTTGTCCGATGAAAGGTTTGCGGCGATCGCCAATATCCCGTCGGCGATATCGAGCGCCGACGTCGGATTGCCGATCTGGTCATTGACCACGGAAAGACCATCTCGACTTTCCGCAAGCCTCAGCATGGTCTTGAGAAAATTCTTCCCGAAGGGACTATAGACCCAGGCGGTCCGCAGAATTGCATGGTTGTCGGTCGCGTTTCGGACGGCCAGCTCACCCGCAAGCTTGGAGCGACCATAGGCTCCCAGCGGTGCTACGGGATCATCCTCCCGATACGGCGTCGATTTCGATCCGTCAAACACATAGTCCGTCGAGATATGGATGATCGGAACCCCGAGCTTTGCGGCGGCCTTGGCGATCTCGCCCGCAGACGTGCCGTTCATTCGTGTGGCGAGTTCTTCCTCGCTTTCCGCCTGATCCACCGCCGTATGGGCTGCAGCGGAAACGACGAGATCGGGTCGCGCCGCCTCGATGGCCGCCGCAACGCTCTCCGGTTGAGCAAGATCCAGATCGGGACGCCCGATCGCAATGATCTCCATGTCCGGCCTCAGGGCGCCCCGCTCGATCAGCGCGGTCACCACCTGTCCATTCAAGCCTGTCACGACCAACCGTTGACGGGTCATGCCGTCACCTTCTGCGGCTCGACAAGTCCGAGACGGCCACCGGAATAGCCCTCGCGCAGCGGCTCCCACCACCAGCGATTTTCAAGATACCAGGCAACGGTCTTCGAGATGCCGGAATCAAAGTCTTCCTGGGCTTTCCAGCCAAGTTCGGTTTCGAGCTTGGTGGCGTCGATGGCATATCGCGCATCATGGCCCGGGCGATCGGTGACATGGGTGATGAGCCGCGAATGCGGCGCGCCTGTGGGATGAAGCGTATCCATCAGCGTGCAGATTCGCTCGACAACCTCGATGTTGCGCCGCTCGTTGCGCCCGCCCACATTATAGGTCTCGCCAATCCGACCGCGTTCGGCGATGAGATCCAGGGCGCGCGCATGATCCTCGACGTAGAGCCAATCCCGGATGTTTGCGCCATTGCCATAAACCGGAAGCGGCTTGGCTTCCAGCGCGTTGAGGATCATCAGCGGGATGAGCTTTTCGGGAAAGTGATAGGGGCCGTAATTGTTGGAGCAGTTCGACACGACGACAGGCAGCCCGTATGTGCGAACCCAGGCCTTGGCGAGGTGATCGGACGACGCCTTCGAAGCTGAATAGGGCGAACTCGGATCGTAAGGCGTCTCTTCCGTAAAGAGCCCCTCGTCGCCGAGGGATCCATAGACTTCGTCGGTCGAGACATGGAGAAACCGGAAGGCCTCTTTCTCGGCAGGCGGCAGCCGCGACCAGAATTCCCGGGCGCACTCCAGCATATTGAACGTGCCCATCACATTCGTCTCGACGAAATCCCTTGCGCCGGTGATCGACCGGTCGACATGACTTTCGGCGGCCAGATGCATCACGCGGTCAGGGCGAAAGCTCGCAAAAGCATCGGTAATGGCGGAACGATCGCAAATATCGGCCTTCAGAAACCGGTGGTTCGGCCTGTTCTCGACCTCCTTGATGGAGGTGAGCGTTCCGGCATAGGTCAGCTTGTCCACAGTCAGGACGTCATAGCCCTTTACAATAACGAGGTGGCGCACCACCGCCGATCCTATGAAGCCCGCACCTCCGGTTACCAAAACACGCATGGTCGCCAATCCTTTATTTGAAACGCAGCTGGCCTTAATCTGATACTCAGCTGGCCGCTGATGAAAATGTGAATGCAGTTCCAAGATCACGCAATTTGGGCTGCTGCTTGTCCTTGCCGGACAGGACGGCCTGGCCGGTCGGCATTGGCCATTCGATACCGATGTCAGGATCATCGAAGGCGAGGCCGCGATCGTGTTCGGGACTGTAGTAGTCCGTCACCTTATAACTGACCTTGGTATCTGCGACGAGCGTGCAGAACGCATGGGCGAACCCCGGGGGCACCCAAAGCATATGGCCGTTTTCTGCCGTGAGCTCGGCTGCAACGTGGCGGCCATAGGTTGGGGAGCCCGAACGGATGTCGACGGCAACATCCAGGATCGCCCCCGCGATGCAGGACACAAGCTTGCCCTGCGCGCGCGGTTCCAACTGGAAATGCAGCCCACGGATCGTGCCAACATCGGCGGAGAGAGACTGATTGTCCTGCACGAACTGATAGGGTCCGACCATCTCCTCGAACAGGTTGCGGCGGAAGGTTTCCATGAAATAGCCGCGGGCATCACCGAACTTCTTCGGTTTCAGCAGCACCACGTCCGCAATGTCCAGTCTTTCGAATTGCATATTGTTTCCCTCTTCAGCCGTGCCGGCTCAGGATATGGTTTTGGTGGAAACCGCCGTCGCATCGACAGTGCCAGACCACCGCTTGCCTCGTCCGCTATCGACAACAGACGCCACCCCCGGGGATTTGAAGAGCGGCAACCTGAAACGGCGGGCAAACAGCAAAAGACTGCGGATATGCGCACGCCCGGCGAAACTGAGGGGGCTTGCAGCACTCTGCCGCTGGTGATCGTGCACCAGCGGGAAACCCGGGAAGTAGACCACGCGCCGGCCGCTCATCCAGGTCCGCGCGCAAAGGTCGACGTCCTCCATGTAGAGGAAATAGCTTTCCTCCATGCCTCCCAGACGGGCATACAGATCCCGCCGGACGATGAAGCCGGTGCCCATCACCCATTCGGCATCGAAGGGAGCGCCTATTTCGGTCTCTTCCACCATCAGGTGGCGGGCAACGCGCCGCGCCATGACGGCCCCAAAACCCTTGAGGCGCCGCGCGGCGATATCGAGGAGGGAATAGAAGCGGCGCGCGCCGTACTGGCGGCTACCGTCAGGGTTTACCAGATCGAGGCCGGCGATGCCGATGTCGTGCATCGCATCCATCTGGTCGAGGACAGGGGTCACCGTGTCGGAATCGAAATAGGTGTCCGGGTTCAACACCAGAAGATAGTCGGCATCGATCCCCTCGGCCCCGAAATTGACGCCGGCGCCGAAACCACCGTTGACCGGCGACACCTTGATTCTAACGTCCGGCATGGCCGCCGTCATTTTCGCCAGGGAATCATCGCCCGAGCAATTCTCGACAACCGTGATGTTTTCGGGCCCCGCGATGCCGCGCTTGCGCAGCGAACCCACGCTTCGGATCGTCAAGGACGGGGTGCGGAAGTTGACAAGGATGACATGAAGTCTCTGTCTGTCGGCCATAGGTCTATGCTTTCAGGTTGTGGATTACAGCTTACGCCGCCGCGTCCTTGACCAGTTGCCAAAGGCGTTGCGCCGATGTGTCCCAATCGAAGTCCTCCCGTCTTCGCCGGCCACCTGCTGTCAATCGTGCTCTCAGGTCCTCGTCGGATGTTATCCGATCGAGCCCCTGTGTGATCTCCTCCACCAATTCCGGATTGACCAGAAGCGCGCCCTCCCCGGCGACTTCGGGCATTGCAGAGACGTTCGAGGTCAACACCGGCACGCCGCAGGCATAGGCCTCGACGATCGGCAGTCCGAACCCCTCGAACAGGGAAACATAGGCTACAGCCAATGCACCACGGTAAAATGACGGAATGGCCTCGGAAGGCAACCGCCCGGCAAAAACGACATGCTGGCCCACGGAGAGATGATCAGCCAATGTGGCAAGTTCAGCATTCCGATTTCCCGTCAGGACAAGCTTAATGCCACGGTTGGGCAAAGTTGAGGCCGCGAAAGCCCGAATGAGCCTGTCGAGATTTTTATAGGAACGGTGATTGCCACCATACAGAACGTAGGGGTAACCCGGCGCATGGGCCGGCCCGTCTTCCCGGAAGCAGGCCTCGTAGCCGTTATAGACGAGGTGGACCTTTTCCGGCGCCATGCCGGACCAGTCGAGAAACTCCTGCCGCGTGAATTCCGAGACGCAGATCACCGCGCTGCAACGCCGGTAGAGCGGCTTGTAGACGAGATCGTAGTAGGCGCGTTTCGCGGCGCCGTAGAAACGGCGATGGGTCAGGTCATGGACGATGACGACGGACGGAAGCTGCGAAAACAGCGGTGGCACGAAACCGGCGCTGAAGAACACGCCCCTGCGACCGCGCCCCGACAGGGCACGGCTGATGGACAACGGCGAAACCGGCGAGCCAATGCGACCGCTAACGGCGATGTCGACGATTTTCAGATCTGCCGGCAGACGCGCCTCCAGCTCCGCCTGGACCTTGCCGATCCCGGTTTCCGGCGGCCAGCGCCGGTCGGCGAAGATCGTCGTGGTGATTGCTTGCGTTTCCAGAATTCTGCTATCCACGGGGCGACCTCTCACTGAAGGCGATCGGACCAGCCGCGCAGACGCTGGCTGAACGCGATGGCCCGATAGCGCGCCTGGCCGAACTGGCCCTTGACGAGGGATGCGGCTGCCCCCAGAAGCGGTCGCGCCGACATATAGGCGACGAACCAGAGCGGATAGCCCTCCATGCGCATGACCCGGCCAAACCCCCTGTTGTAGCGGCGCCCGCGATCCAGCGTCGCATGGTCGATCACCGCAAGCGGCTCCGGATGGGATATCTGAAAGGTGGGATCATAGAGGCCCTTGGCGCCATTTCGCAGCGCCCGAAGCATCAGTTCGGTTTCCTCGCCCGATCCCCAGACCGTACCGGCGCCAACCCCGAGATCCTCGTTGAACAGGCCCGCCTGGCGGAAGGTCTCCGCCCGGTAGAAGGTGGTGTACATGGTCTGGGTGATCCACACATTGTAGCGATCGATCGTGCATTTGGCGCCGGACCAGCGTCCCTGCGACGGCACGCCCTTCGGCGTCACGCTCATGCCGCAGAAAATGCCAAGCCCGGGATCGCCGGCAAAGGCCTGATACACCCGCTCCAGGGTGTCGGGACGAAAGACGCAGTCGTCATCGGGATATCCGATGATGTCGCCGGTTATCTTGCTGTAGCCGAGGTTGCGACCCCGCGCGCCGCCCTTCCGGCTGTCCCTGACATAGGTAATCGGCAACCGGTCGCTATAGCGCGCGACCACCACCTGCGTGGCATCGTCAGCGCTCTGGTCGACGATCACGATCTCGTCGGCCTTGCGCGTCTGCAGTTCCAGACAATCCAAAAGCTCGCCCACCTCGCGGGCGCGGTTCATGGTTGTCGTGACGAGAGAGATACGCATGGATTGGCGACTTTCCTATTGGGCTGCTGCAAGCGCTTGCGGCGGGTTGTCACCCAGCAGCCGCGCAAGTGAAGACATCTGGTCGGCATTCCATGCCTGCGCTGCGGCATAGGCCGCCTCCCCGCGTTCAGCCCTCATATGCGCGTTTCGCGAAAGATTTATAACCTCGCGGGCAAAGGCCCCGGCATCCTCGTCCGGCACCTCGACCGCACCGCCCCTGTAGCACACCGGAAGACCGCGCAGCCCGGTCCGCGACGCGACGGTCGGAACGCCTGCGGACATGGCATCCAGAAGCTTGATATTGATCCCCGTGCCAATGAGCGTGGGATTGACCGAGATCTGCGCGCGCTTGTACGCATCGGCGACGTGATCGACAAAGCCCAGCTTGTCGACGTGAGGGTTATCGCCAATCATCTTGCAGATGCTGCCGGCCACCACCAGACGAAATTCGGGTATCTCCGCCACAATTTTTGGCAGGATGCTTTCGATAAAAAACGTCAGGGAGCGCACATTGGCGACATAGGACGAGCCCAGAAAGACAGCATTGGCAGATGTGTAATCCGAAACCCTGTGCGACAGATCGAGAAAGTGGCTGACAACGGCGACTTCGGGGTCGTCCTGGTCGATCTGCCGGCGAAAGCGGTCAGCCTCCTCCTGCTGGATAGCAACGATCGCGTCGGCGCGTGTAAAACCACGCACCTCTTCATCTGAAGGCAGCGAATACCAGTAGTTGTCATTTCCGAACAGCTTGTGCCGATCGGCGAAGGAATCATGCGTATCGAGGATCTTGCGGACATCGGCAGGGAAAGCCTCGAGTGCTGCGGACTGGAACACATACTCGCAAACCACGACATCGAAACCGTGCTGCTCCTGAAGCGCCCGATATTTGCGGCCAAAGCCGATTCGGTAGAATTCATCGAGCGCGAAGTAAAAACCCATGTCGGATTTCAGCTTGCGGCCTATACGGCGGCGCATCGCCCAGAACGTGCGCTTGGCAAAGTGCAGCATCTTTTCCAGCGGGCTGGACACGAGCACAATGAACCTGTCGGCACCGAATTCCGCGATATGCCCTTCGCGATCCAGACCGCTGGACGAACCGGATTGCGGATGAATGAAATAGACGTCATGCCCCAGCGCGCGAACAGCCCGGCACAGATTGAGGATACGGCTGCTGTTGCCCTCAAATGCTGGCACGACCGGAATAGGTGAAATAAAAGCGATCTTCATTCAAAGTCCCAATGGACAAATATCAGCGCAATTCAGAGCCATTACATAAAATGTCCCAGATCGGGACCCCGCAGCCAGGGCTTAGATATTGCGCCGATGCGGCAATCATTTTAAAAACAGGCCGACACTACACAGGCGGCCCTGAAAAACACTAGAATTAACGTTTACACTGACGCTATTTGTAGACGACTGACAGGTGAAATCAATCAAAATATTGCATTGCACACAAAATCCGGTATTCATGCCGCATAAAGGTTAACGCCCAGGGCGGCGAAATCAAATCGTTTGAAGGCTTCCCTCCACTCGAATCCTTCGTGTAGTCTCCGGCTCGGGAGGCGCTCGAAAACTGGCGCTGGAATGGACAAAAAGATCTCGCTGCACCACGACGCTGCCCATGGGGTGAAGTGGTCGATCATCCAGAACTGGGGCGGCAAGGTCTTTACCTTCCTGCTGTCGATCGTGCTGGCCAGGCTTCTTTCGCCCGAGGATTTCGGCACCGCCTCGGCTGTGGCGCTGATCCTTTTGCTCGTGCCGATGATTGCCGAGTTCGGCTTTGGCGATGCCATCATGCAGCGGCGCGACCTGAAGCCATCGGACATCAACCTGCCCTTCCTGATTTCCATCGGCGTCGTTGTCGTGATGTTCGTCTGCGTGATCCTGATGGCGGACCGGCTGAGTGTCAAACTCGATATTCCGGGTCAGTCGATCTACATCGTCGTTGCCTCGGGCGTGCTGCTGTTTACGGCGCCATCGATGTTCCAGGAGGCGATGTACAAGCGCCACATGAAGTTCAAGTCGCTGGCGCTGAGGACCTTCCTTGCCAATATCGCAGGCGGCGTGGCTGCCATTGCCTGCGCATTTGCCGGCTTCGGCATCTGGAGCTTCGTGGTGCAGAGCTACGTCGCAGGCCTGATCAGCGTTGCATGGCTCTGGTGGCGGCCGGAATGGAAACCGAGCCTGACCATGGACGGGCGGGCCTTTTTCCAGATGACACGCTTCGGCATGCCGGTCGTCTTCCAGCGGCTGGTGGATTTTGCCGGAACAAAGACGATCGACATCATCATTGTCAGCCAGTTCGGGCTGGCCGCCTATGGCCTGTATGCGATCGGCTCGCGCATCTACCTGACGATGATGCAATTGCTGCAGGGCGCGCTCTACGATGTCTCGCTGACCGTCCTCTCGAAGATTTCCAGCGATCGCGAACGCATGGCGCAGGCCTATCTGAAAACCATCGGCCTTGCGGCAACCTTCATCACGCCTGTCTTCGTCGTCGTGGCGGCTTTGGCGCCGGAGGTGACCGATGTGCTGCTCGGCGACAAGTGGACTGGCGTCGAGGGCGTCGTGGCGCCCCTGATGCTGCTGGGCGCGCTGCAATGCGTGCAGTTCATCAATGGCCCGTTCATCTCCGCCCGGGGACGGCCGGAGTTCATCCTGATCGCAGGCATCACGAAATCCATCTCGGCAATCACCGCGCTGCTTCTCATTCCAAGTTCCGACGTCCAGTCGATGACAATCGTCTTCGTACTCAGCATGCTGGCGGCAACGCCGGTGACCTTTTATTTCGCGGTGCGCGAACTGGGCCTGACCATCGCTTCGGTTCTCAAAGAATTGTGGCCGGCCGTCGCAAATGGTGCGGCCGGCTTCTTTATCGTCCAGCTCGCCCGGCCCTATCTCGGATCGTTTCAGCTATCGAGCTTCTGGCAGGGCATGGCGCTTGGAACGCTCTTTGCACTCGCCTGGTTCGTCCTGCTGGCCATTCTCGCACCGAGGCGGCTTAAGGCGATGATATCAAAAATTTCGCGCAGACGTCCTGATAAGCAATTTTGACACCTAGCTTACAAAGACATTTGCTTTTTGCAGCTTTTTTACAAACTAACTTCATAAGGTAGGCACACTCGCATGGAACGCGTTTTTGAGATCAACCTCCCTAAAGATCCTAGTGAGCGGCCGCTCGCAAGGCGAGCTTTGAGCAAAATTAAGAACGTTCTTCTGCCTTCTCCGCCCGACCCTGACATAAGAGGGTGGCCGAAGATGCCATACCCCACAGCGGAAATTGTCTATTGGCGCCCCCATAACGGAGTGAACTTCGGCGACGAACTTGGGCGCACCATCGTCGAGCTTATGCTGGGCCGGCGGGGTCACACTGTTTTTGATAGCGTGCATACTCCGCGCGGCATCCTGTCAATTGGTTCGATACTTCACTTCGCAAATGACGGCGACGTGATCTGGGGAAGCGGCGTGAATGGCAGCGTCCCCGTCAATGACCACAAGTACAGAAACATCGATGTTAGGGCCGTAAGGGGGCCGCTCACGCGGCAATTTCTTAAAGCGAGAGGTATCACCGTCCCTGAAGTTTATGGTGATCCAGCGCTTCTCACCAAACGCTTGACGGGTTCACGTTTCGAACCAACGGAAAAACACGCAGTCGGCATTGTTCCAAACATGTTCGATATGGCTCTGATTAAAAAGAACAACCTCCTCGCCCCTTTCAAAAACATTCACCTAGTCGATCCGACCGGGAGTTGGAATAGTGTTGTGGAGAAGATCCTTGAATGTAAATACATCATCTCAAGCTCTCTTCACGGCCTGGTTCTAGCGGATACTTATGGAATACCATCTAAGTATGTCCGGCTGACCGACCATGAAGGCTTGCTCAAATACGAAGATTACTACGAGGGGACCGGTAGACGCCTTATTTTTTCCCGGACCATCAAGGAAGCTTTGGATCAAGAGCCAACTCCCCCTCTGACCTATGACACTGGGCCTTTGGAGTCGGCGTTCCCTTATGACGTCTGGAGCTAAACTCTGGCCTATCTCAATCGGGGCGCGTGGTCTTTGTACGGGTGGAGCAACGGCAAACTTTCTTGAGTGCCGTTTCTCCACGCGAAACATCCCTGCGCACAGTCCCGCTGAGTTGAGTCGGGAAGACCACCCAGGGCGAGTGCTTCAAAAATGGGGCCTCTCCAAGCCCGCGCAAAAGCAGGATCACCTTCGATCTGAGGGCCACTCCGCCCCAACGACCATATTGCGGATGCGGGGGTGCCCTGCAGTTCCACGAGGCTTTTCGAAAGGGGCAGGAGGCTGGCCGCATACGGCGCTGCATTTCGCGACGCCGTTGCGGTCCAGACGCTGGCGGGAAAGAGATTTCCGGTTCCCCGGTCGCCCATGACGCGGTTGGGGCTGGCACCGGAGGAGAGAAGCGAGGGATAATCGCCTTCCGGCGAGGCGCCCTCGTTGGGAAAGGTTGTGATCGCGCCCGAACGATACCGCAGGACCAGCATCCAGTAGGCCGGGGCAAAGGCTGCGGTTGGCGCGACGAAGCGATTGTTGGCGGTATCCGGCCAAACCATCGCCGGGCCGCCATCGGCAAGGCTTGCGGCATAGTCGGGCTGGTTGACGGCATTGGCCTGCAGCATCGGCCGCACCCCGAACTGGTCGGCAATGGCGGTGACCTTGCCGCCTGTCGTTGTCACGGCACGTTTCGGATCCCACCAGCCACCCTGGGTCCGCAGGCTCGCCGGCAGATCTCCCGGCATCCACATCTCGATGACATTGCTGACCTGCGCACCGATGCGATAGCTGATCGCGGCGCCTTCGGCCGGGCCTGTCATGATCCACTCCGTGGCCGTCGCACCCGCCACCGCGATGCCATCGGCAAACCACTGGCCGCCGGGGCGACTCGCCCGGTAGGTCGATCCGGAATACCCGCCGCCGGAGGTGATGGCGATCGTGACATAAAAGGAATGGGGGCGCCTGGTAATGTCGAGCGAGAGCGAAAGCATGGCATGTCTCCTTGGGTTTCCTGCACTCTAATCCTGCCGGAAAGCCCGGGCACGACGGGGATTGCGGGGGATGCCGAATGGAAAATCGCAAGCAAGATCAGCAAAATCAGCCCCGCGCCTACCCCGCGCCGCTATTGCACCGCACAATCGGTCCGTGCGTATAGTCCCATCACCCCATGCCTGCGAGGAATTGATGATGAAGAGAATCCGATATCTGTCCGCCGCCTGCCTTTCGGCGGTCCTGTCTCTCGCTCCCTTGGTGGCCGTCGCCCAGCAGGGCGATCTCGTCGTCAACGGGTCCTTTGCCGGAGGTTTTTCGCCCTGGTGGAAACAGGGTGCGACCGTGCGTGTCCAGGCCGTGGACGGTCGCAACGCAGCGCTCGTTCCATCCGGCATGGTTGTGCAGGAACGCATCGGGGTCTCGGGCAGCCGCAACTACCGGCTGTCGATGAACATTCGCAGCGAAGCCACCGATGCCGGCAGCGTCTATGTGCAGATGAGCTTTCGTGGTCCCGGTGTTGCCGGCAACTGGCAGGGGCCTTCAACCGTCACGCTCGACGGGCGCAGCGACGGCAATTGCACCGCAGCGCCTTCTCCCCGGACCGAAAAGGCAGCGCTTGTGACCGGCGGCGGAGAGGCCGCGTGGCGTTCCCACTCCATTGTCTTCACCGCCCCGGCAAACGCCGACCAGATGATCCTCTACCTCCGCAAGGCAGCCTGCACGCCCGGTGCAGCGGCCTTTACCGGCGTTTCGGTGACGCAGACGGATGATCCGCCGACCTCGCTCCGCGACGCCGCGCGTCTCGCCCTCGCAGCACAGCACCTGCCGGTTGCCGCAGAGCCCACAGCCAACACAGCACTGCTGAATCAGCAGCTGACGCGTGCCGCGCCATCAAACGGCCAGTACAAGCTGGCCGTGGCGGGCGCGATGGCAATGCGCGTCCATGTCGGCCAGGACGAGGACATCATGACGCTGCAGTCGGCCATCGATCTTTCCAGCCTCTCCGCCCGGGTCGCCGGTGCAACGGCACCGGCCTATCTCTCGACCGACGCGGCTGTTGCCGAACAGGCGCTTGTCGCCGTCGGCCGCAACAACGCCCTGGCCAGGCGCGTCTTCACCGATGCCGATTTCCAGGATCTCGGCGATGACGGCTTTCTCATCCGCGCGTCGGGTCCGCACATCGCGATTGCCGGGCGCACGCCGCGCGGTACCATGTACGGCGTCAACTGGTTTCTCGACCGCAAGCTCGGCATCCGCTGGCTGTCGCCGACCGTAACGCATTGGCCAAGCAGGCCTGACATCACCCTGCCCGCCCTGCGCGAAAGGCATGTGCCGCGTTTCGCTTTCCGCGAAGTCCTGAGCGTCGAGGCCGAAAACAAGGTGTGGCGCCAGCGCAACCTGATGAACGGTGAATCGCACGGCCCTTCCTATCTGCCGACGCCCTTTGGCATCGACAGCTGGAACCGCAGCTGGGCGAGCCAGAACACCATCCTGAGTTTCTACCAGCTGCTGCCCCAAGCAACCTACGCGGCCGCCCACCCGGAATGGTATGCCGGTGGCCAGCTGGCCATGATGAACACGGGCATGCGCGCAGAAATGGCGCGCGTCGTCATCCAGAAGCTGCGGGCCTTGCCGGACTACAAAAGCGTCTGGTTTTCGATTCACGATAACGACTGGGGCTGGGACATGGACGCCGCCAGCGCCGCATTTGCAGCGCAACATGGCGGGGACCCCTCCGCACCGCGGCTGGACATGATGATCGACATCGCCGAGCGCGTCCGCGCCGAGCTGCCCGGTGCGCGCCTGGCCTTCAACGCCTATCACTGGAGCTTCACCCCGCCGGAGGGCATGACGGTGCCCGACCACATTCTCGTCTATCCCATGACGATCCATGTCAACTACCGCGACCCCCTGAACGGGACCGCCAATGCGGCGCTCGGCCGCGACATCGCCGGCTGGAACGCGATCGCGCGCAATGTGCTCGTGTGGGATCACGTGACCAACTTTGCAGGCTACATACAGCCCACACCCAACATCTTCCCGATCGGCCAGTCGATCCGCTGGCTCTCCACACTGGAGCATGTCAACGGCTATATGGGAGAAGGAAGCTTCAACACGCCAGGGGCCGAATTTTCAGCGCTGCGGGCATGGATGATCTCGCGCCTGCTCTGGGATCCGCAGCAGGATGTCAACGCTCTGGTCGATGAATTCTGCAACCTCTATTACGGTCCAGCCGCACCGGCCATCAAGGAGTATATCCGCTTCTATCACGACAAGATCGGCCGCACCGACGATGTCCTGGCCGAAAAGACGACCGTCGACATGGATATGTTCGACGCCGAATTCGTCAAGCGCGCCGATGCGCTGTTCGACACGGCGGAGACGTCGGTGCGCGGAACGGCCTATGAAGCCCGTGTGCAGGAAGCCAGAATGCCGGTGGATTACGTCATCCTCCTGCGTCGGGAGGAGTATTCCCGCCAGCGGGATCAGATCGGCTTCGACGTCAAGGCAAACCTGCCGCAGCGTTCCGCGCGATTCTGGGCTGCGGTCCAGGCGTCCAAGGTCAGTCACTATATCCAGGGCGACAAGATCGATGCGCTGGCCTCTGTTTTGCAGATCGAAAGGCGCGCGCCTCAAAAACCTACTCTTGCGGAGGGCCTGGCGGACTGGGCAGACATACAGGATATGTCCTTCCAGCGATTTGCCGGCGCAAAAAGCGCAATCGTTGCCGATCCCCTCGCCTCCGATGGCGCGGCGGTCGCGCTCGATCGAAGCCAGCCAGGCTGGACCATGCAGCTGAAATTCGACAAGCTGCCGAAGACCGGCCAATGGTGGCTCTACGCCGCCCTTCGCGTGGAGGCTGGAGGACAACAGGGGGCGGGCATTGCCAAACTCGGATCGGCACCACCGATGAGTTGCGCTGTCACCATCGCAAACAGCCCGGCCACAGCTGGCCAGTACAGCTGGTTTGAAGTGCCTGCCGGTCCGTTCAGCTACTCGACCGACCATGCACGCAGCATCTATCTGGAACCGATCGCAGGCCCCGAAGGCTCGAAGATATTTATCGACAGGATCATCGCGCTTCCCGCAAGGGCGGCCGGCGTTGCGCCTGCCGGGCCGTGCTGACAGCACACCGGCCCAGGCGGCAACTCCGCCGGTAGGAAGCAGTGGCCTATGGGTCAGAACGACGGTCCCGGTCTCTTGATGAGATCGGGACCGTCACGTCAGAACCGGTTCGGGGTCAGGCGACGACGCGGGCATTTTCCGTGCCGAGCGCGCCGCTGGTACCACGGCTGAACGCGTCGGATTTTGCAGATGGCGAAGCGCCGACATGGATGGGCGTATAGTTGTCCTGCGCCGCCGAGAGACATTCCCTGCGATCCGCCTCCATAATGGCAACGAGACCTGGCAAAGCATTTTCGAAGGCAGCCACGCATTGCGGATCAAAATGGCTCCCTGCCTTGTCGCGGATATGGGCCACCGTGCGTTCGACGCTCCAGGCGTCCTTATAGGGGCGCGCCGTGGTCAAGGCATCGAAATTGTCGGCGATCGCGACGATGCGGCCCGACACAGGGATCGCCTCTCCGGCCAGGCGGAACGGGTATCCCTGGCCATCCCAGCGCTCGTGATGGCTGCCTGCGATCTCTGCCGCCAGTTGCAGCAGACTGGACTTTGATTCCCGCAGGATGTCGCAGCCGACAATCGTATGCTTTTGCATGGTGGCAAATTCCTGCTCGGTCAACTTTCCGCTTTTCAGCAGAACGGCGTCCGGGATCGCGACCTTGCCGATGTCATGCATCGGCGAAGCCAGGCGAATGTCGGAACAGAGACGCGGTTCCATTCCATAGGCGCGCGCGATGGCCTCCGAATAGAGACCGACGCGCCGGGTGTGCCGCGCGGTCTCGAGATCCTTGTAGCTTGCGGCGATGGTCAGGCGATCAATGATCTCCTCTTCCCGGGCGCGCAGTTCCACAACGGCTTTGTCTACCTCGATGCGCAGCCATTCGGCCTTGTCTGCAAGCTTGTTGCGGGCATCGACGAGGGCAACCAGATTTTTGATGCGGGCCTGAAATTCGAGCGGATTGACCGGCTTGGTCAGGAAGTCGATGGCGCCGGCGTTCAATGCGGCCATGCGCGTTGCCGTGTCCGTATTGGCCGTCACGAAGACAACCGGCTTGTCGCGGTATTTTTCGAAGCGGACAAGTTCGGTCAGCAGTTCGATGCCGCTATAGACGGGCATCTGGAAATCGATGAGGGCAATGTCGAAATCAAGGCCGGGCGCCGCCGCCAGTACATCTTCCGGCTGGAGGAAGGGAAGGGCCTTGCAGTCCGAAAGCGTCTCGACCAGCTTCGTCAGAAACGAAAGGTTCGTCTTGTTGTCGTCGACCAGGAGAATGCGCATGTATACGTTCCTTATGCGGCAAGGCGCTGCTTGTATTGGGTGACAATATCTTGAAGTTCTCGCAGGCCATTATCCGTAAGGGACTGCTGGCGCAGTGCTTCGGAATGGTCAGCGACATCCTGAAGGCCGACGCTGCTGGCGGCGCCTTTCAGCGTGTGCAGAAGACGGTCCGGGCTTCGGGAATCGTTGGCGGCCAAGGCGCCATGAAGCTCTCTCAGCAGCGTTGACGCGTCATCGAAGAAGCTCGTCAGCAGTTCGGCGAAGGCATCCTCTCCAAGCGCTTCGACCACCTCGGCACGTCTGCTCTCGAACGTGGTTCCCAATGGCGCGTTGTCTGCGGCCTCGTTGTGATCGCCATCGTCCACACAGCCAATTGACCGAACGATCCTCCGCAGCTGCTTCATGTTGACCGGCTTCGACTGAAAGCCGGTCATTCCCGCTTTTTCGCACAAGAGACGGTCGTCTTCCGATGCATTCGCGGTCATGGCAATAATCGGCACCGTCTTGCAGGGACCATCCGAATTGCGGATCCGCTTGGTCGCCTCGATCCCGTCCTGCCGTGGCATCTGCATATCCATGAGAATCAGATCGAAGTGCATGGTCCTGGCAGTATCGAAGGCCTCGAGACCATCACTGGCAATCGTCACTGTCTGTCCGATGTGGGCCAACAGTCCGGCAGCCACCTGCTGGTTGACGCGATTGTCTTCGACGAGAAGAATGTGGAGCCTCGGAAGCACCTGGTCTTCATCACGCTCGTCAACGTCCGCATCATCGGACAAACGTTCGGCGGGGACCGCGGGAATTTCAAACCAGAACGTGCTGCCGCGTCCCTTGACGCTGTCGACACCGATCCTGCCGCCGAGCACCTCGACGATCTGCTTGCAGATGGTGAGGCCGAGGCCGGTCCCGCCATATTTCCGGCTGATCGAAGCGTCGACCTGCGAAAACGGCCTGAACAGCTTGCACAGACCATCTCCATCGATGCCAATGCCGGTATCGATGATTTCAAAGCGGAGGACCGCCTGATCCTGCGCGCGCATCTCGCTGACACGCAACGTCACGAGACCGTTCTTGGTAAATTTGATGGCATTGCTCAACAGGTTGAGAAGAACCTGCCTCAGGCGCGTCGGATCGGACGATATGAAGGGGGCCTCGAAGGCAACAGGCATTTCAAGCGCTATGCGGTTGCCATGCTCGGTGGCCCGATCCCGGATAATCACGACGGTTGCAGAGACAACGGCCCGCAGGTCGACCGGCCTGATCTCGACATCAAGATTGCCGTGTTCGATTTTTGCGAAATCCAGAATTTCGTTGATGATCTCGAGGAGCGCCTCGCCGGAGCGCCGGATCGTCTGCACACCGGTTGCGACCGAGGGCGGCAAGTGCGAAAGCTCGAGGAGTTCGGCCGTTCCGAGGATCGCATTCAGCGGTGTCCGGATTTCATGGCCCATCGTCGCCATGAACTGTGATTTCGCACGATTGCCTGCCTCCACATCGTGATAGGCTTGCTCCAACGCGTTGGAGAGGGATTCCAGGCTCAAGCCAGCCAGGCGAACGGACTTCAACTGCCGTCTTAGCGTCAGGATCAGAAAGACCACACATACCACCAGAAGGATGATCAGGGCAGCCGACTTTGTTTGCAGCGACATCACGGCATTGCGGGCCTCTGCGCGCTCGGTGCTGACCGTGTTGTTGGAATAGATCAACAGTTTTTCGGTGTTGTGAACGAGCTCCTCGAAGTCGTCATCGGTCGCCCGCAACTCGGACGGATCAACGACACCACTCGCGACAATCCTGTCGAACGTTTTTTCTCTGCCGAAGACAATATCGCGTATTGCCGCGACCTGTTCGGCTACGGTGGCGTCCAATCTGAACTTCCGCTCGAACGAACTCTTCTCGATGATTGTCATGCGCGAATAAAGGATATCGTATCGCGTCACGAGTGCCTTTACCTGCTTGGTAGACAGGTCATTTTCCGCGAGCATGATATGGAGCGTCTCGTGCAATCGTCGCGCCTCGCGGTCAAGCTGGTAAACAGACCACAACGCATTTTCGCGGATACCATCCTGCAATGCGGAGTATTTTCTGGAGATATCCACGAAAAGAAAAATCAGGCCGACCAGCAACAGCACTGCAAAGGCTTGCAAAACGACGGTCGCCTTGCTGGCCCTGCGAATAATATTGCCGCTTTTGTGAGCCGAAGATATCACTCTGCAACCTTGATGCTCTTGATCTGCCAGACCGAACGGGAAAAATACTTTTCATTGAAGAGATCGGCGTTTTGGTCGAACGGATAGACGAGAAAGAGTGGCCCCTTGTCACGGACCGACATGGGCTTGCCGTCTATGCGGGTGGCAAGCATGGTGTCCAATGTTGTTGCATCTTCCATCGGCACATCGGCTTCATAGTCGTTCAGCGCGACGACCTTGAGCGAGGTGCCATGCGCACCTGCAGCGTCGAGAACAGACCGCAGCAATGGGCCGGAAAACTTGACCTTGCCTTCGGTCCAGGGTGTCTCCATCTCGCCAACACGGCCGGCGAGCGTTTCGAGCATCGCCAAATCGAACTGTGCCGTGCCATCGACATTCGGATGATCGAGCCGCGTCGCAGTCACCGTGAGGATAACTTCGCCCTTTGGCAAATCAAGCGCCCCGGCAGGAAGAGGCAGGAGAACTGCGGCCAGTGCAAGCACTGCAGGAAGGATACGGGCGTTCACTGGAAACTCCATGGGCGAGCCGATCACGGAAAGCGTGGCGGGACTGTCGGAAAGGGATTGCCTCTGGGGCCAGCATCCGCAGGGACAAGGCGCGCTGGAATGAACCAGTCTGGCGCAGTAGCCCGGATCGGCGTCATGCCGACTTCGTGTAAACACCGTGGACACCCCAAATATGGAGTAGCAACATTGATATTAGATGAATCTAAAAGGGAGAATTGAACGAGATGCACGTTTCCGGGGAACCGTCCCCAAACCGGAAGACCGTAATCGCTGCCCTGCACCCCGGCGCTGCTTGTGTGGCGCTCATTGGATGTCGATAGTGCATTGAAAAGGCGGCATGATCTTTCGGGCGGCTGATGATCGAAAGCGGCAGCCACCCGAGGCGTTGGAGCCTGCAATACAGGCCTGCATTGGCCCCCTGCCCAACCGGCGCTTTGATGGACAATCACGCATTCGACGGCAAGCGCTGTAGCCTGCACCCGTCTTCATCTTTCGCTTGGCCACGCTTGTGACACGCTTGTGACACGCTGGCAGCTTATGCTGCAAAGCCAGTCAGGGTTTGAACCGATAATTTCCGAAACAGCACGTCAAGGGTTGCATTTTAACATTGCAACGCAATATAATTTTGCTGCAACGCGAGAGCCAAGATGATGGTGAAACTCCAATCAAAGCTGATCGAATCCGTCGTTTACGACGCAGAATCCCAAGACCTTCGCATTCACATGTGCAATGGACAGATCCGAGAGTTCTCAAGCGTGCCCACCAGCGTTTTCGAGAATCTCGTGAGGGCCCGATCTGCCGGTCGATTTTACATGGACAATATACGGGGCCAATATCTGTCCGCCGACTGAAGGCGGCCCGGTGAAAATCGGGAGCATCCCGGCGCGGCGCCAAAGAGCGCCTTTCTTCCCGGCGCCGCAGAGCTTGGGCTGTCGTTCACCTGACCGCTGCCAATCCCGCCATCCCCGTAAAGGCCGGGATCTTCGCCCGTCGGAGGCGCGCTCGAACATGAGCCATGCTCGACATCGGCACACGCAACGTCAAGCGACAGGCTGAACCATTTACCAATAATCTGTAATTGCTGAAAAAAATGGTGCCCGGAGGCGGATTTGAACCACCGACACGCGGATTTTCAATCCGCTGCTCTACCAACTGAGCTATCCGGGCAACTCTGCTTTGACAGCAGTCTGTTCCCTTTCAGGAACCGCGGGGCTTTGGTTTTGCCCCGGAAGCGAGCGGGGTTATAACATCTTGTCGGACGGTGTCCAGCACCAAATGACCTTTTTTTGACAGGAAATTTCCAGAAAGCGCACACATCCGACTCTCCGGCATTTCCGTCAATTTCAGGGGTCGCCGCCATCCGCCTTCGCTTCGTCGTCGGCCACGGGGATGGCATAGGAACCGCTCAGCCAGCGGTTGAGATCGATGTTGCGGCAGCGATCCGAACAGAAGGGATAATGATCGCGATGCGAGGGCCGCCCGCATTCGGCACAGGGACGCGCCTTGCGCAAAGGTTCCACATTGGAGCCCGGCTGTTTCTTGTCAGCAGTCATGACGATCAACCTTCCAGCCAGCTGTCATGGATGTTGTAGCCCTCGCCGCCGAGAAGATTGACGGTCTCGTAGAGCGGCAGGCCGACGACATTGGTGTAGGAGCCCACCAGCTTGACGACGAAGCTGCCGGCAATGCCCTGGATCCCGTAGGCACCCGCCTTGCCGCGCCACTGGCCGGAGGCGAGATAACTTTCGATATCCGCCCCGGACAGGCGTTTGAAGCGGACCTTGGTATCGACGATCTTCTGACGCAGCTTGCCATCGGGCGTGATCAGGCAGACGCCGGTATAGACACGGTGGCTGCGGCCGGACAGGAGATGCAGCGCGCTCGAGGCTTCGCTGACAAGATCCGGCTTGGGCAGGATACGACGACCGACGCTGACCACCGTATCGGCGGCCAGGATGTAGCACCCGGCAAAGGCAGGTTCGCCCTTGACCGCCGCCTGCGCCGCACGAGCCTTTTCGGCCGACAGCCTCCAGGCCAGCGAGCGAGGATGCTCCGCGCGCTTCGGTGTCTCGTCCAGATCCATCGGCATCAGCCGCGTCGGCTCGATGCCGGCCTGCGCCAGCAGTTCCACGCGCCGCGGCGAGCCGGATGCCAGGATGAGCTTTTGTGTCAACGCCATGTCAGCCGGACCGTCCAATCGGAATGCAACGAGAAAAGCAGCGCGAAACCCGGCTTACTTGAAGCGATAGGTGATGCGGCCCTTGGTCAGGTCGTAGGGCGTCATTTCGACGAGAACCTTGTCGCCAGCAAGCACGCGGATGCGGTTCTTGCGCATGCGGCCCGCGGTATGCGCGATGATTTCGTGTTCATTCTCGAGCTTGACGCGGAATGTCGCATTGGGCAGCAATTCGGTCACGACGCCCGGGAATTCGAGGACTTCTTCTTTCGCCATCTAGGATATGTCTTTCTGTGCTTCGGTACGGACGCCAAAGCGTCCTTGAAAAATTTGGCGGAAACTACACAATCGCCGCGGTTTTGTGAACAGCAGCGATCCGTTTTTCCGGTTTTGTCACATTTGCCGGTTTTGTCAGGGCGCTATGCCATCTTCTCCGGCATTTGTCCAAGCAAACGATGCTTGAGCAGCAGAGCAAGGTGATTTCTGACCTCACGATAGGCCGAAACGATCTGTTCGCGCGTGCCGGTCGCGACCGTCGGATCGGGGGTCGGCCAATAGACCACATCGATTGCCATTGATCGTGTCAGTTCCAGCGCCGCATGATGCGCCTCCGGCGCCAGTGTGACGATCAGGTCGAAATAGTCGTCTTCCAGTTCGTCCAGCGTGTGCGGCTGGTGGCGACCGACCGTCAAGCCGATCTCTTCCAGGACGACATCGACGAAGGGATCACGCTCGCCCGGTCGAACGCCGGCCGAAGCGACATAGGTTCCAGCCGGCATCATCGCCTTGGCCAGCGCCTCGGCCATCGGCGAGCGGATCGCATTCATGCCGCACATGAACAGCACGGAACGGGGCGCCTTCCTTTCCTCAGCCGGGTTTGCGAAGGGCGCCATCATCGCCTCTATCCGCGCCAGTAGAGGACACAGACGAGTGTGAAGAGACGGCGTGCCGTATCAAAATCGAGTTTGATCTTGCCGGAAAGCCGGTCCATCAGCGTCTGCGATCCCTCGTTGTGAATGCCCCGCCGACCCATGTCGATGGCTTCGATCTGGCTTGGCGTAGAGGCGCGGATCGCCTCGTAATAACTTTCGCAGATCATGAAATAGTCCTTCACGATCCGCCGGAACGGCGTCAGCGACAGGATGTGGGTCGCCACAGCCTCGCCCGTCTCCGTCGTGATGGCAAAAACCAGCCGTTTCTCGATCAGCGAAAGGTTCAGCCGATAGGGGCCGCCGGGGTGGCCGGCAGGCTCGAAACTGTTTTCCTCGATGAGATCGAAGATCGCCACTGCCCGTTCGTGCTCGACGTCCGGCGTCGAACGCCCGATCGTCTCGTCCAGCACGACATCGCAAAGACGATGGCTTCCGCTCATCCTTCATCCCCGAGATTGAGGCGGATGGCGACCGAGCGCGCATGGGCTTCCAGCCCCTCGGACCGGGCAAGGGCAATGGCCGCCGGCCCAAGCGTGCGCAGCTGCTCGACGCCCAGCCGCAGGATCGAGGTGCGCTTCATATAGTCGAGCACGCCGAGACCGGAGGAAAACCGTGCCGAGCGCGCCGTCGGCAGCACATGGTTTGAGCCGCCGACATAATCGCCGATGACCTCCGGCGTGTGGCGTCCGACGAAGATGGCGCCGGCATTGCGGATCTTCGGGATCATCGCATCGGCATCGTCGAGCGCCAGCTCCAGATGTTCGGCGGCAATGCGATTGGCCAGCGGTACGGCATCCTCAAGGTCGGGGACGAGAATGACGGCGCCGAAATCGCGCCAGCTGGCGCTTGCCGTGTGCGCGCGCGGCAAGGTCTTCAACTGGCGCTCGACGGCGTTTTCGACGGCGGTGGCAAAGCCGGCATCGTTTGTGATCAGGATTGACTGGGCACCGGTATCGTGCTCGGCCTGGGCGAGAAGATCGGCAGCGATCCAGTCGGGATCATTGCTGCCATCGGCGATGACAAGCACTTCGGACGGGCCGGCGATCATGTCGATGCCGACGGTGCCGAACACATGGCGCTTGGCGGCCGCCACATAGGCATTGCCCGGGCCCATGATCTTGGCGACCGGCGCGATCGTTTCCGTGCCATAGGCAAGCGCTGCGATCGCCTGCGCACCGCCGATGCGGTAGATTTCCTCGACGCCGGCCATGCGGGCGGCGGCCAGCACCGCCGGATTGATCTGGCCGTCTTTCGCCGGGACCACCATGACGATGCGCGGCACGCCGGCAACGCGGGCCGGCAGCGCGTTCATCAGAACCGAACTCGGATAGCTGGCGGTGCCACCCGGCACATAGAGGCCGACGGCGTCGATCGGCGTCCAGCGCGAGCCAAGCCCGACGCCCATCGCGTCCTCGTAGATATCGTCCTTGGGCAATTGCCGGCGATGATGCGCCTCGATGCGAACGGCCGCCACCTTGAGCGCGCCGAGAACCTCCGGCTCGACAAGGGCGATCGCCGCATCGATCTCTGCCTCTGTAACGGCCATTGCGGTTTCGGAAAAATCGATACCGTCGAAGCGTTTGGAATAATCGGCAAGCGCCGCATCGCCGCGCAGGCGGACATCGTCGATGATCGTGCGCACGGTTGCGTTCACGTCCTCGGACACTTCACGCTTGGTGGTGAGAAAGGCGGCGAAACGCGTTTCGAAGTCGCCGTCGAGAAAATCCAGCCTGATAGCCAATGCCGTGACGTCCTTGCTTTCCAAAGCCGGAAGCCGCCGCGAACGGCCCGGCCACCGGCAGTCTGTCAATCGCCGGTCGGGTGCCGGGGTTTGAAACTGGTTTCCCATGCTCCGCCGGTATCCGCAAGCTGAACCTCGATACATTCCACATCGAGGAGGATCGAGGCCTCGCCGGCCAGCACGAGTTCGAGCGTGCCTTCCGGCCCATCGCCAGCCTGTTCGAACTGGAGCGCGAGGAGCGCCAGCACCTTTTCCGTATCGGTGCGGCTGAAGCCGATGGAGCGGACAGAGCGGACGCGTTTGAACAAGAGCACGGCGCGACGACGCTCGAAGGCATTGCCGCGGCGCTCTGCAGTTTCCCAGACGAACCGGTTGACGACGACGCTAAACTGGCCGGAGCGGCCATCATAGGCCAGCCCCGGAACCTTCAGCACCGCATCCTGGACATGGGCGGAGACAACCCCCAGATCCTCGGCGTCCAGCGCCATCAGCTTCAGATTGTCCATGCTCTTCCTGTTCCTTGTTCGGCGGATAATGCGCCGCGATCTGCCAGAGGAGATAGGACGCCAGGGACCAAACCGCAACAGGAGCGAAACCCGGAGGGATGCCGGTCAGTCGCTGACGCGCTCAACATTGGCACCGCAGGCGTTGAGTTTTTCTTCCAGCCGTTCGAAGCCACGATCGAGATGGTAGACGCGCGAGACCATGGTCTCGCCTTCCGCCACAAGGCCGGCGATCACAAGCGACACCGAGGCGCGCAAGTCGGTTGCCATCACCGGCGCGCCCTTGAGCTTCGAGACACCTTCGATCTTCGCCGTCTGGCCCGAAAGCGAGATCTTGGCACCCAGACGGGCCAGTTCCTGGACATGCATGAAACGGTTTTCGAAAATCGTCTCGGTGATATGCGACACGCCGTTGGACATTGTCATAAGGCCCATGAACTGCGCCTGCAGATCGGTCGGGAAGCCCGGAAAGGGATCCGTCACCACATCGACCGGCTTGATCGCGCCGCCATTGCGCACAACGCGCAGGCCGGTTTCGGTCTGGGTGATCGTCGCACCGGCGCGGCGGACCGCCTCGAGCGCCGTTTCCAGCAGCGCACCATCGGTGCCTTCAAGCACGACATCGCCGCCGGTCATGGCAACGGCCATCGCATAGGTGCCGGTCTCGATGCGGTCCGGCAGGACGCGGTGGCGCGCGCCCGACAGCGACGATACGCCCTCGATGGTGATCGTGCTGGTGCCGTGGCCGCTGATCTTTGCACCCATGGCGATCAGGCAGTTGGCGAGATCGACAACCTCCGGCTCGCGGGCGGCATTGCCGATCACGGTCTGGCCATTGGCAAGGGTCGCTGCCATCATCATCACATGGGTGGCGCCGACCGAGACCTTCGGAAAGACATAGCGCGCGCCGACAAGGCCGCCCTTCGGCGCCGTTGCATTGATGTAGCCGCTGTCGATTTCGATATTGGCGCCGAGCGCCGTCAGCGCTTCGATGAACAGGTCAACCGGCCGGGTGCCGATGGCACAGCCGCCCGGCAGCGACACGCGGGCTCTGCCCTCGCGCGCCAGTAGCGGGCCAATCACCCAGAAGCTCGCGCGCATCTTCGACACCAGCTCGTAGGGCGCCGTCGTATCGGTGATCGTGCGGCAGGTGAAATGGATGGTGCGCGAATAGCTTTCGCCCTGGCGCTCGCGGCGACCATTGACCGAGACATCGACGCCATGATTGCCGAGAATGCGCAAAAGCTGCTCGACATCGGCCAGGTGCGGCACGTTTTCCAACGTCAGCGTGTCGTCGGTCAAAAGCGACGCAATCATCAGCGGCAGGGCTGCGTTCTTCGCGCCGGAGATCGGAATGATGCCGTGAAGCTCGTTGCCGCCCGTAATTCTGATACGATCCATATGGTTCCTACGGGCCGTGCCCGCCTTTCCTAAGCAGTCCGTGCATGTGAAGGTGCGCCTCCTTAAAGGATACGCAGCGAAAATAGAAGCCTTGCCGACAGGCGGGGCGCGACAGGTGGCGCGCGATCGCCCCACCCTGGCTTGACTAATCCGCAGAATCGTCCGTTTTTGCGGCAGGCAGGCCAAAGGTCTCGTCGGCCGCCCCGGCACGACGGGCGCGGCCCTGCTGCTTGCGCCGCATGAGATTGTCGCGCAGCGTCTTTGCCGCACGGGCCTTGCGCTCCTCTGCGCGCCGGCGCACCTCAGGGCTCATGCCCTCATCGTCGGCCAAAGCGCTCACTGATCTGTCCGTCTGGTCGTCATCCTGCTGCATGGTCCGTCAAATAGCGCAAATGCACGGGCACCGGTAGTCTGTCTCCGGTTTTCCCCCGATGATGATGGAAACTGCGATTTGCTGCTTGCGCTCCCCGGAAAGCTATGGCAATAGGCCCTCGCTCCACATGGAACGGACACTGATCCGCTTCTGCACGATGCTGCTATAGCTCAGGGGTAGAGCACTCCCTTGGTAAGGGAGAGGCCGAGAGTTCAAATCTCTCTAGCAGCACCATTTTTCCGAACTGATATCGACAGAGTGCCTTCGGGTCTGGCTTCTCGGCCATTGCAGACGTCATTTCCGGTCGACTGATGTCCGGGTTTCAGCGTTGCGATTGCCGCACCTTCGGCGTCCTGTGACAGAAGCGGAAGAGCGGCACTCTCTTTTTATGGCATTGGGCAGGCTAACCAGTTCAGAAATCCTGCCATTGGTCTGTTTTCAGGGCATTGTTTCCCTGGAAGGCACCTGAAACGCGATTGATCAACCGGCGTGCCGGCGAGGCTGGAGCGCCGTGATGGCTTGCGCCGCCCGCACCATTCCGCATTGCTGCGCCGGCCTGGTCCCGGCCAACCTCGAACCGGCCGAGCAGGTGGAAGAGCGCCTCAGCCTCCTTGGCCAGCGAGTGACTGGCGGCCGTCGATTGCTCGACCATCGCTGCATTCTGCTGGGTTCCCTGGTCCATCGTGTTCACCGCATGATTGATTTCCTTGAGGCCGGTTGCCTGTTCCTTGGAACTCTCGACGATCGCGCTGACATTGAGACTGACCGCCTGAACCTGGGACACGATCTTTTCCAGCGCCTTGCCGGTCTCCGTGACGAGATCAACCCCATTCTTGACCTGCTCGCCGGACTTGCTGATCAGTGCCTTGATCTCCTTGGCCGCATTTGCCGACCGCTGCGCCAGTTCCCGCACCTCCTGGGCCACGACTGCAAAGCCCTTGCCGGCATCGCCCGCACGCGCTGCCTCGACGCCCGCATTGAGGGCGAGCAAGTTGGTCTGGAAGGCGATTTCATCGATCACCCCAATGATGTTGGAAATCTCGTTGGAGGAGGTCTTGATATCGTGCATGGCATGCACCGCGCGGCTGACGATCTCACCCGAATGCTCTGCCGATTGGCGGGTCTGGATCACCAGCCTGCCTGCTTCGTCGGCGCGACGGCTGGAATCGGAGACGGTGATTGTGATCTGTTCGAGGGCGGCGGCCGTTTCCTCGACGGACGCGGCCTGCTGTTCGGTCCGCTTCGACAGATCGTCCGCCGCGGCGCGGACCTGGTTGGAGCCAGAAGCGATCGCCTGGGCGTTCTGCCCGACGCTGCGCATGGCGTCTTCGAGTTTGGAAACGGCTTCATTGAAATTGGCACGCACCGAATCGAGACGCTCGACAAAGGTTTCGGATATGCGGAAGTTCAACTTGCCATCTGCCAGCTGGCCAAGGGCATGTCCGATGCTGTCGACGGCAAACCTTACCTCCGCAGCTTCCTGCACCTGCAGGCGCTCACGCTCGACCCGTTCGCTCTCCGACAGCTTCCGATTGGACGCGGCGTCCTGTTCGAGCTGGACCCGTTCGCGGGCATTGTCGCGAAAAATCGCAACGGTCGTCGCCATTGTGCCGATTTCGTCCTTCCGGCCTTCACCGTAGATTTCAACATCCAGATTGCCATTTGCCAGCTTGCTCATGGCGCCGGAAATGGAATTGACCGGGCGTATGACGCCGGCGATGACTGTCCATACGGAGAAGATGGCAACAAAAGCGGCGCCAAGCGACAGCGTCAACATGAAGTTTGTCAGGAAGCTCTTCAGGCTGTTGCCCTCGTCCAGCTTCTCCTTGGCAACCCGGATCTGCAGTTCCACAAGCTTGGAGATGTCCCCGCCGAGCGGATCGATCGTCGCATACAGCTTGGAGTCAACAAAGCCTACCAGTGCGGCGGCATCCTTGGCCGAAAGGATCTTTAAAAGCTCCTGCACGCCCGCATCTGCTTTTTGCCGCTCCAGATCGAAGCTATCCGCGATCTGCTTTTCTTCTGCCGTCAGCGTTGTCGCGAGGTAGATCGTCCATTGTTCGTTGATAGCCGCCAGCGCCGTGTTGATGCTGTAAACGCCCATTTCCGGCGTCAGGGCTCCACTGCGAACCTTGTGGGCGGTGTCGACAATGTTGACAGCGTAGCTGTCACTGATGATCTTCAGCTGCTCCATGGGCTCGACGCGATCAACGACAATGGCGTTGGCGAGCTTTGACTGTTCTTGCAAGGCGTAGAAGGCAAAGGAGGATATGACGACGATGACGGTTGTCAGCAACGAGATGCAGGTGAGTAGGCGAATGCGTATGGACATGATGCCTCTGTAGCCGTGAGAATGTTTCAAGACTTCGCAGCCATTGAAGGCAACATTGACGCCTGCTCTTCCTTTTCCAATTGCGCTTTGTAGCACGACTGTAAAATCTCAAACGTCCCCTGTCGCTCCCGGCCCCGCTACGATCGACTTTAAAGGCTTACCTGTTAAGCAGCCCCTAATGGTCGTGAGCAAATGCTGCAGGTACAGACAATAACTCGCAAAAATGTGCCATTCGAAAACGGAGCATCCGCTCTCTGTAATATCCAAGATTGCATGGCCGAACCAGACCCATCAATGATGGGATGACGGGTTGCCGGGAGCCGGAATGAAGACTTGCAAAGCCCGCCGTTCAGAGAGCGATTTGAACGATTGACCGGAACTTGCTTCCATCAAGATGCATCCTATCGAGAGCGATCTCAACAAACTGCGCCGCTACAGCCGATAATCGGGAAAGAGGAGGCAGGCACGCTGTCGCGCTTGCAACGGGTTAGCACCACCACCAACCCGGCGAGGACATTGACCGTCATTGTATCACTTCGACCTCGTCGTTGAGCCGACGTTTCTGCAGCCTTGGCGACCCAAATGCCGTCTAGAGGCTCAATGGCTCCGCAAGCACGCTGGTCAGCGGCAGTGGTCAAAGTCGCAGCGGCGCGATCGTCAGTCGCAAAATCCGTCTCAGGTGTCGAGACCGCGCGCTCTCAGAACACGTCGGACCTCGCGCTCGCGCGAGGCTACCATTGCGACCCACATCTTCTGGCGGAACATAGCGAATTTCGATTGCTGAATTGGCTTCATCACAACATTCCTCGTCTCTACACGTCCCGCATCATGCCTGACGCTCTCGCAGGTCTGAAACGCGATTTTTGCATTGCAGCATTGCGTGATGCGGCGGTTTATCGCGGGCAGCTGAGGCGCTTAGCGTCACGCCGTCAGCCGTCAGCCGTCAGTCAGCAGATCCAGGTTCTTGAAGTTCGGTTGGGATAACGCTGCGGGCATAGGCGGGCCGCGGCATTGCCCTGACGGAGGACGGCGAGCGTTACATCTCTATGATGGCCGACCAGATCGAACATATTGAAAGGGCCACCGGCAAGATCAGGGGCTTTCGGTCGGTGGAGACGTTGACCATCCGCGCCGTGCCGACCCTCTCCAACAGGTGGCTGCGGCCTCGATTGAGCGTGTTTCTCGATCAACATTCCGACGTGGAAATCCGTCTCGACGGCACGAATGAACCGACAGACATCAACCAGGAACTGGTCGACCTTGACCTGAGGCTTGGGGATGGCCGCCGGCCAGTCCTTTTTGTCAAAGGCCTCCATGAACATGCCGCGAAATACGGCGGTGACGATGATATCGTCTCCTCCCGGAGAACGCGGCAACCTGCCCGCGCCTCTCCCGGCCGCCGCCCACAGCGGCTTGTCCGGAGACATTATGGTGGACAGGAAATTAGCTCAATTTAGAAGAACCGACGATATTGTCAGAAATTCCACGCAACTGAAGCAACAGCGTTCGGCATTGTCGTTGCCGGATGCCACCTCTCGTCGCGACGGTTTGACATTTTCGGGTAACATCTCTGCGAACCGCTCGGGTCGCAAGTTCCCCGTGCTTGCGTCTTCAACCTGCTTGTCTAACAGAAATGACGTTCGGCGACCGCGCACGGTCAAGCGGCGGCCTTCAAGCGGCGCTCTGCAGGCAGAGCTTGTCCTGACTGGCGACGGCTGCCACGGTCTTTGCCGGGACCAGACGTATGATTTCCCGTGCCAGGGTCTCGGCGTTTTCGCGGGCCTTGTCGAGATTGCTGACCTTGCGCGTGTCCATGGTGTAGAGCGTGCCGCCACAGCCGAAGATATCACGAAAAGCAGAGCGTTCGATGATCGGCGTGTCCAGAACGTTGACGTGCCGTGCTGCCAGCAATTCCTTGACGGATTGTAGCGCCCGCGTCGTCACCATCGAATTGACGCGGGTGAGAACGACGGAATGGGCAATGCGGATATCACCCTTCATCTTGAGATACTGCAGCAGTTCGATGACGTGCGCGCCGCCTTGTGCGTCCATGGCAGAGCCCTGGACGGGGATGATCACGTGATCCGAATAGCCGATGGCTTTCGCCAGAAGGGTGTTGCGGGCGCCCGGCAAATCGACCAGCACATAGTCGACCGTGTCACGGTAATCGCGCACATGCTTGTCGATGGTGCTGTGTGTGACATAGGAAACCACCGACAATCCCGCCAGCGTCGCTGCATTCGATTTCTCGTACCATTGCGTGATCCAGTGTTGCGGATCGGCGTCGAGAATGGCTACCCTGAACCCTTGGCGCAGCAATTCGGTCGCCACCAACAGAACCGCGGTGGTCTTGCCGGCGCCGCCCTTGGTGTTGGCGAATGTAATGACGGGCATAGTCGATCCTCGACAGGGTTCTTGAGCCGGATCATCGCTCTGGAACGCGCCTCGACTGCATGGTGCGCCGCGATCATCTTTCCCAATTATGGTTAACAAATCGTAAAATCAGCCCGGTCGATCGCCATGTCCGGGTCGATTGCCATGCCTTGCGGAACCTCCAAACCATGGCGGACGTCCGGACCGGCATGTCAGTGCCGCTTGTCCGCCATAAGAATTTCACGGGCGATCTGTTCAAGCGGGACAATTCTCTCGACGCCCCCATGGGCGATGGCCTCCTTGGGCATGCCGAAAACCACCGACGTCGCTTCGTCCTGTGCCACGGTGAAGGCACCGGCTACGTGCATTTCCTGCATGCCGCGCGCACCGTCGTCCCCCATGCCCGTCATGATGACGCCCATGGCATTGCCGCCTGCGGCTCGCGCGGCAGAGCGAAACAGGACATCGACAGACGGGCGGTGGCGCGAGACAAGCGGCCCCGCGCGGACGGAAACGTGATAGCGTGCGCCCTGACGCTCCAGCATCATGTGACGGTCGCCCGGTGCAATCAGCACATGACCGCGCAGGACGGGATCGCCGTCTTCCGCCTCCTTGACCTCGACCTCGCAGAGGCCGTTCAGCCGCTTGGCAAAGGCTGCCGTGAATTTTTCCGGCATGTGCTGGACGATGACCATGCCGGGAGAATTGGCCGGAAGTTGCTCGAGCAAGACCCGGAGCGCTTCCGTGCCGCCGGTAGAGGCGCCAACGCAGACGACCATTTCCGTGGTTTTGGCCATCGCCCGGCCGCTGGGCGGCGGCAAGACCGCATCGGCGGTCAACTTGGCCGTGGGCGCATCCGTTGCGGACGTGCGCCTCAATGCCCCCATGCGCGCCTGCGCTGCACCTTTCACGGCTTCGCGGATCTGCATGCCGGCTTCCGCCAGATGATCGGCAGCGCCGATCTTCGGCTTGAGAATGACGTCGACGGCGCCGGCTTCGAGCGCCTGCAACAGGGTCTCGGAGCCCGCCTCGGTCAGCGACGAGCACATGACCACCGGAATCGGCCGCTGCGACATCAGCTTGCGCAGGAACGTGATGCCGTCCATGCGCGGCATCTCGACATCGAGGGTGATGACGTCGGGTATTTCTTCCTGGATCTTTTTGGCGGCCATGAAAGGATCCGAGGCTGCCCCCATGACCTCAATGTCCGGATCCTGCTCGAGAATTCGGGTGAGGACCTGCCGGATGCTGGCTGAATCGTCAACAATGAGGACACGGATCTTTTTCGCCATCGGCCGCTGTCAGACTTTCTTGAAAACTGTGTTGGCAACCTGCCGGATCGGCAGGTCGATGCCCGTCACTGTCTCGGAATGGCCGATCAGGAGGTATCCGCCGGGCAGAAGGCAGTCGCAAAGCCGCGACAAGACCGCGGCCTGGGTTGGCTTGTCGAAATAGATCAGAACGTTGCGGCAGAAGATCACGTGCATGGGGTCGCCCACCTTGTAGGCATCGTCCATCAGGTTCATCCGCGCAAAGCCGACGGTCGCGCGCAATTTCGGTACCACACGGGCATCCCTGCGCTCCGCGTCCCGGGCCATCATGACGTATTTCTTCTTCAACGGCGCGGGAACGGGACCCATCATCTCCTGGGGATAGATGCCGCGCCGGGCAACCTGAAGGACGTCGGTGGACAGATCGGTTGCCAGGATCTTGTATTCGAAGTCACGGTTTTCAACGGCGAACTCGGCCAGTACCATTGCCATCGTATAGGGTTCGGCACCGGTCGAACAGGCCGAACTCCAGAACCGCATGCGTTTGTGGCCGGCGGCGTAGAGTTCCGGCAGCCCGATCTGCTGCAAGTGCTCGAAATGCTTGGGCTCGCGGAAGAAATCAGTCTTGTTGGTGGTCACGGCATCTATCAGATAAATCGATTCCGTTTCGATCCCGCCGTGCCTGAACAGAAAGTCGCAATAGTCGTTGAAGGTTTCGATGCCGGTTGCCCGCAGACGCCGGCGAAGGCGCCCTTCCAGCATCGTCAACTTGCTGGCCGGCATCTTGATGCCGCTGTAATCGTAGATATAGCGCGCCAGTGCCTCGAAATTCCGGTTGCTCAACCGGTCATCCGCAGCCTGCGCCGTCAATACTGCTCCCACAGGTGATGTCTCCGTCAGGCAAATTCGAGGGATTGGGCGCCAACACCGGTCAAGGCGCTTTCCGAGCTGGAAAACAGCCGGGCAAGATCGACGATGACGACGAAGCCGCCGTTCCGGCGCACGACGCCGGAAATATAGTCGGACTGCCAGCGGACGCCGATGTCCGGCGCGCCCTCGATTTCCTCGCGACGGAACGGCACGACCTCGAACACCCGGTCAGCAACGAGGCCGAGTGTCAGCATGCGGCTGTTCATCGGCACGTCCAGAACGAGAATGCGCGTGTGCGGCGTCTTCTCCGTCTTCGTCATGCCGAGGCGAAGACGGAGATCGATGACGGGCACGCCCTGGCCGCGCACATCCCTCAGCCCCAGCAGATAGTCGGGGCCATGGGGAATCTTGAAGGCGTCTTCGTGATCGAGGATTTCGCGTACGACTTCCACCGGCACGGCGAAGATTTCATCGCCGAGGCAGAACGTAACGAACTGGGATTCCGATGCGGGTGTCGTCATGATCAAGCGCTTTCCCTGAAGTCTGCATCATCTGCGTCCGGCCCACCCATCGACATGTCGATGGCAAAGCCCTTGACGCGCGACTGCTGTCCGTTAACCGAGTGGTCGGGACGGCGGGCCGTTGGCGCTGGCTGCCTGTGGGCAGGTGTTCCCATCGCCTTGGAACCTTGGGCGAACGGTTTCGTCGCGACGGCCTGTTGCCTGCGGCCACTGGTGTCGACGCGGAAGAAGGCGATGCTGGCCTGAAGCTCTTCCGCCTGGGCGGCAAGTTCTTCCGACGTCGCCGACATCTGTTCGGAGGCGCCGGCGTTCTGCTGGGTCACCTTGTCGAGCTGCTGGATGGCCTCGTTGATCTGGCTGGCGCCGATGTCCTGTTCGCGGCAGGCGGCCGAGATTTCGGAGATCAGCTCGGCCGTCTTGCGGATGTCTGGAACGAGACGGGTCAGCATATCGCCGGCTTCCGTCGCGACCGTGACCGTCGATCCGGAGAGCGCGCTGATTTCGGCGGCAGCCGCCTGGCTGCGTTCAGCCAGCTTGCGCACCTCCGAGGCAACAACCGCAAAGCCCTTGCCGTGTTCGCCGGCACGCGCGGCTTCCACCGCCGCGTTCAAGGCAAGCAGGTCGGTCTGGCGGGCGATTTCCTGGACGATCGAGATCTTTTCGGCGATCGTGCGCATGGCGGCAACCGCCCGGCCGACGGCCTCGCCGCTGGCTTCGGCATCCTTGGACGACTGGCGGGCGATCTTTTCGGTCTGGGCGGCATTGTCGGCGTTCTGCTTGATGTTGGCTGCCATCTGTTCCATCGACGCGGATGCCTCTTCAGCGGACGAAGCCTGCTCGGTGGCGCCCTGGCTCAGCTGTTCCGAGCTGGAGGAGAGTTCCTGGCTGCCGGAGGAGACATTGTCGGAAGCCGACAGCGCATCGCCGACGATGCCACGCAAACGCTCGACCATGCTTTCCAAGGCGAGACCCAGTGTATCCTTGCTCGATTGCGGCTTCGGCGAGACGGTCAGGTCGCCATTGGCGATCTGACCTGCAACGCTTGCGGTAACACGCAGGTTGGTGATCATCCGCTGCATGGCGAAACTAAGGACGTCCTTGTCAGAGAGCGGCTTTGCATCGCTCGACAGATCGCCCTCGGCAATCTGGTCGGCAACACCCGAGGTGTTGCGCAGATTGTCCGTCATGCGCTTCATCGAGCTGACGAGATCGCCGATTTCATCATTACCTTTGTATAGGATGTCCTGATTGAGATCACCGAGGCTGACGGCATCGGCGAGCTTGACGGCACGGGAAAGGCCGCGCGAAATGTTAAGGACAATCCAGATGGCGAAGGCGGATGACAGGACGCCGACACCGATAGCCATGCCGATCAGGAGGGTCCGCGCGTTCGCATATTGCGCGTCGGTCGATGCATCCGTTTCCTCGACATTGCTCTTGATCGTATCGTTGATTTGCGCGAGATTCTCCAGAATCTGCACCACGATCTGCTGGCCTTCGCCCATGGAGATGGCACCTGCCCGCATAGTCGATTCCGGCGTGTTCTGCTGAGCCAGTGCCATGATGTTGTCCTGCAAGGTCGCCCACCTCACATAGAGCTTTGAAAGCTGATTCATCCTGTCGGTGATATCCGGGTCGTCCGACGCTTCAAGTTTTGACTGCTGCTCTGCGATGATCGTTCGCTGCTCGGCGATCTCGTTGACATATCCGATGATCTTGGAAGCATCGGTGGTGATGATGCTATCCTTCTCGGCTCGGATCGCGTGCAGAAAAGCATCCGAGAGATCACTTGACTCCCTGAGGTTGACAACCGGCCCTTCCACCATCTTCGTTATTTCGGCATTGAGGGACGACAGGTTGACAATAGCGATGGCTGCCATCGCACAGGTGAGTGCGATAACAATCGCAAAAACCAGGCCGAGTTTCATCTTGATGGTAAGGCGCATGTTATTCCCCAAAATTTCCGAGTTGGCAGCAATGACGGAGCGTCTTGAACGGCGCGTCAAAATGCGGCTCTCACTGGCGGCGACGGCATTCACCGCCGTGAGACTGACAGGATCGTCAAGCCAACGCCTACACACGTTGGGAATTCTGCCGAAGGACGGTGGATTGTTCGTCCACCGTCCCTTGGAAACATCGTTTTATGCGCTCTGCCTGAAATCGCGGTCGTCGGCATCCGGTCCGCCCATCGACATATCGAGCGCGAAGCCGTTGGCGCGAGCCTGCTGTGCCGATACCGAATGGTCCGAACGGCCAGCCATGGGAGCGACGCGCTTTTGGGCAGGCTTGATGCCCGGCTTCGAAGCAACGACCGCCGTCTTCTTGGCGACGACCTGGTCCCTGCGGCCATTGGTGTCGACGCGGAAGAAGGCGATGCTGGCCTGAAGCTCTTCCGCCTGGGCGGCAAGTTCTTCGGACGTTGCCGACATCTGTTCGGAGGCGCCGGCGTTCTGCTGGGTCACCTTGTCGAGCTGCTGGATGGCCTCGTTGATCTGGCTGGCGCCGATGTCCTGTTCGCGGCAGGCGGCCGAGATTTCGGAGATCAGCTCGGCCGTCTTGCGGATGTCTGGAACGAGACGGGTCAGCATATCGCCGGCTTCCGTCGCGACCGTGACCGTCGATCCGGAGAGCGCGCTGATTTCGGCGGCAGCCGCCTGGCTGCGTTCAGCCAGCTTGCGCACCTCCGAGGCAACAACCGCAAAGCCCTTGCCGTGTTCGCCGGCACGCGCGGCTTCCACCGCCGCGTTCAAGGCAAGCAGGTCGGTCTGGCGGGCGATTTCCTGGACGATCGAGATCTTTTCGGCGATCGTGCGCATGGCGGCAACGGCCCGGCCGACGGCCTCGCCGCTGGCTTCGGCATCCTTGGACGACTGGCGGGCGATCTTTTCGGTCTGGGCAGCGTTGTCGGCGTTCTGCTTGATGTTGGAAGCCATTTCTTCCATCGATGCAGAGGCTTCCTCGGCGGCGGCGGCCTGTTCGGTGGCGCCCTGGCTCAGCTGTTCCGAGCTGGAGGAGAGTTCCTGGCTGCCGGAGGAGACATTGTCGGAAGCCGACAGCGCATCGCCGACGATGCCACGCAAACGCTCGATCATTGTGTTGACATGACCAAGCAGTTGGCCGATTTCATCCTTGTTGGTGATCTCGGCGAAATTGGTGAGATCTCCGTCCGCAACGTTCTGAACGCTGACCACCGCACGGCGGAGGCCGCGGTTAATCGTCATAATGATCCAGAAGGTGGCAATGGTTGCAATCAGGAGCGCAAGCGATGCGACGGCAACCATGACGGTTCGCGTGCTTGAATATTGTTGCTCGGCAGCGGCATCGGCCTCGGCGAGACGGCCTTCCTCGAGTTTGACGACCTCTTCGAGAAGCTGGTCGATCTCGCTGGTAACCTGACGTGCATCGGTTGTTGATACCCGCAGCGCACCAGCACTGTCGCCTGCGCGCATCAGGGCTCTCACCCGGTCATCCTCGCGACGGAATTCAACCGTGAACCCGTGAAGTTTGGCCCACATCACCTTGCCCTGTTCGGTGGCCTTGGCTTCCACGTCCGTGAATGTTTTGTCGAAGCTGGCCCGCGCGCTGTCGCTCATGCCGACATATCTGTCGATCTCTGTCGCACTGGTGGCCGACAGCATGTTTTTCTGCTGGCGGATCTGCTGCAGTTGCATGATGTTCAGCTTTTCGGCCAGTTTCAAACGGGTGACGGGTCCGGCGAGAACGTTTCCGAGGGTCGTGTTGAGACCGCCGAGGCTGAAAATGCCGTAGGCGGCGGTTGCAACCAGCATGGCCATGATAAAGCCAAATGCCAGAATCAGTTTGAGCTTGATGGTAAATCGCATGGGTTCTCTCCTGACCGTCAAATCGCTGCGGCGGAACTGGTCGGACGTTCTCGTCGGGATGAAAAAATCGCCTGGAGGTTCGGGAGGATGATGAACTCGCCTCCGCGCTTGACCAGGCAGTTGATGTAGTCAGCGCGCCAACGCATACCAACGCTCGGGGGCGCTTCGCCGGCGGCGCGGGCCAGCGTTGTAACTTCGTAGACCTTGTCGGTGCGCAGGCCGATCAGCGTCGCCTCACCGTCAAGATCCATCTGGATAACGATGATGCGGCTGTCGATGGTGGCGCCGGTCGCTTCCATGCCGAAGGCAAGGCGAATATCGGCAAGGGGAATGACCTTGCCGCGGAAATT
>NZ_LSRP01000096.1 GCF_001885585.1 Pararhizobium antarcticum
GCATTGGCAAAGCCGCAGAAAAGCAGTGCCGAGCCCGAGCCCAGCAGAAAAGTCTTCAATTTCATAATCTTCCTCCCAGAAGAGTGATGAGCATTTGCGTCGCTCGTGGGCAATTACTCATCAAACACTCAACAGAGTCAATCGATATTCCATGCTGCACTGCAGAAAAAGGCTTTGATACCCTCTTGGCTGTGTCCGAAGGGCGTGAACGCTATCAGCCGGATACGAAAATGCCCGCCTGGGCGGCGGGCATTCAATGCTGGCTGGGCTGTGTCCGCAGGCGGAAGGATCAGGTCTTCGGCTTGAGGTTCTGCGGGTCGTAGAGCGGCTTGTAGCCGACGCCGGCGACTTCGACCGGGTAGGTCTCGCCGAAATACTCGACATCAAGCCTGCGGCCTTCCTGGGCATAGGCATGCGGAAGATAGGCAAGCGCGATGTTCTTGCCTATCGTTGGGCCGAAGGCGACGGAGGTCGTGTAGGAGCGGCGGCCGAGGTCATCGATCAGCACCTCGCCGGTATCCGGATCCATGACCGGCATGGAGCCAACCGGATAGCGCTTGACGCCCTTGGCATCGGTATTTTCGGTCATCACAAGGGTGCAGAGCATGGCCGGCTGATGCGGTCGGGCCTTGTATTCGAGATGCTTGGCCTTGCCGCGGAAATCGGCTTCCTTGACCTTCGGGCGGGCCAGATCGGCTTCGAGGAGATTGTACTGGGTGAGCAGATCGCCGTTCTGCAGGCGCAGGCTCTTTTCCATGCGGCGCGAATTGGCATAGGTCTCGACGCCAAACGCCATGACGCCCGTCGATCGCAACGCATCCCAGACGGCGAGGCCGTCCTCGTATTTCATATGCAGTTCCCAGCCCTGTTCGCCCACATAGGAGATGCGGAAGGCGGAGACATGTTTGCCAGCAATGTCGATCGGCTTGATCGCCGCGAAGGCGAAGTTTTCCGGATCGAGTGCGGTGGGATCGGCAACGATCTTCTTCAGCGTGTCGCGGGCATTCGGCCCCCAGATGCCGATCGTGGTGTAGTGTTCCGAGACGTCGGTGATCACGACGTCGAGGCCGCGATCCTGCGCCACGCGTTTCATGTAGTGGAAGTCGCGCGGGCCGGCGTCCGCGCCGTTGATCAGCCGGCAGCGATCCGCCATGCGAATGACGGTGAAGTCGGCGCGCACCATGCCCTCGTCGTCAAGGAAGTGGGTGTAGATGCCCTTGCCGATATTGCCGTCGCCGCCGATCTTGGCGGCGCAGAGCCATTCGAGAAGTTCGACATGATCAGGGCCTTCGATGTCGACCATGTGGAAATGGCTGAGGTTGACGATGCCGCAATCCTCGCTCATCGCCAGATGCTCGGCGTTGGAAACACGCCAGAAATGGCGGTTGTCCCATTCGTTCTCGCGCACGGGAACCCGGTCGGCATATTTCTCCAGCAGATGCGCGTTGGCCGCATAGCCATGGGCACGCTCCCAGCCGCCGAGTTCCATGAAATGGCCGCCGAGTTCAACCTCGCGCGCATGGAAGGGCGAACGCTTGACGCTGCGGCTCGATGCATAGGGCTCTCGGGTGTGCACGGCCGGGAAATAGATCTTCTGGGCAGCCTCGAAGCAGCGATTGGCGATGAAGTCTTCGGTCAGCTGGTGCGGATAGAAACGCGCATAGTCGATCGAATTGTGGTCGATTTCGGTGCGGCCGTCGGTCATCCAGTCGGCGATCAGCTTGCCATAGCCGGGGCCGTCCTTGACCCAGATGGCGACGCAGTACCAGAGGCCACGCACCTTCTGGCTTTCGCCGCAGGAAGGCCCGCCGGCAGCCGAGACCTGCAGGAGGCCGTTGAACGAATGGCTCTCGTTATAGCCGAGCTCGCCGAGGATCGGCGTCAGTTCCATGGCGCGCTCGAGCGGCTCGAGGATCTGCTCCATGTCGAGATCGCGCTGCGACGGCGACAGGCGTGCCTCGTGTTTTTCCAGGAGTTCGCGCGGATGGCACATGCGCGGATTGGTCTGCTCGTAATAGCCCCACTCGATCTGGCCGCCTTCCGAGGTCTTCGGGTCGCCGGTGTCGCGCATATAGGCGGAGTTGCCCTGGTCGCGCAGCAGCGGATAACCGATATCCTTGCCGGTGCCTTCAAATTCCGTGTATGGTCCGAAGAAGGTCAGCGGATGGTCGACCGGCATGACCGGCAGGTCCTCGCCGACCATTTCGGCGATCAGCCGCCCCCAGAGGCCGGCGCAGACGATGACGTGATCGGCCATGATGGTGCCGCGATGGGTGACGACACCCTTGATGCGCCCGCCTTCGACGATCAGCGACTGGGCCGGCGTATTGGCAAATGCGGTGAGCTTTCCCGTCTTTTCAGCCGCATCGACCAGCTTGCCGGCAACCGTCTGCGAACGCGGAATGACAAGGCCGGCGTCCGGATCGAACAGGCCACCCATCACCTGGTCTTCCTCGATCAGCGGGAACTTTTCCTTGATTTCGGCAGGAGAGACGTAATGGGCGCGGGTGCCAAACGCCTTGGCAGAGGACAGCTTGCGCTTGATCTCTTCCATCCAGGTGTCGTCGCCGGCGCGGGCGACTTCGAGACCGCCGATGCGGGCGTAGTGGCCCATCTTTTCGAAGAAATCGATGGAATATTGCGTCGTCCAGACCGAGAGATAGTCGTGGCTCGTGGTGTAGCAGAAGTCCGACGCATGCGCCGTCGAGCCGATATCGGTCGGAATGCCCGACTTGTCGATGCCGACGATATCGTCCCAGCCGCGCTCGATCAGGTGATGGGCGATGGAGGCGCCGACGATGCCGCCGAGCCCGATGATGACGACTTTTGCCTTGGACGGAAACTCTGCCATAGCCTGCAATCCTGCCTGCGAGAATGATTGATGTTGGACGCGATTTTAGGGTGAGCAGTCGCACAATTGCAGCCTGTCTGCGACATTCTGCGCGTGTTGCACGACCACGCCTTTGCCTTGGCGACAATGCCGCACCGAGGCCTTGGGTGTGGCAGAGTGCGCCGACGGCCCGCTTAGTGAAAGCATAGTAGACGAGCGGGCGTCAAACATCTTGTGGCTGGACCGTCCTGAAGTGCGCCGCAGCCGCTGTGCAATCGTCCCCGCCGTTCAGCCCGCTTCCGCCTTCATCAGACGCCGCCGGCCTCCTCAGATGACCACCTGTTCGCCGATCTCCACCACCCGGTTGGCCGGCAGGCGGAAATAGGCCGACGGATCGATGCCGATGCCCGCCGTTGCGATGTAGAGCTTGTCCTGCCAGCCCGGAAGCCCGCTCTTCGGATCGCTGATGATGTTGCGTCGGCCGAGATAGAACGAGGTCTGCATGATCTCGAACTTGAAGCCCGCCTTTTTGCAGAGCGCGAGGGCCCGCGAGACGTTCTGGTCGTCCATGAAGCCGAAGCTCACCTCGAGACGAAGGAAACGCTCCGAAAGCCGGGTCATCTTCACCCGCTGCGCATCCGAGACATAGGGAACATCGGCGGTCGTGACGGTCAGGATGACGTTCTGTTCGTGCAGGACATGGTTGTGCTTGATGTTGTGCAGAAGCACGGCCGGCGTGGTGTCGGGCACGCTTGTCAGGAATACGGCAGTACCGGGCACCGAGACAGGGGCATGATCCGACTTGCGTTCGATCGACTTGATGAACATCTCCAGCGGCACGTCATTGCGCGCCGTCTTCTGCCGCAGGATCAGCGATCCCTTCCGCCAGGTCCACATCACCACCATGATGGCGAGCGCCAGCAGCACGGGCACCCAGCCGCCATCGTGGATCTTCAGGAGATTGGCACAGAGGAATATGACTTCCAGTGTCAGAAGCGGGAGCAGGACCAGTGCCGAGGTGACCGCAGACCAGCCCCAGACGGAGCGCAGGTACTGCACGCACATCAGCGTGGTGACGACCATGGCCCCGGTCACCGATATGCCATAGGCAGTGGCCAGCGATTCCGAATCCCCGAAGGTGAAGATCAGCACCATGACGCCGACAAACAGCAGCATGTTGACGGCCGGCACATAGATCTGGCCGGTATTGGTTTCGGAGGTGAAGGTGATCTGCAACCGCGGCAGGAAACCCAGATGCACGGCTTGGCGCGCCAGCGAGAAGGCGCCGGTGATCACCGCCTGGCTGGCGATGATGGTAGCCGCCGTCGCGAGAAGCACGATCGGCAACAGCGCCCAATCGGGATACATCAGGTAGAACGGGTTCTCGACGGCTGCCGGATTGGCAAGCACATAGGCGCCCTGACCAAGATAGTTCAGCGCCAGCGCCGGAAACACGAGAATGAACCAGGCGGCTTGAATCGGTTTCCGCCCGAAATGGCCGAGATCGGCATACAGCGCTTCGGCACCTGTTACCGTCAGGAACACGGCACCCAAGACGATCAGCCCGACGAAACCCGCATGGGTGATGAACCAGATTGCGTTCAAGGGGTTCAGCGCATTGAGGATCTGATAGTCGTCGGAGATATGGAGCAGGCCGCCCCAGGCGAGCGCCAGGAACCACACCACCGTGATCGGTCCGAAGAACTTCGACACGGCGGCCGTGCCGCGCGACTGGACCATGAAAAGCAGGATCATGATGACGGCCGAAATCGGCAGCACATAATCGCCAAGCACCGGCGTCACCAGCTTCAGGCCCTCGACCGCTGACATCACCGACAGGGCCGGGGTGATCATCGCATCGCCAATAAACAGCGCGGCACCGATGATGCCGGCGAAGAACAGCACCGGCATGTAGCGGCCGGTCTTCTTCATCAACAGCGCCAGCAGCGACAGCGTGCCACCTTCGCCGTCATTGTCGGCGCGCAACAGGAAAAGAACATATTTGAACGTCACGATGGTGGTCAGCGTCCAAACCATCAGCGAAATCAGCCCGATCACCTCTTCGGCGCTGACGCCATCCTCCACGAACGGCCTCAACGCTTCGCGGAAGGCATAGAGCGGGCTGGTGCCGATGTCGCCGTAGACGACGCCGACCGACCCCAGAAGCAGGGTCAGGAACTTGCGCATGTCGGCCGGGACTGCGGGCGTATCGCCAGTGGAAGCGTTCATCTTTTCTCCAGCTCGTGCCCGAGCCTGTTTTCCGTCGAAACGGATTGAACCATCGTGTGGCGCAGAAGCCGTCTTCGGCAAAGGGTGCCATGCCGGCCACGCGGCGAAGATGCCGGTTCGCCTGACTTAACGCTAAAGCCCCAGCCACTCAAGACGCCTGTCGTCGCGACGGTGATCAGATGGTGCGCCTGCGCGCCAAAGCGATAGTGCAGTGCGGAAAAAACTGCTACAGGCCTCGAAAACCCCTGGCAACAGGGCTCCGCAACCCTTCCGGACTTTGACGAACCATGATTCGCATCGAAAATATCAGCAAGCAGCTGAGCCACCGCATCCTGTTCATCGAGGCGTCTGCCGCCCTGAACCGGGGAGAAAAGGTCGGGCTTGTCGGACCAAACGGTGCCGGCAAGACGACGGTTTTCCGGATGATCACCGGCGAGGAACAGCCCGACGAAGGCCAGGTGTCCGTCGATAAGGGCGTGACCATCGGCTATTTCAACCAGGATGTCGGCGAAATGGAAGGCCGCAGCGCCGTGGCCGAAGTCATGAACGGCGCCGGCCCTGTCAGTGTCGTTGCTGCAGAACTGCATGCGCTGGAAACGGCCATGGTCGATCCGGAGCGGATGGACGAGATGGATGAAATCATCGAGCGCTATGGCGAGGTCCAGGCGCGCTACGAGGAGCTGGACGGCTATGCGCTGGATGGGCGGGCCCGCGAAGTGCTGGCCGGCCTGAGCTTCACCGAGGAGATGATGGACGGTGATGTCGGTGCACTCTCGGGCGGCTGGAAAATGCGCGTCGCACTGGCGCGAATCCTCCTCATGCGCCCCGATGTCATGCTGCTCGACGAACCCTCCAACCACCTCGATCTCGAAAGCCTGATCTGGCTGGAGGCCTTCCTGAAGACCTACGAGGGGGCGCTTCTGATGACCTCGCATGATCGCGAGTTCATGAACCGCATCGTCAACAAGATCATCGAGATCGACAGCGGTTCGCTCAACAGCTATTCCGGCGACTATACCTTCTACGAGGGACAGCGGGCGCTGAACGAGAAGCACCAGCTGGCCCAGTTCGAGCGCCAGCAGGCAATGCTCGCCAAGGAAATCAAGTTCATCGAGCGTTTCAAGGCGCGCGCCTCGCATGCCTCGCAGGTGCAGAGCCGGGTGAAAAAGCTCGACAAGATCGAGCGCGTCGAGCCGCCCAAGCGCCGCCAGGCGGTGTCATTCGATTTCCTTCCGGCCCCGCGGTCCGGCGAGGACGTTATCGTCATCAAGAAGGTGCACAAGAAATACGGCAGCCGCACGATTTACGAAGATCTCGATTTCACCGTGCGCCGCAAGGAACGGTGGTGCATCATGGGCATCAACGGTGCCGGAAAATCGACCCTTCTGAAGCTCGTCACCGGGTCGACCAATCCCGACCTCGGCACCGTCGCACTCGGCGCCAGCGTCAAGATGGGCTATTTCGCACAGCATGCAATGGATGTGCTGGATGGCGAAAGCACCGTGCTGGAAATGCTGGAAAACCAGTTTCCGCGGGCGGGACAGCCGCCGTTGCGGGCGCTGGCCGGCTGTTTCGGCTTCTCCGGCGATGATGTCGAAAAGCGTTGCCGGGTTCTCTCGGGCGGCGAGAAGGCGCGGCTGGTCATGGCGATCATGCTGTTCGATCCGCCCAATCTGCTGGTGCTCGACGAGCCGACGAACCATCTCGATCTCGACACCAAGGAAATGCTGATCAAGGCTCTGTCCGAATATGAGGGCACGATGCTGTTCGTCTCCCACGACCGGCATTTCCTCGGCGCGCTGTCGAACCGCGTGCTGGAACTGACGCCGGATGGTATCCACCAGTATGGCGGCGGTTATACGGAATATGTCGAGCGCACCGGGCAGGAAGCGCCGGGCCTGCGCAGCTGATCGGGCTGAGACTTCCCGGTCATGTCACGATCAAAAAACCCCGCTGGTGCAGCGACCTGACCCCATGATGTTGATGTCCAACGTCATGGGGTCAGGTTAGCAGGCACCAGCGGGGTTTTTCAAAGGTGTCAGTGGCAGCCGACGCATAGCGCGTCGTTTGCTCCGCCCGGGGGCTGGATCATCGCCAGCAGACGCCGTTTGCGCCCGGCAAAAAGCCCTTCCTCGGCAAAGCTGCCTTCTGGCTGGCGAAAGGCCGCCGCGCGTGAGGAGGTCTGGCGTGAGGATGCCCGGGCGGCTTGTTTCTGCCTGATGGCGCTGGCCGCGGCCTGCATCTGGGATTTGAACTCCGCCATCTGTACGCCGTCGGCACGCATCACGGCGCGGATCAGCGGATCAGTCAGGACCTCGTCGAGGGTCATTTCGGTCTGGGTCTGATACATGGTGGTCTCCTTGGTCTTTCGCGTCTTGCCGGTTCGGAGCCGTCCTTGACTTTGATAGCGGGTAGTGTTACCGGTAAGTAACATCGCAATAGTTACCGACCGGTCACACCTATGTCAACAAGCATGACGCAGAAAAATTCCAAACGCGGTTCCGAGGTCAAATCGGAGACGGACTGTCAGCCGACGCGGCCGGCGCCGCGGGATCGTATTGTCTCCACTGCATGCGATCTGTTTCGCCAGCACGGCATTCGCGGCATTGGCGTCGATGCGATCGCGGAAGCGGCCGAAACCAACAAGATGACGCTGTATCGCCATTTCGGATCGAAGGACGACCTGATCTGCGAGACGTTGCGGTTCACCTCTCAAAAGGCAGCGGCGTTCTGGGAAGAGCTTGAGATTGCCCATCCCGGCAATGCCATGGCGCAGCTGCATGGCTGGGTCAAAGCCCGGGCCCAGTGTCTGACGGACGAGCCCTATGGCTGCGATCTTGCAAATGCCGCCGTGGAACTGAAGGAACAGGGCCATCCGGCCCATGTCGTCATCGAAAATTTCAAGACCGCCCAGCACCAGCGGCTTGTCGTGCTCTGCGGACAGGCGGGCGTTGGCCAATCCGAGCTTCTGGCAGACACGCTGTCGATGCTGCTGGAGGGCGCCCGCGTCAGTCGCCTGGCAAGCGGCACCGATGGCCCATCCGCCCATTTCGTGCGGGCCTGCGAGGCAACGATTGCCTCGTTCGGAAACGCTCGCTAGCAGCTGGCCATACGGCGTTGGTGAAATGCCGGCCGCTTGCGCGCTGTCGGACGAATTGTCTGCCCCGTCTTCCCGCTGTTCCCTACCGGCCACTCCCTCCACCCATCACACTCCACCGATCGGTTGATTGCGCTGCGTCTGGCCGAAGGGCAGACTTGTCTCTCATGTGAAGAGCGGTCGCCTGGAAAGGAAAGCACCGAATGCCTTCCTTTCGATTGCCGTCGCCCTTGTCGCTGCCGTCCTTCCTTCCACCCGCCTTCCTGCTGGCGGTGAGCTTTGTCGGGCTCGGATGGCTGGTTGTTGTCGACATGCTGCGCACCGCCCTGTTGTCACTCGACGCCGAGGCGCTCGGCCCTGGAATGGCGGCGGCGGGCGGTTTCCTGCTGATGATGGATGGGATCCCCCTTGAACTCCTGCAGTCGCTGTGTCGCACGGATGCACCGTCGCCTTTTTCATGGATTGCCTGGAGCCAGGTCTGCGGCATGGCAGCCTTGATGACGTTGGCCATGATGCTGCCCTGTGCGACCCCCGCATGGCGTATGCTGCGAACCGAGGGGACGGCCGCTGCCGGTTTCGGTTTTTTCGCTGGCTATGGCGCTGTCTGGGTGATTTTTGCTATTGTCCTGGCGACGATCGACATGGCCCTGCATCTCCAGATCGGTGCCCATCTCGTCTCTACGCCCGGCACGCCCGGAGTTCTGGCCGCAGGCGTGGTCATTGTCGCCGGCTTGTTTCAATGGATGCCTGCCAAACAGGACCAAAGGCGCAGGATTTCGGTCCGCAGCCGCCCGGCACATCTTGGCGACGCGCATGTGTCCGTATCGTTTGCCGAAGGCCTTCGTTATGCCGGCTGTTGTGCAAAGTCCAACGGCCCTTTGATGGCGACAATGCTTGTTCTTGGCATGATGAACATCGTCGCCATGGCTCTTCTTCTCGGGGCCATGCTGCTGGAGAAAACTGCCGAGAAAAACCATGTCTCGCACGGCATCGGCATCGGCTTGCTGCTGGCCGGTTTGACCTGGATGTATTCGGCTGCGACAGCGTGATGCCGGCAAGGCTCCGGCGGCGACCATGCGGGGACGAAGCGTCCCTCGAGCCAGTCAGCGAACGATCGCCATCACAAGGGCCAAGGGCTGCTTGCCGTCTCAGCCGGCCTTTACCTGACGCCGCTTCATGAAGGCCGAGATCTGGTAGCCGAAGGCCATGACCACGGCGGCCGCGAGGATTGTCAGGGTGCCGACGGCGGGTACCTGCGGCGTGTAGCCCGATTGCAGCTTGGCGCTGACCCATTCGGGAATGGTCGAATCGGCCCCTGACGACAGCATGGACAGCGGGAAATTCGCCCAGGACAGCAAGAAGGCGAAGGTGAAGCCGGAAAAAATGCCCGGAGCCAACAAGGGCAGGGTGATTTCCCGCATCACCTGCCAGCGGCTCGCTCCCAGATCATAGGCGGCCTCCTCCACCGCCGGATCGAAGGAATAGACCTGGATGGCGATCACCAGCGTGGCAATCGGCGCGATCCAGACCAGATGGGCAAAGACGGTCGCCTGCCAGGAGGGCGTGATGCCGAGCGCGGTGAACCACAACAGCAAAGCAAGGCCCAGCACGGCCTGGGGAAAGAGGATGGGCAGCAGAATGATCTTCTGGAACAGCCGCCGGCCCTTCCAGTCGTATCGCGCAAAGGCCAGCGCACCGAAGAAGGCCAGCACCGTCGACAGGCAGGCAACCGCGATGGCGACAACCGTCGAGGTCCAGAAGAAATCCCGGATCGACAGGGACTGAAAGACCTCCAGATACCATTTGTCGGAATATTTCGGCACCGGGAAACTGAAATATTTCGAGCGCGAGAACGAGGCCAGTGCCATCGTGATCATCGGCAGATACATGAACAGGATGAGCGCGGCCATGGCGCTGCCATAGGCCCAGGTGGCACGGTGGCTGAAATCATTCATGAACGTGTTCCTCTTATCCCTTGCGGCCGAAGATGGCGTCAAGATCGACGCGCTTGAACATGGCCAGCGCCAGCGATCCGGCCAGTACGATCATCAGCATCGACAGGGCCGAGCCTTTCGGCCAATTCTGCGCGAAGGTGAATTCCTTCTGAATGTCCTGGGCGATCATGACGACGGCGGTGCCGCCGAGAACCTTGGCTTCGGTGATGGCGCCGGCGGCCAGAATGAACGTGATCAGCGCGCCGATCATAATGCCGGGCATGGCGAGCGGTATGTCGACTTCCTTCATCACCTGCCAGCGGCTGGCGCCCAGATCGAAGGCTGCCTCGCGCATCTGGGCGGGCACCATGGAGACGCCGAGGATCATCGGAAAGAGCATCATCGGCAGGTTGATGTAGACGAGCCCGAACAGGGTGGCGCTGAACGTATAGAGCATGGAATCCACGGGAATGCCGAGATAGGTCTGCATCGTGCCGGAAACCACGCCGCCTTTGACCAGAAACAGCATCCAGCCCATCAGCCGCAGATTGTCGGCAACGAAGAGCGGTGCCGCAAGCACCAGCGCCAGGATGCCGGCCTTGCGGGTAAACACCCGCACCATGGCGATGGCCAGCGGATAGCAGATCACCAGCAGGATGGCGACAGTGGAGGCGGCAAGCTGCAGCGAGGCCAGGAAGGACAGGTAATAGCTGTCGGAAAAGATCGTGCGGAAATTTGCAAGCGTCGGCGCCTGCAGCACGGAAAAGGTTTGCGGCGGCATGAAGGCAAAGAGGAAGACCAGCGCCAAGGGCCCCACAAAACCAGCCAGCAGAAGGATCCCGACCGGCAACGCCGCCAGGAAACCGGGCTTGCTCAGGGCCGTGCCCAGCCTGACCTGCCAGGGCTCTGCCCGCGAGACCCGGCTGTGCCCCGCCGCAACATGGCTGATCCTTACGCTTGCATCCGTCATGAACGCGGTCCTTCGTCTATGCTGCTCGTTCAACTGGCAAAACGGGCGGTCGGGAAGATGGTCGAATCCTTGGCGTCCCAGGCGATCGTCACGCGACCGCCGCGGGCACTCGCCAATTGCTGTTCGCGCAGTTTCTCGACGAGGAAGACCTGTGCATCGCCGACACGCACCTGATATTGAACCCGTGATCCCAAAAGGTATTCGTTGTAGACCACGCCTTCGAGCTTGTTGGCGGCCGGTGAGGCTGTGTCGTCGAGGAAGCGAATGTCTTCGGGACGGATGACCAGCGAACCGCCGGCAAAGGAATCGGCGATCGGCGGCGCGTGATAGCTGGCCCCAGTCGCCTGGTCGATCACGGTGCCGTCCGGACCCGGGCCGACCTCGAGAATATTGACCTCGCCCATGAATTCCGAAACGAAGCGGGTCGAGGGATTGCCGTAGATTTCGTTGGGGGTGCCGATCTGCACGAAGCGGCCCTTGTTCATCACGCCGATGCGGTCCGACATCACCATGGCCTCCTCGAGCGAGTGGGTGATGTAGACGAAGGTCTTTCCTGTTTCGCGGTGAATGTCCTTCAGTTCCTTTTCGAGGATTTTGCGCAGCTTGTAGTCGAGCGCCGAAAGCGGCTCGTCGAAGAACAGGATTTCGGGATCGAAGGCCAGCGCCCGGGCGAGCGCGACACGCTGGCGCTCGCCGCCCGAGCATTGCGATACGCCCTTGCCGTAATAGCTCTCCGGCAGGCGCAATTGCGCCATCAGTTCCAGGGCACGCTCCTTGCGGCTTGCTGCCTTCACGCCGCGGATCTTCAAGGGAAATTCGATATTCTGGCCGACGCTGCGATGCGGAAACAGCGCCAGGGACTGGAAGACCATGCAGGTCGGGCGCTTGTTGGCGGGCACGTCGTTGATGCGTTCGCCGCGCAACAGGATGTCGCCATTGGTCGGCTTGTCCATGCCGACCAGCATGCGCACCATGGTCGTCTTGCCGCTGCCGGACGGGCCGACAATGGTGAAGAACTCGCCCTCGCGGATGTCGAGGCTGATGCGATCAACAGCCGGAAACTCGCCGAAGAGCTTGTCGACGCCGCGCAACTGCAAAATGGGTGGCGGCGCGGAGGATGCGCTGGCGGTGTCACCGGTGGCTGCTGTCATCAGGCGGTCCCATCTGTCTGTTCAGACGTGTGAGGAGACGGGAGGCCGGGCGTGCCGGCCTCCCGCCACGATCAGGCCTTCTCGCGCACGGCGGCCGAGAAGATCTCGTGCAGCTTCGTGTAGCTCGGGATGATGTCGAAGTCGGCGCATTTGGCCATGTCTGCCGACAGCGTGTCGTACTGGAAGGCATCCAGCTCTTCGGTGTTGTAGAGCGCCATGACCTTTGGGTCGCCCATCTGGCCGACCGGGTTGTAGGTGCCTTCGGCAAACGAGACGTTCTTGGCGGTTTCCGGGCGGAAGCAATATTCCAGGAAATCCTCGGCGCGCGGCGACAGCTGCGGATTGTTGACCAGCGATGTCAGTTCCATCCAGCAGACGCCGGCCTTGCCGCCCATTTCCTCCGGCCCCTTGTTGGGAATGATGCAACGCAGATTGGGATTGCCGTCATAGCGTGCGGCCGAGACCGAATAGACGCTGCCGGGGAAGGATCCCTCGATCGAGCCGTTGATCATTCCCAGTGCAATGGCGTTCATGTCGTCGGACAGGAAGGCGGCATTGTTGATCAGCTTGCGCATCACCGTCTCGTATTTGCCGATCTCGTCGTCTGTCAGCTCGCGGAACGGGCTGAAACCGGCGGCGATCACGACATGCATGATCACCCAGTCGTCATACATCAGCACGGCGTACTTGCCCTTGAAGGCGTCGGAGAGCATCAGATCATAGCCCTCGTCCTCAAGCGTCGCGGCCGAAACCTTCTCCGTGTTGACCAGCATGCCCGACGGCCCGTAGCGCTGGATCATGCCGAGCAGTTCGTTGCCGTCGTCGGAGGTCGACCATTTGTACGGCCATTTGAATTCCGGGATCATCATCTCCCAGAGCGGTTCGAACTTGGCCTTGTCGAGCGGCTTGATCAGATTTTCCGGATAAAGCTGACGGCGGCCCCAGGCATTGTTGAGGTTGATGATATCCCAGACCTTGGTGTCGCCGGCGCGCAGCTGGTTGACCGCTTCCGGGTCGGAGATCAGTCCTTGCGCCTTGACGGTGCAGTCGAATTCCTTGCGGAACGGGTCGAGCACCTTGTCGGAATTGTAGCCCTCCCAGCAATAGATGTTCATTTCCTTTTCGCGGGCTGCCCAGGCGCCGCGCGGCATCATCGAGGCCGCGGCAATGCCGGCCGAAATCGACACCGTGTCGCGCAGGAAGGCGCGCCGGGACTGGCTGAAGGACTGCAAGAGGTTTCTGCGCGTCATGGATGGGCCCTCTGGTTGGACATCGGCAATCATTGCGAGGTTGGCACTGCACGTTCGGTCTTGTGGAGCAGGCGATGCGGATGAGGCGCCCGGCGAGACGCAAAAGCGATGAGGCGGACAAGCGATGAGGAGGACAAGCGGCGGGCCAGGCCCGCCACCGGTCAGCTGTGGCAGCAGCTGCTGCCTTGTGTGTTCGACTTGCTCGCCTTGTTGGTTTCCGGCGGCAGGTTGATCAGCGGATTGCCGTTGAAGAAGCCGACCGGCATCAGCTTGAAGCCGCACAGCACGCAGGGCTGCACGGGATGATCCTCGACGCGCGGAATGTGGTGCAGGCCGAACGAATGCCAGACGACGATGTCGGTATTGTCGGTCGGCCGATCCTTTTCCGTCCAGGCCGGCAGGCCTTCGGCACCGGTGGAATGGTTCATGTATTCGCCGGCCGGGAAACGTTCCTCGGGATCGTAGGGCGTCACCCAGAGATGGTTGTAGACGAAGCCGCCACGCCTGCCCGACGGACCATCCGGATGGGTATAGGCCGGAATGGCGGAGGGCGTTTCCAGCTTGTAGGCGGTCGGCTTGCCGACCCAGTTACGGACATTGGGATTTGTGATCTTCCAGTAGCGCGACTTTTCGAAATCGACCCTGCGCCGCGCCTTCAGCTCGCTGGTTAGCGGCGTCTGCTCGAGATAGAAGGCATTGCCCATCGGGTTTTCCGGGCCCATCGGCGGGGCGACGGTGTCGCATTCCACCACCGTATTGTCGGGGCCGTCGACCTCCATGTCGAGCCGCATGCAGAACACGTGCTGGTGGATATGGCCGACTAGACCGGGGGCGACTTCCGTGCCGTATTTCTGCTCGGTGCCTGGAATGCAGGCGGTCGTGTTGATGACGCCGGTCGCCTTCATCTCGAACTCGATCGTGCCATCCTGGAAGAGATACCAGTAGCAGCAATATTCGTAGTTGCCGACCGTGGTGATGGAGGAGACGACCAGGCGGCGCATGCGGCGGGTCTCGGTGCGTTCCGAGCGGAAGTCGAAATGCTTCCAGGCCAGGCCCGCATCCTCTTCATGGATGCAGATGGCGCTGGGGATCAGGCGCGGATTGCCCATCATGTCGGGCAGCACCACGTCCATGTAGTGGATATGGCCAAGGCAGTCACAGCCGAGCGCAAGTGAATTCACCAGCTTGCCGAAACCGTATTCGCCGCTGTCGAAGACGTTCTTGCGATAGTGTACGCCGTCAGGATTGCCATAGGGCACCACCATTTCTGCCATGGAGACTCGGTAGAGGATCGGCCGGCGCAGGCCATCGACGGTATAGCCGACCTGCTGCAGGACCAAGCCCTCGCGGCCGTTGAAGCTGATGCGCACATCCCAGTTGTCCCAGGTCAGCTTGTTGCCCTCGAGCGTGAAGCTTGGGCCTTCGCTCTGGACGACATCCAGAGGTTTCAAGGGCTTGCGGAAATCGGTCAGCAGTTCGGCATCATAGTTGATCAGGGTCTCGGGCACCGGAACGAAGGTGCCGGAGGCGGCGGAATGGTCGTCAACCCGCAGCACTTCGAGCTTGTCGACGTCAACGACGACGTTCAGCCCCTCGACCGGATGGGCGTAGTAATTGTCGAGATCGGACATGCGCAGCCAGACGAACGTGTGCGCCAGCCGCTTGTTTTCTTCACCGGGGACGGAGAAATTACCGGCCGACCACGGATCGACGCAGACATAGGCCATGTTCTCGATGCCGCGGCGGCGGATGGCCTCCTGGAACCGCGGATCGGCCTTGGCCACATCCTCGATCATCATGAATTCTTCCGGCGAGATCATCGGCCGGGCATCGGCAAGAAACTCGACCTTTGTGATGGTGCCGGTGCCAAGATCCAGCCGGCCACGCCAGAGGCCGGTGCTGCCGCGTTTGTGAACGGTGAAGCGCGCCCGGCGCTCGATCGGCATGCCGGCAGCAAAGGCGCGGACGACGTCCTTGGCGGGCTCCAGCAATTCGATCGTCTCGAACAGCAGGGCAGGTCCGAAATCGAAATGCGTCCGCAGGATCGAAGCGGCCTTGACCAGCTCCTCCGCCGTGAGCGGATCAAGCGGATGGCCAAAGGTGGGTGAGGCTTGCTGAGACAGGGAAATATGGGGCCGCTCGTTCATGGCCGATCCTCCGGTTATGGTTTTCACCATCGACGCCCGCAGCCGTCATGCCTGCAGCCCGTCAACTCTTGGAGGTCAATATTTGTGCATGCCTAAATAATGTCCATCCACCGAATGGTTGATAGGTGTGAAAGTGAAGAATGGAGTGCCTGCAACCAAAAGCAGAGGGGTATGCATCGTCGGCCGGCAACCGGCCGCGACCGCCACACGCCAGGTCCAGAGCAGCCTTGGCAGGGTTCTTCGTTTCCAGATGTCAGCTGAGCTGCATCATCCGCGACACCAGGCTGGCGCGGTTGTCGACGCCGGCCTTGTCGAAAATATGGATGAGATGGGTCTTCACCGTTGACAGTCCGATCCCCAGACATTGTGCGATGTCGGCATTGGTGCGGCCGCAGCACAGAAGTCTGGCGACCTCCGCCTCGCGCTGGGTCAGATGCAAAAGGGCATTGGCTTTCCGGGTGGTGTTGTCCCTCGATCGCGGAAACACCTCCTGGAGATTGAAGGAGATGAAGGGGTGCAGCGCATCTGCGAGTTGAAACTGGTCGTCGGTCGGGCGGGTGTCACCCGCAGCCCACATCACGGTGATCCCGGCATAGATCTGGCTGTCGCGCTGAAAGATCAATTCGATCGTGTTGTTGACCTGAAAGGCGTCGAGGAACTGGCGGTATATGATGACTTCGCTCTCCGGTGCATACCGGCCGGCGTCGCTCATCTTCACGACGGCGTGCTGCTCGTTCTCGATCTGCCGCACATGCAGCGGATCGTGTGCATACATCTCGCGAATGTAGGTCTTCATGAAATCCGACGGCACGCGCGAACAGACGAAATTGTGCAGGTTCTTATGTTCATCAACCGAATAGAAGACCAGCCTGCTTGCCTTCAATGTGCCGGACAGCAGCCGAAATGTCTCATCGATGAATTCCCGCTTGCGAACCTCCGAGAAAGCCATGGCCATACTCCACAGTGCGCTAGACAGCAGCGCATCGATTATGGGTGCGGTGCAGCAAACAAGTCAAGTCCCTCGCCCGCTTGCGGCATAGCCACGCTCTGCGCGCCGCTCGGTTGCTGCCATTCCGGCTGTCCATGCGGGCTGATCTGCGCGCTGCATCAGGGACCGTTGCCAAACAAAACCGTTCTCTCGTGCTGCCATGGACCGTTCTGATAGAGCCAGAGATCAAGGCCGGTGATCGCGATCGCATGCGGTTGAAACTCTGTCATCAGCGCCGCGTGCAATGTGTCCGCCGCCTGCTTCGAGACCTTGTTCTGGATGGTGATGTGGGGCTGCCACGTCTGCATGTCCTGTCCGCCCAACCAGGGGATGAAGGCACGCCTCAGCCTGGCGTGCACGTCCTGCAGGTCCGGACTGGCAATCCTGAACGCGACGCCTGCGCCGAGATGGCGAAGGCCATAGACCTCGGCCTTCATCTGCGCCTGTCCGGCTGCAACCGCCATCAGCTGTTCGACGATCTGCTGCATGTGCTCGCCGGGCAGGCGATGAAACATCGTCAGATGGGCGCGCAGGAAATTTCGGTCCGCTGGAAAGTGCTTGCGCCGCAGCAGATCGAATGGCGCGAGATCGTCGTCGGACACGCGTGAAGTCAGGATGAGGGGCTGAAGTGTTTTCAAAAGACCAAGCTGTCCTTGCGCGTTTCAGGATGCAGGAATTGTGTGGCTCCGCTCCGTCGGGCTCGATCAGGGGAACGTTTTGCGCCGATTCCTGTTGCAGCGCGGTCGGCGCCAGAGGGAGCGCCGGCCAGTCAGAACTTGCCAGTCGGATTGTTGCGCTCAGCACGAATCGACCGACGTAATTTCATTGAAATCATGCGTGAAAGCGAGACAATGGACAACAGCGTGTGCCGGCTTCGGACGCCATCGGCTGCGGAATCAAAACAACAGGAAAACAGGAGACGGCTATGTCGAAGGAAAAAGTTGCGATCGTTACGGCGGGCGGCAGTGGAATGGGCGCCGCGGCGGCACGGCGTCTGGCCGCCGACGGCTTCAAGCTTGCGATCCTGTCATCGTCCGGAAAGGGCGAGGCGCTTGCGGAGGAACTCGGCGGCATCGGTGTCACCGGGTCGAACCAGTCCGCCGATGATATCGCAAGGCTGGTCGACGCGACCCTCGAGCGCTGGGGACGGATCGATGCGCTGGTAAACAGCGCCGGTCACGGGCCGCGCGCCCAGATCATCGAGATCACCGACGAGCAGTGGCATGCCGGCCTGGATGTCTATCTCCTGAACGTGATCCGCGCCGTGCGTCTGGTCGCGCCGGTCATGCAGAAACAGAAGTCCGGCACGATCATCAATATCTCGACCGCCTGGGCCTTCGAACCATCGGCCATGTTTCCGACATCCGCTGTGTTCCGGGCCGGCCTCGCGGCCTATACCAAACTCTTCACGGACACCTATGCGGCCGACAATATCCGCATGAACAACGTCTTGCCGGGCTGGATCGACAGCCTCCCGGGCACCGATGAGCGGCGCGACAGCGTCCCGATGAAGCGCTACGGAACGAGTGAGGAAATCGCCGCAACGATCGCCTTCCTCGCCTCTGATGGTGCCGGCTACATCACCGGCCAGAACATCAAGGTCGATGGCGGGTTGATGCGGTCCGTCTGAGGAAAGGTCAACGGCCGGCCTGCGGCGGCATTGTCGCGGGTCTGCCGGATCTCCGGCCTCGGCTATGGCTCGAGACCGGCGCAGCGGGCCGTGTTGCGGATATGGGTTTCCATCTCCAGCCGCGCCAGCGCCGGATCGTTGACGCGCAGCGCTGCGATGATCCGCCGGTGTTCGCCGATCGAGGCGCTCATCCGCGCCGGGTCGGTGATCGGGATCGGCTGCCGCTGCGTTTCGGTCAGCTGTTCGCGCACGGTCTGGTAGAGCGCACGCAGCATGGCGTTGCTGCAGGCGGATGCGATGATCCCATGGAACTCAAGATCGGCCTCGACATTGGCGAGCAGGTCCTGGCGCGCCCAGCATTCCTCCATCTGCCGCGTCGCCCGCTCCATCTGATCGAGCTGGTTTGCCATCAGCCGGCCGGCGGCAAGGCTGGCAATCTGGCCCTCCAGCAGGATGCGGGTCTGGAAAACATCAAAGACCGAATAGCTGTCGGAATAGCGCCAGGGCGCCATATGGCTTGATCCGGCCGGCGACGCGTCCGATACGAAGGTACCGCGACCGGCTTCGGTCTTCAGCAGGCCGAGTGTCTCCAGCGTCAGGAGCGCTTCGCGCAGCGAAGCCCGGCTGATGCCGAATTTCAGCGAAAACGCGCGCTGCGACGGGATCTTCTCGCCCGGTTTCAGGCTGCCGCTTTGAATCATGGTCTGAATTTCGCGAGCGACCGATTGAGGGACAAGCGTCTTGTTCAGCATTCTGTCTTCCATCCGTCCCGTCGGCCCATCGATCGACAACCGGTCGTCTATGTCGACCCGGACCCAACTCTATTTTATTGCGAGCCTGTCTTGCAATTGCCAAACAGCCATGCTTCCTTGGTCATACTGGTCTGACCAGTTAGACCAAACGTAAACGCAGCAGAGACAAAAAATCAAGGGGAACCTCATGAACGCGCTTACTCTCGTCAAATCCACCGTCCTGTCCGGCCTTCTGGCCATTACAGGCCTCGGTGCAATGACCGTCCAGGCCGCCGATCTCACCGTCGGCGCCAATATCGGCAACGTGCCCTGGGAATTCCAGGATGCCAGCGGCAAGACGGTCGGCTTCGAAGTCGACCTGGTGACAGAAATCGGCAAACGCCTCGGCAAGTCCGTCGAGTTCGTCAATATCCCGTTCAGCGGCCTGTTTTCGGCCGTCCAGTCCGGCCGCATCAACATGGCCGTCTCCTCGATCACGATCACCGAGAAGCGGCTGGAATCGGTAACATTTGCGCAGCCCTATTATGACAGCGACCAGTCGCTGACCGTGACCGCTGCCAGCGGCATCACCGGCCTGTCCGGCATGGGCGACAAGGTCGTCGGCGTCGATACCGGCTCCACCGGTGACATGTGGGCGACCGCCAACACGGACACCTACAAGCTCGGCGAAATCCGCAAGTTCGAAGGCCTGTCGCCGGCCATGCTCGATCTCGTCGCTGGCCGTCTCGACGGTTACATCAGCGACATTCCGGCCTTGCTCTACTATGTCAAGGACAAGCCGGAACTGAAGGTCGTCGAGCGCATCACCACGGGTGAAAAATACTCCGTGATGTTCAACAAGGGCGATCCGCTTGCCACCGAGGTCAACGCTGTCATCTCCACCCTGAAACAGGAAGGCTTCATTGCAGCGCTGCATGAAACCTGGTTCGGCGCCAAGGCCGAGGACACGACATCGACCGTGATGGTCATGGACATGCCAGCCGCCAAATAACGATGACGGCGCAGGATGACGGCCCGTAGAGGCCGTCATTTCTGTGCAACGACCGCCGGTGGCCCCATGAACCTGCTCAATACATTCTTCAACCTGCCGATCCTGATCGAGACGTTTCCGCTTCTGCTTTCGGGACTGGTGGTCACGCTTCAGATCGGCATCACCAGCATCATCGCCGGACTTGCCGGCGGGCTGTTTCTGGCGCTGATCCGGCTCTACGGGCCGGGTCCGGTGCCATTTCTCGCCAAGATCTATATCGACATCTTCCGGTCGATCCCGCTTCTGGTGCTCTTGATCGTCGTCTACTACGCGCTGCCCTTCGTCGGCATCCGGCTTTCGCCTTTCGTTTCGGCCGTCGCTGCGCTGACGCTGGTCTCCTCCGCCTACACGGCCGAGATTTTTCGCGCCGGTATCGAGGCCATTCCGAACGGCCAGTTCGAAGCGTCGCAGGCGCTCGGGCTCTCCCCTCGCCACATGATGGTCGACGTGATCCTGCCGCAGGCAATCAAGATCGTCATTCCGCCGCTGACCAACAATTGCATCAACGTGCTGAAGGATACGGCGCTTGCCTCTGTGGTCGCCATGCCGGACCTGCTGAAACAGGCGACGCAGGCCCAGGCCCTGTCGGCCAATCCGACACCGCTGATCGGTGCCGCCCTCATCCATGTCGCCCTGCTCTGGCCGCTGGTCAGCATCGTGGCGCGGCTCGAAAAACGCTTCGGCCAGGAGAAGCGTTGATGGCCCCTCTTATTTCGATCAGCAATCTGAAAAAGGCCTACGGCATCTTCACTGTGCTGCATGGCATCAATCTCGATATTGCGGAGGGTGAAGTCGTCTGCGTCATCGGGCCGTCCGGCTCGGGCAAATCCACGCTCATCCGCTGCATCAACCGGCTGGAGGCTTTTTCGAACGAGAGCAGCATTGTCGTCGATGGTGTCACCGTCGGTCCCGGCAAGGCGCTCGCCAAGGTCAGGGCCGAAGTGGGCATGGTGTTCCAGTCGTTCAACCTGTTTCCGCATCTGACAGTCTTGAAAAACGTCATGCTGGCGCCGATGCGGGTGCGCGGCACGAAGCCGGCGGATGCCGAGCGCAAGGCGCGCGAGCTTCTGGCCCGCGTCGGCATTTCCGAACAGGCGGAGAAATATCCCGGCAAGCTTTCCGGCGGCCAGCAGCAGCGCGTCGCGATCGCCCGCGCCCTGGCCATGGAGCCGAAGGTCATGCTGTTCGACGAACCGACCTCATCGCTCGACCCGGAAATGGTCGGCGAAGTGCTCGACGTGATGAAGGAACTCGCCTGGATGGGGGTCACCATGGTGGTCGTTACCCATGAGATGGGCTTTGCCCGCCAGGTCGCCGATCGCGTCATCTTCATGGATGGCGGCCGCATCGTCGAAGAGGGCACGCCGACCGATATCTTCGACACACCCAAGGAAGAACGGACGCAGAGCTTCCTGCGCGCCGTTCTCAATCACTGACAATAAAAAAACACGGTCTGGAGGACCCCATGCCCGATCAAGACACGCTGGACTTAGACTTTGTCCGCAGCCAGTTTCCCGGCCTTTCCAAGGGCTGGACCTTCTTCGACAATGCCGGCGGATCGCAGATCCTCAAACCGGCCGTGGAGCGGATCAACACCTTTCTCTACGACAAGAACGTCCAGATCGGCGGCTCCTACGATGTCTCGCAGGCCGCGGCCAAGGCGCTCTACGAGGCCCGCACGGCGGCCATGCACCTGGTCAACGCAGCGCGCCCCGAAGAAATCGTCTTCGGCAGTTCAACGACAGCGCTTCTGCAGAACCTTGCCCGCGCCATGACGAGCCAGCTGACCCCCGGCGACGAGATCGTTGTGACGATCGCCGATCATGAATCCAACATCGGCCCGTGGGACAAGCTGCGCGAGGCCGGCATGATCATCAGGACCTGGCCGCTCAACAAGGACACCTACGCGCTCGATATCGCCGACCTCGAACCGCTGATGAGCGACCGCACCAAGCTCGTCTGCGTCACCCATGTGTCGAACATTCTCGGATCGATCAATCCGATAAAGGAGATCGCCGCCTTCGTGCATGCGAAGGGCGCGCGCATCTGCATCGATGCCGTCGCCTATGCGCCGCATCGCGCGGTCGACGTACAGGCCTTCGACGTCGATTATTACGTCTTCAGCCTCTACAAGACCTATGGGCCGCATTATGCGCTGATGTATGGCAAATACGACCATCTGCTGGAGCTCGACACGCTCTACCACTATTTCTACGGCAAGGACAAAGTTCCGGGAAAGCTGGAGCCGGGCAATCCGAACTATGAGCTCGCCTATTCCGTCTGCGGGATCGTCGATTATCTCTGCATCCTCGGCGAAAAGGCCGGTGAAACCGGTTCGGTCCGGGAAAAGATCGTCGCAGCCTATGGAGCAATCACCAGGCAGGAGGACGTGCTGGTCGACAGGCTGCTCGCCTATCTACGGGCCCGCAACGATTGCCGCATCGTCGGCCGCAGCAAAAGCCGCGACGGCACCCGCATCCCGACCGTCAGCTTCACTTTCGACGGGCGCGATTCGGCGGAAATCTGCAAGGCGATGGATGCCCACCATATCGCCATCCGCTTCGGTGATTTCCACTCGCGCCGGCTGGCGGAATATCTCGATCTCAAAGAAAACAATGGCATGGTCCGGGTCTCGATGGTTCACTACAACACGATCGAGGAAATCGACCGCATGACACGGGCGCTGGACGAAATCCTTGGCTCCGGAGCCGGCCTGGCGAGCAGCGCGGCCTGAAAGGAACACGAGATGCAGTTCGACACGATCATCCGCAATGGCACGGTTGTGACCGCAAGCGATACGTTCCGTTGCGATGTCGGCATCCGCGACGGCCGGATTGTCAGTCTGGCCGATACGCTCGAAAACGCCGCCGAGATCATCGATGCCACGGGGCTTTACGTCATGCCCGGCGGCATCGACAGCCATGTGCATCTGGCCCAACCCTCCGGCGACGGCATCGTCATGGCCGACGATTTCGAGAGTGGCACGCTGTCGGCTGCCTTTGGCGGCAATACGACGGTCATGCCGTTCTGCATGCAGGAAAAAGGCACGACGCTGCGCCAGTCGCTGAAGGACTACCATGCCAAGGCCGAGGGCGAATGCTACATCGACGTCAGTTTCCATCTCGTCGTCACCGATCCGACCGCCTATGTTCTCGGTCAGGAACTGCCGGCCCTGGTCGCAGACGGCTATAGCTCGATCAAGGTCTTCATGACCTATGACAATCTGCGCCTGCGCGACGACGAAATCCTCGCCACGCTCGATAGCGCCCGGTCATCCGGCGCGCTGGTCATGGTTCATTGCGAAAACGAAGATGCCATCCGGTTCCTGATTGGCCGCCATGAGGCCAATGGCGAACTGGCGCCGAAGTTTCACGCCACCAGCCGCCCGGTCGCGGCGGAACGCGAGGCAACCCATCGGGCGCTGTCGCTGGCCGAAATCGTCGATACGCCGATCGTCATCGTCCACGTCTCTAATCGCGAGGCGATGGAGGAAATCCAGCGCGCGCGGGCGCGCGGCAGCAAGGTCGCTGGTGAAACCTGTCCGCAATATCTGCTGCTGACGGCCGACGATCTCGACGCCGCCGAACTGGAAGGCGCGAAATTCGTCTGCTCGCCGCCGCCACGCGACAAGGAGAGCCAGGCCGCCTGCTGGGAAGGCCTGCAGAACGGCACGTTCGACCTTTTTTCCTCGGACCATTGCCCGTTTCGCTATGAAGACGACCAGGGCAAGCTCAACGAAAAGGGCAAGCGCAATTTCCGCTGGATTCCGAACGGCATTCCGGGCGTCGAGACACGGCTGCCGATCCTGTTTTCCGAGGGCGTCGGCAAGGGCCGTATCGATCTCAACCGCTTCGTCGCGCTGTCCTCGACCAACCATGCCAAGCTCTATGGCCTCTATCCGCGCAAGGGCACGATCGCCATCGGTTCGGATGCCGATATTGCCCTGTGGGATCCCGAGAAGACGGTGACGATCAGCAATGACATCCTGCATCACGGCGCCGACTACACGCCCTATGAGGGCCTTGAGGTCAAGGGTTGGCCTGTCCGGGTCATCCTGCGCGGCAAGACCGTGACGGCGGGCCATGAGCTTGTCGCCGGTAAGGGTTCCGGTACCTATCTGGAGCGCACGCGGTCCTCGCTTCTGTGAGTTTTCCGGCGGTGTGAACCGCGCGGCAAGGGATGCGTATAGAGTGCGGACAGCCTCCGCGCGAACAGGACATTCCCATGGCCAAGATGATCAGGAAAGGCGATCTGCCAACGAAGATCTGCACAGGCTGCGGCCTGTCCTTTGCGTGGCGGCGCAAATGGGCGAAAACCTGGACCGATGTCAAATTCTGCTCGGAACGCTGCCGTCAATCTCGCAACAGGCGCGACGTCGCCACGGGTCCAGCATGATCACGGTTTTCTATGACGGCGCCTGCGGCCTGTGCACGCGGGAAATCAATCATTATCGCAGAATTGCCCCACCCGGCGCGTTCCAGTGGGTCGATGTCATGCGCGACGGACAGGCGCTCGAAAAACACAACATCTCCCTTGCGGCCGCCCTTCTTGACCTGCACAGCCTGGACCAGAACGGCACGGTGCATCGGGGTGTCGACACATTCCTGCTCATCTGGCGGCAGATCCCCCGCTGGCGTTTTGTCGCCAAGGTTGCGGGGTTGAAGCCGGTAACTCTAGTCTTGAAGGCCATTTATCCGGTCTTTGCGCGGTGGCGGTTTGCACGGCTTTCGCACTGTCAGATCGCCGCCCGGCAAGAAACCGGGGAGGCCTGAAGCGCGCTTCTACGGCGCCGGCGCAAATTTTTCAGGCTGGCCCTTGAACCATCGCGTCATGCTTCCCAAATGATCGGCAACCCGCTGGTCCGGGCCCCTCTGGCAGGTGCCCCGGCGCGCTTGTGATGTCGGACCGTTTCCGACAACGCACGCCGGTGGAGTAATCCCCTTGGAAACAAGTCTGTTTTTTATCGACTGGATGGGAAAGCCCGTCTGGATGTGGCTGAGCTTCCTGGCCCTCGTCATCGCCATTCTGGCCTTCGACCTTGGGATCCTGCACAAGGAGAACAAGGAGATCGAGGTCGGGGAGAGCCTCAGGCTTTCCGCCCTCTACATCTCGCTCGGTCTCGCCTTCGGCGGCTGGGTCTGGTGGTATCTCGGCGCGGACTCCGGCATCGCCTATCTGACAGGCTTCGTCGTCGAAAAGACGCTGGCGCTCGACAATGTCTTCGTCATCGCCCTGATCTTCTCCTTCTTCGCCGTGCCCCGCCTCTACCAGCACCGCGTGCTGTTCTGGGGCATCCTCGGCGTCATTGTCCTGCGCGCCATCATGATCGGCGTCGGCGCGACGCTGGTCGCCGAATTTTCCTGGCTGCTCTATGTCTTCGCCGCCTTCCTTGTGCTCACCGGCCTGAAAATGCTGTTCATGAAGGAAGCCGAGCCGGATATTTCCAACAATGCCCTGGTGCGCTTCATGCGCCGCCGCTTCAACGTCACGGAGACCCATCACGGCGAGCACTTCTTCGTGCGACAGGCGGATCCGAAAACCGGCAAGCTCACCTGGTTCATCACGCCTTTGTTCATGGCGCTCGTCCTGATCGAGGTCGCTGACGTGATTTTCGCCGTCGATTCGGTGCCGGCCATTTTCGCGATCACCACTGACCCGTTCCTGGTCTACACCTCGAATATCTTCGCGATCCTTGGCCTGCGCGCCCTCTACTTCGCGCTGGCCGCGATGATCCACCGCTTCCGCTATCTGAAGCCGGCGCTGGCCGTGGTGCTCATCTTCATCGGTTCCAAGATCTTCGTCGCCGACCTGATCGGCCTTGAAAAATTCCCGGCCGCCCTGTCGCTTGGCATCACCTTCGCCATCATCGCCAGCGGCGTGATCTGGAGCCTGGTGAAGACGCGCGACGAAAAGGTGGAGGCATGACCTTGCACGCCCTGCCGGGAGCCGCAGAAGCGGCGAGCGGCCGGGCGCTTTGAGATGCGGCGGGGCCGTTTCCCCCCGCTGCCATCACACGGCGTTGCGCGTCAACCAGTTGCGCAGCGCCGTGATACCCTCCGGCACGTTGATCCGGCCAAAACCGACCCGCAGGCAATCGGTCGGCACCGGATTGAGATCGGAGCGGTAGATGCTCGACGGCAGGAAGAACACGCCGGCTTCCTCGACGGTCCTTCGGGCAAAGTCCTCGACGCCGTCAGCGCCCTTGTAGCGGATGAAGGCGACGCAGCCGCCATCCGGCGCGCGCCACTCGAAGAGATCCGGATACTCGGCGAAGAACAGGTCAAGGGCAGCCACATTGGTGCGCACGATGGCGCGGTTCCGGGCAAGGATCGGCGCGCGGTTCTTCAGGGCGATGCGTGCCAGAACCTCGGATGGTCCGGAATTGCAGATCGACAGGAAATGCTTGTAGCGCTCGAACCGGCCGAGCATGTCGCGGTCCCTGCAGGCCAGCCAGCCGATGCGAAGACCTGGCAGGCCATAGGCCTTGGACATGACGTTGAGCGACAGTCCGCGTTCGTAGAGATCCGCCACCTGGGGCAGGCGCAAGGCCGGGTCGCGCTCGATCAGCCGGTAGACTTCGTCGCTGAACAGCCAGATGCCATGCTTGCGGCAGAGCGCGACGATGGCATCGAGATCCGCGCGCGGAATGATCTTGCCGGTCGGATTGTTGGGGAAATTGATCGAGATCAGTCTTGTGTTCGGCCGGATCGCCGCCTCGATCTGTCCGATATCGAGGTTCCAGTCCCTGTCTATGTCGAGGGCCACGCCGGTGACCGCACAGATGCTGAGCGGGATGGTCTCCGCTGCCTGATAGTTCGGGGTGATGACGATCGCGTGGTCCGCTTGCGTGAGCAGGACCTTCATGGCGACATAAACAGCCTCTTCGGCGCCGGCAAAACACAGGATGTCGTCTGGCGCCATCGTATCGTAGGTCGCGGCGATCTCGTGGCGAAGTACGGGCGCACCCGCTGTTTCGGTATAGCCGAGACCAAGATTTTCGAAATCCTGTCGATCAGTGTCGCTGGCATAGGCGAGCAGCTCCGAAAGGCGGATGGTTTCCGCGTCGGAGGCCGTCATGTGATAGCGCGCCGCGAACTCCCATTTGGCCATATAGGTTTCAAGCGCGAAGTCCCGCATCGGCATGGTCATTTCAGTGGCTCCCCATTTGATTTTGCCTGCTGCCGGACAGAAGACAGGCGATTGTAGATCGTCGCGCGCGACAATTTCAGGATCTCCGCCACATAGGGCACCGCCTTGCGGATACCGAAAATGCCCTGCGCGTCCAGCCCGGCGATCAGGGCATCCATATCGGCCGTCGTCATGCCGGCCAGCGTCGTGTTGCGGGTGGACAGGACTGTTCCGATCGCAGAGTTGACGCGCTCGCGCCAGTCGCCTGCCATCAGGGGCTCCGTCGCGGATATGCGTTGCGGAAGGTCGATCATTGCCGTCAGCTGGTCGACAAGGCCGGACAGCGCATCGATGTCATGATTGATGCAGAGCAGTCCGAAGGCGGCGCCGGTGTCATCGCGCAGAACCGCCGTGACCGATTTCAGTCGCCGCCCGTCCCAATTGCGCTTTCCATAGGGGCCGATTACGTCTCCCTCAAGCGTCGCGACGGCGTCATTGAGCGAACTGTCCCCGCTTCGCCGCCGGGAATAGGCGTTGGCGATGTGAAAGATCAGCCCGGTGGACAGATCGTGCAATACCGCTTCGGCGTGCGGCGCCAGAAGCGCGGCAACGGCATCGCAGACGGGAATGAAGGCTTTGAGGCGCGCGGACATGCCGTGTTTTCTCGCCGAAATCAGACAGATTGTCAACTATCAACAAAATGTCCGAGCGAGCGGCGCCTGGTTCCTGTGCTGGTGCCCTACCGCAGCTGGAACTCCGGATCGCGTTTCGACAGCTTCTTGTGCAGATGCACCATCATGCCGGCGGCAAACAGGGGCGTCAGCAGGTTGAGGATCGGAACGGCGAGGAAGGCGGCCAGCAAAAGGCCTGCGAGAAAGACCGGCGTTGCATGCTTGGCACGAAACAGCCGCGCTTCCGCCGGCGTCCGATATCGCATGGCGGCAAATTCGAAGAACTCGCGACCGAGCAGGTAGCCGTTCACGAGAAAGAAAGCGATCAGGTTGATGCCCGGCACAAGCAGGAGAAACAGCGCGAAAAGATTGCCGATGATGATGACGCCGAGAAATTTCAGCGTGCCCACGATCGCTTCGCCCAGGGGCAGGGCGCGGCCGGCGGGTTCGAGTGCATAGTCGCGCTTTTCAACGACTTCGGCGACATCGTCGAGAAAGAAGCCGGCAATTAGCGCCGTGACCGGCGCCATCAGAAGGGCTAGCGCCAGCGCCAGGCCAAGGCTCGCGAAAAGGCCGATGATGAAGGTGAACCAGCCGGCCCATTCGGACGAGACCGGCAGGAGGCCGCTCAGCCAGGGCAGTGCCAGATAGGAAAGCACCTCCTTGAGCGCAAACCACAGGGCAACGAGCACCAGCAGTGTCAGGCCGATCACCTTCCAGAAGACGGAGCGCGTTTCCGGCGCGAAAAGATTGGAAAAGGCCAGTCGCGCAGCATCGAAAATCATGAATTCACCCGTTTGTCACCTGCCGCAGAGATCGCGAGCTTGCCGGATGTAGGCAGGCAATGCCGGACAGGCAAGGGGATGTGAGAAGCGGAGGTGAGAAGGGAGCCGGCAATGCAGCGGCCTTCCGCCATGGCTATAGCCGGAAAATCACGGGAAAGGCGCGGAAGGATCTGGAAAAACCGGTCCGTGGCGATAGGGTGCGGGCACGACTGGTGTTCGGGCCGGCCGTCGCCTATCGGATGGGCGTGGTGGCAAGCGGGGAGCGGCAATGAGCGGACAGGACACAATCGGATCGGTGGCATCGCTCTCGACCCTGCTGCACAGCGGAGCGCTGCATCCGGTCGCGCTTGCAGATCAGACCTTCGAGAAGATAGCCGGCTATGGGGACGGTGCGATCTTCACCGCCCTGCTTGAGGATCGCGCCCGGGCGGAAGCCTCTGCTGCAGGCGTGCGCCTGAAAGCCGGCCGATCGCTTGGGCTGCTGGACGGAATCCCGATCGCCTGGAAAGACCTTTTCGATACGGTCGGCTCGGTGACCACGGCCGGATCTGTCATCCTGAGCGGCAACGGGCCGGCAAAGGCGGATGCCGCTGTCGTCTCCGCGCTGGCCGGAGCCGGCATGATCGCGATCGGCCGCACGAATTTGAGTGAATTCGCCTTTTCCGGTCTCGGCATCAATCCCCATTACGGCACGCCGCACAATCCTGCATCCCGTGACCCCGCATCCGGTGTCGGTGCGCGCATTCCAGGCGGTTCGTCCTCCGGTTCTGCGGTTGCCGTGGCCGCCGGTCTGGTGCCGGTCGCGATTGGCACGGATACCGGCGGCTCCATCCGCATCCCGGCGGCATTCAACGGTATTGTCGGCTACAAGGCGACGCGCGGGCGCTATCCGATGGCGGGTGTCTTTCCGCTGGCCGGCAGCCTCGATTCGCTCGGGCCGCTCTGCCGCACGGTTCAGGACGCTGTCTGGATCGATGCCGCGATGCGCGGCTTGACGGCGCCGACGGTCCGGCGGGGGACGGTGCAGGATCTGAAACTCGTTATCCCCGAAACGACCGTCTTCGACGATGCCGAACCCGGCGTCGTCGCGGCGTTCGATGCGGCGATCAAACGCCTGCAGCAGGCCGGCGCCTCGGTCGAGCGCCGGGCCTTCCCGGTTTTCGAAGCAATCTTCGAAATCCAGGCCCGGCACGGTGCGCTGGTGACGGCAGAGGCCTATGCCCTGCATCGCGAAAGGCTGTCGGGGCCAGATGCGGTCCGCATGGACCAGCGCGTCGTTGCCCGCGCAAGGCTGGGCGAAAAGATCCTGACGCCGGATTACATCGCGCTCCTTGCAGCCAGGCAGCACCTGATTGCGGAAGCCGATTCCGTACTGCGACCCGGGGAAATCGTCGTGCACCCGACCCTGCCGCATGTCGCGCCGCGTCTCGCACCGCTCCTGGCCGATGACGATCTGTTCTTCCGCACGAATGCGAAAACCCTGCGCAACACGCTGATCGGCAATTTCCTGGACTGGTGCGGTATCTCCATCCCCTGCGGCACCGGCGAGGCCGGCATGCCGGTCGGCTTGCTGCTCTCGGCACAGCGCCATGATGACGAGCGGCTGCTGTCGATCGCGCTCGCAACCGAAGCCATCATCCGGGGCGAGGCATGATCGTCTGTTTCGATATTGGCGGCTCCGCCATCAAGGGCGCCATCGCCCATGCGCCGGACCGGATCCTGCCGCTTGGACGAAAACCGACGCCGCTTGATGATTTCGACGCGTTTGTGGCTGTGCTGAAGGAAGTGCTGGACGAGGCCGGCGGCGTGCCGGAGCGCATCGCCCTGTCGATCACCGGGGTCGTCGATCCGGATACGCAAGCAACCAAATGCGCCAATATTCCCTGCATCGACGGCCGCAGGCTGTCGGCCGAGCTTTCCACTGCGCTGGGACGACCGGTGCTGATCGCCAATGATGCGGATTGTTTCGCCTTGGCGGAAGCCGGGATCGGTGCCGGCCGCGGCCACCGCATCGTGCTCGGCGCCATTCTCGGCACCGGCGTCGGCGGCGGTCTCGTTGTCGACGGCAAGCTGATCAATGCGCAGGGCGGCTTTGCCGGCGAGTGGGGCCATGGCCCGGTCGTTGCCACACAGGCGGGCCATCCGCCCGTCGAAATCCCGCTCTTCGCTTGCGGCTGCGGCCAGCGCGGCTGCGTCGATACGGTCGGCGGCGCGCGGGGCATGGAGCGGCTGCATCTTTCCCTGCATGGTATCGCGCTGACCAGCGAGGCGATTACGCAGGCCTGGCTTGCCGGCAATGCGCAGGCTGCCCGGACCATTGACGTGCTGGTCGATCTCGTCGCCTCGCCCTTGGCGCTGACGGTCAACATCACCGGTGCGACGATCGTTCCGGTGGGCGGCGGGCTTTCCAACGTCGAACCGCTGCTCGACCTGCTCGATATCGCCGTGCGCGGCCGCATCCTGCGGCGGTTTGATCGGCCGCTGGTGGTGCGCGGCGAATGCCGTGTCGAACCCGGTCTGATCGGCGCCGCTCTTCTCGGATTGCGCGGAGAAGAGGCATGAGATCGATCCTGCTGGAAGTCTGCGTCGACGACGCTGCCGGCCTTGAGGCTGCGGTGGAGGGTGGTGCCGACCGGATCGAACTGTGTTCCGCGCTCGGCCTCGGCGGTCTGACGCCGACCGCAGGTCTGATGGCGCTGGCTTCAAAGGTGCCGGTGCCGGTCTATGCGATGATCCGTCCCCGGCCCGGCAATTTCGTTTTCAGTGAAAGCGAAGTCGGCATGATGTGCATCGAGATCGATGCGGTAAGGGCAGCCGGGCTTTCCGGCGTGGTGCTGGGTGCCAATCTCGCCGATGGCCGTCTCGATCTGAACACTCTTGACCGTCTGGTCGCGCGTGCTGGCGGCATGGGACTGACGCTGCATCGTGCCTTCGATCTGGTCCCGGATTTTTCGCAGGCACTGGAAAGTGCTGTTGCGCTCGGCTTCGAACGCATTCTGACATCGGGTGGCGAAAAGACAGCCCCTGAAGGAACCGCGCAGCTCGCCGCGGCTGTGGAACAGGCGGGTGGCCGGATTTCGATCATGCCCGGTTCGGGCGTGACGGAGGCAACGATCGCCGGCCTTTTGTCACGCCTGCCGGTGTCGGAAGTGCACTCGTCCTGTTCGAGTGCTGAGCCGGCTCAGGATCCGCGCCTCGTTTCCCTCGGATTTGCGCCGCCGGTGACCCGCAAAACGCGTGCATCGCTCGTCCAGGGTCTGAAGGCGGACCTCCTGACGCACGGCCGGTCGCTTCTCAGGCTTTGAAAACGCAGACGCCTCCGATCCAGGTCGAGACCATGGCGAGCGACGGCGTGAGCAGCGCAAAATCGGCGTCGAGCCCCGCCAGCAAACGGCCCTTTTTCCGATCGATCCGGGCAGCTTGCGCCGGATAGGCGGAGGCCATGCGCAGCGCTTCGTCCAGCGGAAGGCCGAGCTTTTCATGGACGAAACGCACCGAGGACAGCATGTCGATATCCGCGCCCGCCAGCGTCCCGTCGGCCAAGGTCAGCCGTCCGTCCTTGCGGAAGATTTCGCGACCGTTCAGCATGAAGCCTGTCTGCTCGGAGCCGATGGTCGACATGGCGTCGGTGACGATGAAGATGCGGCCGGGGCCGGCCTTGGCGCGCAGGGCAATGCCCATCGAGACCGGATCGACATGGAAACCGTCGGCGATGATGCCGGCATAGAGATCGCTGCGATCAAGCGCCGCGCCCACCACGCCGGGCTCGCGGTGACCGAGCGGGCTCATGGCGTTGAACAGGTGCGTGACGGTGCGTGCCCCGGCAGCCGCATAGGCACAAACCGATTGATAGCCAGCATCCGTATGGCCGATGCTGACGATGAAGCCGGCGTCTGCCAGTGCCGCCACCTGTTCCACGGACGCATTTTCCGGCGCAACCGTGATCATCATCGCTTCGAAAGCCCCCTTGCAGGCAAGCAGGGCGTCGAGATCGGCCGGGTCCATCGGCCGGATCAGGGCCGGATCATGGGCGCCCTTGCGGGCCACCGAGAGATGCGGCCCCTCGAGATGCAGACCGAGAAAGCCTGGAACGCGGTCTCTCTTGGCCTGACGGCCGGCCGCGATTGCCCGGGCCCGGATCTCGAACGTGTCGGTGATCAGCGTCGGCAAGAGCGCCGTTGTTCCGAATTGCGCATGCGCCACGCAGATGGTGCGGATGCCCTCGACGTCCTGTCTGTCGTTGAGCATGACGCCGCCGCCGCCATTGACCTGCAGGTCGATAAAGCCCGGAACCAGCCACTGGCCACTGGCATCGACGGTCATGACGTCGTCTGGCCGGTCACCCTCATCGACAATCCCGGCAATGGCCCCGCCATCGACAAGGAGCGTCCTGTCATCATGCCATGTCTCGCCATCGAAGATCCGGGCGCCGATGATTGCCTGACGTGCGGTCATCGTGTTTCCGTTATCTTCTTGAGGGCGACGGGCGCATCCGGGTTGAGACCGCGCGAGCGCGACCAGGCTTCGACGAAGCCGTAGAACGGCAGGATCAGCGCCAGCGCATCGGTGATCGGATGGCCGGTTTCGACAAATGGCAGCACCCTTGCTGTTTTCGCCCGGGACGACGTCACGAAGGCACGGGCACCCTTGGCGCCAAGACCGTCGAGAATACCGGTGACTGAGCCTTCCGCCGCATCGCGGGCAGCAAGGCCGATAACCGGGAACTTCTTCTCGACCAGCGCCACCGGCCCATGCAGCACTTCCGCAGCCGAGTAGGCCTCGGCATGCATGCCGGACGTCTCCTTGAATTTCAGCGCCGCTTCACTGGCAATGGCAAGGGCCGGCCCGCGACCCAGCACGAACAGCGATTCGGCATCGGCGAGATCGTCAGCCAGCATCTGCCAGTCCAGCGTGACGGCCTTGGCAAACTGGTTTGGCAGGTCGGCGACCGCGCGGCGAAGGGCGGCGTCATCGGTCCATTCCGACAGGATGGCCAGGCCGGCAACGATCGAATTGACATAGGACTTGGTGGCGGCAACGGCGATCTCCGGGCCTGCCTGAATGTCGAGCGGATGGGTGCTGGCTTCCGAAATCGGTGACGGCAAGGTGTTTGTCAGCGCGATGGTCACTGCCCCGGCCTTGGTCGCGGCCTGCGCCATGGCGACGATGTCCGGGCTCTTGCCGGACTGCGAAATGCTGATCGAGGCCGCACCCGAAAGCCGCATCTCGGCGCCATAGATAGAGGCCAGCGACGGACCGAGCGAGGCGACCGGCCGACCGGTCTGGAGTTCGATCGCATATTTCAGGAACAGCGCGGCGTGATCGGAAGAACCGCGGGCGATGGTCACGAGAAAGGCCGGATCCTTATCGCGCAGCGCAAGGCCCGTCGCTTTCACGGTGTCCCGGGAGCGCTCCAGCAGCCGTGCGGCCGCCTCCGGGATTTCGTCGATTTCGCGCCGCATGTTCGTTTGCATGGTCTTGTCTTTCTTCAATAATCTGGTGTTCACGAATCCGACAGGGTCAGTTCCGCGACGAAGTCATAAGCGTCGCCCCGATAGATCGAGCGGGTGCATTCCACCACGCGGCCGGAGGCGAGATAGGAAATGCGCTCGATCGACAGTCCGGCCGAGCCGACGGGAATGCCGAGCATCGCAGCATCGGGATCCTTCATGTTGCAGGCGGAAATCCGCTGTACGGCCCGCACCGGCCGCGACCGCGTCTTGTCGAGTTCGGCATAGAGCGAGGAGCCTATGCCCATCGGATCGGGCAGGAATTCGGCCGATATGCTGGCCCGCTCGATGGCCAGCGGCATGTCGTCGGCAATGCGCAGGCGTCCGAGCCGTGCAACACGCGCGTCGGCGGGAAGCCCGAGCGTCATCATCTCGTCGGGAGAAGGCTGGAACAGTCCGCGCTCGATCCATTGCGCGCGCGTCGTCAGTCCGCGCCGGGCCATGTCCTCGGTAAAGGATGTCAGGCGCGACAGCGACTGCTGCACCCGGCTGACCGGCTTGACCACGAAGGTCCCAGAGCCGTGTCGGCGCACCAGAAGCCCGTCCTTGACGAGATCGTCGACGGCCTTGCGCACTGTGACGCGGCTGATATTGGCGTAGTCGGCCAGGTCCCGCTCCGGCGGCAATGCATCGCCGTGATTGAGCTTGCCGGACAGAATGGCGCCTTCGAGGGATTGCCGAAGCTTCAGGTAGAGCGGACCGGCACCGCCGGCCTGCAGGCCGGCGAGGGGCAGGATGGCTTCGAGCTGTTCGGTCATGCGGTCATCTCCGAAACGGCCGCGGCCTGCCGTGCGGCGAGCGCCACAGAACCGGTCAGGGCATCGGCCAGCGGTCCGACGAACAGCGACTGGTGCCGCGCGGCGATCCAGGGCCGGTAGAGGCCGGCCAGACCGCCAAGCAGGCAAATGGGTTTGCCGCCGCGCTTGACGACGACATCGAGCGTCTCGTCGATGCTGGTCGTCGCGGCCGTCAGCAGCGCGATCGCAACCGCATCCCCCTTGTCGGCGAAAGCGAACAGGCGTGGCGCATAACGGCCCAAGTCACCGGGGCGGGCTTTGCGGGCGAAATCGACCACCGCGCGCGGGTCGTCGTCAAACTCGGCCATCACGGCCTCGGTCAGCGGCGAAGACGGGTGAATGCCGTCGAAGGTGAGGATGCTTTCCTGTAGCAGCGCCTGGCCGAGACGGGCGCCGCTGCCGAGATCCCCCACGGCAAAGCCCCACCCGCCGATATAGCTCACGGTCTCGTTACGCCGTACAACATACACGGTGCCGGTGCCGAGGCTGGCAACGGCGCCATCGCCGGCCGGCAGCGCGCCTTCGAGCGCGATCAGCACGTCGGAGACGATTTCGGCTTTGGCAAAAGGCAGTCGCGCCTCGACATAATGCACGGCGTCGCCGACATTGTTGCCGGCGAGACCGAGCACGGCGGTTGCAGAGGCGATGTGGGCCGGGTCGATGCCGGCGTCAGTGTACGCGGCGCGGGCTGCATCGACGATGTTGACCAGCGCCGTATCGGGGTCGGTCAGGATATTGGCGGCGCCGCTTTTTCCGCGGCCCAAGATCCTGCCGTCCGCGCTGGCGACGGCCGCGCGGCAGCTTGTGCCGCCGCCATCAAATCCCAGAATGTAATTTGGCATGGATACCTCCGGAAAAAATGATACCAAAAAAATACCATTAACCAAGGGGGATTTGATGAAGAACCTCAAATCTCTTATAATACGTTGAAATATATGTAATATTTTCGCAATCGCATTTTTTCTCGGCACAAAAGTTAATTTCTCCTAGACAATTGGTATTTTTTTGGCATTAATTTGTTCGCAGGGAGATTAAGCGCAATGGCGTCAGTGAAGACCGAAGAGCGTCACGACAAGGCAAGGGGGCTGGATGCCATGCATCCAGCACTGGCGCTGCGTCTTCTCGCGGCCGGTCAGCAGGCCGCAGCCAAGGTTGTGGATGCCGCGATCGAGCCGATTTCGGCGGCGGCGCGGATCGCTGCTGGTTGCCTTTCGGCCGGTGGACGCCTGGCCTATGCCGGTGCGGGCAGTTCGGGCCTGATGGCCATGGCTGATGCGCTGGAATTGCCGGGCACCTATGGAATAACCCTCGACAAGGTCGTCGTGCTTCTGGCCGGCGGTGCCGCCAGTCTTGCCGATCTCGCCGGCGGTTATGAAGACGATATGGATCTGGCGCGCCGCGATGTGCAGCAGGCCGGCATCGGTGCGGGCGATTGTCTGATCGCGGTTTCGGCCAGTGGCTCGACGCCCTATGCGCTCGCAGCGCTCGACGAGGCCCGCAAGAGCGGCGCGCGGGTCGTGGCCTTGGCCAACAATCCCGGCGCTGTCCTGTTTCAGGATGCCGACGTTGCTATCCTCTTGCAGACGCCGCCCGAAGTCGTGTCTGGCTCGACGCGCATGGGGGCCGGCACGGCGCAGAAAATTGCCTTGAACATGTTTTCGACGCTGGTCGGCATTCATCTGGGTCATGTCCATGACGGACATATGGTCAACCTGAAGGCCGACAATGCGAAACTGCGCGCCCGCGCCGTCCGTATTGTCGCGGACATTGCCGAAGTCGGCGATGCCGAGGCCGGTCGCTATCTCACCATGTCATCGGGTTCGGTAAAAATAGCCATTCTGCTTGCTGCTGGGGCAAGCGACGTGGCAGCTGCAGAAGCAGCGCTTGCCGACGCCGAACAAAACCTGCGCCGCGCCTTGTCGCGTGTCGCGGCGCACTGAACTGGGTTCCAAAACTGCGCCATGCCGGCGCCATAAAAGGGAGAACGTAATGACCCGCACCACTCTGATCTGCTCGACGCTGAAAGGATTGCTTCTGGCATCCAGCATCCTCGGTTCCGCCGGGCTTGCCCATGCCGAAGACGTAACGCTGACCATCGAAAGCTGGCGCAATGACGACCTTGCAATCTGGCAGGAAAAACTGATCCCGGCCTTCGAAGCGAAGAACCCCGGCATCAAGGTCGTTTTCGCACCGACAGCGCCGACCGAATACAACGCAGCCCTCAATGCCAAGCTCGATGCCGGTTCCGCTGGCGATCTCGTCACCTGCCGCCCGTTCGACGCTTCGCTCGAGCTCTACAACAAGAAGCATCTGGCCGACCTGTCCGGTCTCGCCGGCATGGAGAATTTCTCGCCGGTGGCCAGGGCCGCGTGGACGACGGATGATGGTGCCGCGACCTTCTGCGTGCCGATGGCGTCCGTTATCCACGGCTTCATCTACAACATGGAAGCCTTCGAAAAGCTCGGCATCGCCATCCCGGCAACCGAAGCAGATTTTTTCGCTGCGCTCGACAAGATCAAGGCCGATGGCACCTATATCCCGCTCGCCATGGGCACGAAGGATCTCTGGGAGGCCGCAACCATGGGTTACCAGAACATCGGCCCGACCTACTGGAAGGGTGAAGAAGGCCGCGCCGCCCTCATCAAGGGCGAGCAGAAGCTGACCGACGCCGGCTGGGTCGAGCCCTACAAGGTTCTCGCCAAGTGGAAGGACTATCTCGGCGACGGTTTCGAAGCACAGACCTATCCGGACAGCCAGAACCTGTTCACGCTCGGCCGCGCCGCCATCTATCCGGCCGGCTCCTGGGAAATCGGCCTGTTCAACACCCAGGCCGAGTTCAAGATGGGCGCCTTCCCGCCGCCGGTGAAAACTGCGGGCGATAGCTGCTACATCTCCGACCACAACGACATCGGCGTCGGCCTGAATGCCAAGAGCGCGCATCCGGAAGAAGCCAAGGCGCTGCTTTCCTGGATCGCCTCGCCGGAATTCGCCGACATCTACGCCAATTCGCTGCCGGGCTTCTTCAGCCTGAACTCGACCCCGGTGAAGATGGCCGATCCGCTGGCGCAGGAATTCGTCTCCTGGCGCGAAAAGTGCAAGCCGACGATCCGCTCGACCTACCAGATCCTGTCGCGCGGCACCCCGAACCTCGAAAACGAGACCTGGGTCGAATCGGCAAACGTGATCAACGGCACCGATACGCCTGACGTCGCCGCCGAGAAGCTCCAGAAGGGCCTCGACAGCTGGTACAAGCCTGCGAAATAAGGACCTTGCCCTCCCCTTCGCGGGGGAGGGTCGGCACGTCGTGCCGAAACCGGGTGATGTCTTTGCAAGAGCTTTGGATCACTATCCACGCGTTCCGCGCGACCTCCTCCCATAAAGGGGGGAGGTCATGCCAAGAACCGGCACACCGAACGCAAAACATGTAATCTGAAATCTCATTCTGCCGGCGCCTTCAGGCCTGCTGGCGTGGCATGCGCGGCGGGGACCGGCAGCGCAAGCCTTCTCGCGCATAGCGATGGACGAAAAACGGGTCGGAGCGGCAGGGCATGAGCAGCGCCACATTTTCTGAAGACGGTATGACGGCGCCCAGGCGCGGTACGCGCTGGCACATTCTGGTGTTCCTCGCTCCGGCCTTCATCGTCTATTCGGCCGTGATGATCCTGCCCCTGATCGAGACATTGCGCCTGTCGCTCTACAACACGGTCGATGGTCAGCCGGCCTTTGTCGGGTTGGCGAATTTCCAGGTCCTGTTCGGCAATGAACGCTGGGCGGCAGACTTCTGGCGGGCGTTGAAGAACAATTTCGTGTTCTTTGCGATCCACATGCTGATCCAGAATCCGCTCGGCATCGCGCTTGCCGCCATGCTGTCGATCCCAAAGCTCCGGCTTGCCACCTTCTATCGCACGGCGATCTTCCTGCCGACGATCCTCTCCTTCGTCATCGTCGGCTTCATCTGGAAGCTGATCCTGTCGCCGATCTGGGGCATCACGCCGTTCTTCATGGACCTGGTGGGTCTGAAGTGGATGTTCGGCCCCTGGCTCGGCAAGCCGGGCTCGGCGCTGATCACGGTGTCGCTGATCTCCGTCTGGCAGAATGTCGGCATTCCCATGATGCTGATCTATGCGGCGCTGCTGAACATTCCGGACGAGGTGATCGAGGCCGCAGAATGCGACGGCATCACCGGCTGGAGTCAGTTCTGGAAAATCAAGCTGCCGCTCGTTCTGCCGGCTATCGGCATGGTGTCGATCCTGACCTTTGTCGGCAATTTCAATGCCTTCGATTTGATCTACACGGTGCAGGGGGCGCTGGCCGGGCCGGATGGCTCGACGGATATTCTCGGCACGCTGCTCTACCGGACCTTCTTCGGGTTCCAGCTGCAGCTCGGCGATCGCTCCATGGGGGCGACCATCGCCACCGTGATGTTCCTGATCATTCTCGCCGGCGTCTCGCTCTATCTGTTCGGCATCCAGCGGCGCGTTCGCCGCTATCAGTTCTAGGGGGACGGATCCATGTCAAAAGCCCGCATGTCGCCGCTGCGCTCCGGCTTCGTCCATCTCGCCCTTGCCGGCTATACGGTGATCGCGCTGTTTCCCGTCGTCCTGACGATCTTCAATTCCTTCAAGGACAAGAACGCGATCTTTCGAACACCGCTGGCTCTGCCGACCGCCGAGACCTTCAGCCTGGTCGGTTATACGACGGTCCTGAAGCAGGGCGATTTCTTCGGCTATTTCCAGAACAGCCTGATCGTCACGGTCGTTTCGATCTTCTTTGCGCTGCTGTTCGGCGCCATGGCCGCCTTCGCGCTCTCGGAATATCGTTTTCGCGGCAATATGCTGATGGGACTTTATCTTGCCATCGGCATCATGATCCCGATTCGGCTCGGCACCGTCGCCATCCTGCAGGGCATGGTCGCCGCCGGCCTCGTCAACACGCTGACGGCGCTGATCCTCGTCTATACGGCGCAGGGTCTGCCGCTCGCCATCTTCATCCTGTCGGAATTCATGCGCACCGTCTCCGACGACCTGAAGAATGCCGGCCGCATCGACGGTCTCTCGGAATATGCGATCTTTTTCCGCCTCGTCCTGCCGCTGGTGCGTCCGGCCATGGCCACGGTGGCCGTCTTCACGATGATCCCGATCTGGAACGACCTGTGGTTCCCGCTGATCCTCGCGCCCGGCGAGGCCACCAAGACGGTAACTCTTGGCAGTCAGGTCTTCATCGGTCAATTCGTTACCAACTGGAATGCGGTTCTGGCAGCCCTGTCGCTGGCCATCCTGCCGGTTCTCGTCCTCTACATCATCTTCTCGCGGCAATTGATCCGCGGCATCACCGCAGGAGCCGTTAAGTGACAGAAAAACCCATCCGCGTCCTCGTTGCCGGCCTTGGAAACATGGGTCGCAGCCACGCACTCGCCTACCACAACAATCCCGGCTTCGAGATCGTCGGCCTCGTCAATCGCTCGAAGCCCGTACTGGCCCCGGAGCTTGGCGGCTACGCGATCCACCCGGATTTCGAGACGGCGCTGAAAGAACTGAAGCCCGATCTCTGCTCGATCTGCACCTATTCCGATAGCCATGCCGATTATGCCGTCATGGCCTTTAAGGCTGGCTGCGACGTCTTCATCGAGAAACCGCTGGCTACGACGGTGGCCGATGCGGAGCGCGTCGTGGCAGCCGCAAAGAAAGCCGGCAAGAAACTCGTCGTCGGCTATATCCTGCGCCACCATCCGTCCTGGATCCGGCTGATCGCCGAAGCGCGCAAACTCGGTGGTCCCTATGTTTTCCGCATGAACCTCAACCAGCAGTCCTCTGGCCCGACCTGGATGACGCACAAGTCGCTGATGGAAACGACACCGCCGATCGTCGATTGCGGCGTGCACTATGTCGATGTCATGTGCCAGATCACCGATGCGAAGCCAGTCGAAGTGCGCGGCATGGGCCTGCGCCTGTCAAACGAGATCGCCGCGGATATGTACAATTACGGCCATCTGCAGGTGCTCTACGAGGACGGCTCGCTCGGCTGGTACGAAGCCGGCTGGGGGCCGATGATTTCGGAGACCGCCTTTTTCGTGAAGGACGTGATGTCGCCGAACGGCTCGGTCTCGATCGTCATGGACCCGAATGCGAAGTCCGACGATATCGACACGCATACCAAGACGGCGGTCATCCGCATACACAAGGCCGAAACCGGTGCCGACGGCAAGTTCGTGCACAAGGACGAGGATCTGACAATGGCCGGTGAACCCGGCCATCAGGAGCTTTGCGATTTCGAGCAGGCCTATGTGCTGAAAGCGATCCGCGAAGACATCGATCTCGAACGACACATGAACGATGCCGTCCAGTCGCTGCGCATCTGCCTGGCCGCAGATGAGAGCGTGCGCAGCGGCCTGCCTGTCAAACTGTAACGAAGCATGTCCCGTGCCGATGTGCAGCATCGGTACGAAAGGCATATGCGACAAAGAAAAGGCGCATCCCGTGGGATCACTTCACCTGAAATCCATCCGCAAGGCCTTCGGTACCCACGAGGTCTTGAAGGGCATCGACCTCGAAGTGAAGGATGGCGAGTTCGTCATTTTCGTCGGCCCGTCCGGCTGCGGCAAGTCCACGCTGCTCAGGGTCATCGCCGGACTTGAGGATGCCAGTTCCGGCAGCGTGCAGATCGATGGCGAGGAGATGATCTCGACGCCGCCGGCCAAGCGCGGCATTGCCATGGTCTTCCAGTCCTACGCGCTTTACCCGCACCTGACGGTCAAGGACAATATGGGTCTTGGCCTCAAGCAGATGGGTGCACCGAAGGCCGAAGTCGAGGCCAAGGTCGGCAAGGCGTCCGCTATGCTGTCGCTGGAGCCCTATCTGGCGCGGCGTCCGGCCGAGCTTTCCGGCGGTCAGCGCCAGCGCGTCGCCATCGGTCGCGCGATTGTGCGCGAGCCGAAGCTGTTCCTGTTCGACGAGCCTTTGTCCAACCTGGATGCTGCGCTGCGCGTCAATACGCGTCTTGAAATTGCCCGGCTGCACCGCAGCCTCAAGGCAACGATGATCTATGTAACGCATGATCAGGTCGAGGCGATGACGCTGGCCGACAAGATCGTCGTGCTGAATGCCGGCCAGATCGAGCAGATCGGCTCGCCAATGGAGCTCTATAACAGGCCGGCCAACACGTTTGTTGCCGGCTTCATCGGCTCGCCGCAGATGAACTTCGTGGAGGCCGGTCGGCTCGGCGACGATGAGGCCAAGACCATCGGCATCCGCCCCGAGCACATCACCCTTTCGCGCGAAAGCGGCGACTGGACGGGCAAGGTCATTCATGTCGAGCATCTTGGTGCCGACACGATCCTCTATCTGGAAACGGACGTAACCGGCCTCCTGACGGTGCGCCTGTTTGGCGAACATCGCTACGCCGTCGATGACGTCGTCTATGCGACACCGGACCGCGCGCGCCTGCATCGTTTCGGTGCCGATGACCGGGTGATCGCCTGATCGGCAGGCGCCCCATCACAGTTTGGTGAGGACTATTGTGCGCTGCATCATAGCCTTGCCAAGGGCTGGGCTTTAACATACAAAACTGTTTGTATATTTGAAGCACCGATGCGAGGAGGCCTCTCCGCATCGGTGTTTCCGTGATTTTCCAGGCATATCGACCGCAGCGTTTCGCCTCCCCGGAAATGTTCGGCCTTGCCTCTTCATTGGATGAACCCCATGCGGAAAAACCGACTGACACTCACTGCAGCAGCCTCCGTCCTGCTTGTTCTGGCCGGATGCCAGGAGGATGAGCAGAAACAGGCGCCGCCTGCCTACCCGCCATCACAGGTTTCCTTTGTCGAGACCAGGATGGAGCCGATCCCGATCACCAACGATCTTCCGGGCCGTGTTGCGCCGACGCGCATCGCCGAAGTGCGCCCGCGCGCCACGGGCATCATCATCAAGCGCGTGTTCGAGCAGGGCTCTCTGGTCAAGGAAGGCGACGTGCTCTACCAGATCGACCCGGCCTCCTTCCAGGTTCAGGTGGACAGTGCCGAGGCGACATTGCGCCGCGCGGAAGCCGTGCGGACCCAGGCGAAGCAGACGGCAGACCGTCAGGATCAGCTGCGCAGGTCCAATGCCGCCTCCGCCCAGCAGTTCGATGATGCCACCGCGCAGCTTGCGCAGGCAGAAGCGGATGTGGCGATCGCCAGTGCGAGCCTTGCCACAGCGCAACTCAATCTCCAGTACACGAACGTGACGGCGCCGATCAGCGGCCGCATCGGCCGGGCCCTGATCACCGAAGGTGCGCTCGTCAGCGCCAACGGGACTGAAAATCTGGCGACGATCCAGCAGCTCGACCCGGTCTACGCGGATTTCACCCAGTCTGCCACGGACCTCATCCGGCTGCGCAAGGGGATGCAGGACGGTGCCTTGTCGGGCGATAAGAACGAAGCCAAGGTCAGGCTTCTGATGGATGACGGCGAGCCCTATGCCCATGTCGGAAAGCTGCTCTTTTCGGAAGCTGCGGTTGACGAAACAACCGGTCAGGTAACCCTGCGCGGTGAATTTCCCAATCCGGATGGCGATCTCCTGCCCGGCATGTATGTCCGCGTGCTGATCGAACAGGGTGTGCGCAACGATGCGATCTCCTTGCCGATCCAGGCCATTCAGCGCGATACCGCCGGCAACGCCCAGGTGTATATCGCCAAGGCGGACGACACGCTGGAATTGCGCAGTGTCAGGCTTGGACAGTCGACGGTGGACAAGGCGGTCGTCATCGAAGGTCTGAAGACCGGCGATAGAGTGGTTGTCGAAGGCTTCCAGAAAATCGGTCCCGGAGCAAAGGTCGTGCCCACGCCGTGGAACCCCGATGGTGCGACCGGACAGGCTGCCGACAAGCCTCAAGCGGAGGGTGAAAATGCGCCCGCTGCACAGCCTGCAGCCGACGGCGAGCAGGGCGAAGCCAAGGTGCAGCCCGCCGAAACGGCGAAGTGAGGACCTGACCTATGCCCAGTTTTTTCATCGATCGGCCGATCTTCGCATGGGTCGTGGCGCTGTTCATCATGATCGCCGGCATCATTGCCTTGCCGCAACTGCCGATCTCGCAGTATCCGAATGTGGCCCCGCCACAGATTTCGGTCAGCACCGCCTATCCCGGGGCCTCTTCCGAGGAAACCTATCAAAGCGTCACGCGGCTCATCGAAAATGAGCTGAACGGCATTACCGGGCTGCAATATTTCGAATCGACGTCGAGCGCCGCCGGTGCGGTGTCAATCAACGTCACCTTCGCGCCCGGCACCGATTCCGGCCAGGCGTCCGTCGATGTGCAAAACCGCGTCGGCCGCGTCGAGCCGCGCCTGCCCGATTCCGTGCGCCAGCAGGGTATCGAGGTCGAGGAGGCCGGCTCCGGCTTCCTGATGATCGTGTCGCTGACATCGACGAACGGTTCGCTCGATGCGATCGCCCTCGGTGACTACATGAGCCGCAACGTGCTGAACGAAATCCAGCGCGTCCCGGGCGTTGGCCGCGCCCAGCTGTTTTCGACAGAGCGTTCGATGCGCATCTGGCTCGATCCCGACAAGATGGTCGGCCTGAACCTGTCCGCAAGCGACGTCACGGCCGCGATCCGGGCACAGAATGCACAGGTCGCATCCGGCAGCATCGGTGCGCAGCCAAACCCGATCAACCAGCAGACGAGTGCCTCTGTTCTCGTCAAGGGTCAGCTGACATCGGTTGACGAGTTCGGTGCCATCGTCCTGCGGGCAAACCAGGACGGGTCGGCTGTGCGTCTGCGCGACGTCGCGCGCATCGAGGTCGGCGGTCAGGACTACAACACCTCCACCCGGCTGAACGGCCAACCGTCCGCCGCCATCGGGGTGCAGTTGACGCCCACGGGCAATGCGCTCAACACCTCGACCGCCGTCAAGGCGCGCATGGACGAACTGAAGGGCTTTTTCCCTCCAGGCGTCGAATATTCGATCCCCTACGATACCTCGCCCTTCGTGGCAATTTCCATCGAGAAAGTGCTGCACACGCTGCTGGAAGCCGTGGCGCTTGTGTTCATCGTGATGTTTCTCTTCCTTCAGAACATCCGCTACACCATCATCCCGACACTCGTCGTGCCCGTGGCGCTTCTGGGCACCTGTGCCGCCATGCTTGTCATGGGCTTCTCCATCAACGTCCTGACGATGTTCGGCATGGTTCTGGCCATCGGCATTCTCGTCGACGACGCTATTATCGTGGTTGAAAACGTCGAACGCATCATGTCGGAGGAGGGGCTTTCACCGAAGGATGCCACCCGCAAGGCCATGAAGCAGATCACGGGTGCCGTTATCGGCATCACGCTCGTTCTGTCGGCGGTGTTCATCCCGATGGCGTTCTTCCCAGGCTCGGTCGGTATCATCTACCAGCAGTTCAGCCTGACCATGGTGGTTTCGATCCTGTTCTCCGCCTTGCTGGCACTTTCGCTGACGCCGGCCTTGTGCGCCAGCTTCCTGAAGCAGGTTCCGAAGGGACACAATCATACCAAGAGAGGTTTCTTCGGCCTCTTCAACCGCGGTTTCGACAAGGCGTCGCACAGTTACAGCAACACGGTCTACAAGATGGTTCGGCGAACGGGCCGGTTCATCATGATCTACGTTGTCGTGCTTGGCGGTCTTGCCTATCTGTTCATGCAGCTGCCGTCCTCCTTCCTTCCGGATGAGGATCAGGGCTTCGTGATCGTCAGCCTGCAACTGCCCTCGGAAGCCACCGGCAACAGGACGACGGAGGTCGTCAAGCAGGTCGAATCGATCTTCAGCAAGGAAAGCGCGGTCTCGACGATCATTGCGATCAACGGTTTCAGCTTTTCGGGAACCGGTCAGAACGCCGGCCTTGCCTTCGTGACGCTGAAGGACTGGGACGAGCGGGATGCGGACAATGTGGCAAGCGCTATTGCCGGCCGTGCATCCGGTGCCATGAGCCAGATCAAGGATGCGATCGCCTTTGCGCTTTCGCCGCCGCCGATCCAGGGTCTTGGAACGACCAATGGCTTTGCCTTCCGTCTTCAGGATCGGGGTGGGCAGGGCTCGGTGGCTCTTGCCGCAGCCCGCGACCAGCTGCTCGGTCTGACAGCGCAGAGCGCCGTTGTCACCGGCGTGCGCGTCGACGGTCTGCCGGATGGCGCGCAGGTGAACCTTTTGATCGATCGCGAGAAGGCCAATACCTTCGGCGTGACCTTCGCGGACATCAACGCGACCATCTCGACCAATATGGGCTCGTCCTACGTCAATGACTTCCCGAACGCCGGGCGTCTGCAACGCGTCACGGTCCAGGCCGACGACACCAAGCGCATGCAGACGGGGGATCTGCTGAACCTCAATGTCCGCAACAGCAATGGCGGCATGGTGCCGATCTCGGCGTTCGCCACGATCGAGTGGCAGAAGGGCCCGACCCAGACCGTTGGCTACAACGGCTATCCCTCGGTGCGCGTCAGCGGACAGGCCCAGCCGGGCTATTCGTCCGGTGAAGCGATTGCCGAAATGGAACGTCTGGCGGACCAGCTTCCGCAGGGCTTTGCCTATGAGTGGACGGGCCAGTCACGTGAGGAAATTGCCTCCGGCAGTCAGGCGCCTTTGCTCATCGGTCTGTCCTGCCTGCTGATCTTCCTGTGCCTTGCAGCGCTTTATGAAAGCTGGAGCATTCCGATATCGGTGATGATGGTCGTTCCGCTTGGCGTCATCGGTGCGGTTCTCGCTGTGCTCATGCGGGATCTCTCCAACGACGTCTATTTCAAGGTTGGCATGATCACCATCATCGGTCTGTCCGCCAAGAATGCGATCCTGATCATCGAGTTTGCCAAGGAGCAGATGGAGGCCGGCAAATCGCTGCTGGACGCCACGGTCGAGGCGGCGCATCTGCGCTTCCGGCCGATCTTGATGACCTCGCTTGCCTTCACGCTCGGTGTCCTGCCGCTCGCCATCGCCACGGGCGCAAGCTCGGGCAGCCAGCGCGCCATCGGGACCGGTGTGATGGGCGGAATGATCTCTGCCACGGTGCTTGCGGTCTTCTTCGTGCCGGTCTTTTTCGTCTTCATCGCCGGACTGTTCCAGCGGGGCAGGAAGAAAGAGGTCGAAGTGTCGACACCGGCTGCGGCGCCGACCCCCGGCGAATAGGCTTTGAAAGGCCCGTCTCACGGCGGGCCTTTCGCTTGAGGAGGGCAGCATGCGCAGAACCAAGGCCGAGGCAGAGGAAACCCGGCATCGTATCCTCGATGCTGCGGAGAGGGTGTTTTACGCCAAGGGTGTTTCGAACACGACGCTGGAAGACGTGGCCCGTGCGGCCGGCGTCAGCCGCGGCGCGATCTATTGGCATTTCGCCAACAAGACCGATCTTTTCCTCGCACTCTACAATTCCGTGAAAATTCCGCAGGAAGACATGCTGGAACCCGCAGGCGCCGAAGCCGGCACCGATGCGCTCTCGTCGATCGAGAAGGCTGCGGCGGAATGGCTCGACCTGATGGAACAGGACGAACAGCGGCAACGCATCCTCTCCATCCTGCTGCGCTGCGATTATGGCAGCGACCTCGCGCCCGTGCTGGAACGCCAGCAGGAGGTCGATGCACACCACACCACGCTTTTGGTCAACGCCTTTGCCTCCGCCATGGCGAGCGGTAATCTCGATGCACGCTGGACCCCGCATTCCGCAGCTCGAGCCTTGCGCTGGATGATGAAGGGTCTTTGCAGCGAATGGCTGCTTTTTGGAAAACGCTTCGATCTGGCGACCGACGGCCGCGAAGGCCTGCGCCTGCTGTTCGACACCTTCCGCCGGTCGAGGCCGCACTGATGCCAGGGATCAGATTCGGATCAGGCCGTCGTCGCCTTGAACTTGCTCATCAGATAGGGGCCGGACAGCACGGGTGGATATTTCGCCACTTCGCCCGGTGACAGGCAGGCGTCGAGAACGGTGATCTGCGCGTCCCAGTTCGGCTGGTGGAAGAAGGCGAGCGATTGCCGGCGTGCCATGCCGCCTTCGTCTGGTGATGGATTGACGACGCGGTGCAGCGTCGAGACCCAGCGATCATTGGTCCAGCGCGCCATCAGATCGCCGATATTGATGACAAAGGCGCCATCGACGGGCGGAACCGGCGTCCATTGCCCGTCAGGCGTGATGATCTCCAGGCCTTTCGAGCCCGCCTGCGGCAACAGGATCGTCAGGCTGCCATAGTCCGTATGGGCCCCGGCGCGCAACTGCCCCGGCTTCGGCGGCACATGCTGCTTCGGATAGTTGAGGCCGCGAAGCGCGCTGATCGGCGTGTTGATGAATGGTTCGAAGTAGGTTTCCGGCAGATCGAGGGCCACCGCAAAGAGCCGCATGACCCGCGCGGCCAGATCCTCCAGCGCTGCATAATAGGCCTTCCAGGCGTCGACAAAGCCGTCCGGCCGCTCCGGCCAGATCGTTTCGGCATAACAGAAGGCAAGCGCTTCCGGATCGGTGATGGAGGCAGGCTGCACCAGCGGCCCGCCGTTGAAGCTCTCCTTCAGGTCTGGGGGGCTGTCGACATCGCGCGATTTGGCGAGCGCCTCCAGTTCCGGCCCGAGATAGCCGTAGGGATAACCCTTGTAGGGTGCGCGAACCCTTTGTTTCTCCTCGGCTGGCAGGTCGAAGAAGGCGCGCGCATTGGCCCACACCGCATCAATCACCGTCTGTGGCACGCCGTGATTGCGGATCGCCAGAAAACCGGTTTCCCGGCAGATCGCGTCCACGACCTCGCCGAGACGTTTCTTTTCGCTGGCGTCACCCTGCTCGAAGGCCGACAGGTCGAATACGGGGAAAGGCTGCGTCATGATCTCGCTCCGGACAGGGCTTCGGGAAAAAAGGGCTAGTGCGCCTCATCCCAGTTCTGGGCGGCGCGCGCGTCGACCTTCAGCGGCACGCGCATGTCGAGCGCCGGCATGGCGGCGTTTTCCATGATCGAAACCACGAGCGGAATGGTCTGCTCGACATCGGCATCCTCCACCTCGAAGATCAGTTCGTCATGCACCTGCAGCAGCATCCGGGCGCGGTCGGCAAGGCCCGCATCCCGCAGCGCTGGTTCCATTCGGATCATGGCGCGGCGAATGACGTCGGCGGCCGATCCCTGGATCGGGGCGTTGATCGCTGCGCGTTCGTTGAAGGCGCGCATCGACGGGTTGGACGAGCGGATATCAGGATAATGCGCCCTGCGACCGAAAATTGTCTCGACATAGCCGTTTTCGCGCGCGAACGCCTTGGTTGCGTCCATGTAGTCGCGGATGCCTGGAAAACGCTCGAAATACTTCTTGATGTAATCGCCGGCCTCGGAGCGCTCGATCGACAGCTGGTTGGCAAGGCCGAAGGCCGAGATGCCGTAGATGATGCCGAAATTGATCGCCTTGGCGCGGCGGCGGATTTCGCTCGGCATGCCCTCGACCGGAACGCCGAAAATTTCCGACGCCGTCATCGCATGGATGTCGATGCCATCGGCAAAGGCCTGGCGCAATTGCGGGATATCGGCGACATGGGCGAGCACCCGCAATTCGATCTGACTGTAGTCGGCGGACACCAGCTTGTGGCCGGGCGTCGAGACGAAGGCGGTGCGGATCTTGCGGCCTTCCGCGGTGCGCACCGGAATGTTCTGCAGGTTCGGGTCGGAGGAAGACAGGCGGCCGGTTGTCGTCGCAGCCAGCGCATAGGACGTGTGGACGCGTCTGGTTTCGGGATGGACGAAGCCGGGCAGGGCGTCGGTATAGGTGGATTTCAGCTTTGTCAGCTGGCGCCAGTCGACGATCTTGCGCGGCAGCGGGTGGCCTTCGGCCGCGAGGTCTTCCAGCACCTGCGCCGAGGTCGACCATTGCCCGGTCTTGGTCTTTGATCCCCCGGCCAGGCCCATGCGCCCGAACAGGATGTCTCCCAGTTGCTTGGGGGAGCCGATGTTGAAGGTTTCGCCGGCTAGCGCATAGATATCGTGCTCATGGGCGGCGGCACCCTGCGCCAGTTCGCCCGAGAGCCGCGACAGGATCTGACGGTCCACCGTGATGCCGCGCTCTTCCATGCGCGCCAGAACCGGAACCAGCGGGCGCTCGAGCCGCTCATAGACGGAAACGAGACCCTTCGCCACGAGCCGCGGCTTCAGCACATGCCACAGACGAAGCGTCACATCGGCATCTTCCGCCGCATAGGCCGTCGCCTTGTCGATATCGACATAGTCGAATGTCTGCGCGGACTTGCCGCTGCCGGCGACCGATTTATAGCTGATCGGCTGGTGCCCGAGCCAGCGCTCCGAAAGCGCATCCATGCCATGGGTGCCGTTGCCGGCATCGACCACATAGGACATCAGCATCGTGTCGTCGAAGCCCTGGATGGTGACGCCATGACGCTTCATGACCAGGTAGTCATATTTCAGGTTCTGGGCGATCTTCAGCACGGCGGGATCTTCCAGCAGGCTTTTCAGCCGTGGCAGCGCCTCGTCCATCGGAATCTGGTTGGCGGCGAGCTTCACGCCGTCGCTGAACAGGTCGTCGCCACCGGTCTTGTGCAACAGCGGCACATAGGCGGCCCTGATTGTCTTGGCCGACGGGTCGTTGGCATTGTCGGCAATCGCCAGCGAAAAGCCGACAAGCTCGGCCTGCATCGCATCGAGCGAGGTGGTTTCCGTGTCAAAAGCAACAAGCCCCGCCTCGCGCGCCTTTGCAATCCAGGCGTCGAGCGTCGCAACATCGCGGATGGCGACATAGCCGGCATGGTCGATCTTCGCCGTCGCAAAACTCTCTGCGCGTGCCTGGGCGTGCACCTGCGGCGTCCGGCCGGCCGGATTGCCGTCGATCAGCACCGTTGCTGCCGCGGCCGCGCTGCCGCGCGATGGTGCCGACGTCGATGACAGATCGGACGGTGCCGTCGACCCTGCCAGCTCGCCCTTGTCGAGATCAGGCCCGCGCGCCGCCGCACCCCATTCGACTGGCACATCCGCCGGTTCGACAATCTCTGCGTCTGTTTCGGTCGCCGCAGCGACGCGGCGGGTCAGCGAGGTGAATTCCATCGCCTTCAGGAAGGCAATCAGCCGCGGTCCGTCCTGCGGTTCCAGGTGCAGCGAATCCAGGTCCATATCAACAGGCGTATCGATCTTCAGCGTCACCAGCTGCCGCGACAGGCGCGCGAGGTCGGCATGGGCGATGATGTTTTCGCGGCGCTTGACCTGCTTGATCTCGCCGGCGCGGGCAAGCAGCGTGTCGAGATCGCCGAATTCCGCGAGCAGCTGCGCAGCCGTCTTCGGCCCGATGCCGGGGATACCCGGCACGTTGTCGGTCGAATCGCCGGTCATCGCCTGCATGTCGATCATCTTTTCCGGCGGCACACCCCATTTCTCGATCACTTCCGGGATCGAGATCTGCTTGTCCTTCATGCTGTCATACATCGACACATTGGCCGTCACGAGCTGCATCAGGTCCTTGTCCGAGGAGATGATCGTCACATCGGCGCCGGTGGCTTCCGCCAGTCGGGCATAGGTGGCGATGATATCGTCGGCCTCGAAGCCTTCCTTCTCGATGCAGGGCAGGTTGAAGGCGCGGGTCGCATGGCGGATCAGGCCGAACTGCGGGATCAGGTCTTCCGGCGGCGCCGAGCGATTGGCCTTGTACTGGTCATAGAGGGCGTTGCGGAACGTCTTGGACGAATAGTCGAAGATAACAGCAAAATGCGTCGGCGTGACGCCAACCGAGGTGTCGCGCGCATCGGTCAGAAGCTTCCACAGCATGTTGCAGAAACCGGAGACGGCATTGACCGGCAATCCGTCGGATTTGCGGCTGAGGGGCGGTATGGCGTGGAAGGCGCGGAAGATGAAGCCGGAGCCGTCGACGAGGAAGAGATGATCACCTTTTTTCATGGGAAGAAGGGATAGCGCGAGCGGCCTTGGGCGTCCATATGTTCAATTTCTGGGCGGGATGTTTTTACCGTTCGTCCGAAATTGAGGGCCCTCACAGAAACGTTACCAATTTGTAGTCCGGCACCGTCGGCATATCCCTTGAAAAGCCACATTTGAAACCACAAATCCTAGTCAACGGCGCCTGAACACGCCGTCATCTGGCGGATGGCCTGTCCCCCGCCGAAGCCGGATGAAGGACAAAGGCCTATCCCCCCTCTCCGGGCCTTTGTCCCAGATTGACAAGACCGCCACGGCTCCGCCTCCGCCGTGGCGGTCTTTGTCGTTCAGGCCGCTGCATCCTGGATCCATGCCGTTCCCTCCCCCTTTGTGCGTAGTCCATCGCCTGCAATGAATCTTGTTTTCCAGCGCGTTTGGGCGTACCCATGAACATGGCTTTCGACCGGATGGACTCAGCGACTTACCTCGCCAGCCTGCTGGCCAAGAATTTCTCCCGCGCCCTGCAGGAGAGAAGCCAGAAGCTCGGCTTTGCGCCCGGCCAGTTTCCGATCCTGCTGGAGTTGTGGGCCGAGGAAGGTCTGACGCAGAAACAGCTTCTCGACCGGATGGACATCGAACAGGCGACCATGGCCAATACGCTGTCTCGCATGGAGCGTGATGGCTTGATCAGCCGCCGCAAACACCCCGGCGACAAACGGGCGCAACAGGTGTTTTTGACCGACAAGGCGAAAGCCATGGAGGCAGATGCCAAGGACGCGGCTCTTGCAGCCGACCAGTCACTCCTGTCCGGCTTTCGTCGCTTCGAGCGCGAGCTGTTGCTGGAATATATGCGCATGGCGATTGCCAACGGCACGAGGACATAACGCCCCGTCCATAGGTTCATCAAAAGATTTTACTTAAACGTGCCGCGATTCCTCTTTACGGTCCGCCGGAACAACAAGGATTCGCATGATGGCCAGTATTTCCCCGACGCTCGAGCGCGCAGACTCCAATCTCCCCGAGAGCCTTGAGCGGCTTTTCGATCTCGTCCGTATCCCGTCGATTTCGACCGATCCGGCCTACAAGGCTGATTGCCGCAGGGCGGCCGAGTGGCTGGCCTCGGAGCTGCAGGGCCTCGGCTTTGAGGCCTCCGTGCGCGATACGCCCGGTCATCCGATGGTCGTGGCCCACCATGCCTCCGGCCATCCGGGCGCACCGCACGTGCTGTTTTACGGACATTACGATGTCCAGCCGGTCGATCCGCTGAACCTCTGGGAGGTCTCTCCGTTCGAACCGTCGATCAAGGATATTGGCGGTGGCCGCAAGGTCATCACCGGCCGTGGCACTTCCGACGACAAGGGCCAGCTCATGACTTTCGTCGAGGCCTGCCGGGCCTACAAGGAAACCCATGGCAGCCTGCCATGCGCGGTCACGATTCTGTTCGAGGGCGAGGAGGAATCCGGCTCGCCCTCGCTTAAACCCTTCCTTGAGGCCAACGCTGCCGAGCTCAAGGCCGATTATGCGCTGGTCTGCGACACCGGCATGTGGGACAGCGAGACCCCGGCAATCTCGGCCGGCCTGCGCGGTTTGGTCGGCGAGGAAATCACTATCACGGCAGCCGATCGTGATCTGCATTCCGGCATGTTCGGGGGAGCCGCCGCCAATCCGGTCCACAGTCTGTCGGCCATTCTCGCCGGGCTGCATGATGCCGAAGGCCGCGTGACCCTCGATGGTTTCTACGACGGTGTCGAGGAAACCCCCAGCCAGATCAAGGCGGCGTGGGAAACACTCGGCCAGACGGCGGAGAAATTCCTGGGCGAAATCGGCCTTTCGGTGCCATCAGGCGAAAAGGGCCGGTCCGTGCTGGAGCTGGTCTGGGCCCGCCCGACGGCGGAAGTCAACGGGATCTGGGGTGGCTATACCGGCGAAGGATTCAAGACCGTGATTGCCGCACAGGCCTCCGCCAAGGTCTCGTTCCGCCTCGTCGGCAAGCAGGACCCGGCGAAAATCCGCGAGGCGTTCCGGGCCTATGTGACCTCGAAAATCCCCAGCGATTGCTCGGTCGAATTTCACGCGCATGGCGGTTCGCCGGCCATCCAGCTTCCCTATGATTCGGCCTTGCTGAACACGGCGAAAATGGCACTTTCCGACGAATGGCCAAAGCCGGCGGTCGTCATCGGCATGGGCGGGTCGATACCGATCGTCGGCGATTTCCAGAAGATGCTCGGCATGGAATCGCTGCTGGTCGGTTTCGCGCTGTCGGATGACCGCATCCACTCGCCGAACGAGAAATACGACCTGCAGTCGTTCCACAAGGGGATCCGCTCCTGGATCCGCATTCTCGATGCGCTTGCCGCCTGATCTCCGGTATGATTCCCGCAACGAACGACCCACCCGCCCTTGACCCCGGCGGGTGGGGATGGTCTTTTCCTGATGATGATGAGTTGTAAACAGAACAGCAGCATGCGGCCGATCCGGACTGAAATGCGGGCTTCCGACACGTTGGCAAGCCTGCGGCAGGGGGATGGCGGCCTGACAGAGCCTTTGGTTGCGAGAACGATCACGGCATGAAGACGGCACGGAAATTCATCTGGCCGGCGATCGGTCTGGCTGCCATCGTGTTTTCGCTTTATGGCCTGTTCCATGAACTGCGTGACCTGTCGCTCGGTGACTTCATAGCCAGCATCGAGGCTGTTTCGCTCAAGCGCTGGAGCCTTGCCGCCTGCGCGACCCTGGTCGCCTATGCCGCGCTTGCGGCCTATGATCATCTGGCGCTCGAACATCTGGGACACCGGATTTCCTTGTGGTTCATCACGGTCTGTTCGTTCACCGCCTATGCGCTCTCGCACACGGTCGGTGCTTCGGTTTTTTCCGGCGCCGTGGTGCGCTACAGGGCCTACGAATCCAAGGGGCTGACCGCTGGCGAAGTCGGCGTCCTGGTTGCCTTCTGTTCGTTCACCTTTTTTCTGGGAACAGCGATGCTGTTCGGCGTCGTGCTCCTCGTCGAACCGGAAATCGTCTCCCGCTTCGCGTCGTTCCTGCCCGTGGAAGCGGCAATTTCCACCGGGGTCGCCATTCTCGGCTTGATCGCTCTTTACCTGATCGGCAGTCTCGTCGGTTTCCGCCCGATTTCCACCCGCTGGTTCCGGCTCGAATATCCGAAGCCGTCGCTGGCCATGCGGCAGCTGGTGATCGCGCCGATCGAATTGATCGGTGCCGCCGGCATCATCTATTTTGCGCTGCCGGAAGCCGGGAATCCCGGGTTTCTGGTGATCCTCGGCGTGTTCCTCGCGTCTTTTTCCGCAGCCCTTCTGTCGCATGCCCCCGGGGGGCTTGGCGTGCTTGAACTCGTTTTCATCGCAGCCTTGCCGGAGATGGATCCTGTCGGTGTCCTGGCGGGTCTCGCGATCTTCCGGCTGTTCTACCTCATCATCCCGTTCTTCATGGCGCTTGGCGTGGTCGTCGTGTTCGAGCGGGCGCAATATGTCCGCGCGCGCGACAAGCTGCAGGATGGCAACCCGCAAGTCTGATCCGCCGGCGACCGGACACACCGTTCGGATAGCCGTTCACGAGGGGATATGGCAGACCTTCGGAACGGCACTCTCAAGCGGCCCCGTTACTTCCTCCAGTTCGGCGCTTTCAATGTGAAGCGGCGCAAAGGGTGGCTCCTGGCCGCTGGCGCTGGCCATGCGGGTGAGGTAGCAGCCGGCAAAGACCTGTTGCTTTCCGTCCTTGTCGACGGATCTCACGGCGACGGGCACCGGCTCATAGGTGCTGCCGGCTGCGCCCTCCGGCGTCACCGTGCCGGTCAAAACCTTGACATCGACTGTGTTGCGATAACCGTCGACAAAGCTCTTATAGTCGCCAACAGGTTTGCGGTCGCCGAAATAGCCGTAGGCCCGTGCATATTCCTGTCGCGCAATTGCGTTGTATAGCGAGCGCACGATCGCTGCGCCGTCAGACCGGTCGTCGATATAGCTGTTGGCATCCTGCGCCCTGCCGGGAAGCTTGCCAGACATGAGGAGCCCGATCGAGACAAGGATGGGGATGGATTTGCGCTTCATGATGCTGCTCCTTTGAGATTGGAGCAGCTTTCACCGCCGATGCGGCGATTTGAAGATCGTGCGAAATCACACCGAGATCCGCCATGCCATCGGCGAGCTGTCTGTGGCCTAAAACACAAAAAAGGCCGGGATGACCCGACCTTTTCCGAATGTCAAAGACATTTGCGGGCGCGAGAAACGCGCCCAGCGTATTAGGCAGCCTGCAGGTTGTCTGCAGACATCTTGCCGGACTTGCGGTCCTTGACGAGCTCGAAGCTGATCTTCTGACCGTCGTTGAGACCACGCATGCCAGCGCGTTCAACAGCCGAAATGTGGACGAATACGTCCTGGCTGCCGTCGTCCGGCTGGATGAAGCCGAAGCCCTTTGTGGAGTTAAACCATTTTACAGTGCCAGTGGCCATAACGGATCCCTTTCTCTAGCAAATTGTGTTGGACCATCTCCTAAACGCAAGGAAACGGCATTTGTTCGAATCTGAAGGAAAGTTCGTCCGATTGCGCGCAAAGTCGCAAAAACCAAAGTCATCTAACAAATATCGACAGCGCAGCAAATAATTGAAGGGGGTGAAAACGTCAAGTTTTATTTCCGCATTTTCAATTTGTGCGTTGTAAACGTTGTATTTTTTCGGATCGAAAAGGCGCCGAGGAAATGCCGTTTTCTAGCCTCATTCGGCGCAAATTGCTGCGATCTCTCGTCCGTGTCGGTGCGAACGGTAGAATGAGAAAAGCCCGCAGCCGGGAGGAGGTGGCAGCGGGCTTTTCAAATTAGAACCGACCAGCAACTGGGAGGAGGAGTGTTGCCGATCCTGCAGACTTCCCCGGGAGGAGGAGTGGGTTGTCTGCAACATCGAAGCGCTGCGGGAGGAGGTGCATTGCTTCGATGTTTGTAGTCTACGCTTTCCTAGCGTGAACAACAGGCATTATATTGCAACGCAGCAATGCACAGGGCGCAAGGCTGGCGCCGCAATCAGCGCCACCAATATGGGGAGCGTTCGGGCTCGGACTGAGAGCCCAGCAGGTAGCCGACCAGCATGCCGGCTGCCGCGGCCAGAAACACAACACTGCCGGCTGCAGCCGGGTGTTCGCGGGCGACACCGGCAATGGCACTGCCTTCGGCACGCACCTGCGCCACGGCTTTCCTCGCCTGCGGTGCAGCCGCGTCATAGGCATCGGCAGCGCGCTCGCGCACATCGGTATAGGCCTTCGTGCCCTGCGCCGAAACGATTTTCGTCAGCCTTGCCACTTCTTCGCGCAGTGCCTTGATGTCGGGATTGATGAGTTCAGCCATGGTGGTTCTCCACGTTAAATGATGCTGCACCAACGCCTGGCGACGGGATTTGTTCCGCAAGGACGATCGCCTGTGCAAATCCGGGACGGGAGATGTTGTGCCTGTCACGGTGATGGTAGATGCTTGATTCCAAGCGCACGGATCAACAGGACAGACAGATGAACGACAACGAGCCGAACTACGAGCATTCGGACTATGCCGGCGAATTCACGGCCGACGGCATCACGGTGCTTGTCGATATTTTTCGGATTGCCGGCAGCACCGGTGTCTGGTCGCTGGAGGTCATCGATCAGGATGAGGGTCTGACCGTCTGGGAGGAGCCCTTTCCGACCGACAAGGATGCCTATGAGGAATTCCTGGCCACGGTCGAGCGCGACGGTATCGAGTCTTTTCTCGATGATCCGGATCCCGAGCCTACCGTCCAGTAGCGCGGGACCATTGGCTTGCAGGATCTCCGATCCGGCAGAGCATGAGCGGACGGCATTGCAACAACGTCATCCTTGATCTTTCTATTCATCGTGAACCCCCGGGAAAGTGGAATTGCCGTGTTTGACCTTTTATCGCGTGGTGTAGTGATCGGTGTCGGCGCAACCATCCTCATGGATGTCTGGGCGATTGTCCTTTGGAAGGTTTTCGGCGAGCCACGACCGAACTGGGGGCCCGTCGGTCGTTGGTTCTGGCACCTGCCCAAGGGGACGGTTTTTCACGACACGATCGCGCAGGCCGAACCATACGCGCATGAAGTGGCCCTCGGCTGGATCAGCCACTACGCCGTCGGCATTCTCTATGGCATCCTTCTGGCATTGTGGGGCGGCGCGGCGTGGTTTGCGGCGCCGACCTTCCTGCCGGCCTTTGTTCTTGGCATACTGACGGTCGGTGCCGGATGGTTTCTCCTGCAGCCTGGGCTCGGCATCGGCTGGGCCGCGTCGAAACTGCCGCATGCCAACAAGGTGCGGATGCTCAACCTCGTCGCCCACACCGTCTTTGCGGCCGGGCTCTACGGCACCGCGTTGCTGCTCTTGGCCTGAGCGTTCATGTCGCTATGTGTCGGGGTAACGGTTGATCCGGCGACTGCGCCAGCCTGTGGCGCCGTTCGGGTCAGCGCCTGTAGAACAGGAAGGACAGGGCCAGCAGGACAAGGGCTGCAGGCCAGAAGTCTGTCATCTGGTCCCAGTTCCATTGCCACATCAGATAGCCGTCGAGATGCGGCGGCGGCATGTCGACGCTGATTTCATAGTCCCTTTTCTCGCGTCCGTGAAAATGGCCGGCGGCGAAGGCAAGGCCAAGGAGGATGGCGATGCGGCGTTCGTAGAGAAGAGCGGCCGCAAGCGCGAAGATCGCCGCCATCACGATGGCTTCAATGATGTGGCCGAGCCAGTCGAAGTTCTGTTGCAGATAGGTCCAGTCGATCATCCCGCAGCTATCGACTGTCTGGCTGCGTCAGGCAACCGTCACGGCGCCTGATTCCGCGCGCGCGACCGTGAAAGCGACGGACAGGGGCGATGGCGAAGGGCTTGGCAGCGGTCTTTGCTGATCGTTAACGCCCCCTTAAATTGCCGCATTTACAGTGCACCGCACGTTCGAAGGTGGCCTGCGCGTCGCATCGACGTCGGCCGGTCTCGCGGCCGGCAAACAGACACAGAAACCCGACAGATGGGGCAGCGCCGATCCGGCATGGCAGGTCAACGCAAATCAGGTCAGAGAATTGAACCTTCCTTCGAAGGCGGGCGTGGTCGTGGCGACGATGATCTGCACGTTTCGGCAGGCGATCGCATCGGTGGCGGTGGAAAATCGGGTCGCTCCGCATCCTCTTCTGGCAAGGCATCGACAGCCAGGTCCGCCGCATCGAAATCAGCCGGTGATCGCGAGCCCGTCAGGAAGTCAGCGCGCAGGCGCGGTGGCGGCTCGCGGCGTGGTGGTTCCGGCGGTGGACTGTTCGGCCTCGTCCGGTCCCTCTTCTACTGGTGTTTCGTGCTCGGAATCTGGGGCGGTATCGGTATTGCCGGGCTCGTTCTTTATTATGGCGCGCGCATGCCGAACGCCACCAGCTGGACGATCCCCGAGCGTCCACCCAACGTCAAGATCTTGGCCGTCAGCGGCGACATCATCGCCAATCGCGGCGCCACCGGCGGCGAGGCACTGTCGCTCGAAAACATGTCGCCCTACATCCCGCAGGCGGTGATTGCCATCGAGGACCGGCGGTTCTACTCGCATTTCGGTGTTGACCCGCTGGGCCTCGCCCGCGCCATGATCACCAATATCAGCACCGGCCGCATGGTGCAGGGCGGCTCGACGATCACCCAGCAGCTGGCCAAGAACCTGTTTCTCTCGCCGGACCGCACGCTGGAACGCAAGGTTCAGGAAGTCCTGCTCTCCGTCTGGCTGGAGCAGAAATACACCAAGGACCAGATCCTTGCGATGTACCTCAATCGCGTCTTCTTCGGCTCGAACGCCTATGGCGTCGAGGCGGCCTCGCGCCGCTATTTCAACAAGTCGGCGCGCGATGTGAACCTTGGCGAGGCAGCGCTTCTGGCGGGCCTCCTCAAGGCACCCTCACGGCTCTCGCCGGCGCGGGATCCGCAGGCGGCGGAAGCGCGTGCGCAGGTCGTTCTCGGCACGATGCGCGAGGAAGGCTTCGTCACCGATTCTGAAATCAAGACGGCCATGTCGCAGACGCCGACACGGGCCAAAAGCTTCTGGTCCGGCTCGGAGCATTATGTTGCCGACATGGTGATGGACCAGCTGCCGGCGATGGTCGGCGATATCAAGGAAGATCTGATTGTCGATACGACGCTCGATCTCGATCTGGAGAAAAAGGCTGAAGCCGCCATCGCCGCCAGCCTGGGGGAGGACGGCGCAAAACTGAATGCCTCGCAGGCGGCTCTGGTGTCGATCGACGGGACCGGCGCCATTCGCGCGCTGGTCGGCGGCAAGGATTATGCCGAAAGCCAGTTCGATCGGGCCTCAAAGGCCAGGCGCCAGCCGGGATCGGCCTTCAAGCCCTTTGTCTATGCCGCGGCGATGGAGATCGGTCGGACGCCGATGTCGGTGCGCAACGATGCGCCGGTTCGCATCGGCAAATGGACACCGGAGAACTACGATCAGAAATATCGCGGCGAGGTGACGCTGACGCGCGCGCTGGCCGATTCGCTTAACACCATCGCCGCCCAACTGGTGATGGAGGTCGGGCCGCAGAATGTCGCCAAGCTCGCCCACCGTCTCGGCATCGAATCCGAACTCCAGGCCAATGCCTCGATCGCGCTCGGCACCTCGGAAGTCAGCCTGGTCGAGCTGACCTCAGCCTACGCCCCCTTCATGAATGGCGGCTTCAAGGCAACGCCGCATGTCATCCGGCGGATTTCGACGGCCGATGGCAAGGTTCTCTACGAAAACACCTATGATAACCCACCCCGCGTTCTCGATCCGGCAATCGTCAGCGAGATGAACCAGATGATGGTCAAGGTGATCACCTCGGGCACCGGCAAGAATGCCCGGCTGAAGGACTGGGACGCGGCCGGCAAGACCGGCACCACCCAGTCGTTCCGCGATGCGCTTTTCGTTGGCTACACCAGCAACCTGACGACCGGCATCTGGTTTGGCAATGATGATGGCAAGTCGATGAAAAAGGTCACCGGCGGCGGTCTTCCGGCCAAGGCGTGGAATGTCTTCATGACCGCAGCGCACGAGGGCCTGTCGCCATCGCCGCTGTTCGGCACGGTGGGCGTCCAGCCGGTGTTCGAGGACCAGCCCGTCGCTGGCCAGCCCGTCCCCGAAAAGGGCGGCGACGAACTCTTCGACATCATCTCCCGCACGCTCGATGGCAATGAGGCGGGCTCCCGCGACGGACAGGCCGTCACGGCTGAACAAACCGGCGCCGTCCCGCTCAATGACGGTCTCGTTCCACCTGCTGACGTGGGTAAACAGCAGACCGGCACGCGCCGCACGACGCTTCTCGACATTCTTTTAGGTGGGTGAGTTCACCTAACCCCATGCGACAACCACGTTTCGGATGGTCGATCCAAACGCGAACGCGGGTTTTTGCGTACGGTACATGCGCGATGGAAAATTGCGGTTCAAGCGCATCAAACAAGATAAGCTCTTGGTTTGGGGTGTTCAAAATGCCGTCGTAGTCCGGCTCCCTGGCCTCAGTGATCTCGGACGCAGGTCCGAAAGTCACATGCGTGTCTCCATCATTCCAGTAAAGTGCGGGAATATTAATGCAATCCCGTGAGGCGAATATTCCATGCCTATCCCTATGAAGGGGGATATCTACCTTTCGATGTCCCGCGACGTATATGCTTAAATATTCCGAGGTTATCGTGAATGCTTGAGCAGACATAGTTCAGGCCTCCTCTTTAATGATCAACCGCTCTGCAATGGGCGGGCTCCACTTACAGCGTCCGGTGGCCGCCTGGCATGGCTAACCCCAAGCGATAACGACGTTGGACGGCTCCCTTGGGTGATCGATCCATACCCGAATTCGCGTTTTGATCGTCGGCACCGGCAGGCGGGCAAATTCCGGCTCATTGGCGTCGAAAAAAACGAGCCTCTTATCAGGCGTGTTGAGATGGCCGTCGAAGGTCGGTGGTGTCGACATTGGTATCTCCGACGCCTCCCCGACCGTAAAATTGGTGTCTCCGTCATTCCAATATGTGCATGGAATGCTGATGCAGTCAGGAGTGGAAGGAATGGTCCTCTCCCGGAAATTGTGCGGAACATCGCGAATATTCCGGCTTGCCAGGTAAACGCTGTTGTATTCCGGCGCGATGCTAAAGCGAAGAATAGCCATTTCAGAGCCTTCCGCCTTTTATGAGGCCGCCTTGCGAATTGCTACAAAACAGGCAATGAGGATATACGCGCGTAGGCGGACCGAGTGAAGTTGGCATCTGGTGGTCTCCTACGAAATTTCCCCTCTTGGTGCCCGGCACCTTTGTGCCGCATCGGTGGCAGCCGAACTTGCGACCGATTCGGTTGATCTCCTCCTGTTCGGCCCGTGTCAGCTTCCGATTGACCGCGGGCGCCGGTATCCATTCGGACGCAAACGGTCCCGGGCCAACTCGTTTGGATGTCAACTCATATACTCGAAAATGTGCTTCTCGCGCTATTGCCTCATTTGCCCGGATAAGGCCCTCGACGGTTTCGTAAATCTGCGACGGCGGCTTCCAGCTAGGATCGACTTTCCTGACAGCTCGCAATGCTTCCTGCATCCGGCCGGTGCTCACCGCCAGCCGTGCTTCCTGTGCGGGCGTGACGGTCTGCCATCGGCCGAGAACACGAACCTGTCCGCCGCCACGCGGTCCCCGGCGGCTGACGAGGATCGGCCGGGTTTCAGAGCCTTCGCTGGCCCATTGTCCGCCGTCGGGATTGCCCGCGGGGATGCGCGGCTGCTCCGGGCGGAAGCCGGCCTTCAATCGAAGGCGCAGCGTCAGGGCGCGAAGCTCGAAGGCTATCGCCGCAGATCGATAGCGCGATTGTAAAAGGCTTGCTTCCGTCGGGTCCGTCGAGATTATGGGTCACGCAATCCGCTTTCCATTTCGTCGGACAAGTCTGCGCGCAATATCGGGGACGGGGAAAAATTGACGCCGAAATAACGGCAAGCAGGCATACGGTGGCTCGAATCATGTAGGATCAAGCGGTTTGATTGCGGATGACGGCGGCGGGGCGCAAATTTCCGTCTCGGAGGCGCTGATTTCGCAAGCTTTGCGGTTCTGCGGTGTCTTGCAGTCGCAAACGCCGGTCCTTATATAGCCCCTATCACCGCAGCCACCGCTGCGATAACATCCACAGACCCATCCCGTTAGGGGCTGTCAAATGAATGCCTGACCGGGTTCTGACAGTCCGCTGCAAGGAGAGAACGACATGGCTAAAGTAATTGGTATCGACCTTGGAACGACCAACTCCTGCGTCGCCGTCATGGACGGCAAGGACGCGAAGGTCATCGAGAATGCAGAAGGCGCGCGCACGACCCCTTCGATCGTCGCCTTCAACGAGGATGGAGAGCGTCTGACCGGCCAGCCGGCCAAGCGTCAGGCTGTGACCAACCCGGAAAACACGCTGTTTGCCGTCAAGCGCCTCATCGGCCGCCGGTATGACGACAAGTTCGTCGAAAAGGACAAGGGCCTCGTTCCCTACAAGATCGTCAAGGGCGACAATGGCGACGCATGGGTCGAAGCGCACAGCGAAAAATACTCGCCGTCGCAGGTCTCCGCCATGATCCTTCAGAAGATGAAGGAAACCGCCGAATCCTATCTCGGCGAAAAGGTCACGCAGGCCGTCATCACTGTTCCCGCCTATTTCAACGACGCCCAGCGTCAGGCCACCAAGGATGCAGGCCGCATTGCCGGTCTTGAAGTGCTGCGCATCATCAACGAGCCGACGGCGGCAGCGCTTGCCTACGGTCTCGACAAGAAGGACGGCAAGACAATCGCTGTCTACGACTTGGGCGGCGGCACGTTCGATATTTCGGTTCTGGAAATCGGCGACGGCGTCTTCGAGGTGAAGTCCACCAATGGCGACACCTTCCTCGGCGGTGAAGACTTCGACATGCGTCTGGTGGAATATCTCGCCAACGAGTTCAAGAAAGACCAGGGCATCGACCTGAAGAACGACAAGCTCGCCCTGCAGCGCCTCAAGGAAGCTGCGGAAAAGGCTAAGATCGAGCTGTCGTCCTCGCAGCAGACCGAAATCAACCTGCCGTTCATCACGGCAGATGCGTCCGGTCCGAAGCATCTGACGATGAAGCTGTCGCGCGCCAAGTTCGAAAGCCTGGTCGACGATCTCGTCCAGCGCACGGTTGCACCCTGCAAGGCCGCGCTCAAGGATGCCGGCGTCACCGCAGCCGAAATCGACGAAGTCGTTCTGGTCGGCGGCATGAGCCGCATGCCGAAGGTCCAGGAAATCGTCAAGCAGCTGTTCGGCAAGGAGCCACACAAGGGCGTCAACCCGGATGAAGTCGTCGCTCTCGGCGCCGCCATCCAGGCCGGCGTTCTGCAGGGCGACGTCAAGGACGTCCTGCTTCTCGACGTCACTCCGCTGTCGCTCGGCATTGAAACGCTCGGCGGTGTCTTCACCCGCCTGATCGAACGCAACACGACGATCCCGACGAAGAAGAGCCAGACCTTCTCGACGGCCGAAGACAGCCAGAACGCCGTGACCATCCGTGTTTCGCAGGGCGAACGCGAAATGGCCCAGGACAACAAGCTGCTTGGCCAGTTCGACCTGGTCGGCATCCCGCCGGCACCGCGTGGCATTCCGCAGATCGAAGTCACCTTCGATATCGATGCCAACGGCATCGTGCAGGTTTCCGCCAAGGACAAGGGCACCGGCAAGGAGCATCAGATCCGCATCCAGGCATCGGGCGGTCTGTCCGATGCGGATATCGAGAAGATGGTCAAGGACGCCGAGGCCAATGCCGAGGCCGACAAGAAGCGCCGCGAGGCCGTGGAAGCCAAGAACCAGGCCGAAAGCCTGATCCACTCCTCGGAAAAGTCGCTGAAGGAATTCGGCGACAAGGTGACCGAAGTCGAGCGCACTGCGATCTCCGATGCGATTGCCAGCCTGAAGACGGCCGTCGAAGCCTCCGAGCCGGATGCGGAAGACATCAAGACCAAGACCCAGACGCTTCTGGAAGCGTCGATGAAGCTTGGTCAGGCGATGTACGAAGCCCAGTCGGCGGAAGCCGCCAATGCCGATGCCGCAGCAGATGCGGCCAGCGATGGCGACAACATCGTCGATGCCGACTACGAGGAAGTCAACGACGAGGACGACCGCAAGAAGTCGGCATAAGTGTTGCCTGATTTTATTTGAAGAACACAGGATTAAAAACCCGGAACGCATGTTCCGGGTTTTTTCGTTTGCCCGGCCCGTCGGTCTGCGCACGCTGCGCGACGTTTACCGTGTTCGTTCACTTTAACGGTTGATTTGTGAGATCCTGCTAGGATTTGCCGCTAGAGAGAGCCCGCGCCGATAAAGAGGCGCGTGCTGCGGCGTGGTTGACTGCGTCACGGACGGAGATGGCGCATGTACTTCAGACTGTTTGAATCCTGGCGCCTCTTCGCCGCCCTGCTGGTCATGAGCTATCATTTCCTGCGGTTTGGCCCCGGCGATGCGTTGCAATACAATGCCAGCCATATCCTGGAGCGGCTTTTGCCGCTGATGGACATGTTCTTCATGATATCAGGCTTTCTCATCCTTCTTCGTTATGGCGACAGGCTGAAGGACTGGACGAGCTACAGGATCTTTCTCGTCAAGCGCCTGGCGCGCTTCTACCCGCTCTATCTCGTGACGCTCCTGATCTTCATCGCGGTCGGTGTTGCCGTCCATCTTGGCGTGGTCACCTCGACCGTGCCCGAACGTTATGATTTCGCGCTGCTGCCCCAGAATATCCTGCTGCTACAGGGTTGGGGAACGACGCCGGACCTGAGCTTCAACTACGTGTCCTGGTCTCTGTCCGCCGAATGGTTCTGCTATCTTCTGCTGCCGGTCTATGTGTTTGTTATCCAGCGCGGCGGCGTCAAGGGTCTCGCCCTGCTCGCCATTGCCAGCGTTGCCCTGCTCGAGGTGGCGACGCAAGCCGGCATCATCCCGTTCAACAGCTGGCTTGCCGCCGATACCTGGGGTGCCTACAGGGCTTTTGCCGATTTCGCGATCGGCGGCGTGGTCATGCTGCTGGTGCGCGACAGCAAGCTGCAATGGCGCTCGCATGGGCTGGCCTGGGCAGCCTTTGCGCTGGCGATCGGTGCCATGCTGATGCTCTGGCCATCCTATCTGATCGTCGGCCTTCTCGGGCTTGCCATGTTTCTGGGCGCGCTGGTTGAGAGAAACAATCCGAAGGGCGCCCGCTTCCTGGCGCTCCTGTCGCCGATCGGCCGGGTGTCCTTCGGCATCTATCTCTGGCACCCGATCGTCGAAACCGTTCTTCTCGCCGTAGTCTGGCGCCGGCTGGTCGAGCCGACCGGCCTTCTCACTTTCTACCAGTTCCTGATCGTTCCGATCGTCGTCACGTGCCTGGTCGCAATGGCGTCCGACCGCTTCTTCGAAAAGCCGGTCAGCGAAGCACTGAACCGCCTGTTCGGCTGGGGCAGCGCATCTGCCAAGGTGCCAAAGGCGCCGGCTGCAGCCTGAACTGGCGTTTTTCTGACAAAAAACGGCTAGGCCGGACAAAAAACGATCATGATTCTGTCTTGCCTATGGTATCGCGCTTGAAGGTTTACTAAATCCTGTCGCAGGGAAATCGGGCGACCTCCGCGCAGCCGGTTTTGGCGCGCCTATTCAACAGGGCAATCTGCAAGCATGAAACGTGATCTTTACGAAACGCTCGGCGTTGCGAAAACAGCGGACGAGAAAGAGCTGAAAAGCGCTTTCCGCAAACTGGCGATGAAATATCACCCGGACAAGAATCCCGGCGATGCCGAATCGGAAAAGACCTTCAAGGAAATCAATCAGGCCTATGAGACCCTGAAGGACCCTCAGAAGCGCGCTGCTTACGATCGTTACGGCCATGCTGCCTTCGAGCAGGGCGGCATGGGCGCCGGTGGCGCCGGCATGGGCGGCAGTGCCGGCGGCTTCTCCGACATTTTCGAGGATATTTTTGGCGAGATGATGGGCGGCGGTCGCCAGCGCCGGTCTGCCGGTGGCCGCGAGCGCGGCGCAGATCTGCGCTACAACATGGAGATCAGCCTCGAAGAGGCCTATGCCGGCAAGACCGCGCAGATCCGCGTGCCGACCTCGATCACCTGCGACCTCTGCAGCGGCAGCGGTGCCAAGCCCGGTACAAAACCGACGACCTGCGCCACCTGTCAGGGGTCTGGCCGTGTTCGGGCCGCCCAGGGCTTCTTTTCGATCGAGCGGACCTGCCCGACCTGTCAGGGACGCGGCCAGACGATCGCCGATCCCTGCACCAAGTGCCACGGCCATGGCCGGATCACCGAGGAACGGTCGCTGTCGGTGAATATTCCCGCCGGGATCGAGGACGGCACCCGCATCCGCCTGTCCAATGAAGGGGAGGCCGGCATGCGCGGCGGCCCGTCCGGCGATCTCTATATTTTCCTGTCGGTCAAGCCGCACGAGTTCTACCAGCGTGATGGGGCCGATCTCTATTGCAGCGTGCCGATTTCGTTCACGACGGCAGCGTTGGGCGGCAAGTTCGATGTGGCGACGCTCGACGGCACCAAGTCGCGCGTCACGGTCCCGGAAGGCACCCAGGCCGGCAAGCAGTTCCGCCTCAAGGGCAAGGGCATGCCGGTGCTGCGCTCCAGCCAGGTCGGCGATCTCTATATCCAGATGCAGATCGAGACGCCGCAGAAGCTGACCAAGCGCCAGCGCGAATTGCTCAAGGAATTCGATGAACTCTCGTCGAAGGACAACAATCCGGAATCAGCGGGTTTCTTTTCCCGCATGAAGGATTTCTTCGACATCGAGTGACAAGGCTTGCGAGAAAGCAGGCAGATCGAAGATGCAATTGAAAACCGGAGGCAGGATCCTCCGGTTTTTTGTGCGCGATTGTCCCGATGCCGGGGCCTGCTATCGTGGCGTCCAGATCTTTGCCGGCGTTCCGCGTTCGAGCACGTAGAAATTGTTCCCCTCAAGGCTTTCCCAGTCGCCTTCGGTGCCGTCCGGCCAGATGACGCGGACATCGGCTGTGGTGGTGTCGCCAAGCCCGAAATGATGCCATCCTGCCTGGCCGCCGGCATGGCCGCCACCCAGCGTGATCTCGCGGCGCATTACGGTCTCGCCGCGCCGGACTTCGATCCAGGCGCCGATCGCCGCGCGGTTGACGGGCTTTTGCGCAAGCGCGAATTGTATCCAGCGGCCTGTGGTCGTGCTTGCATTGCGCCAGAGCTGCGCCGTCTGCCAGCGGTTCACCACGACGAGGTCGACCAGGCCGTCGAGATTGAGATCGGCAAGCGCAGCGCCCCGCGCGGTGGCCATGCTGGCGACACCGGCCGTGTCACCGACCTCGGCAAACTTGCCGTCCGGTCCCTGCACAAGAAGGTTGTTGGGGTCCTTCAGGGCAAAGTCCGGCATTTCGGCAACATTGCCCTTGGCGATGAACAGATCCACAAGGCCATCATTGTTGACGTCCTCGAACTGCGTATGCCAGGCCGTGCTCGGCTGTACTTCGCCGCCGATATAGGGACGATGCGCGGTCACGCCCCTGGCAAAGGCGATATCGGCATATCCGGGCTTCGGCTTGCCATCGGCAGGGCGCTCAGTCAGCGATTGCAGCTTGTTGTCGGCCATGCTGGTCAGGAAATATTCCGGATAACCGTCGAAATCCAGATCGTAACTGGCAATGCCCATGCCCCAGATACGCAGGTTCTTCCAGCCCTCGTCGGCGGTATAGATGCGCGGCGGCTGACCCGCTTCCACGTGCCAGAGCTGCTCCTGGCCACCCTTGTAGTATTCCCGGTCGTTGGAGATCCGCAGGCTCGGCGTGCCCGATCGGTTCCAGTCGGTAAACAGCATCGACAGCGGACAGAAGCTGGGTTTAAGCGAAAGCGGCGCTGCAAAACGCCGCTCCTCGGTGCCGGCGGGCCGGTGCAGGCGATTGTCCGTGCAGGTTCCCCAGGGGTACATTTCCTCGTATCGGTTGACATAGTTGCCGATCGCGATCGTCGGCCAGTCGGCGCCGCGCTCGAAGGTCGCCGCCAACGCTGTTGACCAGCCGTCACCGCCCCAGAAGCCCCACGTCTCGTTGGCGCGCTCGAAACGGCACCCGCCCAGCCCGCGCATCACGACGTTTTCCCCGACCCGCAACAAAACGAGATCGACAATGCCGTCGCTGTCGATGTCGAGCGGATAGGCGCCGGTGAGCTTGTCGATCTCAAGCCCGCTTTGCTCCTCGGCAAAATGCAGGTCGCCGCCCTGTTTGCTGATGTTTCGATAGAATTTTGCCGGAACCTCGCCTCCTGGAAGCAGCATGTCCGGATAGCCGTCGCCGCTGCAGTCGAAGGTCGCGAGCCCGCCGCCGACCATGTATTGCCAGTCGCCAGCATAGACGCTGCCGACGCCGGCCGTGGCTGTTTCCTCGTGAAAGATGGGCAGCGGCGCTGGCATGTTCGCGGCACCAAGCGGTGTTGCGCCGGCAAGGCAGGCAACCATCAGCGCCAGTCCGAAATATCGCGCCTGCATGGCCTATCTCCGGGTTTTCAGGGCATTGGCATAGGCACCGATGCAGCGGCCCTGATCGAGCCCGCGCTCGATTGCCGAGCGGAAATGAATGCCGCCATAGAGCCGCGATATGCCGGCCTCCTCCGCCGCGTCCCAGAAACTCGCGAAGCTGCGCGGTGGCAGTCCGTCGGCTGCGTGCGTGGCGTCCTCGAAAGCGAAGTTTTCGCCGAACATATGTGCCAGCACGACCGCCGCCGCGCCGGACTGCGTGCTGTGGCCGCTTGGATATTCGGGAAAGGGCGGCGTGTTGAGGGGTGCCTCCCACTTCGGATCGATGACCCGGTGGATATAGGTCAGCGGTCGGACCAGATCGAATTTGAATTTGGCATCCCAGCAGCCGATGAACGCATCGGCCAGCGTGATCCCGAGCCGGGCAAGCACGTCGGCGGTTTTTTCCGCATCGTGCTTGTCGCGGGCAAGGACATGAAGCGCGATCGAAATCCAGTGGCCGGGGGGCGTCGGCGACAGCATCGGGTCATCCGACCAGAAGCGGGCGATGATGCGCTGATCCGCCGTGATGTCGTTGACAGCGGTATAAACTTCCAGCGCTTCCCTGTAGAAATCGGATGCCATGTCTTCGGAATAGGCGGGTGGGTTCGGCAGGCCGCAGGCGGCGCCATCCGGCGTCGCGAAGGTGCGGTTCCTCGCCCAGTTCGGTAAAAGCGGCAATTGCTGCTGCGCCACAAGGCTGGTCGGCACCCAATGTTCGGGCCCTTCCGTCAGGGTATATTCGAGCGGAAATCCCATGTTCTCGACGACCGCGCCGCCGTCATCGAGTGACCATGCGAGAATATGCTGGCCAATCGCCAGCCCATGGGCTTCGCTGCGGGCAAGCACATCCGACGGTAGCCCCGATGCGCTCTTCTCCCGCATCCTCGCCGCCATTGCCTTCAGCGCGCGCTGTCCGGTCGGCCCGGTATTGCTGAAGAAGCTCTTTGCCGCAAAGGCCATGGCGCTGTCGACGACCCGCGCATCATCGTAGAGCGTGCCAGCCTCGCGTTGCGGCAGCGGTGTCAGCCCGTTCAATTGTCCCGCCAGAGATTGCAGCCTGTTCGAACCGCTCGCCACGGCCTCGAACGCGGTCACCCCGAGATAGGCGAAGGCCCGGCTCGCAACCGGTGGCGAATAGGTCGGCGTGTGACGCACGAGTTCGAGAACCAGCCGGTACCAGTGTCGCATCACCTCGTCTGACGTGATCTCACCGGATCCCGTTGCCCGCACCTGCGGCGCCACACCCAGTGCCACGGCGGCAAGCGCCATCCTGATGATCGTTCGACGACTTGCCTTCATGCTTCCCCCAGATCTGCCACTTTGCGTCCCCCGCCGGCAGAGTGCGATAAAACATCTTGCGCGCAGTCTTCGCAAGGGGCGTCTGGCGGTTGCGATCCCGCTTTTGAAACCTGTGTGGCGGCAAACGGCGGCCTGTCGCCTTGCCATCCCCGGCCGTTAGGCTTAGCTCTCTGGCGTCAATCGAATCCGGATGCCGAATGCCGCACAAGGTCTTTCTCTCTCGTCTCAAGCTGACGGACTTCCGCAACTATGCGGCCCTGTCGCTCGACCTCGATGAGCGCCATGTCGTGCTGACCGGAGACAATGGCGCCGGCAAGACCAACCTGATGGAGGCCGTGTCGTTCCTGACGCCCGGTCGTGGTCTGCGCCGCGCGGCCCACGCCGACGTTTCCAGGGTAGGGGCGGACGGCGGCTTTTCGGTCTTTGCCGAGCTGGAAGGCATGGAAGGTTCGGTCGAGATCGGCACGGGAACCCTGGGGTCCGAGGACGGGCAGGCGCGCCGGCTGAGGCTGAATGGCACACCGGCAAAAACCGTCGACGAACTGCTCGATCATCTGCGCGTGCTCTGGCTGACGCCGGCCATGGACGGCCTGTTCACCGGTCCCTCCGGCGATCGTCGCCGTTTTCTCGATCGGCTCGTCCTGTCGCTCGATCCCCAGCATGGTCGCCGTGCGACCGATTACGAACGTGCCATGCGCAGCCGCAACAAGCTCCTGTCGGAGCCACGGCCGGATCCGTCCTGGCTGACGGGTCTGGAGCGCCAGATGGCCGAGCTTGGCATTTCCATGGCGCTTGCCCGGCAGGAAATGCTGGGTCTGCTTGCCGCCCTGGTGGAAAAGAACAATGAGGGCAGCGTCTTTCCCGCCGCCGATCTCGCACTTTCCGGCTTTCTTGATGGTCAATGGCATCGCCCGGCCTTCGATCTCGAGGAGGATTATCTGGTCATGCTGAAAGAGGGCCGCTGGCGCGATGCCGGAGCCGGCCGCACGCTCGATGGTCCGCACCGCAGCGATCTTCTCATCCGGCACCGCGCCAAGGACATGGAGGCGGCGCGCTGCTCGACCGGCGAGCAGAAGGCCTTGCTGGTTGGACTGGTGCTGGCCCATGCCCGGCTCGTCGCCAACATGACCGGCCATGCGCCCGTCCTGTTGCTGGATGAAATCGCCGCCCATCTCGACGAAGGCCGGCGGGCAGCGTTGTTCGACCTTGTCGATGATCTCGGTGGCCAGTCCTTCATGACGGGCACGGATCAGTCGATGTTTTCGGCACTCGGCGACCGCGCCCGCTTTTTCGCCGTTGCCAACGGCACCGTTTCAGGATGAAGGGACGCAAGCATGACCCGGGAACCGCTGACCACGTCTGAAATCGAGCGTTATGCGCGCCATATCGTCCTGCCCGAAATTGGCGGGGCCGGGCAGCAGGCGCTGAAGGCAGCCAGGGTGCTGGTGGTGGGATCCGGCGGGCTCGGTGCGCCCGTGTTGCAATATCTCGCTGCCGCCGGGGTGGGCACGATCGGAATGGTCGACGACGACACGGTGTCCCTGTCGAACCTGCAACGTCAGGTGATCCACGGAACACCCGACATCGGTCGCCCCAAGGTCGACAGTGCCGCAGATGCGATCGCCCGTCTCAACCCGCATGTCCGGATCATCGCCTACCAGCACCGGCTGGACGAGAGCAATGCGGACGACGTGCTGTCCCGCCACGACATCGTTGTCGATGGCTCCGATAATTTCACGACGCGTTACCTTTTGGCCGATACGGCCGAGCGGCTGGAGGTCAGCCTGGTCACCGGCGCCGTTGGTCGGTTCGATGGCTCGCTGACCGTGCTGCAGCCGTGGAAGCAGACCGCCGATGGCCGACAGAATCCGCGCTACCGCGATCTCTTTCCGGAACCGCCGCCGGCCGGTGTCGTTCCCGCCTGCGCCGAGGTCGGCGTTGTCGGCGCGCTGACGGGCGTGATCGGCACATTGCAGGCTATGGAAGTCATCAAGCTGATCACCGGCGCTGGCGAACCGCTGGTCGGACGGTTGCTGATGTACGATGCCCTCGCTGCCCGGTTCGAAACCATCCGCTATCGCCGTTCGGAGACGAAATGAAGCTCGTCCGGCTCGATGAAGACTTTGCCGACTGGCAGGGTTTGTTGTCGCTGGTGGTCGACGCCTTCGCCTTCATGAACGGGCGCATCGATCCGCCGTCCTCGGCCCTTGCCCTGACGATCCCATTGCTGCGCGCCAAGGCCATGACAGAGATCGCCTATACGATCATCGACGAGGGACGGTTGCTGGCTTGTGTCTTCTGCAAGCCGGAACCCGATTGCGTTTACATCGGCAAGCTGGCGGTGGCGCCGTCTTGCCAGGGAGAGGGCCTTGGCCGCAGCCTGTTGAACGCGGCCATGACATGCGCTCGCGAGCGTGGCCTGAGCAGGCTTCGGCTTCAGACCCGGATCGAACTTTCCGAGAACCACGCGGTCTTTTCCGCCTGGGGTTTTGCAAAGATCGGCGAATACAGCCATCCCGGCTATGACCGGATCACCTTCATCGAAATGAGCAAGGCTCTCTAGCGGTTCGGCAGAACGCGATCCGGCGGGCGGTGACCGTCGAAGAAGGCGCGGATATTGATCACCACCTTGTCGCCCATGTCGATGCGGCCTTCAAGGGTTGCCGAACTCATGTGCGGCAGAAGCACGACCTTGCCCTCGCTCGCCAGCTTGATCAGCTTCGGATTGACGGCCGGTTCGTTCTCGTAGACATCGAGGCCGGCGCCGGCGATCTTCCCCTCGCGCAGATATTTGATCAGTGCCGTCTCGTCGACGATACCGCCGCGGGACGCGTTGACGATGTAGCTTGTCGGCTGCATCAGGGCCAGCCGCCGGGCCGATAGGAGATGGTAGGTGGCCGGCGTCGACGGACAGTTGACCGAAACGAAGTCGACGCGCGCCAGCATCTGGTCAAGGCTGTCCCAATAGGTCGCCTCCAGTGTTTCCTCGGTCTCGGCGCTTACCCGCTTTCGGTTGTGATAGTGGATAGAGAGCCCGAAGGCCTTGGCGCGGCGCGCAACAGCGGTGCCGATTCGACCCATGCCGACGATGCCGATGCGCTTTCCGGAAATGCGACGTCCGAGCATCCAGGTCGGCGACCATCCTGCCCATTCGCCCTTGCGGTCCATAAGGATCTGGGCGCCTTCGGTGAGCCGCCGCGGAACCGCAAGGATCAGCGCCATGGTCATGTCGGCGGTGTCTTCGGTCAGCACATTCGGGGTGTTGGTGACGGTGATGCCGTGCCGTGCCGCAGCATCTATATCGATATTGTCGACGCCATTCGAAAAACTGGCGATCAGTTTCAGTTGCGGGCCAGCCTGCTCGATCAGCGCCGCATCGATGCGGTCCGTCACCGTCGGCACCAGCACGTCGGCGCGCTTCACGGCGGCGACCAGTTCCGGCTGGCTGCGTGGCGTGTCATCGATGTTGAGTTCTGCGTCGAACAGTTCCCGCATGCGGGTTTCCACGACGTCAGGCAGTTTTCGGGTGATGTACACCTTGGGCTTTTTCTTCGCTGTCATCGCTGCTGGTCTGGCCTTGTTGACGGGTTTTTAACCAAGATGGGGGATCGTGATCCCTGCAGTACATTTTCTACCAGACCCGGTGGGGAAGACAAACAAAACTCGCATGTCTTCCATGGGATTTGCCGCAGTCCGGTTGGGTCTGTCACGAGGTAAGCTGCAAGTTCCTGATTTGGTTCAGAAAACGGATTTCGTCATGCGTCACTTTGTTTTCAGGTTCATCCTTTCCGCTGTCGCGGCCCTGACCGTGCTCGTTCCGGCCATCGCGCATGCGCAGGCGGCCAAGGGCGCAAGCGGCCTGCCGCTGCCGCGCTTCGTCAGCCTGAAGTCGAAGAGCGTCAACCTGCGTGTCGGCCCCAGCCTCGACTATGCGGTGGCCTGGCGCTATCTGAAAACCGGAATTCCGGTCGAGATCATCCAGGAATACGACAACTGGCGCCGTGTCCGCGATGCCGATGGAACGGAAGGCTGGGTCAATCAGGCCTTGCTATCAGGCGATCGCACGGCGGTTGCTGCGCCGTGGATGCGCGGCAAGGGCGAAAGCATCTTCGTCAACATGCGCCGTGATCCGCAATCGACCGGCGCCATCGTCGCCCGCATCGAGCCGGGCGTCGTCGTGCATGTCGGCGAGTGCAATGGCGACTGGTGTCACGCCGAGGCACAGGGCGTCGACGGCTGGATCTCGCAGGGCGAGATCTGGGGCGCCTATCCGGGCGAAGCCTTCAAATAGACGATTTACAGGGGCAGCCTGGCCTCAGGCGAGGCCCGCTTCCCGGGCCGCAGCCGAAAGCGACACCATCGGCCTTGGGCCAATCTGCTCGATGACGATGCCGGCGGCGAGGCTTCCCAGCTTGCCGCAATCCGATAGCGACCGGCCCGTCGTGTAGCCGAACAGGAAACCGGCGGCATAGAGATCGCCGGCGCCGGTCGTGTCGACGACACGGCTGACCTTCGTCGCCTCCACCTTCACCCGCTCGTCACCCTTGAGGATGATCGAGCCTTCTTCGCTCATCGTCACGGCGGCCAGCTTGCAATCCCTTGCAATCATCGACAGGGCCTGTTCGAAATCTTCCGTCTCGTAAAGCGCCAGGGCCTCTGCGCGGTTGGCGAAGACGATATCGACGGTCCCCGAGCGCATCAGGTCGAGAAATTCAGCCCGGTAGCGGTGGACGCAGAAGCTGTCAGACAGTGTCATTGCCACTTCACGACCATTGTCATGGGCGATTTTCGCGCATTCGCGGATGGCATCCTTGGCCAGAGGCGGGTCCCAGAGATAGCCTTCGAAATAGGTAACCTTGGCATTCGCTACCACTGCGGGCTCGACATCCCTGGGGCCAAGTTCGACGCAGGCGCCGAGATAGGTGTTCATCGAGCGCTCGCCGTCGTCGGTGACGAAGATCATCGAGCGGGCCGTCGGCGGAGCGGTGTCGAGCGGCTGCGTCTGGAAATGCACGCCCTGCGCGCGAATGTCGTGGGCAAAAATCTCGCCCAGCTGGTCGTTGGCCACCTTGCCGAAATAGGCGGCCTTGCCGCCGAGGCTGGCAATGCCGGCAGCCGTGTTGCCGGCGCTGCCGCCCGAGGCTTCGAGGGCCGGTCCCATGCGGGAATAGAGAAGCTCGGCACGGTCGGCATCGATCAGGTTCATGGCGCTCTTGATGATGCCATTGTGCACCAGGAAGGCGTCGTCGCACCGCGCGATAATGTCCACGATGGCATTGCCAATCGTCAGAACGTCGAATGTCGTCATCAGGAACCGCCCGGAATGTTGCCTCAGTCGGTTTCCGGTCATAGCGGATTTCCTGAAGTTTGGAAGGAAAAAGAACAAAATCAACCGCGCAGGAAAATAACACTTGAATTCGGAAATGATCATTTCCTATATGAATCTGCATGATCGAACAAAAAACACGCCCTATGCCGAAAAGCAGGGCACGCGGCCGACCGCGCGAATTCGACCCGGACAGGGCGCTCGATGCCGCGATAGAAATCTTTTCCGAGCGAGGCTATCACGGGACTTCGATCACAGATCTTGCCGACGCGACGGATCTGACAACTGGCAGTCTCTACAAGGCCTTCACCGACAAGCGCGGCATCCTGCTCGCAGCCTTTGATCGATACCGATCGGTTCGCAGCGCAAAGCTCGAGACAGCCCTGGCGCAAGGCGCCAACGGCCGCGAAAAGATAAAGGCCGCGCTCGCCTTCCACGCCGGCGCAGCGCACGGTGTATCGGGCCGGCGCGGCTGCCTGGTGGTCTCGATGGCCAATGAACTTGCGGCCCATGATCCCGTCATTGCCGAGCGTGTGGCAAAGGCGCATGCCGCCAACGAAGCGATCATGCGCGAACTGGTGATTGCCGGCCAGGCGGATGGATCCGTTTCGACATCACTCGATCCCGTTGCGGCCGGGCTTCTGCTGCTTTTCCTGTTGCAGGGCCTGCGGGTGGTCGGCAAGACCAGCCGGCCGGAAGCGCAGATGCTGGCCGCCGCCGAGCTCGCATCCCGCATTCTCGATTGAAATCAATCCGCATGTTCAGACTATGGATTTGGAGACCAAGGTGACCGGTATTGCACCCCCCGATGACGGCACTGTCGCGCCGCACCTGTCGTCGATGATGACGCTTCTTCTCGCAACGGCCTGTGGCCTGATCGCTGCCAATCTCTATTACGCCCAGCCCTTGATCGGGCCGATCAGCCTGTCGCTCGGCCTGAGCCCGGGTGCTGCCGGCCTGATCGTCACGCTGACCCAGATCGGCTACGGTCTTGGGCTGCTGTTCATCGTGCCGCTCGGCGACCTGTTCGAAAATCGCAGGCTGATCCTCTTCGTCATGGGGCTGGGAACGCTGGCCGTCGTCTGGGCCGGTGTTGCCTCGACCCCGGTGCCGTTTCTCGCCTCCGCCTTCTTCATCGGCCTTGGTTCCGTCGCCATCCAGATCATCGTGCCCTATGCGGCGCATATGGCGCCGGAGGCGCATCGCGGCCAGGCGGTCGGCAATGTCATGAGCGGGTTGATGATCGGCATCATGCTGGCACGTCCGGCCGCCAGTGTCATCGCCGAATTCCTGCCCTGGCACATGGTGTTTTTCCTCTCGGCCGGTGTTCTCGTGCTCTTGGCGATCGTGCTCTCCCGCGCCTTGCCGCCGCGCGTCCCGAAAACCGGAATGACCTATGGCGCGCTCCTTTTCTCGATGGCGGGCCTTGTTGCAACAATGCCGGTCCTGCGTCGCCGCTCGGTGTACCACGCCTTCATGTTCGCGGCCTTCAGTCTGTTCTGGACGACGACGCCGCTTTTGCTCTCCGGCCCCGATTTCGGCCTGTCGCAGGGGCAGATCGCCCTGTTCGCGCTGGCCGGTGCAGCCGGCGCGATCGCGGCACCGATTGCCGGACGATTGGCCGATCGCGGCTGGAGTTTCGTCGCGACACGGCTTGCAATGCTCTCGGTTGCCGTCGCTTTCCTGATCACCCACATCGCACAGAGCGGCTCTACCCTCGCATTGCTGCTGCTGACCGTCGCGGCCATCCTGCTCGATTTCGGCGTCACGACCAATCTCGTTCTCGGCCAGCGCGCCATTTTTTCGCTTGGGGCGGACTATCGCAGCCGTCTCAACGGGCTTTACATGGCGACGTTCTTTGCCGGGGGCGCCGTCGGTTCGGCCCTGGGGGGCTGGCTTTATGCCGAAGGCGGCTGGCTCTCCGCATCGCTCTTCGGCCTCTCCTTGCCCGCGGCTGCACTGCTTTATGCCTTGACGGAGCGTCGGCCGGCTCCGCGCTGACGATCAGGTGATCTGCGCGGGCAGTTCGACCAAAGGGGCCGGGATCGCATTGGTCTTTTCCGCCGCCTTGCAGATGTCGGCGATGACGCAGCGCTGGCATTCCGGCTTGCGCGCCTTGCAGCAATAGCGCCCGTGCAGGATCAGCCAGTGATGCGCGTGGTAGAGATACGGATCCGGAATGATCCGCATCAACTGGTCCTCGACCGCATCAGGGGTTTTCCCCGGCGCCAGGGCGAGCCGGTTGGCGATGCGGAAGACATGGGTGTCGACGGCCATGGTCGCCTGACCATAGGCCATGGAAAGCACGACATTGGCGGTCTTGCGGCCAACGCCGGGCAGGGTGATCAGCTCTTCGAGCGTGCGCGGCACTTCGCCGCCAAACTCCGCGATCAGTTTTTCGCACAGCGCAATGACGTTTTTTGCCTTGTTGCGGTAGAGCCCGATGGTCTTGATGAAGTCGCGGACCCTGTCCTCGCCGAGCGCCAGCATCTTTTCCGGCGTGTCGGCGATGGCAAACAGCGCCCGTGTCGCCTTGTTGACGCCGGCATCCGTCGCCTGCGCCGACAGCGCCACGGCCACCACCAGCGTGAACGGGTTGACGTGTTCGAGTTCGCCCTTCGGCTCCGGTCGCTGGATCGAGAGGCGGCGGAAGATTTCGGCAATTTCGGCCTTGCTGTAGGCGCTCTTCGGGCGCCTGACGGCGCGACCGACTGTCGCGCTTCGGGGTTTGGCGGCAGGCAGCGCGGATTTGGGCTTCACGTTTTTCATGTCGCATCTATAATCTCATGCCATGAACCCTGGCAACGCCGAGAGAGTGCCCCATGAACAGCCCGTCTTTTCGGCGGAGCTGACACCCCATCGTTCGCTCGGCCTGCGCGGTATCAGGATCTTTCTGTTGATCGCCGCCCTCTTGACCCTCGTCCACGGTGTGTTTTTCTGGATCATCGGCGCGTGGCCGGTCATGGTCTTCTTCGGGCTCGATTTCGGGCTGCTGTTCGGTGCCTTCTGGCTGAACGACCGTGCCGCCCGTGCCCGCGAGGAGGTCAGCGTCTCGCGGCTGGATGTCTCGGTGCGCAAGTTCACGCCGGCCGGGCGGATGACCGAACATCGCTTCAATCCCTTCTGGACCCGGTTTCATGTTGCGCGCCACGCGGAGATCGGCATCGTGTCGATGTCGCTCAGCGACCGACGCAGGGCGACCGATATCGGTTCCTTCCTCAACCGCGACGATCGCGAAAGTTTCGCCAAGGCCTTTACCGGCGCGCTGGCGACGGTGAAGCGCCGATAACACAAGAAACGGGTGGCCTGGACGGTGTCCGGATGATTATCTCCTCCCATGAAGGAGACGGCAATCATGAGCATCACCATATCCGTTCCAACCGACGTCACGCCGCAGGGCAGCGACTACGAAACCGTCAGCCGCGTTGTCGAACTCCTGACCGAGGACTATCGCGAGCAGCCGTCGCTGGAGAGGATCGCCCACCAGCTTGGCCAGTCGCCGACACAGCTGCAGAAAACCTTCACGCGCTGGGCGGGCCTGTCGCCCAAGGCCTTCCTGCAGGCTGTCACGCTCGATCACGCCAAGCGGCTGCTTGGGCACGAAGGATTGCCGCTTCTCGAAACCAGCTATGAACTCGGCCTGTCGGGCCCTGGCCGCCTGCATGACCTGTTCGTGACGCATGAGGCGATGTCGCCGGGCGAATGGAAGGCGCGGGGTGCTGGCCTCACCATCCGTTATGGTTTCCATCCATCCCCCTTCGGCGTCGCGCTCGTGATGATCACCGATCGCGGTCTTGCCGGCCTTGCCTTCAACGATGCCGGCGCGGAAAAGGAAAGTTTCGCCGATATGGCGGGGCGGTGGCCGAATGCACTTTATGTCGAGGACAGTGCAATGACAGCCGGCTATGCAACGCGCATCTTCAATTCCGACCAGTGGCAACCGGGCGAACCCCTGCGCGTCGTGCTCATCGGCTCGGATTTCCAGATCCGCGTCTGGCAGGCGCTTCTGAAAATCCCGATGGGCAAGGCCGTCACCTATTCGCAGGTCGCCAGCGATATCGGCCAGCCGTCCGCATCCCGCGCCGTCGGCGCTGCGATCGGCCGCAACCCGATCTCCTTCGTTGTTCCCTGCCATCGCGCGCTCGGCAAGAGCGGCGCGCTCACCGGCTATCACTGGGGCCTTACCCGGAAAAGAGCAATGCTCGGCTGGGAAGCGGGGAAGGTATGAAAATGGGCAGCTGAGGTGCTGGCCACCTAGCGCAATGTGGAATCAAGGTGGTCTAGCATCACCGAAAGCGTTAAAATACGGGCCTTGGATGAGGTTTTTGCGAAGGTCTATTGATGGCTGATGAGATGGATTTCGAGTTATTTCTTAAACTCGAACAGGATTTGCATAGACCCGAGGTTCGTTCTTCGCGGGACGCTGTTTCCGCACACTTGGCAGACGATTTTCTGGAGTTTGGCAGGTCCGGCCATGTTTACAGCAAAGCCATAGTCGTTGATGCTTTGGCGGAAGAAACCCTTTCGGGCGACGCTACCTTGCCAGAGCTCCGTGATTTCACCGTTAAGCGGATCGCCAACGACACTGTGCTGGTTCTGTATCGCAGTGTGAGGCGGTCTGGTGGTTCGATCTCGCCCAACGCTACCCTCCGAAGTTCGATCTGGAAGCTTGAAGACGGACGATGGAGGATGGTCTTTCATCAAGGAACGGCGGTGCCACAAGTTGCGTCGCACACAACTGCCGCGATTAGAGGACAGAATGTTGTTCTTCGAACTGCTGGCCCTGATGACATGGAGGCGCGCTTCATACTCGGAAATGACCCTGAAATCTTTCAGATGTTCGGAGTGAGCAGGAACGATGTGAAGCCGATGAGTAGAGAAAGGGCTGGGGGATGGGTCCAAAGCATAATTGAGAATCAGTACGCATGGATCGTTGAGATCGATGGTGCACTCGTCGGCGAAATCAGGCTCAACAATGTGGATCGGACCGACCGACGGGCGAGCATGGCCATCGGCATATATGATGCTAAGGTGCTCAGCAAAGGCTTTGGGAGCGAAGCTATCCGCCTGCTTCTGCACTATGCTTTTACCGAATTAAATCTGCATAGGATTGGCATTCGTGTTCTTGCATTTAACCATAGAGCCATACGTGCTTACGAGAAATGCGGCTTTATCTTCGAGGGGAGGGAGCGGGAGGCTGCCTTCGTCAATGGAGAATGGCACGACGACTTGATGATGGGAATCATTGGTCGGGAGTTCCTGTCGCAAAACTGACTGAAAGTCAGAGTTTCGCGACAGATGTTTACAAACAGTGATTATCCAAACCTCAGCACGGGTTGGTGCCGAGGTGCATTTTTTCCGAAACCGGCCGCTTCAGTGCGCAGCCGACATGTCGCCCAGCACGTCCTTGGACGCGACGGTGGAATCGGCGTTGAGCTTGTAGACCATCGGCACGCCGGTCGCGAGATTGAGGGCAAGGATCTGTTCCTTGCTCAGACGGTCGAGCACCATCACCAGCGAGCGCAGGGAGTTGCCATGGGCGGCAACCAGAACCTTTTCGCCGCGCAGCACGCGGGGCAGGATTTCGGTCAGGTAATAGGGCCAGACGCGGGCGCCGGTGTCGCGCAGGCTTTCGCCACCCGGCGGCGGCACGTCGTAGGAACGACGCCAGACATGCACCTGTTCCTCGCCCCACTTGGCGCGGGCGTCGTCCTTGTTGAGACCGGATAGATCGCCGTAGTCGCGTTCGTTCAGGGCCTGATCCTTGATCGTTTCAAGGCCCTGTTGCCCGAGATTGTCGAGAATGAGTGTCAGCGTGTGCTGGGCGCGCGTCAAAACCGACGTATAGGCGACATCGAACTTGATGCCGTAATCGGCGAGCGCCTTGCCGCCGGCATTGGCTTCCTCGATGCCGAGTGCCGTCAGGTCAGGGTCCTTCCAGCCGGTAAACAGGTTCTTCAGGTTCCAGTCGCTCTGGCCATGCCGCACAAGGACGAGGGTTCCGCTCATGTTGATTTTCCTCCGGGGTGATTGTTCAGGATAGCCCGAGCACGTCGAGCATGGAATAGAAGCCGGGTTTGCGGTCGCGCGCCCAAAGGGCGGCGGTGACCGCGCCGCGCGCAAAGATCGAGCGGTCTGTGGCGCTATGCGACAAGGTCACCTGCTCGCCTTCGCCGGCGAGGATGACGGAATGTTCGCCGATGACCGATCCGCCGCGCAGCGTCGCGAAGCCGATCGTGCCGGCGGTGCGCGCACCCGTATGGCCGTCGCGCACCCGCACGGACTGTGCATCGAGGTCGACGGCGCGGCCTTTTGCTGCGGCCTGCCCGAGAAGCAGCGCCGTGCCGGAGGGGGCATCAACCTTGTGCTTGTGGTGCATTTCGAGAATTTCGATGTCCCAGTCGGCGGCGCCAAGCGCGCGCGCAGCCTGTTCTGTCAGCACGCCCAAAAGATTGACGCCGAGGCTCATATTGCCGGATTTGACGATCCGTGCATGGCGCCCGGCTGCAGAAAACCTCTCTTCGTCGGCCGCCGAGCAGCCGGTGGTGCCGATGACATGGACGATGCGCGCCTGTGCCGATAGCACGGAGAATTCGACGCTTGCCGCAGGAGAGGTAAAGTCCAGGACACCTTCCGCCTCGACGAAGGCTTCAAGGGGCTGGTCGGTGATCGCTATGCCGATCGGTCCCAGACCAGCGACGTCCCCGGCATCGCGGCCGACAAACGGCGAGCCGGCGCGCTCGACGGCGGCAAACAGACGAACGCCCTGCATGGCATGGATGGTGCGGATCAGGGTCTGGCCCATCCGGCCGGCTGCGCCGACCACCACGAGTTTCATATCCTCACCGCTCATCGTTCCTGCCTGTCCTGCGCGTCATTCAAAAGTTGCATCTTCCACGGTCTGCACCGTCTTGTCGTGCAGATTGTGGAGGCGAGCGTAAAGACCGTCGCTGCGCTGCGCAAGCGCCTCGTGCGTTCCTTCCTCGACCACCAGCCCGTCCTTCATGACGATGATCTTGTCGGCGTTGACGACTGTCGACAGGCGGTGGGCGATGACCACCACGGTGCGTCCGTCCATGGCATAGTCCAGCGCCTTCTGCACGGCCGCCTCTGATTCGGTGTCGAGTGCCGATGTCGCTTCGTCGAGAAGCAGGATCGGCGCCTTGCGCACCAGCGCGCGGGCGATCGACAGACGCTGCCGCTGGCCACCCGACAGGGTGATGCCGTTTTCGCCGACGGGGGTGTCGTAGCCCTGGCGTTGGGCAATGATGAAATCATGGGCGAAGGCGAGCCGTGCGGCGTCCTCGACCTCGGCATCCGTGGCGCTGGGCCGACCATACCGGATGTTGTCGCGGATCGAGCCTTCGAACAGATAGGGTTGCTGCGAGACATAGGCGAGGCCGTTGCGCAGAGACTGCTTTGTGATCCCGGCAATGTCCTGCCCGTCGATCAGGATTTCGCCCTGGGACGGATCATAGAAGCGCGGGATCAGGCTGATGACCGTCGACTTGCCCGCGCCGGAAGGGCCGACGAGCGCCGTCGTCTTGCCGCCTTCGGCAATGAAGCTGACCCCCTTGAGAATGTCCTCGTTCTCATTGTAGCCGAAGCGGACATTGTGAAACTCGATCTGCGCGCCCTGAAGCACGAGTTCGCGGGCACCGGGCTTGTCGCGCTGATGCGGAACGGTATCGAGGATTTCGTAGATCATGCGGGCATTGACGACGGCACGCTCGAGCGACACCTGCAGGCGGGCGAGCCGTCGCGCCGGATCGTAGGCCATCAAAAGGGCCGTGACGAAGGCGAAGAATGCGCCCGGCTGCACGCCGCTGTAGATCGAACGGAAAGCGGCATAGGCGAGCACGCTGGAAATCGCGAAACCGGCAAAGGTCTCGGTCATCGGCGCCGTGCGCTCGCTGAGCCGCGCGATGCGGTTGGCGCGGTTTTCGGCCCGGTCGATGATCGTCTCGACCTTGGTTTTCAGCTGGTCTTCCATCGTGAAGGCCTTGACGATGGTAATGCCCTGGATGGTCTCCTGCATGGCGCCGAGGACGTGGCTGTTGATTTCCACGGCTTCGCGTGTCGCCTGCCGCAGACGGCGCGAGATATAGCGCAGGCCGATCAGAAGCGGCGGCGCGATGACGAAAACGATCATCGTCAACAGCCAGTCCTTGCTGATCATCACGCCGATGAGCGCCACCAGCGTCAGCAGGTCGCGGGCGATCGACGTGACGGTCATGTTGAGAACGTCGCGAATGCCCGAGACGTTCTGGCTGATCTGGGCGGAGATGCGGGCCGAGCGGGAATCGGAGAAATAGCCGACGCTCAGGGCCATCAGGTGCGAATACAGCCGCCGCTGATAGCTGGCGACGATGCTGTTGCCGATTTTCGACAACGCCACGGCCTGCCCATAGGTTGCGAAACCGCGCAGCACGAAAGCCGCAAAAATCGCGCCGCAAATATACAGCACGACATCGGCCCGCTTGTTGGCAAAGGCTTCGTTGACAACGGCTTCCATGATCCAGGCGGTAAAGCCGGTGGTGGCGGCCACGACCGCAAGGCAGGCGATGGCGAAGGCATAACCCCGGATATGGGCGCGCCCGTTTTCAGCAAAAACGCGTTTCAGCACGCTTGTGATCGTCTCGCGATCGACCGCCGGCAGCTTTGACTTGGCTTTATTCAACCTGATTTCCTTAACGCGCGGCGCACGGGGACATGGTCGCGTTCCAGCGGGCTCTATAGTCCCTTGATGCCGGTTTGGCGAGTCTGCGCGCTTCCGGCGCCGTCAACTTCTCCAGCGGCGTCCCTCTGTTGCCACACCGAAGCGCACGGGTGTGCGGGCATAGGCGGCAAGGCCGGAAAGGGCGGCGGTCGGATGGGTGACGACGAATGTCGGAATGGTCCGCAGCAGGTCCGAATGCGGCGCCTTGTCCTCGAAAGCCCGACGAAACTCCGGTTTCCGGAGCGCCGGCAGGATCTTTTGCGAGATGCCTCCGGCCAGGAAAACCCCTCCCCGCGCCATGAAGATCATCGCCATGTCGCCAGCCACGCGGCCGAGATAGGTCGAAAACAGCGAGATGGCTTCGACCGCCGCCCCGTCGGTGCCTGCCATCGCATGGGTCGTCACTTCAGCCGGATCGGTAAGCGGCGATTCACGGGCATCGGCCGCGCAGACGGCCTGGTAGATGTTCATGATGCCGCGACCGCAAAGAAGCTGTTCGGCCGAGATGCGACCTTCGATCGGATCGAGGAAGGGCCAGATGCGATAGTCCCGTTCGCTGCGCGGCCCGACATCGACATGGCCGCCTTCGCCGGGAACCGGAAACCAGGTGTGGCGCGCATGCAAAAGGCCGGCGACGCCAAGCCCGGTTCCGGGGCCAAGAACCGCGCAGGACGCCGATTCCAGCACCGAGCCCGGTCCGATCTGCTCGCGCCCGTCATCGCCGAGCGACGCGACGGCCAGCGCCTGCGCTTCGAAATCATTGATGATGATTACATCTTCCAGCGACAACGCGCTCAGCATGTCCTTCGGTTTGATCACCCAGCCGGCATTGGTCAGCGGGATCTCGTCCCCCTTCACCGGGCCCGCGACGGCAATGATCGCCGAGCGCGGCTGCACCGAGGTCTTGTCGAGGATGCTGGTCTGCAGCGCTTCCTCGATGCTGGCATAGTTGGTCGTTGGCAGGATTGGAAACAGTTTTGGCTCTGCAAAGGCATCCAGCAGCAGCGCGAAGCGTGCATTGGTGCCGCCGATATCGCCGATGAGGATGGGAAAGGTGAGGTGGCTGTCGGTATCGGTGAGCATGATGGCGTTCCGTTTTGGTCGTCCTGTATGACGCGCGGCGCTGGTAGCTGTATCAGGGATGCTGGAAGTCGATCAACCGTTCCGCAGTGGCGCGGTTGAGCGCCATCGGAATATCGTAGACCGTTGCAAGGCGCATCAGCGCCTTGACATCCACATCGTGTGGCATGGCGGTCAGGGGATCGGTAAAGAAGATCAGCATATGCACGTTGCCGGTGGCGATCATCGCGCCGATCTGCTGGTCGCCGCCGAGCGGGCCGCTTTTCAGCCGGGTGATGTCGAGGCTCGGACAGGCCTCCTGCACACGCCCACCGGTTGTTCCCGTCGCAACGATCTTCCAGAGGCCAAGCTCCACTTCGTTGGCTTGGGCGAAGGCGGCGAGATCGTCCTTCTTCTGGTCATGCGCAATCAGCGCAACACATTTCCGACTGTCCATATCGAATCCCCCGAATCTGTTCCAGAAGTTGGTCCCAGAGCGTGGGCCCGGACGTCGCCCTGTTCAAACGGGCGGGCGACCCGGCGTTGATTTAAATCGATTTGATCGCCGTGTCCAGCCGAGCGCAGCTGGCTGGCAGTGCTGGCCATAGGCGTGTCGTCGTGCCTACTGGACGGCCGGCCGCGCTTTCGGGACTGGAATATTGCCGGCCGGCAGCACGTCCCGCTGTGCCTGATCGGCCTGGGCATTGATGACCTGCTGGATCGCTGCATCGCTGCCCTGCGTGACCGGCGCGGCGCTATAGGCGGCAGCTCCGAAGGTTGCCGTTCGCGCCGATGCGGCAGGGGCGGCAAGCACGGCGGCGCAGGCCCTTGGCAGGTCGGAGAGCATAACGAAGCGCGGCTTTACCGGCTTTGTGTCCGGTTTCTTGACGGGTTTGGCCCAGGGCTCCTTGGAAAACCACCAGGCAAGCGATTTGTCACAGCCGTCACCGGCGGTCACGGCCGCCTGCGCCTTGCAATTGGCGGCGCCCGGCGGGCAGTGCATCCGGATATGGAAATGTTCGTCATGCCCGTAGACCGGGCGAACCTTGCCGAGAAGCCCGCGATCGCCGGTCCAGGTCTCGCAGAGCTTCTTCTTGATCGCCGGATTGACGAAAACCCGCTCCACCTGGGGATAGCTGGCCGCCTGCATGACAAGGTTTGCATGCGTCCCGGTCCAGCGCTTCGGGTTGACCGTCAGGAACTTGCTCTTGTCGAGCATCGAGACGAAGGGCATGTCCTCGCGCGCTTCGGCCGACAGAGGCTGCGCCGGTTTTGGCTGGAACCAGATATCCGCGTCGAGGCCGATCTGGTGCGAGGCATGGCCGGTCAGCATCGGGCCGCCGCGCGGCTGCGAAATATCGCCAATCAGAATGCCGGAACCCCAGCCGAGCCTGACGGCGTCCTGCGAAAACTGCTCGAGCAGCGAGATCATCGCCGGATTGCCCCAGCGCCGGTTGCGCGAAAGTCGCATGGCTTGCCATGTTGGCCCGTCGGTCGGAATTGCCACGGCTCCGGCCATACAGCCCTTGGCATAAAAGCCGATCGGCGCTGCTGCCGCATTGCTCGGCAATTGCACCTTGCCGAAAAGCTGCTTGGCGGGTGTGCCATCTGCGGCGCGCGCGGCATCGGCTACAACAAGGCTCGATCCAATCGCCAAGCCCAATGCTGCTGCGCCGATCTGCCGCAAAAATCCCCGTGTCGCCAAAGCCATGTCCTGCCATTTCCCGCAATAAGTCGAATCGGTGCGCCGTTTCAGGCACTGTCGCATCCCGCCTTTGTGTCAGCCTTGCGGGTTCACCCGGATGTGATGCAAAAATATGGCCTGTTTTGAGGCAGCGCCTGTCATTTGCCCGTATTTTGCCTATTCTTGCCGTCAAGCATCAAAAACACAAAAACGGGGAATGGCGGAATGCAGCACATTGGCTGGAGACTGAGATCGGCTTTCATGGCGCTGCCCTTCCTGCTTTTTGCGCTGCCGCCCTCTACTTCAGCCCAGGAGCAGCCGGCATGGCAAGTCGGGACCGCAACCGTCGGAGAGCTGAAATACAGGCAAGGCTTCCAGCGCTTCGATTACGTCAATCCCGATGCCCCCAAGGGTGGCGAGCTGAAGCTCACGGCGTCCGGAACCTATGATACCTTCAATTCGCTTCTCGCCAAGGGCGAGATTGCGGCCGGCCTGGCGTCGCCGCCCGCCGCCAATCTCGTCTACGAAACGCTTTTGAAAGGCTCGATGGACGAGATTGCCTCCGACTATGGCCTGCTTGCGGAGGCGATCGCCTATCCCGCCGACTTCGGTTCCGTCAAATTCCGGCTGAATGCCAGGGCGCAATGGGCCGATGGACAGCCCGTCACGCCGGAGGACGTGATCTTTTCCTTCGACATGGCCAAGGCGCACGATCCGCAAAAGGAATTCTACTATAAACACGTGATCAAGGCTGAAAAGACCGGTGACCGTGAAGTCACATTCTCCTTTGACGAGACCAACAACCGCGAACTTCCGAAGATCGTCGGCGAGTTGCTGATCGTGCCGAAACACTGGTGGGAGGGCAAGGACGCCAGCGGCAAGCAGCGGGACATTTCCAAGACCTCGCTCGAAATCCCGATGGGCTCCGGCCCCTACCGGGTTGCAAGCTTCAGCCCAGGCGCCACGATCCGCTACGAACTGCGCGATGACTATTGGGGCAAGGACCTCAACGTGAATATCGGCCAGAACAATTTCGGCTTCCTGTCCTACACCTATTACGCCGATCTCGACGTCTCGTTCGAAGCCTTCCGTTCTGGCAATGCCGACTACTGGTGGGAAAACCGCGCCAAGCGCTGGGCGACGTCCTATGATTTTCCGGCCATGAAGGACGGCCGCATCAAGCGGGAAGAGCTTGAAAACGACAGCCGCAACAGCGGCGTGCTGGTTGGCTTCATCCCCAATCTGCGGCGTGAAAAATTCCAGGATGTCCGGGTCCGCAAGGCGCTCAACCACGCCTTCGATTTCGAGGAACTCCGCCGCACGATCTTCTTCGACCAGTACAGCCGCATCAACAGCTTTTTCTACGGATCGGAGCTTGCCTCCAGCGGTCTGCCGCAGGGGCGGGAACTGGAGATCCTGAATGAGGTTAAGGACAAAGTGCCGCCGGAGGTGTTCACCAGCGAATACGTCAACCCCGTGGGTGGCAACCAGGCCAATGTGCGAAACAATCTCCGGCAGGCCATCGCCCTCTTCAAGGAGGCCGGCTACGAGATCCGCAACAACCGGATGACCAATATCAAGACCGGCGAGCCCTTCGGCTTTGAAATCCTTCTCGATGGCCCGACGATCGAGGTCGTGGCGCTGCCCTATGCACAAAGCCTCCGGAAAATCGGCGTTGCGGTCACGGTGCGCTCGGTCGATGATTCGCAATATACCAATCGCTGGCGCAACCGGGACTTCGACGTGATGTATAGCGGCTGGGGCCAGTCGCTCAATCCGGGCAACGAGCAGGCGGAATACTGGGGTTCGGAATCGGCCAAACGCGATGGCTCGCAGAATTATGCCGGCATCAGCGATCCCGGCGTCGATGCGCTGGTCCGCAAGGTGATTTTCGCCAGGGATCGTGACGATCTGATCGCCGCCACCAAGGCGCTCGACCGGGTGCTGCTCGCCCATCAATATGTCATACCGAGCTACACTGCCCGCATCTCCCGCATTGCCTATTCGACAAAGCTGGTCCGCCCTGAAACCCTGCCCGAATATTCGACCGGTTTCCCGCTGATCTGGTGGTCAAGGTCGGCCGAAGCGCAATGAAAGCCTTGCGCATCGCGCGCCCTGTACACCAAATGCGCAGACGCGAATCAGTTTAGCCATCCGCGCCCGCAGCGACGGGACGTCGAGGGAGACCAGCAGATTGACCGGACAAAGGTACGACGCCAGCGATAGACGGGATCGGCAATCCGCCGGAACCGACGTCCGGGGGTGTTTCTGATGGGTGCCTATATCCTTCGCCGCCTGCTCCTGATGATCCCGACCATCGTCGGCATCATGGCGATTTCCTTTGCCGTCATTCAGTTTGCGCCGGGTGGTCCGGTCGAGCAGGTCATTTCCGACCTGACGGGCCAGAGCCAGGGCGGCGACCGGCTCTCCGGCGGCGGCGGCGATCTGGCCGGGGGTGCCTTCAACGACGAGACATCGTCGAAATATCGCGGGGCGCAGGGGCTCGATCCCGATTTCATCGCCAAGCTCGAAAAGCAGTTCGGCTTCGACAAGCCGCCGCTGGAACGCTTCGGCGACATGATGTGGAACTATATCCGCTTCGATTTCGGCGAGAGCTTCTTTCGCAACACGTCCGTGATTGACCTCATCCTCGACAAGATGCCGGTTTCGATCTCGCTCGGCCTCTGGATCCTGCTGTTTTCCTACGTGATCTCCATCCCGCTCGGTATCAAGAAGGCGATTTCGGACGGATCGAGCTTCGACGTCTGGACCTCGGGCATCATCATCGTCGGCTATGCGGTGCCGGGTTTCCTGTTCGGCATCCTTTTGATCGTGCTGTTTGCCGGCGGTTCGTTCCTCGACTGGTTTCCGCTGCGCGGCATCGTCTCGGACAATTTCGCCCAGCTCAACTGGTGGCAGAAGATCCTCGATTATTTCTGGCACATGACGCTGCCGCTGATCACGCTGCTGCTTTCGGCCTTTGCCACGACAACGCTTCTGACGAAGAACTCCTTCATCGACGAGATCAAGAAGCAATATGTGACGACGGCCCGCGCCAAGGGGCTGAACGACCGGCAGGTGCTCTACGGCCACGTCTTCCGCAATGCCATGCTGATCATCATTGCCGGCTTCCCGAGTGCCTTCATCTCGGCCTTCTTCACCGGCTCTTTGTTGACCGAATACATCTTCTCGCTCGATGGTCTCGGGCGTCTCGGCTATGACGCCGTGGTCAAGCGCGACTATCCGATCGTTTTTGCGACGCTCTACATCTTCTCGCTGATGGGCCTGTTCGTCAGCCTTCTCTCGGATCTGGTCTACACCTGGGTCGATCCGCGCATCGATTTCGAGCGGAGGGATGTCTGATGACCGATCTCGCCTTGACGGGTGCCGCCGTCGTGCCGAAAAAGGGCCTGCTGTCGCCGGTCAACAAGCGGCGCTGGCAGAATTTCAAGGCCAACCGTCGCGGCTACTGGTCGTTCTGGATTTTCCTTCTGCTGTTCGGGCTCAGCCTCTGCGCCGAGTTCATCGCCAATGATCGGCCGGTGATCGCCTCCTACAAGGGCGAAATTCTCGTGCCGGTCCTGGTGAATTATCCGGAAGAGAAATTCGGTGGCTTTCTGGCCGAAACCGACTATCGCTCGGACTTCATTCGCGACGAGATCGAGGCCAATGGCTGGATGATCTGGCCGCCGATCCGCTATTCCTACCAGACGGCCAATTCCAACATTCCGCATTCCGCCCCGACCGCGCCCTTCTGGCTGATGGACGAGACAGAACGGTGCTCGGCCTATCCGCTGGGCAAGGATGATCCGGGCTGCACGCTCGGTAATCTCAACTGGCTCGGCACCGACGACCAGGCGCGCGACGTCATGGCGCGGATGATCTACGGTTTCCGGATTTCCGTCCTGTTCGGTCTGGCGCTGACCATTGCTTCGGCCGCCGTGGGCGTGTCGGCTGGGGCGGTGCAGGGCTATTTTGGTGGCTGGACCGATCTTTTGCTGCAGCGGTTCATCGAAATCTGGTCGTCGATGCCGGTGCTCTATATCCTGCTGATCATTGCAGCCATCCTGCCGCCCGGTTTCTTCGTGCTGCTCGGCATCATGCTGCTGTTCTCCTGGGTCGGCTTTGTCGGCATCGTCCGGGCGGAGTTTCTGCGTGCCCGCAATCTGGAATATGTTCGTGCCGCGCGGGCGCTCGGCGTCGGCAATGCGACGATCATGTGGCGCCATCTCCTGCCGAATGCGATGGTCGCGACCCTGACCTTCCTGCCCTTCATCCTCTCCGGCTCGATCACCACCCTGACCTCGCTTGACTTCCTCGGTTTCGGCATGCCGCCCGGTTCGCCGTCGCTGGGTGAACTGATCAGCCAGGGCAAGTCGAACCTGCAGGCGCCGTGGCTCGGCCTTACGGCCTTCGTCGTGATGTCGGTGATGCTGTCGCTGCTGATCTTCGTCGGCGAAGCCGCCCGCGACGCGTTTGATCCGAGAAAGACCTTCCGGTGATCTCGTCATTTGGCTGCAAGGTACGTATGATAGGCGCAACAGGTTCAGTGTCGAAAGATCTGCAATGAACAAGATTGTCCGCGATCATTATCCAGTCTCTCAGTTGCCTGATGATCTGCGCACCGGGTTCGACAAGGATGCGACCGTGCGTATCGTGATCGAAGAACAGGGGCCGCAAGAGCCCAACGGAAATGCAGATGGCTTGGCGCCGTCTTTCTTTGAATATCGCAAACCTGGAGCTCCGATAAAAGCAGCTGATCTGTTGGAGAGCATCCGCATCTTCAAGGCTAGCCGTCCCCCTTCCACGGACGAGCAGGAAGCAGTCCGGCGGATTCGCGACCTGCGCGATGAGTGGGATGAAGAATGACGGAGGTGCCGAGAATTTATCTCGATACGAACGCGTTCATTTTTGCAGTCGAGGAGCAGTCGGAGCGATCGGACCTTCTGACCAGACTCTTTTCGGTATCGGAAGAGACAGATCGCGTCATTTTCGTAACCAGCGAACTGACGCTTGCCGAAGCGCTTGTAAAGCCATATCGCAACTTGGATGACGACCTGATCACGCGCTACGACAACATGATCAGAGACAGCGCATGGCTGGATGTTCAGGTCGTTGCTCGCCCAGTCTTGTGGTATGCTGGGGTTCTTCGGTCTCAATCACGGATTAAACTGCCCGACGCCATTCATCTGTCGACAGCTCTCGGATCCAACTGCACTCATTTCCTCACGGCTGACAAGGCCTTGAGCACGATCGATGGTCTCCGCCACACCCGCTTTGGCATGAGCAAAATGAGGTCTATCGAAATGCTGCCTGTGGACGTTCCCACGCTCACCACAATTCTGCAAAGCCTCGCCTCATGACAAATCCCATTCTTTCCGTCCGCGATCTCTCGGTTGCTTTTCATCAGGGTGGCAATACATCGCTGGCTGTCGATCGTGTGTCCTTCGATATAGGGCGTGGCGAAGTCGTGGCGCTGGTCGGTGAATCGGGCTCTGGAAAATCGGTTTCCGCCAATTCGATCCTGAAGCTCCTGCCCTATCCGGCGGCAAGCCATCCCGGCGGCAAAATCCTGTTCAAGGGCAAGGACCTGATGACGGCATCTGATGCGGAACTGCGCCAGGTGCGCGGCAACGACATCACGATGATTTTCCAGGAGCCGATGACCTCGCTCAATCCGCTGCACTCGATCGAACGACAGATTGCCGAGATTGTCGAGCTGCATCAGGGGCTCAAGGGACAGGCAGCGCGCGGTCGGGTTCTGGAGCTTCTGCATCAGGTCGGTATCCGCGAGCCGGAAAAACGCCTGGCCGCCTATCCGCACGAACTCTCGGGCGGCCAGCGGCAGCGCGTGATGATCGCCATGGCGCTCGCCAACCGGCCGGAACTGCTGATTGCCGATGAGCCGACGACGGCGCTCGATGTGACGGTGCAGGCGCAGATCCTCGAACTGCTGAAAAAACTCAAGGACGAGCATGGCATGTCCATGCTGTTCATCACCCATGACCTTGGCATCGTGCGCAAGATCGCCGATCGCGTCTGCGTCATGACCAAGGGCAGGATCGTCGAGACCGGGCCGACGGCCGAGATCTTCGCCAATCCGCAGCATGCCTATACCCGCCATCTGCTCGCCTCCGAGCCGAAGGGATCCCCACCGGTCTCCGATGCGTCGAAGCCGGTGGTGATGCAGGCAAAGGACATGAAGGTCTGGTTCCCGATCAAGGCCGGTTTCCTGCGCAAGGTCGTCGACCATGTGAAGGCCGTGGACGGCATAGATCTGACCCTGCGGGCCGGCCAGACACTCGGTGTCGTCGGGGAATCGGGGTCGGGCAAGACGACGCTCGGCCTCGCGCTGACCCGGCTGATTTCCTCGAAGGGCCGCATCAGTTTCGTCGGCAATGACATCGACAGCTTCACCTTCCAGCAGATGCGGCCGTTCCGCAACCGCATGCAGGTGGTGTTCCAGGACCCCTATGGCTCGCTCAGTCCCCGCATGGTGGTGGCCGATATCGTTGCCGAAGGTCTCAAGGTTCATGAGCCGTCGCTGTCGGAAAAGGATCGCGATGCGCGTGTCGCCGCGGCCATCGAGGAGGTCGGTCTCGATCCGGCCACCCGCTGGCGCTATCCGCATGAGTTTTCAGGCGGCCAGCGGCAACGCATCGCGATTGCCCGTGCCATGGTGCTGAAACCGCAATTCGTCATGCTCGACGAGCCAACCTCGGCGCTCGACATGAGCGTGCAGGCGCAGGTGGTCGATCTCCTGCGTGACCTGCAGGCCAAACATGCTCTGGCCTATCTGTTCATCAGCCATGACCTGAAGGTCGTGCGGGCGCTGGCCAATGACATGATCGTCATGCGTCTCGGCAAGGTGGTCGAGCAGGGGCCATCGGAGCGTATCTTCACCGCACCGCAGGAAGAATATACCAAGGCCCTGATGGCCGCCGCCTTCGACATGAAGGCGGTCAATGTGCCAGCCGTCAGCCAGTAGAGACGTGAATCATGCCTGAAAACAGCCCCGTCCTTGTCGACCTGAAATTCATCCCGCGGGAAGTCGAGGAGGGCCTGAAGTGCGCCTTTCCCGGTCGCGAGGTGATCAATCTTGCCGATCCCGCGCAGAAAACTCGCGATCTCTCGAACATTGCCTATGCCGTCGTCTGGAAGTCCGATCCCGATCTCTTCTCCCGCGCGCCCGATCTCAAAGTCGTCTTTTCGGGCGGTGCCGGCGTCGATCACGTGCTGACCCTGCCGGGCCTGCCGGATGTGCCGCTGGTCCGTTTTGTCGATCGCAGCCTGACGACGCGGATGAGCGAATGGATCGTCCTGCAGTGCCTGTTGCATCTGCGCCAGTACAGAGCCTATGAGGCGCAGGCAAGCGCCCGTGTCTGGCAAGACCTCAGCCAGCCGGAAGCGGCAGACATCACCGTTGGCGTCATGGGGCTCGGCGTGCTCGGGCAGGATGCGATCCGCAAATTGCAGGTGATGGGGTTCAAGGTCGCCGGCTGGTCGCGTTCGGCAAAGGCGCTCGACGGGGTCGAAACCTTTGACGCGACGCAACTGGACACGTTCCTTACAAAAACCGATTTCCTCGTTGGCCTGCTGCCGCTGACTGCGGAGACAAGGGGCCTCTTCAACGCGTCGCTGTTTGCAAAACTCAGCCGCAAGGGACCGTTCGGTGCGCCGGTCTTCATCAATGGCGGCCGGGGCGGTAGCCAGGTCGGCGCCGACATCGTCGCCGCGCTTCGGGACGGCACGCTTTTTGGCGCGTCCCTGGATGTGTTCGAAGAGGAGCCGCTGCCCTCAGACAGCCCGTTCTGGGACATGGCCAATGTTTTCGTCACACCGCATGTCGCGGCGTCCTCGGACGTCAGGGCGCTGTTTACCCATGTGGAGGAACAGATCGACCGCTTTGAACGTGGCCAGCCGTTGCAGCATCTCGTGGATCGCAAAGCCGGCTATTGAAGCTCCGCTGCTTTACGGGCGGCGATAGCCCGTCGGCTGGTCGTAGAGCCAGCCGATCCTGTCGATCGCTTCGTTCAATCCCTCATGCGAAACCGTCATCGTGTGGCCATTGGCATGCAGCAGCGTCTTTTCGTCTTCCATGATCGCCACATGCCCGTTCCAGAAGACAAGGTCGCCGCGACGCAGTTCGCTTCGGTCGATCGGGGTGCCAAGACCCGTTGCCTGCATGTCCGTGTCGCGCGGCGCCGTTCTCCCGGTCATCATCATCGACAGTTGCACGAGGCCCGAGCAATCGATCCCGAATCCCGAGCGGCCGCCCCAGAGATAGGGGGTTTCCAGAAAGCGGGATGCGATGCTGACATAGTCGCCACCCAACGGCAGCGACGCTTCGGCGCAATGATTGGCAATCACCGCCTCGCCGCCTTCCAGCAGGAAATAGCGTGTGCCGCGCATGTCGCGCTGGTCCACCACCTTGATCCGGTTCCCCATGGACAGCGCCTGAACCGTCGGCAAACGCAGATCCGGCCCCGAATAGACGAAGGTTCTGGGCGCGGTGATGATGTGCGTCAGGCTGCGCACCACGGGCGTGAATGCATAATCCGGGACATAGCCGACATAATCATCGAAATCCGCCTTGACCCAGGCCCAGCCGCCACCGCTATCCAGCACACGAACAGTTTCGCCAAGCAGGAGCTCGGTATCCGTGCCGCATTCCAGCTCAGGTCTGGACCGCAGCTGAACCACGGGAATGCAGACGACGCAGGTCGTGCCGGTGACATAGTTTGCGGCCTCGACGACACCGCGAAGGCGCTCCTCGGCAAGGTCGGGGCGATAGGCATTCAGCCGGCGGTCGGGGAGATCAGACATCTGTCCTCAAATAGGCAACTTGCGTCCCCGATCAATGATCAGGTCGCCGAGTTTTTCAAGATAGAGCGCGCCGTCCACAGTGCGCCGGATGATGACATTGCGCTTGTCGCGCTCGTCGCGAACCCGCGTTACCAGCCCGAGGTCCCCCATCGTGTCCAAAGCCCGGGTGATCACCGGCTTAGTGACGCCGAGAATGGTTGCCAGCCCCCGCACCGTATGCGGCGGCGGCACAAGGTAGATCTGCAGCAGGATCGAGATCTGCCGCAGGGTCAGGTCGCGCTTGTCCACCCGCACCTGTTCCAGCGATACGGCATGCCAGAGGCCAAGAGCCTGCGAGGGAGACAGTTCGACAGGCACGGAGCACTCCTGACACAGTGATGCTGCAAGACGAGACCGCTGCGCGTTCAACAGAACGCGCAGCGGTCGCTCTAGACTTTAGAATGTAGTCGTCGATCATTACGTAAGCGTTTCGATTTCGGCCAGAATTCAAATTCGCCGGACGGCCTGGCGAACCCGCTCCAGATGCGCCTTGCGGCGCTTCTCATCGGTCCGGTCCATATCGTGCAGCGTGATCATCCGGAAGCCGACGTTTTTCGCGCAGAAGGCAGCGATCCCGCGCTTCAGAAGCCGGCGAACCGGGTTGCCCATGTAGAGCTTCACCACCCACCAGGGTGATCCGGTCGTGGTGAGCGCCCAGAACAGTCTGATATTCGTCAGTCGCGGCACGATGCGACCGCCGGTAAGCTCGTGGTTGAAGGCGACGCCGGGGGCAAAGATGCGGTCGAAGAAGCCCTTGAGGATCGCCGGAAAATTGAACCACCATTGCGGAAAGACAAGAATCAGCCCCTCTGCGGCCTGTAGCCGTGCAACGATGTCTGCAACGGCAGAGACGTCATAGGGCACGTCGAAATAGCCGCGCCGTTCGGCGTCAGTCAGGCGCGGGTCGAAATCCTCGCCGTAGAGATCAAGCAGATCGACACTGTGCCCGCTCTGCTCCAGCGCTTCTCTTGCAGCGCTTGCGACGCTGGCGGCAAAGCTGTCTGACAGCGGATGGGCAAGCACCATCAGGATGTGCATCAGAAAAGGCTTCCCTGCTTGGGTGGCGTCGATGGTACCGGCTTGTCCGCGCGCTTGCGGGAGTGTGGTGCGGGTGCCGGCGGGTCTGTGCCGTTGTCGCCCGTCACTGCGTTGACGGAGCCATCGGCAAATTGCAGGGAGACCGCCATGCCATTGGTCATTGAGGCCGCTTGTTTGATCAACATGCCTCTGTCGTCGCGGACCAATGCAAATCCCCGTTTGAGGACGTTGTCATAGGACAGCGACTGGAGGATGCGGTCTTGGGCAGCCACGGCAATGCGCCGCCGTTGGATGTCCGACACGACAGCCTTGTCGGCGCGCGCCGTCAGGCCGGCGAGGCGATCCTGTGTGCGGTGGATCTGTCCGGAAAGCCGCGCGGGCAGGGCCCGCAGCGAGGCATCCGCCGTCGAAATCCGCGTCCGGCCTCGTTGTAGCAGGCGCTCGACGACGCGGTCTGCACGCATCATCCGCTCCTGCAGGCGCTGGCGCCGGTCGTTGAGCCGGGTAGAGAGCATGTCGGGCCGCAGTTGCAGCGCGGTGCGTTCGAAGTGCCGACGCTTGTTGGCCGTGTTCATCGTCAGGCCACGACCCAGCCCGGCCGAGGCCTCGTCGAAACGGCGGCGCGGCAAGGCCAGCAGCTGGTCCAGCGAGGGCAGGGCCCGCGCCAAAGCGCGCAAGTCCTGCCGCCGTGCATCCATTCGGCGCGTCATGGCTGCCTTCAGCCGGGCGGAAAGCCCGGACACGGCCGCTTCGAGGTCGGCCTTCACGGGCACGGCCATTTCGGCGGCCCCGGTTGGCGTCGGCGCCCGCTGGTCACTGGCATGGTCGATCAGCGTCCAGTCTGTTTCGTGGCCGACGGCGGAGATCAGCGGAATGTTGGACGCGGCGGCTGCGCGGACAACCGCCTCGTCGTTGAAGCTCCAGAGGTCCTCAAGGCTGCCACCGCCCCGGGCGACGATCAAAACGTCCGGCCGTGCGATCGCGCCGCCCGGTTCGAGCGCATTGAAGCCCTCGATAGCGGCTGTCACCTCGTTGCCGGAGCCTTCGCCCTGCACCCGGACCGGCCAGACGATGACATGGACGGGAAAGCGGTCGGCGATGCGATGCAGGATATCGCGAATGACGGCGCCGGTCGGCGAGGTGATGACGCCGATGACCTTCGGCATATAGGGCAGCAATTGCTTGCGGGCGGCATCGAACAGGCCTTCGGCGGCGAGCTTGCGCTTGCGCTCCTCGATCAGCGCCATCAGCGCGCCGGCGCCGGCAGGCTCCAGCGTCTCGATGACCATCTGGTATTTGGACGAGCCGGGGAAGGTAGTGATCTTGCCGGTGGCAATCACCTCCATGCCTTCCTCTGGCCGGAACTTCAGCCGTCCCATCGTGCCTTTCCAGATGACGGCGTCGATGCGCGCCTTGTCGTCCTTCAGGGCGAAATAGGCATGGCCTGAGGAATGCGGGCCGCGATAGCCGGAAATTTCGCCGCGCACGCGCACCTGGTCGAACGCCTGCTCGACCGTCCGCTTGATCGAGCCTGACAGCTCGGAAACCGAATATTCGGTCAGGTTGCTCGGCGAATCTGTTTCGGAGAAAAAGCTCATATCCGCACATTGCCGCGTTCATCGAGCGATTGCCAGCCTTCGCGCGGCGCCCTCAACAGGCCTTTGTTGATCCCCGCGCGTCCCCGGCTGTGCGTGCGGGCGCATCATGGGGCATCGTCAATCAAAGAGGACATCCGATGCCAGACCGTTTTTCCAGCAATGCGCCGTCGCTGACCGGCCCTGCAACCCACGCCTTCGATGTCACCCCGAGTGACACGCTTGATCTCGCTGACGTCACCCGCGCCGTTTATGTCGGCGTTGGCGGCGCGCTTGCAGTCCGCATGCTGTCGGGCCAGACCATCACATTGTCTGGCGTCACCGGCGGCAGCACGCTTCCGCTGAGGATCGATCGCGTGCTGGCCACGGGCACCACGGCGACCGGCATCGTGGGGCTGGTCTGAAAGCCACGTTCCGCCCGTCAATCGCCTGCATGGGTCCGCAAATCACTTAAAAGGGCGGAGCCTTCAAAGGCGGTTTACGGCGAAGAAGGCGGCGATTTTGTCATGAAAACAGCGATATCGGAGATCGCTACAATTTTAGCAATTGACTTAAACCAACTTTAGAAGGCCGCGTGCAATCTTGCGGATGAGAGACATCCACAGGAGAAGCAAATGCTTATTTTGACCGCAACCGCGATTGGCATGCTGGCCGTCGGCACCCGTTCGGTCCTGGGATGCATGATGTGCGGCTTTCTGATCGTCGCAGCCTTTGGTTTTGCAGCTCTGCTCGGCGCGGGATCGGTGTCCTGGGTTTCGCTGGTGTTTGCTCTGCTCGCATACAATGCCGGCATCGCCAGCATGCTTGGCGTGTCAATGCTTTCCGGTTCGCGTCGGCACGCCTGAGCGGCGTCAAAGCATAGGACGCTCGCGCGAAAGCAAGCGTCCATCGATACATGATATTATTGAAACCCATCCCTTGAAAAAAGGGATGGGTTTTCTTTTGCTCAGACCGTTTCCCAACCGTCCTTTTCGCTCGCCCTGTAGATGGCGTCGATCAGCTTCTGGTTCAGCACGGAGCTTTCCAGCGGTACGATCTCCTCCTGTTCGCCAAGGGCAGCCTTCGAGAAGGCTTCGACCTGAAGCTTGTACTGGCGGGCGTCCTGGAAGCGGAAAATCTGCGATTGCGCGTGGCTCTGGTTGGTCAGTTCCACCTCTTCGGCGCCGTAGCGGTCGGCGTTGAACGGCGATTTGACTTCGATGAAACCCTGGTCGCCGTGGAACACCATGACCTGGCGGGCAGCAAGCTGCGTCGAGATATAGAAGCTCAGCTCGAAATCGCCGAAATCCGCCCGGACGCTGGAATAGATGTCGGTGCCGAATTCCGGATCGCGATCGGTCGTGGCTTGAACCCGGATCGGCTCCTTGCCCGTGACGAAACGGGTCGAGATCGAGGGATAGACCCCGATGTCAGGCAGTCCGCCGCCACCGAGCGCCGGCACGTTGCGCATGTTGTCGGGATCGCGATTGAAATAGGTGAACGCGCCCTGCACATGCCGCAAGCGGCCGATTGCACCGTCCGCCAGCAAGGCGCGGACCTTCCGCCAGACGGGGCTGTAGGTCACCATATAGGCTTCCGAGATCAGCACCTTGTTGCGGTCGCGCGCCTCGATCAGCGCGTCGATTTCAGACGCTTTCAGCGAGATCGGCTTTTCGCACAGGACATGCTTGCCGGCATCGGCGGCCTTGATCGTCCACGCCACATGCTGCGAGGTCGGCAGCGGGATGTAGACGGCGTCGATCGTGTCGGAAGCCAGCATCTCCTCATAGGATCCGAAGGCATGCGGAACCGAAAACCGGTCCGCCATCGCCCGGGCCTTGGCGAGGTCCCGGCTTGCGACAGCCGTGACGACGCAGTTTTCCGCATCCTGAATGGCGGGAACAACGAGTTCGCGACCGATCTTGGCCGTCGACAGAATACCGAAACGCAACATGGATTTTCCTCCTGGTAGAAACTGCGCGCACACTAGCGCATAAAACTGGTGAGCGGAATCGATTCCGCAATAAAATTATGCAGCAGATTGAATGTGTTACAGTCGTGTTTACTGATAATCGCTGCGTGCCGGAAGTCTATCGAGGTACGTACCCGGAAAGCCAGCCCGCTTGAAAAGAATATCCGTCGCACCGGTATCAAAACCCATTATCCTGCCTTATGTCAGGCGGAGGCAATCCGGGTTCTGCCGCTCAGATCCCGTGTCAGGGAGGAAAATCAATTGGAAAAGCGCACATTGGGCCGCACCGGCCTTTCAATCGCGCCGCTCGTTTTCGGCGGCAATGTGTTCGGCTGGACGGCGGATGAAAAAACCTCCTTCGACCTGCTGGACGCTTTCTTCGATGCGGGCTTCAACACGATTGATACCGCCGACGTCTATTCGTCCTGGGCGCCGGGAAACAGCGGTGGCGAATCCGAAACGATCGTCGGCAAGTGGCTGAAGCGCTCGGGCCGGTCGCGCGACGATGTGGTTGTTGTCACCAAGGTCGGGTCCGACATGGGACCGGGCAGGAAGGGTCTTTCTGCCCGCTGGATCATCGAAGCTGTCGAGGATTCGCTTCGCCGGCTACAGACCGACCACATCGATCTGTATTTGTCCCATTGGCCCGATGCCGATACACCCTACGCGGAAACAATGGGTGCCTATGACAGGTTGCGTGCACAGGGAAAAGTCCGGTCCATCGGCTGCTCCAATCTCGATGCGGCCCAGTTGCGCGCAGCGCTCGATGTCGCGCGTGCCGCCGACCGGCCGCGGTATGACGTGCTGCAGCCGGAATACAATCTCTACGATCGCAGCGGCTTCGAGGGTCCCTTGCGCAATCTCTGCATGGCCGAGGATATCGGTGTCATCACCTATTACAGCCTGGCTTCCGGTTTTCTCACCGGCAAGTATCGATCGCACAAGGATCTGGGTGGCTCCGTGCGCGGCGGCGGGGTCGAAAAATATCTGGATGGGCGCGGCATGCGTATCCTGGGTGCGCTTGATGAAGTCGCTGCCGATCTCGCTTCAAAACCGGCGGAGATCGCGCTGGCCTGGATCATGGCCCGCAAGGGCGTGACCGCGCCGATTGCAAGTGCCACCAGTCTCGAACAACTGGCGAGCTTGACGAGGTCGGCTGCGCTGGTGCTCTCGGAAGAGCAGATGCAGCACCTCAGTGAAGCCAGTGACTGACCCGTGACAAGAGCCTTTGGAGAATGTGCATGACCATCGAGATCCGTGATGTCCGGCCGGGCGACGAAGCCGAATGGCGCCGTCTCTGGGCGGCCTACGTCGCCTTCTACAAGGTTGCCGTCAGCGACGAGGTGACGGCTGCCACCTGGGCAAAGGTCATGGATCCGGCCGTGCCGCTGTTCATGCGGGTTGCAACAGAGAATGGTGCAGTGCGCGGGTTCGCCAACTGCCTGATCCATGAGGCAACCTGGGTGAAGGAGCCGGTCTGCTATCTGGAAGACCTGTTTCTGGACGAGGCATCCCGCGGAAAGGGCATCGGGCGGGCCCTTCTGGATGACCTCGTCTCGCTCGCGAAGGCAAAAGGCTGGGCGCGCCTGTATTGGCACACGGACGAGGGCAACAGCACGGCGCGGCGGCTCTATGACCACTATACCAAAGAAGACGGACACGTTCGTTATCGCATCAGTTTCTGAACAATGGCCGGTTCGGGATACCCGCGGTAGAGCTCCGCGTGGCTGCCGGCGTGGTTGGCCATTGAGGGCTTGGTCAACAGGCCTCTGGGTTCGACATAGCTGCGGATTTCCCGCCGCGGTCGCTCGTGCCACTGGATGTTGAAGGCCCAGAGCTTTGGAAAGAAGCAGAGTGAGGCATAGGGCAGGTGGTCATGGATCCACCAGGCCAGCGACTGCCAGCCAGCGACAGTGTCCCTGCGGTCCCATGACCAGGGCACAACGATGCAGGCCGTGGCGCCCATGCAGCCATCCGCGTCGCGCAGGTCCCAGATATGATCGGCAGCGCTTGCCGCATTGGTCGCGCAATTCAGCCCGTTGCGATTGCCGAACGCGTTGACCTGCCGCGATCGGTAGCCGGAGCGGATATGCAGCCGCCCGAACGTCGCCTGCAGCGGTTCCAGCAAGTCTTCACAAAGCCATGTGCCGGCTTCAATCGCAAGCTTGGGATCATCGGGAATATTGGCCATGCCTTGAATGCTGGCGATCTCGGAATGCAGGAAATCGCGCAGGAAGAAATTTTGGGACAGGCGCACCCGCCCCAGATCTTCCAGACCGCGCATCGATCTTGGTGCTTTCATCGGTGCTTTCCCCGAAAAGCCCAAGTGTAGCTGCAAAACGCCGGCCCGCCACCCGATCCTTGTCAGTCGTCGGTGTTCCCGCTTGCCGCAGAGGAACAGGAAAACGGCCCGCCATCCCGATGTGCGCGTGCCGTTCTTTGGGTCGTTATTCCGCCGCCTGCAACTGCGCCGCCTGCGCCCGCCGCACGGCAATCTGGTCGATGATGACGCGGCCGCGCGCTGTGCCGGCCTTTTCGAAAAACTGCGCAACGGCCTCGACATACAGACCGGCCTGCGCTTCGGCGATCGCCTTGGGCAGCGCCGTGCGGAAGGTCTCGAAGCAAGCGATGTCGGGATGCGAATAATTGAGCCGCAGGTAGTCCGCCGCCTTGACGTCGCCGAGCCCGTCGCCGGGAATGACGGCAATCTTTTCCTTGAGCAGGCCGACGGTGATTTCCTGTGCCGTCACCCCCGTTCCCGAGACATCGACCATCATGCAGAAGCCGTAGGATGGTGTTACGGGGATCGAGACGCCCTCGGTCATGGCGATGGTCTCGGCGATATGGGCGTAGTTGCGCCGGATCGTCTGCGTGCTCGTCGCCAGATAGTCCGTGTCCTGCATGGCGGCAAGCGCTGCATACTGGCCGGGATAGTTGATGTGGATCTTGGTGATTTCCATCTTGGTCAGGAATGCGCCGCGCAAAAGCGCCGGGTGGCCGGCCATGAAGCCGACGCGGATCGCTGGCATGCCATAGCCCTTCGACATGCCGCTCACCGAAATAACATGGTCCATTGGCGTCTCGTCCGAATGCAGCGAGGCCATCGGGATCTGCTCGGCGGCATCGTCCGTCTGGTGCGTGTTGTGGGTGACGTTGTTGAAGATCACCAGATCATGGCGCCTTGCAATATCGGCGAGCGCCAGAAGTTCCTCGCGGGTCTGCACCGTGCCGAAAGGGTTGATCGGATCGCAGACGACGATCATCTTGGTGCGCGGGGTAATCTTCGCCTCGACCTCGGCCGGCTGCAGCCGGTAGCCGTTGCCGGCGTTGAGTTCGATCGGCACGACCTTGGCGCCGCAGGCTTCGGCTGCGGGCACGAAATGGAAATAGCCGGGATCGGTGACGATCACCTCGTCGCCCTCGTCGAGGAAGGTCAGGTAGGTATAGCCGATGCCGCCCTGCGCGCCCTCGACGCCCATCACCTCGAAGTCAGGCCCGAGGCTGCGCCCGAACTTCTTCGTTGCGACCAGCACCTTCAGTTCCGGCATGCAGTCCGGCGGGTAGATCGCCAGCTTTTCATGCGTCGATGCTTTCAGGAAGGCGTCCAGCGCCGATTTCGAGGGCCCGATATGGTTGGCCATATAGCCCATGTCGAAATAGCCTGACCCCGTGACATTGTAGACGCCGCCTGGTGCGACATCGTTCCAGTCGAGGCCAAGAATGTCGATCGCCGTCTTGAAGGTGAAATAATTGCCCATGCCCTGCGGATGGTGGAGAAGCGTCTTGGCGCGCCTGGACAGAAGTTTTTCCTGGAGGGCAGCGACATTCTCAGGTGACATGCGGGTTCCCTTTCACGATCGGCTTATCTGCCGACCAGGCTGTCGACAGCGCTGACGAATGATTGTTCGATTTGTTGTGTGAGTCAAGCCGCCGTGATACTCGGAAGAGACAAGCATCGGAAACGCCATGAACGACGATACGAAGTCCGCCAAGCCAGTCCCTGAAAATACCGTCGAGCGCGCCTATCTCCATCTGCGCGACCGGACCGTAAGCTTCGGTTACCGCCCCGGCGAGCGGATCAATGAGGTGGAACTCGCGGCGTCGCTTGGCATGAGCCGGGCGCCGGTGCGCGAGGCGCTGAACCGGCTGATCGCCGATGGTCTCGTCGTGATGGAGCCGGGGCGCGGTTTCTTCTGCCGGAAACTAAGTGCCAAGGAAATTGCCGACCTGTTCGCCGTGCGGGCCGATCTCGAAGTGTCTGCCGTGCGCGCCGCCTGCGGTCATGCCGATCCCTTGGCCTTGGAGACCCTGACGAAAGACTGGGAGGAGGTCCTTGCCAAACAGGCCGGTCTGTCGGTGGATGCGCTGGTGACGGCGGACGAGGATTTTCATATCCGGCTGGCAGGCCTTGCCGGCAATGCCGAGCGCCTGCGTTATCTCGGCAATATCAATGCCCGCATCCGCTTCGTCCGGCGCATCAATCTGGAGGAGGAGGGCCGCCGCGCCGCCTCGCTTGCGGAGCACGCCCTCATTCTTGCAGCCGTCAGGGCGGGGGATGCGCAGGCTGCGGGACATCTGGTCGCCCGACACCTGTCGATCAGCGCCGAGGAGGTGCTGGCCCATATCCACACCGGGCTTGCCCGCATCTATGCCAGCGAAGTCGCGTGAGGCACCTGCCGGCAATTCATCCCTGATATCAGTCGGAAAAGCGGAAAAACTCTATGAAGGCCCGAAGCGCCGGGCGCATCTGGCGGCGGCTGGGATAATAGAGGCAGGGTCCGGGATAGGGCTCGCACCAGTCGTCCAGCACCCGCACTAGCCGGCCATCGGCCAGTTCGCTGCGGACCCGGGTTTCAAACGAGAAGGCCAGGCCCGCGCCGGCCATGGCCGCAACGATGATCGGCCGGTCCTCGCCAAGGATCAGCGGGCCGGTGATCGGCACGGTGATCTCCTGGCCTTGCTTTTCGAACTCCCAGTTGTAGATCGTGCCATTGGAAAAGCGCCGCCGGATGCAGCGGTGCTGCAGCAGGTCACGCGGATGCAGCGGCCTCGCATGGCTCTCGAAATAGGAAGGCGCTGCGATGATGGCGCTGCGCATCGGCGGACCGATCCGCACGGCGATCATGTCGCCCTCGACGCTTTCTTTGAGCCGGATGCCGGCATCATAGCCGGCCGCGACGATATCGGTAAAACCGTCTTCATCCGTCAGTTCTAGCGTGATGTCCGGAAAGGCCGAGAGAAAGTCGCCCAGCCGCGGCGCAATCAGAAGATCTGCTGCAAAGCGGGGCGCGGTGATGCGCAGATTGCCGGCCGGCCGGTTGCCGGCCTCCGTCACCGCATCGAGCGCAAGATCGATTTCGTTCAGGGCCGGCCCGAGACGCGCAAGAAGCAGGGTGCCCTCCTCGGTCAGCGAGACGCTGCGGGTGGTGCGGGCCAGAAGCCGGACGCCGAGATGCTGCTCGAGGCTCGAAACCGCATGGCTGACCGCCGAGGGCGCAATCGCCAGTTCCTGCGCTGCCGCACGAAAGCTGCGATGCGCAGCGACGGCGGAAAAGACGGCCAGATGGGTGAGCTGATTCCGGTTCATTGTTCTATCTCATAGATCAACCTGTTGGGATTTGCACCCATTATCAAACGATGCGCAGGGCGTTAGGTTTGCTCCTGCCGGACATGACGCGGTGAAGCACAAGCAAGCCCGTCCGGCCTGCACGATTTCCCGAAAGGACAATCCCATGAAAAAACGAAATCTCGGATCAGACCTCAGCGTCTCCGCCATCGGCCTTGGCTGCATGGGCATGAGCCATGCCTATGGCGGTGCCGAAGAGGCGGACTCCATCAAGGCCATGCACCGGGCGATCGAGATCGGCGTGAGCTTTTTCGATACCGCCGAGATCTACGGTCCCTTTACCAACGAAATCCTCGTCGGCAAGGCGCTCGGTCCCTATCGCGACAAGGTGACGATCGCCACCAAGTTCGGTTTCCGGGTCTCGACCACGGACAGCCTGATCAAGCAGCTGACCGGCGTCAACAGCCGCCCGGAAAACGTCAGGGCGGTTGCCGAAGCCTCGTTGAAGCGGCTCGGCATCGAGGTCATCGACCTCTATTACCAGCACCGCGTCGATCCCGACGTGCCGATCGAGGAAACCGTTGGCGCAATGGCCGATCTGGTCAGGGCGGGCAAGGTCCGGACCCTCGGGCTTTCGGAGGCGAGTTCTGCAACGATCCGCAGGGCCCACGCCGTTCATCCGATCGCTGCCGTGCAGAGCGAATACTCGCTGTGGACCCGCGATCCCGAAGAAAACGTGCTCGACACCTGCCGCGAACTCGGCATCGGTTTCGTGCCCTTCAGCCCGCTCGGGCGCGGCATGCTGACGGGCACGCTCAAGGTCGACGACCTCGGACCCGACGATATGCGCCGCGGCCTGCCGCGCTTCCAGGGGGAGAATTTCGACGCCAATGCGGCGCTTGTGGCCAAACTCGGCGAGATCGCCTCGGCCAAGGGCGTGACGGCGGCGCAGCTGGCGCTGGCCTGGGTGCTGGCCCAGGGCGATTTCATCGTGCCGATCCCCGGCGCCCGAAAAATCCGCCACATCGAAGACAATGCAGCAGCCGCCGAGATCGTCCTGTCCCCGGATGAGGTTGCGACGCTGGGCGCGATCATTTCGCCTGATATGGCGGCCGGCGCACGCTATACCGAGGCGATGCAGGCGATGACCAATCGATAGGGCGCGGCAGCAAACCGAACTCCGCCCTCCGGGGTGCCGTCTTCTTCCGTCATCCCGGACCTGTTCCGGGATCCAGCGCGCCGCGTCTGCGGCGCAAAAACCCTTTTCGGCAGGACATGGTTCTCTCACCGCGCCGACGCGCGGTGGGTGGTTCCCCGCCACAAGGGCGAGGAAGACGGCGTGTGAGGAAAGCGCACCGCAAAACAATGATCTTCTGGAAATTCGTGGCGGATGCAAATGCCTCAGAGGAGGCCCCACTTCACCGAGCCTCATCCATCCATGTTCAAAGAACACGCGTTCACGTCCACGCCGGTGGCGGCGCGGTTCAAACGTTCAGTCGGAGGGCGCACGCAGATGCGGAGCCGGATTGGATTTTGAGTATGGGGCTCCGCAGCTGCGTGGCCTCGGTGTCTTCAGGGCTTCCGGCCCCTTGCAATGCCCGCACTGTCTCGCTGCACAGGAACACTTGCTCCTGCTTGCATGGACGTCCCAAGCCGGAACCTTGGAAGGCCCGGGGGAGACATATCAGGGAGAACACCCTGGCGAACATCGCCCCGGCATCGGCCGCACGTTACGGCTTCAGGCACGAGGCACCGGCTTCCCCCTGCCCGCGACCGTCTCGCGCAACACTCCGGCGGGGGAAACAGCGCCAGTATGCGACAGGATGTCAGGGCGGGGAAAACGGGGGTGAGTTTTTTGGGGAGGCGAAGGGCGGATGGCGTAATGTCGCCTTCTGTCCTCGCTGCTGAATATGCGGCTGCTTTGCGCCTCCAATTCAGACGTCGAGGTCATCACCTCGCGTCCCCGAAAGCGGACATGCTCCACGGCGGTCTTGTGTCGCCTGTGCGCCTTCGAAGCGGACATTGCAGGGCAGAACCAGCGCAAAATGGGCGGCGAGGCAGGCTGTCGAGGTCAGTCTGTTCGGGCGAAAACGCCCGGCGTCACGCCGACATGCCGTGTGAATGCGACGCTGAACGCGCTGGCGGAAGCATAACCGATCCGTGTTGCGATCTCGACCAGCGGCGCCTCCTGCCGAACCAACAGGTCTTTTGCAAGCGCCATGCGCCAGCCCGTCACGTATTCCATCGGAGGGACGCCCACCTGCCTTCGGAAGCGGTCGAAGAATGCCGACCTTGACATTGCGGAGGTCTCTGCCAGTTCCTCGACGGACACGCCTGTGCTCGGGTCATGATGAATGCGTCGCAGCGCTGGAGCCAGCCGGATGTCGGAAAGGCCACGCAACAGTCCGGGAGATGTCTCGGCCCCTCCTGTACTCCGCAGAGCGTCGATGAAGAGAACTTCCAGCAACCGGCTCAGGATCATGTCCCGCGCTGCAAGTCCGCCGACCATCTCGGCGTGAATCATCCCGACGAGAGCCATGAGCCGCCGCTCGCCGCGGGCATGAACGATGTCCGGCAGCAGCGAGCTCAGCAACTGCGTGTCGTTCGCCAGGAAGGAACAGTGACCCACCATGGCCGTTACGTCGGCCGGTGCGTCCGGATCGCCGAGGCGGAAGACGCCGGGACCGGTCTCCAGCCGTCGCGGTAACGTGCCCGGCGGAGGCGGTTGAAAGCTGCTCATCGTGAATGCGTGGATTTGCGGCACGAGAACGAAATCCCCGGACTCAAGGATGATCGGCGATCTGCCGGCGATGGTCAGCAGGCAGCGTCCTTCCACAATCGCACAATAGAACGGACTACCAAGCTCGCGACGCTCGACCGACCATGCCCCGCCGGCCGTAACCAGCTTGGCGATCGATGGCACGGGCTTGAGAAGCGAGACGATCTCGGCGAGTGGGTCGGGCATTTCTGGACCTTTACTAAATAGGTGCGTACGTTCAGATATAGATAATCCTGTTTCCGTCGTCCATCCTAGTGCTGCACAAGGAGACCACACATGACGACGAACAATCTGATCGACACCGCGCGCCGTATCCCGACCCCCGAAGGAGCCCTCACGATAGCCTACTCGCCGATCCGCCTCGAAATCGACGGACGGCCGCCTCTGGAACTGCGTTTGACGGCACCCGCAGAAGGCGATCGCCTTCCCGTCGTCATTCTGTCGCATGGATTGGGACCGTCATTCTACGTACCGTCGAAGGACGGCTACGCGCATTTGGCGCAGTTCTGGGCGGAGCGCGGCTTTGCCGTCATCCAGCCCACCCATGCGAGCTCCCGCGTCGGCGGCCTTTCTGAAGACGCCGAAGGAGCGCCCTTCTTCTGGCGCGAGCGCGTCGCTGAGATACGGACAGTCATCGACCGGCTGTCAGAGATCGAAGCGCGCGCGCCGGCCGTCTCTGGCCGACTTGACCATGACCGCATCGCGGCGGCAGGACATTCTTTCGGTGGCCACACCGTAAGCCTGCTATTGGGTGCACGACTGCACGGAGAGACTTTTCGCGATCCACGCATCAAGGCCGGGATTCTTCTCACCACTCCCGGACGTGGTGGAAAGGATCTAACGGAAGAGAACGCCGCACGCTTTCCGTTCTTCGACCTCGACTTCGCACACCTGACGACGCCAAGCCTGGTCGTTTGCGGGGCAGACGACAATCCGCATTTTACGCCCCGTGGCCCGGATTGGCACGCCGATGCTTACCATGACGCTGTTGGTGGGCATGCGCTTCTGACCCTTCACGGAGTAGGCCACGGCCTTGGCGGCATCGCCGGGCTCGACGCCAAGGAGACCGAGGTCGAGGCGCCGGATGCGCTGGAAGCGACGAAGCGCATGACGCTGGCCTGGTTGAGAACTGCCCTTGGCGATGACGCCAATGCCTGGGTCTCAGCATGTACGGCGCTGAAGGCTCCGGCAAGCAGCCTTGGAACCGTCGTCGAGAAGTAACCGGATAGTTGAGACCACGTAATTGGATAGGCTTCCGGCAGTATCGGTGTGTCATCGAGGCGGGAGCTAGACGTTGCTTACGCTTCGTTAGCTCTCCGCGACGCCGTTCACTAGAACAGCCTCACCCGATGTCACTGCGGGGAATGGTAGGGCCTCAAGTCGAAATGACTTCAATGGGTTGAACGCGGACAGTTGCGCATGATGCGCGAACGTCGGCTCTTCCCCTACTACACTCCAACATCGGATAGTCTGCTCCCGGCTCCAAATCGGTCAGTCATTTGAGCCGTGCCAGTGTCTGCCTCTGGTGCAACAGACCTTTGCTCCGTGGTCATCGCGACAGCACGGCGGCGAGTCGCAACCAGAGTATCGAGAGGGGCGAAAAATCGCCCCTCTTAACTAACTCACTTACCCCCGCAGAACCCCACCCGTGTTCTTCGTCACATTGGCAATGATCTTGGCCGTCAAAGCTTCGAAATCCTCGTCCGTCAGGGTGCGGTCCGCCGGCTGGATGACGACTTCGATGGCGACCGATTTCTTGCCGTCGCCGAGCGAAGCGCCCTCGAAGATGTCGAAGACGTTGACGCCGGTGACCAGTTTGCGGTCGGCGCCGGAGGCGGCTTTGAGGATGGCGCCGGCTTCGACGGACTTGTCGACCACGAAGGCAAAGTCGCGCTTGACGGCCTGGAAGGGCGAAAGCTCCAGCGCCGGCTTGGTGCGGGTCGCCTTCTTCTTCGGCTCGGGCATGGCGTCGAGAAAGACTTCGAAGCCTGAGAGCGCGCCGGAGACGTCGAGCGCTTCCAGCACCTTCGGATGGAACTCGCCGAAATGGCCGAGAACGATCTTCGGGCCGAGCTTGATCGTGCCGGAGCGGCCGGGATGATACCAGGACGGGCCGCCGGCTTCGAACTGGACATTGCCCATCGGCACGCCGCAGGCTTCGAGAACCGCAATCGCATCGGCCTTGGTGTCGAAGACGTCGACCGGCTTGCCGCCGCCCTTCAGGCCGTTCGACCAGGAGCGACCGGCCCCGGCGAGCGAAGCCGTGCCACGGCGGATGCCGCCGGCAACGCGGCGCTGGCCCGAGGGTGTGTCGTTTTCATAGGTGCCGGAGACTTCGAAGATCGCCACGTCGCCAAAACCCTTGTCGGCATTGCGCCCGGCTGCCGTCAGCAGGCCCGGCAGCAGCGACGGCCGCATGTCGGACATGTCGGCGGCGATCGGGTTGGCAAGCGACAGCGCGGCGGAACCGCCGCCGAACAGTTCGGCCTGCGCCTTGGAGATGAACGACCAGGTGACGGCTTCCAGCATGCCGCGCGCGGCAAGCGCCCGCTTGGCGACGCGCGTGCGGATCTGCAGCGTCGTCAGGATCTTGCCGCTGACGGCGCCGTGGCTTTCGAGCGGCGTCGGCGCGATCTTGTCAACGCCGTGGATGCGCAGAACTTCTTCGACCAGATCGGCCTTGCCATCGACATCCGGGCGCCAAGAGGGCACGGAAACGCTCACCGTCTCGCCCGAGCCCGAAACCCCGAAACCGAGGCTTTTGAGAATCGCGATGCTCTCATTCGCATCGACCGTCAGGCCGGTCAGGCGCTTGACCTCGGAGATCGGGAAGTCGATCTGTTTCGGCGTGTAGCCTGCGTAACCGGTGACATCGGCTTTTGCCGCCGTGCCGCCGCAAAGGTCGAGCACCAGTTCGGTGGCGCGCTCGAGACCGGGCACCATATATTCAGGATCGACGCCGCGCTCGAAACGGTAACGCGCATCGGTGATGATGCCGAGGCCACGGCCGGATTTCGCGATGTTCATCGGGTCCCAGAGGGCCGATTCGATCAGCACGTCGACGGTGTTTTCGTCACAGCCGGAATGTTCGCCGCCCATGATGCCGCCGATCGATTCGATGCCGTTCTCGTCTGATATCACGACATTGGCCGGCGACAGCGTGTATTCCCGGGTATCGAGCGCCAGAACTTTTTCGCCTTCGACGGCACGCCGCACGACGAGATCGCCCTTGACCTTGGCGGCATCGAAGACGTGCAGCGGCCGGCCCTGGTCGAAGGTCATGTAGTTGGTGATATCAACCAGCGCATTGATCGGGCGAAGGCCGATGGCAATCAGCCGCTGCTGCATCCAGCGCGGGCTTGGGCCGTTTTTCACGCCGCGCACGAGGCGAAGGGCAAAGCCGGGGCAGAGATGGGTATCTTCGCCGAGGTCGAGCTTGACCTTGACTGGCGTCTCGCCGGAAACCGTGAAGGATGGCGTCTTTGCGGCCTGCAGCGTGCCGAGGCCGGAGACGGCGAGATCGCGGGCGATCCCGAAAATGCTGGTGCAGTCCGGACGGTTCGGCGTCAGGTTGATCTCGATGATCGGATCGTCCAGACCGGCATAGGATGCAAAGCTGGTTCCAACAGGCGCGTCCTGGGGAAGATCGATGATGCCGTCGTGACTGTCGGACATGTCGAGCTCTTTTTCCGAGCACATCATGCCACGGCTCTCGACGCCGCGGATCGTGCCGACCGACAGCGTCACAGCGATGCCGGGCACATAGGCGCCGGGCGCCGCAAAGGCACCGACGAGGCCGGCGCGCGCATTCGGCGCACCGCAGACGACCTGCACCGGGCTGCCGGCACCGGTATCGACCATCAGCACCTGCAGCTTGTCGGCCTGCGGATGTTTTTCCGCCGAAACGACCTTGGCGATCACGAACGGCTTGTAGGCCGCCTTGTCATCGACATGCTCGACCTCCAGCCCGATCGCCGTCAGGCGCTCGCAGATCTGTTCGAGGGTGGCATCCGTGTCGAGATGCTCTTTCAGCCAGGAGAGTGTGAATTTCATCGGTCTTCTCTTCTCGTCAAACAGGCGGCCTGGCGGCCAGAAATAGCGCTGCGGTTAAACGCTCAACCCACCGAACAGCGTCGGCATGTCGAGTGGCCTGAATCCGTAATGGGTCATCCAGCGCACGTCGGCGTCGAAGAAGTTGCGCAGGTCCGGCATGCCGTATTTGAGCATGGCGATGCGGTCGAGACCCATGCCGAAGGCAAAGCCCTGGTAGACGTCGGGATCAAGCCCGCCTGATCGCAGCACGTTCGGGTGCACCATGCCGCAGCCGAGGATTTCCATCCAGTCGGTGCCTTCGCCGAACTTGACGATCGGCCCCGACGATCGGTCGCACTGGATGTCGACTTCGAAGGATGGCTCGGTGAAGGGGAAGAAGGACGGGCGGAACCGCATCGTCACCTTGTCGACCTCGAAGAAGGTCTTGCAGAATTCCTCCAGCACCCAGCGCAGATTGGCGACATTGGCCTTGGTGTCGACCACCAGACCTTCGACCTGGTGGAACATCGGCGAATGGGTGGCGTCCGAGTCCTGCCGGTAGGTCTTGCCGGGAATGATAATGCGGATCGGCGGCTTTTGCGCTTCCATCGTGCGGATCTGCACCGGCGAGGTGTGGGTGCGCAGCACCTTGCGGTCTCCATTCTCGTCCGGCTGGAAGAAGAACGTGTCGTGCATCTCGCGGGCCGGATGGCCCTCGGGGAAGTTGAGCGCGGTGAAATTATAATAGTCTGTCTCGACGTCGGGACCCTCCGCCATGGCAAAACCCATGTCGGCGAAGATTGCCGTGATCTCGTCGACGATCTGGCTGATCGGGTGGATGCGGCCGCGCTCGGCCGGCGAGGAGCGGACGGGAAGGCTGACATCAACCGTTTCGCGCGCCAGCCGCGCGGTGATCGCGGCATCCTTGAGGTCCGCCTTGCGCGCCGTGATCGCCTCGGTCACCAGCGTCTTCATCGCGTTGATGGCCGCGCCCCGGGTCTGGCGTTCCTCCGGCGTCATCGTGCCCAGCGTTTTCAGGAGATCGGAAATCGAGCCCTTCTTGCCGAGCGCTGCGACGCGCACCGCTTCGATGGCCGCCTCGTCGCCGGCTTCGGCAATCTCGGCCAGCAGTGTCCGTTCAAGTGTGTCCAGTTCGCTCATGCTTGTCGTGCCTCGATGCGGGAAGAGGAAATCATCCGTCAGTGTGTTTGTGCGATTATTGCGTTTGGGGTCGGGACGCCGTGGCGGACGCCAGAAAATCGGTGGCCGCGATAAAGCGGACAAGGTCGTGGCCGCGCCGCAGCCGCAGCAGAAAACGGGCCAGCGGCAGAAAGCCTGCAAACAGCGGCATGACCTGGCGCAGCGCGGTTTCCGCCTCGGCCGGGGCGACGGTCTTCCACGCGGCATAGGCACGCTGTGGCGTTTCCGGCTTCAGGCAGCGGCTGGCGATCTGCAGGAACAGCAGCCAGACATCGCGCGCCTGCGCCACCGCAAGCGGCATGACGGCGGCCGGCTCTTCCTCGAAATCGAGAAAGCCGAAGCGCCCGTCGTCCAGAATGAAATCGCGGGGATGCGGGCGGCCATGGCAGAGACCGGCGGCATGCAGATGGCCGAGTTCCAGCGCGCAGCGCACCAGGAGTTCGTCATGGGCGTCGCTGTCTGCAGCCGCCAGCATGCCCATCTGCTTGCTGATCGGGCGTCCGAGATGCGAGAGGATGAGCGCGGTTTTGCTGCGGTAAAAGATGGTCGGGGTGAGGAAGCCGGCGCGGCTGAAGGCTGCGATCTGGCGCACTTCGCGGTCGATTGCCTGTTCGGGTGTCAACAGTGGCGACGAGCGAAGGATAGGCTGTCGCGTCAGAGCCGCGACAAGCCCCTGCAGGCGTGCGCCCAGCCTCAGGCCCGATCCGCGATAGCGCTTGATCCAGACGATCCGGTCCGACAGCTGAACCCGTTCGACACGCAGCGACCCGCCGGCAAGCGCTGCCAGCATCGTCGCTATATCGCCGTCGCTGAGTTCGGGCACCCTGACGGCACCCTGCGATTTGTCGTCCACGTCCGGTCTCATCCCATAAAAAAACCCGCGCTAGCCCTGCCAGCGCGGGTTTCCCAATACTAAATCAAGGTTGGGAAGCGCTGACTTACTTGATCGCGCTTTCAAACTCGTTGGTGGTGCCTGCGTCCTTGAGGTATTCAAGCGCCTTCTTTGCAGCGGCGACGAGCGCGCCGAAAGCTTCTGCTTCATGGATCGCCATGTCGGAGAGAACTTTGCGGTCGACTTCGATGCCAGCCTTCGACAGACCATCGATGAAGCGGCCGTACGTCAAGCCGTGTTCGCGAACGGCAGCGTTGATGCGCTGGATCCAGAGGGCGCGGAAGTTGCGCTTGTTGACCTTGCGGTCGCGGTAGGCGAATGCCTTCGAACGGTCCACAGCAGCCTTGGCGGCGCGGATGGTGTTCTTGCGGCGGCCGTAAAAGCCCTTGGCCGCCTTCAGTGTCTTTTTGTGCTTGGCGTGAGCAGCTACGCCGCGTTTTACACGTGCCATGTCATGATCTCCTTAATAATCCAAAAAGCCGATGATCTCAGAGACCGTTGGGCAGGTAGTTCTTGATGACCTTCTTGCCATCAGGCTCAGCCAGCACCATGGTTCCGCGCGCATTGCGAATGAACTTATTGGACCGCTTGATCATGCCGTGACGCTTGCCTGCGGCAGCTGCACGGACCTTGCCGGTCGCGGTGATCTTGAACCGCTTCTTGGCAGAGGATTTCGTCTTCATCTTGGGCATTTTGCTACTCCATTTTTCTTGATATCGAGATCGACTGACGAGGTCGTCTCCAGCGTAAAGAACGGCCACGGCATGCCCTGCCGGACCGTTCGGACGGCGGCTTATACCCGCGCTGTCCGAAAAGTGCAATGGGATTCTCCGAAAACGCGAAAAGCCGCCCTGCGGCGGCTTTTCAATCCTGTCGGTCCGGTCGCCCGGTTTATTTCGGCGCGAGCACCATCATCATCTGGCGGCCTTCGAGCTTTGGCTCGGCTTCCACCTTGGCAATGGTCAGCGTGTCTTCCTTGACCTGCAAGAGAAGCTTCATGCCGAGTTCCTGGTGGGCCATTTCACGGCCACGGAACTTCAGCGTCACCTTGACCTTGTCGCCTTCTTCGAAGAAGCGGTTCATCGCCTTCATCTTCACGTCATAGTCATGCGTGTCGATGTTGGGACGCATCTTGATCTCCTTGATCTCGATGATCTTCTGCTTCTTGCGCGCTTCGGCCGCCTTCTTCTGGGTCGAATATTTCAGCTTGCCAAGATCCAGGATCTTGCAGACTGGCGGTTCTGCATTCGGCGAGATTTCCACAAGGTCGAGGCCAAGTTCTTCCGCCATGCGGATGGCCTCGTCGGTCGGAACGATGCCCTGGTTGTTGCCTTCGGCGTCGATGAGCTGAACCCGGGCAGCCCGGATGTCCTTGTTTGAGCGGGGCCCGTCTTTTGTCGGGGCGTCCGTTTTGAACGGTCTGCGAATGGTCGTACTCTCCTCGAGCTGTTTCGATATGTCGATGTCGTGAGCAATAGGCGCGTTTTTCGGAAAAAATCCCGAATATCTGCCGTTGTTTGCACTGTCTGAATTACTGCGGTCGAGTCAATAGCACAGCTCTTCTTGAAAATCACCACCTGTCAGATAGGTCGCGAATCTGTTTTAGAAAGAAATTCAGCAAGAAACGTCATTTTTGAAGAGGAAATGCCGATGTCCGCATCGTTTCCGGCCCCAGCACTCTCCCATATCGACGTTGCCGGCGGCGGTTCGCCCCGACGGATTGCCCTGTATGTGCTACCGGCTGCGGCAGGCAACGATCTGCCCTGCCTCGTCTGGTTCGGCGGCTATCGCTCGGATATGACGGGCACCAAGGCAATCGAACTGGAAAGCCATGCGGCTGCGATCGGGGCCGGCTGCATCCGTTTTGACTATTCCGGCCATGGATCCTCCGGCGGCGCTTTTTCCGAGGGAACGATCTCGCGCTGGCTGGAGGAAAGCCTGGCGGTTCTCGATCATGTCGGGGCGGCGCGCATGCTGTTCGTCGGCTCGTCCATGGGCGCCTGGATCGCGCTTCGGGCGATCGCCGAGCTGCGCAAGCGGGGCGAGGGTGGGCGGATCGCCGGCCTTGTGCTGATCGCGCCGGCACCGGACTTCACGATCGACCTGATCGAGCCGGCGCTGACCGAGATCGAACGAAGCTCGCTGGTCGAGCGCGGCTATTTCGAGGAGCCGTCCGAATACAGCGCCGAGCCCAACATCTTTACCCGGGCCCTCATCGAGGACGGGAGAGACAACCGGGTTCTGACCGGGATCGTCGAAACGGGATGCCCGGTCCACATCCTCCAGGGCATGGCGGATCCGGACGTGCCCTATACCCATGCCCTGAAACTGATGGAGCATCTGCCGTCCGACGATGTCGTCATGACGCTCATTCGCGATGGCGATCACCGGCTGTCGCGCCCGCAGGATATATCAAAGCTCAAGGAAGCGGTGAGCGCGATGCTGGGCATTGCATGACCGCCGCCGAACCTCCGATGATGCGGTTTTTGCCGCAGTTCTTAACCATATAAATCAATCCCCATTTCTCAAGATTGACTCAAACGCCGCAAAGTCATTAACTCTTTGTTAACGAATAGAGCAGTGCCCGGACCAAGTTCGCGGAAGCTGGCGTCGAAACTGAAGAGACTGCGCGGCGTTAAACAGGGGCATGAACGCCCCTTTAGCCGAGCCACAGGGGACGTGGATGGCGAAGGTTACAGGGATCAAGGGGACCGTTGCAGCGCTCGCTGCCGTGTTCGCATCGGCCGGCGCCGCCGTTCCGGCGCAAAGTGCAACATCCCTCTGGATGCAGACCGGCAGCGTGACATCGCAGCCGATCGGACATTACGAATTCTGCCAGGCATACAAGTCCGAATGCCAGATCAAGTCCCGGTCCTCGGTTGCGCCGCGGGTCACGGATTTCGGTTGGGACACCATTCGCGCGGTCAATACCGCCGTCAATCGCGAAATCACCCCGATCACCGACATGGACCTCTATGGCCGCGACGAAGTCTGGGCCTATCCCGACGGTGCCGGCGACTGCGAGGATATTGCCCTTCTGAAACGCAAACGTCTGCTGGAAAAGGGTTTTTCCATCGGTGATCTCTTGATCACCGTCGTCCGCAAGCCCGACGGCGAAGGCCATGCGGTCCTAACGGTGCGCACCGCGCAGGGCGACTACATCCTCGACAATCTCGAAGATGACGTGAAAATCTGGACCAAGACACCCTACCGCTTCCTGAAGCGCCAGGCCTCCTTCAACACCGGCCGCTGGGTCACGATCGAAAATGGCGCCGAAGTTCTGGTCGGTTCCGTCGGGAACTGATCGATCCGGAAGACATGGCTGAAAATGCGCCCATTCGGGCGCATTTTGCGTTGCGGCTCAAGCGTTGCCGATCAACACGCCTGCTGCCAGCACCAATCCACCACCGAGAACAACCTGGAAAGCTGCCCTAAGAAACGGCGTCTCCATATATTTGTTCTGGATGAAGGCGATGGCCCAGAGTTCGACGAAGACGACAACAGCGGCAACGATCGTTGCGGTCCAGAAATGCGGAATGAGATAGGGCAGGGCATGACCGAGACCGCCGAGTGCGGTCATAATGCCGGAGGCCAGTCCGCGCTTGAGCGGCGAACCGCGACCGGAGAGTTTGCCGTCATCATGGGCAGCTTCGGTAAAGCCCATAGAAATGCCGGCACCGACAGAGGCCGAGAGGCCGACGAGAAAGGTCTGCCAGGTATCCTGCGTCGCGAAGGCGGCAGCAAAGATCGGCGCGAGCGTCGAGACGGAGCCGTCCATCAGGCCGGCAACCCCCGGCTGCACATAGGTCAGCAGAAACTGGCGCCGCGCGGTCTGGTCCTCTTCTTGCTTGACATCCACAGGCGTGTGCTCTTCGCCAAGCCTGCGCGCGAGCGATTCATGGGATTTTTCGGCAAGTGCGAGGTCCCCGAGCAGCTTGCGTGTCGTGGCATCGCCGGTGCGGCCGGCGGCCTCGAGATAGAAACGGTGCGCCGCTTCTTCCATCGCTTCAGCCTGCGTCCGCGCCGTCTCGATCGACATGTTGGCGATCAGCCAGTCGGGCTTGCGTTCGGGAAAGTCACGGATGTATTCGCGCCGGATCAACGGAATACGGTCGCCGAAGCGGGCGATATGCAGGTCGATCAGCATCTGCCGATGCTGGCTTTCCTCTGCAGCCATGTCCTCGAAGACCCTGGCGGAGTTCGGGTAGGCGGCGCGCAGGGCGTCGGCATAGGCAAGGTAGATCCGCCCATCGTCCTCCTCTGCGGAAATGGCGAGGCCGAGGATTTCCTGCTCGCTCAGCGATTGCAGCGGGCGCTTGGTGGGGCGAAGGACGCGTGAGAGCATGGCCGAATTCCTGAATTTAGAATAATTCTAAACTAGGAACTTCGCGCGCGCCTGTCAATGCCGGGGCGCCCTGAAACGAGCACTGCTCTCGACTCGCCGGGGTGGCGGTGGATAGAATGACCTGCAACGACCGGGAGGCTCCTTTTTGACATCCGCCATCAAGCCGTTTTCCTCGGGCCGCGACACCTTGCTCGATTGTTTCGGGCGCGTGGTCGCGGGGCGGCTCGAAACCAAGACGTCCGGCTATGAGCCCTATACGCCGTCGGATCCGGAAACGCTGGCGCGAACGCTGCGGCCCGGCGATGTCCTGCTCGTCGAGGGCAATCAGAAAGTATCCGCGTCGATCAAGTACCTGACGCAGTCGACATGGTCGCATGCGGCCTTCTTTGCCGGCGACCAGATTCCCCTGACGCTTGATCAGGCGGCTTTGCCGATCATCGATCGACCGCAACTGATCGAGGTCAATCTGGGCGAGGGCTGCGTCGCCGTGCCGCTGCACAAATATGCGACCTACAACACCCGCATCTGCCGGCCGATCGGCCTGACGCCGGACGACCGCACCATGCTTGTTTCCTTCATGATCGCGCGGCTTGGCCTCAAATACGATCTCAAGAACATCTTCGACATGCTGCGCTATTTCCTGCCGACGCCACCTGTGCCGGTGCGCTGGCGCCGCCGCATGCTGGCTTTCGGGTCCGGCGATCCGACGCGGGCCATCTGCTCGACGCTGATCGCGCAGGCCTTCGAGGGTATCCGCTACCCGATCCTGCCAGAAGTGACGCGGGCGCCGGGACGCGCGGCAGCGACCTCGACCTATTCCCGCTCGGAGATCCTGCACATCCGCCACCACTCGCTCTATACGCCGCGAGATTTCGATCTCTCGCCTTACTTTGCAGTGGTCAAGCCGACGCTCGAATACGGTTTCGATTACAAGCGGTTGCAGTGGTCCGCACAGCCGCATGGCGCGGACGCGGTCACAGGGACAGATTGAGCGTCTTCTCGCGCACCCTGTAGGCCTTCTGCCGGTCGGTGATGTAGTCGCGCACGATCGGTGCTGCATCGCGGTTGCGCGACAGCTGCATGTGGAAGACCAGCTGGCTGCCGGTGCGGAACATCATCTCGCAGCTGATCAGGTAGAACTCCCACATGCGGGCGAACCGCTCGTCGTAGAGTTCGACCACCTTGTCTCGGTTTTTCTCGAAGCGCTCGACCCAGTGCTTCAGCGTCGTTGCGTAATGCACCCGCAGGAATTCCAGATCCGTTACCCACAGGCTGTTCTGCTCGACCACAGCAAAGACTTCCGACAGGGCCGGCGAATAGGCGCCGGGGAAGATATATTTGCGCAGCCAGGCGCTGGCCATGCCCGGCGGGCTCATATGGCCGATCGAATGAAGGACCGCGACGCCGTCGTCGGGCATCAGACTGTTCAGCTTCTTGAAGAATTCGTCGTAATGGCTGACGCCGACATGTTCGAACATGCCGACCGAAACGATCCGGTCGAAGCGTTCATCGACGTCGCGATAATCGCGAAGCTCGAAACGCACGCGGCCCTCGAGCCCGGCATCCCTGGCCCGTTGCGAGGCCAGCGCCTGCTGCTCCTTCGACAGGGTGACGCCGAGAACCTCGACATCCTCGAGCTTGGCCAGGTAAAGCGCGAGATCTCCCCAGCCGCAGCCGATGTCGAGCACTTTCATGCCCGGCCGCAGGCAGAGTTTCGCCGCCAGAAGCCGGAGCTTGTTGCGCTGCGCCTGCTCCAGCGTCTCGCCGTCCTCGCAAAAATAGGCACAGGAATAGAGCATGTTCTCATCCAGGAACAATTTGTAGAATTGATTGCCGACATCGTAGTGATGGGCGACGTTCTGCTGGGCCTGTCCCTTGCGGTTGGCTTGCTGCCGGTTGCGAAAGCGCATCTTGACGGCACGCAGCGCCTTCTGGATCGGGTAGGAGCCAAGCGACAGGCGGTTCATCGAAAACAGCGCCAGGAAATCGCGCAGGTTAGATCCGTTTTCGAAACGCATCGTCCCGTCCATATAGGCTTCGCCAGCGGCCAGTTCGGCATTGAAGACCAGGGTGCGGTAGAGCTTTTTGTCGGTCAGCCGCATGGTGACTTCGGGTCCCGGCTCTCCGGAAAAGACATGGGCCTTGCCGTCGGCATCGATGACCGTCAGCCGGCCCTTCCTGATAAACGCTTTCATCATGTGGGACAGCAGGAACATGCGCACCTCAAAGCGGGAAAACGGACCTTTCGGCCATATCCTAGCATCGGCTCTGCAAAATGCGCGCGCTAAATGCACCTGTCCGTGGTGGTGGCGTTAGACGGTGATCTCAGAGGTTGGCTTCAGGCGGTGGTGGCCGTTGCGCCGGCCGAGGCTGCGACAACCAGGACCGTGCCGGCGATCTGCGCCATCGTCATCGGCTGGCTCAGCACCAGAAAACCCGCCAGCGCGCCTATGGCCGGCTCCAGGCTCATCAGAATACCGAAAGCCGACAGGGTCATGCGCCGAAGCGCGATCATTTCCAGCGCATAGGGCAGGAGCGGCACGAGGATCGCGAGCCCGACGATGCTGAGCGAGCCCTCCACAGTCATCCGTGCGCCGTCCAGAAGCCCGAACGGCGTTGCAACGACGGCAGCGATGATCAGCGACATCGACAGGCCCTGCAGCCCTTCGAAGGCTTTCCCCGCCTTTTTCATCAGAACGATATAGAGAGCCCAGCCGATGGCGGCACCGAAAGCAAAGAGGATGCCGGTCGTATCGCCGATCCAGCCCTCGCCATCGTGCGCAAGCATCAGCACCCCGGCGCCGGCAACCAGCGGCCAGGCCAGCCGCCAGCCGAGCCCGAAGGCAAAGGTCGCGACCGCCAGCGGCCCGAGAAAATCGATCGCGACGGCCAGCCCAAGCGGGATGCGCTCGATGGCGGAGAAGAAGCAGAGCGTCATGCCGGCCATGGCGGCACCGAGAAGCCCGGCTGCCTGCCATTGCGCCCGGGAATAGCTTGAAATCGGCGGACGCACGATAATCGCCAGGATCACGGCCGCCCAGAGAAGCCGCATCCATGTCGTGCCGAAGGCGCCATGGGCGGTGATCGCCGGGGCCGAAAAGGCGGAGCCGAACTGGACGCTTGCCATGGCCAGAAGACAGAGCAACCCGCCGGTCAGCGCGCCAGCGGTGCCGACGCCGCGTGTGACCGGTTCGATCTCAATCCGCTGTTCCATGCTGTTTCGCCTGCGTTTGCGCGTCGTTTCGTTGGATCGCTCTAGCGGAGCAGGGCAGGCGCTACAAATTCAATTTCGTGGTCCTTAGCATCAGTGGCGCTTATGCAGCGGCGCGGCCGCTGGAACAAAATCCGGACCAGTTCGTTTTAATGCTGAAGAAAATCATTGGTTGAACCCAGGAGACAAGTATGGACGTGAATGGTGTGGGCTGGATTGCAGCCATTATTATCGGCGGTTTTGCAGGCTGGATGGCCGAGCAGTTCATGAAGTCCAATATGGGCCTGTTCATGAACATCCTTCTCGGCATCATCGGTGCCGTGGTGCTGAACGCGATCCTGACATTTGCCGGCATGAACTTCACCGGCTGGCTCGCCTATCTGATCATCGGCTTCATCGGCGCATGCCTGCTGATTGCCGTCGGACGCGCCGTCAAACGTTAGGCGTGACCGCGCCGATCCGCGCAAGGAGAAATGACAATGCTGACTTTTGCAGACGAAGGTAACGGGAGCGGAATGCTCGAAATCAACGGTCATTCCCGGCCCGTTTCCTACGAACTGGTCGTCGCCCGCGAAGAGGACGACACGAAGCAGGTTCGCATTCGCCTCAAGGCGCCGCGGGACTGGCTGCTGGAGCAGGGCTTCAACGGCGAGGCGATCCTGGTTCGGGACAATGGTGCGCGCATCCCGGTTCGCCGGGAAGGCGGGTTGAGCGTCGAGGACAATGTCGCCGTCACGCTCGAGGGCTACGATGAGACCGAAGCGGGCGTTGCCGCCACTGAGGAATATCCCGAGCTCAAAAACTGACATGCGGGCATCGAACCAAGATGGTTCGGACCTCAAGGCCTGGAAATGAAAGGGGCGCCCTGCAATCTGCACGGCGCCCTCTTTCGTTCGGCAATGTCTGTCAGACGGTCAGTCCTTGGCGCGCTCGACGTAGGATGCGTCTTCGGTCAGGATCACCACCCGGGTGCCGACGCCGATATGCGGGGGCACCATGGTGCGCACGCCGTTCGACAGGATCGCCGGCTTGTAGGAGGAAGAGGCCGTCTGGCCCTTGACGACCGGTTCCGTCTCGATGATTTCGAGCGTCATGCGGGTCGGCAGTTCCAGCGCCAGCGCCAGGCCTTCGAACATCTTCAGCTGAACCACCATGCCTTCCTGAAGATAGGCCTTGTCATCGCCGATCACGTCAGGCGAAACCGCGACCTGGTCGTAGGTCTGCGGGTTCATGAAGTGGTAGCCTTCGCCGTCTTCATAAAGATACGTATGGTCGCTGTCCTCGACAAAGGCGCGCTCCACCTGTTCGGTCGTGCGCCAGCGCTCGGAGACCTTCACGCCGTCGGAGATGCGGCGCATGTCGACCTGGGTCACAGGCGTTCCCTTGCCGGGGTGGAAGTTCGCGGCGGTCAGAACGGCATACAGCTTGCCGTCCACTTCGAGAACGTTGCCCTTGCGGACAGAGGAGGCGATTACCTTGACCATAAGTCTTCCTTGTAACTGTGCGGGATGCGTCGTAGAGGAGCGCACGAAATATGCGCGTCAAGGACGCCAGAATATGTTTTCGGGCCGCAACTAACCTATATTTGCGCAAATTGCCAGTGTGACGGCGGCGACACGTCGAAGAATCCGTCGATGCCGGGCAAGGCCGAAAATGCGAAAGAGTTGAACACAGGACTGCCATGCCCGTCGCCTCTCCCTGGTGGACACCCGATGTCCATGCCGATCGCCGTGGTTTTCTTCTCGGGCGCAACCGGATTCAGGCGGCCCTGCGCGGATTTCTGGCGGATCGCGATTTCATCGAGGTCGATACCGCGACGCTGCAGGTCTCTCCGGGCAACGAGGCGCATCTTCATGCCTTTGCGACAGAAGCCATCCATCACGACGGCAGCCGCACCCCGCTCTACCTGCACACATCGCCGGAATTCGCCTGCAAGAAACTCCTGTCGGCCGGCGAAACACGCATCGCCTGTTTTGCCCATGTCTATCGCAATCGCGAGCGCGGGCCGCTGCACCACCCGGAATTCACAATGCTGGAATGGTACCGGGCCGGCGAGCCCTATGAGGCGCTGATGCGGGATGCCACGGAGTTGCTGGCGCTCGCGGCTGAGACCGTCGGGTCGAAACACCTGTCCTTCAAGGGGCGTCAGGCGGATCCGTTCGTCGAACCGCACCGCCTTTCCGTGGCCGAGGCCTTCCAGCGCTTCGCCGGGATCGATCTCCTGGCCTCGATCGGCGCTGATGGTGCAACCGATCGCGGTCATCTTGCTGCGAGCCTGAAGGTTGCCGGCCTCCGGGTGGCCGATGACGATATCTGGGCGGACCTGTTCAGCCGGGTGATCGTCGAGAAGATCGAGCCCAATCTCGGCATTGGCCGCGTGACGATCCTGGATGAATATCCGGTTGCCGAGGCAGCCCTTGCCCGGCCGACGCCCCATGATCCACGGGTGGCCGAACGGTTCGAGCTCTATGCCTGTGGTGTCGAACTCGCGAATGCCTTTGGCGAACTGACCGATGCGGCGGAGCAACGCCGCCGCTTCACAATGGAAATGGCCGAAAAACAGCGCGTCTACGGCGAGACCTATCCGCTCGACGAGGATTTCCTCGCGGCACTGGCGATCATGCCGCAAGCCAGCGGTATCGCGCTCGGCTTCGACCGTCTGGTGATGCTGGCAACCGGCGCGCCGCGCATCGAGCAGGTCATCTGGGCGCCGGTGCCTGACATGGCTGGCGAGGTTTCATGAACGCCATCCGACCGCTGCGCACCGCAACCGACCTGCGCGATGCCCGCCTGATCGATACGGACCAGATGCAGGCTGTCGATGCGGTTGCTGCGCGCTACGCTGTCGCGATCACACCGGCGATGGCGGCGCTGATCGATCCGTCCGATCCGAACGATCCGATTGCCCGCCAGTTCGTTCCGGATCCTGCCGAACTGACGCACCTGCCGGAAGAGTTGCAGGATCCGATTGGCGACGCCGTCCATAGCCCGGTCGAAGGCATCGTGCATCGCTATCCGGATCGCGTGCTCCTGAAGGCGGTGCATGTCTGCCCGGTCTATTGCCGTTTCTGCTTTCGCCGCGAGATGGTCGGTCCGCAGGGGCTTGGCACGCTGACGCCGGATGCCATGGATGGGGCTTTCGCCTATATCGCCTCGCGCCCGGAAATCTGGGAGGTCATCCTCACGGGCGGCGACCCGCTGGTGCTGTCGCCGCGCCGGCTTGCCGAGATCATGCAGCGTCTGGCGTCAATCGATCACGTCAAGGTCGTGCGGTTTCACACCCGCGTGCCGGTGGTCGAGCCGGCGCGCATCGACGAAGACCTGATCCATGCCCTGAAGGCGAGCGGCAAGGCGACCTATCTGGCGCTGCACGCCAATCATCCGCGCGAACTGACGGCCGCGGCGCGCGACGCGATTGCAAAACTGGTCGATGCCGGGATTGTCCTGATCAGCCAGTCGGTGCTGCTCAAGGGCGTCAACGACGATGTCGAGACGCTGGCGGCCCTGATGCGCGGTTTCGTCGAAAACCGCATCAAGCCCTATTATCTGCACCATCCCGATCTGGCACCCGGTACCGGTCATTTCCGCCTGACGATCGCCGAAGGGCAGGCGCTGGTCGCCGCCCTGCGCGGCCGCATCTCCGGCCTCTGCCAGCCCAGTTACATTCTCGATATCCCGGGCGGTCACGGCAAGGCGGTGGTGAGTTCGGCCAGCATCGCCGACCAGGGCGGCGGCTGTTTCACGGTGACGAATTTCAGGGGCGAAGAACACGCCTACCCGCCGACAGTCTGAACTCCGGCCGCGTCGCTCCTCAAAGCAAAAAAACCGGCCACCTTTCGGGGGCCGGTTTGGTGAGAAGGCGAAAAGGCAAAAAGAGCCGTCAGCCCTCCTTGATTGGTGCGATCGAGATTTCGACGCGGCGGTTCTGCGCGCGGCCTTCCGGGCTGGCATTCGAGGTGATCGGGCGATCCGGGCCATATCCGACGGCCGACATGCGGCGCTGGTCGACACCCCGCGAGCCGAGATAGTTGGCGACCGAAATGGCGCGCCGTTCCGAAAGGCCCTGGTTGTAGCCGGCACCGCCGGTCGAATCCGTATGGCCATCGACATCGATCAGCGTCTTGTTGAACTTGCGCAAGACGATCGCGACTGAATCGAGCGTCGGGTAGGCGCGCGGGTTCATCTGGTCCTGGTCGGTGGCGAAGGTGATGTTTTCCGGCATGTTGAGAACGATGCGGTCACCGACGCGGGTCACCGATACGCCGGTGTTCTGCAATTGTGCGCGCAGTTCGGATTCCTGGCTGTCCATGTAGTTGCCGATCAGGCCGCCACCGAGCGCGCCGATGCCGGCGCCGACAAGCGCTGCATCGCGCCGTCCGGCAGCGCTGCCACCGACGAGCAGGCCGGTCGCGGCACCGAGGCCAGCGCCGATCAGCGCGCCACCGGCCGTGTTCGACATCTTCTGTTCACCGGTATACGGGTCCGTCGTCGTGCAACCGGACAGATAGACGGCGGCGATCGCCAGGACGGTAAATCTCTTGATCATGGAATCGATGGTCCCCATTGTGCTCACTTTGCTTCATACTACCGATTGCGGCGGGAAGATGAAGGGCCAGGGACGGACAGTCCGAAAATTTTGATTTTTGTTGAAAAGCCCCGGGATCGTCCGGAACCGGCGTCAGATGTCGCCGATCCCGGATGATTGCGATCGTTTACATGGCAGGCAGGACCGCGATATCGCGAATGTCGCCGCTGGCGCCGGTGATGTCGCCGGCAGCGGTGGCTGCTCCGGTTTCGAGGTTCACCGTGTACAGCTTCGCGCCGTTGACCAGCCAGGCCGTGTTCGTGCCGTCCTCTGTCGTCTGGACGTCGAAGGCGTAGTTGGCTGCGGCGCTTTCGATGCCGAGCTTGCCGATGGCCTTCAGCGTGCCGTCATTCGGCTTTGTCTGCTGGATCAGCCCGCCGATCGTCGCGTCGATATTGAACATGCCTGTTTTCTCAGGCTTGCCGAAGGAATTGATATAGGCGGCGGCGACAATGTTCGGGGTCTCGCCCTTGTGCATGTCGGTGTCCTCGAAGGCGAGCGAACCATCCACGGTGACTTCGCCCGTATCGGGATGCACCCGGTGGTTGGTCGTGCCGGTCATGTAGCGCAGGCGGTCGGCCATCGGGTTGAAATCGACGACGACAGCGGCATCATCGATGGACAGCGGCGTGTTCATCTTCGCGACCTCCGTCGCTGCACCGGTGGCAAGGTCGATAGAGACGATCGTGCTGTCCGGCGTGACGCCGATGACGGTGTTGTTCGCAGGGCGGAAATCAATGCCGACGAGGCTGTCGACGCCGGTCACATCCATCGTCTTGCTGACAGCCGGGCTTGCGGTATCGAACATCACAATCGTCTTCTCGCCCGTCAGGCCGAGAACCGGAGCGGCGAAGCCTACGCCGGCGCTGCCGGCAAGAAGGGTGGATGCGATCAATGCGGTCTTGAAGGTCATCAGAGGTCTCCGTTTTGGTTTTGAATTCTTCGGGTGGAAGCAGGCCCTCCGACATGCTTCCATGGTGTAGACACACGGGCGGTGCGATCTGGATGCAGCGGCAGAAGATTTATTTTCATTTCCCGCATCCGTCGGACCTGTTGGCGTGTAAACCTGTCATGAACAGCGCCCAGACAATGCCCTGCTTGCCGATGTGCGACCCGCGCACTAGTTTTGCGCGGGGGATATGCCCGCCACGGGGAGACAGCGGAAAATCGATGCAGCAGAATGACCAGACGATACTGGCGGATGCGCTGAGCGCCTGTGCTCAGGGCAAGCGCGATGCATTGCGGCTGATCTTCGAGCGCGAAGGCGGACGGATGATCGCGGTTGCCCAGCGCATTCTGCGTCGGCGCGAACTCGCCGAGGACGTCGTGCAGGAGGCGTTTATCGTGATCTGGACGAAGGCCGACCAATATGCGCCAGAGCGTGGATCGGCGCGGGGCTGGATTTATGCCATCGCCCGCAACCGCGCCCTCAACATGCTTCGCGATGGACGGCGACTGGAATTGACCGATGCCGACAGCCTCGCGGATCTCCAGGATGCCGCCAGTCTCGATCATTCTCTCGATGTCTGGAGCGATCTCGAACAGCACGATCGTTTGCGCGAATGTCTGTCGCGCCTTGACGAGGCAAAGCGCCAAAGCATCCTGATGGCCTATATGTCGGGCTATACCCATGGCGAGATCGCCGGCCGTCTCAGGGTGCCACTGGGCACGGCCAAGGCCTGGGTGCGCCGCGGCCTCGCCTCTCTGCGGGAGTGCATGGTATGAGCACCGCAATCGAAAACATCAACGAGCTTGCCGACGAATATGTGCTCGGTCTGCTGGACGCCGCAGACCACGCGCTGGTCGACGAGCGCATCGAACACGAGCCGGAATTGAGAGCGGCAGTGGCCGCGAGCCGCGACAGGTTCCTCGCCCTCGATCTTCTGTCTGCCGCTGGCGCCGGGCCTGATGGATTGTGGGACCGCATCGCCTCCGGGCTGGACGAAACAAGGGCCCCGGCTTCAGGCGGCCCGGCCAAAGTGGCGGCAAACGACAATCGCGAAACAGTGTGGCGCCTGGCAGCGCTGGCCGGCATGGCCGCGTCCCTGCTTCTTGCGATCGGCCTTGGTTTCAGCCTCCTGCTGCGGCCGGAGCCGCAGGTCATCGCCGTGCTTGTGAATGATGCGGGAGAGCCCCTCGTTTTGGTCGAGGATTTCGGCGATGCTTCGGCGCGGATCACCCCGCTTGTCGCGTTCGACGTCCCGGAAAATCAGGTCATGCAGGTCTGGACCTTGCCCTCGAAGGAGATGGGGCCGGTGTCGCTCGGGCTCTTGCCACGGTCCGAGACCATCACGCTCGATGGTCCCGACCTGCCGCAACCGCAGGAAGCGCAGCTTTACGAGATCACGATCGAACAGGCTGGCGGCTCGCCGACCGGCCGTCCGACAGGGCCGATCCTGGTCAAGGGCTTTGCAAAGCAGCCCCGCTAGGAAAACGACCGGAGCACCCGCTAGCGGCGTGCTCCGGTCTATCCGCTATTCCGTCAGGTTGATTTCTTCGGTGCTGCCGCCTTCGCAGGTGTAGCAGCAATCGTCGCATGTTTCGGCGTTTTCAGGGCCCGTGCCCCAATAGGTGGCCTTGTCGCCGGAAACCCAGGCGCCGTAGCAGATTTTCTCGCCCTCGTCGCAGGACAGCGGGATCTGCTTGGTTTCGCCGTCATCGAGATAATAGACCTGGTTGTTGCCGGGCCAGATATGGTTGCGATCCTGGCTGTAGAGTTCGACCTCGACGGCGTTCGGATGGCTGTTCATCATCTGGAAGGTGACATCCGCGGCTGTCGCCGACTGCAGGCCGCCGGCCAGCATGAAAACGGACAGGGCGAAAAGCCGCGCGCGGTTGGAAATGTTCGTCATGGGGTCCCCTCTGAATACAAGCCTCTCGGCTAATATTCGCCTATCACGAACCCCTGGCCCAAGGAATGGCAGAGCGTCTGAAAACCTGGCTTGTTCCGCCTGCCGATGCGGACATTTTTGGGGAAAAGCAGAGGTGGCACCGGCGTTCCCGCCTATGGGTTTACGTGCACTTTGCTGTCTAGCCGCTTGTAAAAGCCAGTCGCTTGTAAAAAAAGGTCGAGCCGCAATAGCTGCCATCCGGCATCATCGCATAGTCCGGGATAATGCCGGCCCGGCTCCAGCCGAGCCGCTCATAGATGGCTTCGGCTGGGCTGTTTGTCGCGGTGTCGAGGACAAGGATATGCTTGCCGATCCGCGCGGCCTGCGCTTCGGCGGCTTCCATCAGGGCGCGCCCGAGGCCCAGGCCGCGCGCCTTCCGGTGCACCAGAAGCTTCTTGAGATCGGCGCGATGCGGCTGGTTCGGCGGCAGCCTGATGCCGAGCTGCACCGTGCCGAGCATGGCGCCATCGACTTCGGCGACCAGAAGCACCGTTGCCTGCTCCCCGACGGCTGTGCGCACGCCGTCCCAAAACGCGAGGGCGTCCGCCTCCGTATAGGGAGACAAAAACCCCACGGACGCGCCGCCATCGACGCAATCGACGAGGATCGACGCGAGCGCCGGCAGCGCCTGGCGGGTCTGGTCTTCGGTGAGAATTCGGATGCGGATTTCGGTCATCGTGTCTTGACGGTCCTGCGGTTGAGAATGACGGCGTAGCGCGCCGTCTCGGGATACGGATTGGAAAAGCTGTGACCCCTTCCAAGCGTCATGAACAGGCAGTCGCCGGGCGCGAGCGCGTGCGTTTCGCCTTCGCTGGTCATCACCAGCCGGCCTTCGAACAGCCAGACATGCTGGGTCATCTCGGTCTCCGGCGGGTGTGGGTCGAAAACCACGCGGGCGCCCGGCGGAAAGTCCACGGCCACGATATCCACCGGCGTGGGCATGCCCTCCGGCGAGACCGCGCGGCGGATATAGCCCGAGGCCGGATCCTGCCATCGGCGCTGGTCGGCTTGCCGCGACAGCGGGTTTGCAGTCGTCTCCTGGAAGGCGAAGAACCGCGACAGCGTCGTTCCCAGCGCGCTGCAGAGCCGCGCCAGCAATTGCGCCGTGGGACTGGCCTCCCCCCGTTCGATGCGCGAAATCATCGCCCGGCTGACGCCGGACTGCCGTGCCAGATCATCCAGGGTCAAGCCCTTTTCCAGCCGGTTGAGCCGGACCCGCGCGCCGATATCGGTTTCGAAAGCAGGGCCTGTATTTTCCATTATCAGAGATCTAAATGATCTTATAGTGGAGTCAACGAGAAAGAGGCTGTCTCGTTGCAAAATCGGGCCGACGCTTCGGCGCGTGCCGGGCGGCCCCAGCCCAGGCCCCACGAAAGCAACAGGGTGCAAATGCGGAACGCCGGGGCGCTGTTGGACCGGTCGGAGCCGGCCGATCCGACGAACGCCTGACCGCCAATTATAGTGAACAAAGCCTGCATTTCCCGCTTTGCGGCTTGGGTCCGCGCTGCTATATGCGGGCCCATGAGCACAACACCTTCAAAGACGCCCCTGTCGCACATTCGCAATTTCTCGATCGTTGCCCACATCGACCACGGCAAGTCGACGCTCGCCGACCGGCTGATCCAGTCGACCGGCGGCCTCGCCGATCGCGAGATGTCGGAACAGGTTCTCGACAGCATGGACATCGAGAAGGAGCGCGGCATCACCATCAAGGCGCAGACCGTGCGCCTGCACTATGTCGCCAACAATGGCGAAGCCTATGTGCTGAACCTGATCGACACGCCCGGCCATGTCGACTTTGCCTATGAAGTCTCGCGCTCGCTGTCGGCCTGCGAAGGCTCGCTTCTGGTCGTCGACGCCAGCCAGGGCGTGGAAGCGCAGACGCTCGCCAATGTCTATCAGGCGATCGACAACAATCACGAGATCGTCACGGTCTTGAACAAGATCGACCTGCCGGCTGCCGAGCCCGACCGCATCCGCGAGCAGATCGAGGAAGTCATCGGCATCGACGCATCCCAGGCCGTGCTGATTTCGGCCAAGACGGGCCTCGGTATTCCCGACGTTCTGGAAGCGATCGTCCATCAATTGCCGGCGCCCAAGAGCGAAGGCGGCGAGAACGGGCCTTTGAAGGCGCTGCTCGTCGACAGCTGGTACGACACCTATCTCGGCGTCATCGTGCTCGTGCGCATTCTCGACGGCGTGCTCAAGAGGGGCCAGACCATCCGCATGATGGGCACGGATGCCAAGTATCAGGTCGAACGTGTCGGCGTCATCACGCCGAAGATGGTCACCGTCGATGCGCTCGGCCCGGGCGAGATCGGCTTCATCACCGCCTCGATCAAGGAAGTGGCCGACACCCGCGTTGGTGACACGATCACCGAGGACAAGCGCCCGACCGCCAACATGCTGCCAGGCTTCAAGCCGGCGCAGCCGGTGGTGTTCTGCGGCCTGTTCCCCGTCGATGCTGCCGATTTCGAGGACCTGCGCGCCGCCATGGGCAAGCTGCGTCTCAACGACGCGTCGTTCTCGTTCGAAATGGAATCCTCCGCGGCTCTGGGCTTCGGCTTCCGCTGCGGCTTCCTCGGTCTCCTGCATCTTGAAATCATCCAGGAGCGCCTCGAGCGCGAATTCGACCTCGACCTGATCGCGACCGCCCCGTCCGTCGTCTACAAGCTGTTCATGAATGACGGCACGGAGCGCGAATTGCACAATCCGGCCGATATGCCTGACGTGGTCAGGATCGCCGAGATCCATGAGCCGTGGATCCGCGCCACCATCCTGACGCCGGATGATTATCTCGGCGGCATCCTGAAGCTTTGCCAGGACCGCCGTGGCCTGCAGATCGAGCTCACCTATGTCGGCAAGCGCGCCATGCTGACCTACGACCTGCCGCTCAACGAAGTCGTCTTCGATTTCTACGACCGGCTGAAGTCGATCTCGAAGGGCTATGCTTCATTCGACTATCACCTGACCGATCACCGCGAAGGCCAGCTGGTCAAGCTGTCGGTCCTCGTCAATGGCGAGCCGGTCGATGCACTGTCGATGATGGTGCACCGCATGGCCGCCGAACGGCGTGGCCGCGACATGTGCGAAAAGCTCAAGGAGCTGATCCCCAAGCACATGTTCAAGATCCCGATCCAGGCGGCCATCGGCGGCAACGTGATCGCCCGCGAAACCATCTCGGCGCTGCGCAAGGACGTCACCGCCAAGTGTTATGGCGGCGATGCATCCCGAAAGCGCAAGCTGCTCGACAAGCAGAAGGCCGGCAAGAAGCGCATGCGCCAGTTCGGCAAGGTCGACATTCCGCAGGAAGCGTTCATTGCTGCGCTGAAGATGGGCGACGAGTAGCGGGGGGCAATTGCTCCTCAGACTCCAACACCTATTTTTCGGCCAGCTGCGATGACTGTCAGTTGACCCGACGGACGTCGGGTCGCTGGATCCCCGCCACAAGGACGAGGAAGACGCAGAGTGCGGTTGCCGCATCGGTCGCCAGGGCATCCACGGGTTTTCAGCGGTCTGCGCGCCAGCCTCTTCACCTTCATCCGGAATGCAATTGTTGCCCGAGTCCGCTCGTCGCTGCGCACATCCGTGCGTATCCAATATGAGGCAGCTTATTTCCCGACCACTTCACGTGAAATATATTTCTTTGTATGAATTATATTGACACGACGCTTCCGTCGCGGTTATCTCCCCCTATCGGACTTCGAGGAGGAAGTTCGGTCTTCATGGGATCATCGGCCGCCCAAAAGCGCGCCACCGGATAGTTGGGAGGGGCTTCGGCCTCGAGGAGGAAACTTGCGCAATTTTCTAAGCACGACCGCATTGGCGGTCCTTGCAACCACGCTGTTTGCCGGCGCAGCCGCTGCTGAAACGGAAAATCCGTTCCGCTGCAAGCCGGGCGAAAAATATGTCATGAACGTTATGGTCTCGGGCGTCGAATACTGGTTCCCGGTCTATGAAATGTTCAAGCAGGCCGGCCAGCAGCTCGGCTGCGAGACCGCCTATACCGGCACGCCGGAATATGACGTCAACAAGCAGATCGCCACCTTCGACCAGGCGCTCGCCCAGAACCCGGCCGGCATTCTGGTGCATCCGATGAATTCGGACCCGTTCATCGAGCCGATCAACCGGGCGATTGACCAGGGCACGGCGGTCGTGACCTTCGCAGCCGACGCGCCGCTCTCCAAGCGCATCTCCTTCATCACCTCGGATAACACCCGCGAAGGCACCTATGCGGCCGATGCGATCGCCGAAAAGATGGGTGGCAAGGGCGAATATGCGGTTCTGGAAAACCCGGGACAGGACAATCACGACAAGCGCATCGCCGCCTTCATCGCGCGTATGACGGAAAAGTATCCGGATATGAAGCTCGTCGGCCGCGCCGCATCCAACCAGGATCCGACCAAGGCCTATCAGGCCCTGTCGAGCCTCATCCAGGCCAATCCGAACCTTGGCGCCGTGTTCATGCCGGAAGCCAATTCGGCCATCGGCGCTTCGCAGGCCAACAAGGAAAGCGGCGGCAAGATCCTCGTCATGTGTGCCGACGTGAATGCCAATATTCTCGACATGATCAAGGCGGGCGAAGTGTTCGGCTCGATCAATCCGAACCAGGGCATGCAGGGTTACATGGGCTTTATGCTGCTTTGGCTCGCCAAGCACCCGGAACTCATCGACCCGATGAACGACGCCAAGCGCGTCGGCTTCAACCCGATGAGCATTCCCTTCGTCGACAACGGCCTGTCGATTGTCACGGCCGACAATGCCGACGACTTCTACTGGGACAAGTATCTGAAGCGGCGCGGCACCAAGGGGATCGAGGAGTAAGCATTTCTAAAGGCTGCCCGGGGTGATCTGCCCCGGACAGCCACCGCAAGCATTCAGGAGGAGACTGCAATGGCGTCGGTGCCGGTTCTGGAAATCCGCAATGTCAGCAAGCACTTCGGTGTTATCAAAGCCTTGACGGATGTCAGCTTCGGCCTGGAAAAAGGCGAAGTCCATGCGCTGTGCGGCGAAAACGGTGCCGGAAAATCGACGCTTATGAACATTATCGCCGGTGTGCTGCAGCCATCGGAAGGTGAAATCCGCATCAATGGCAAGCCTGTGAAAGTGCCGTCGCCATCCGCAGCGCAATCACTGGGGCTCGGCCTCGTGCATCAGGAAATCGCCCTTTGCCCGGATGCAACAGTGTCGGAAAACATGTTCATGGCGGCCACCAACCGGCGGCGCATGCCTTTCATGAATTATCGCCGGCTGGAGCGGGACGCACAGGTCGTGATGAACCGCCTGGCACCGATCGACGTGCGGCGCAAAGTCGGCGACCTCTCGATTTCCAGCCAGCAGCTTGTCGAGATCGCCAAGGCGCTGACGCTCGAGTGCCGCGTTTTGATCTTCGACGAGCCGACGGCGGCCCTGACGGAATCGGAAGCGCAGGTGCTGTTCGGGATTATCCGTGACCTGAAGGCACAGGGTATCTCGATCATCTATATCAGCCACCGCATGGCCGAGATTTTCAGCCTCTGCGACCGGGTCACGGTGTTTCGCGACGGCCGTTACGTCTCGACGCAGAAGGTGGCGGATGTAACGCCGGATGACGTGGTCCGCAGCATGGTCGGACGCGAGATCACGCAGCTCTATCCGGAAAAACAGGCGCTGGCCGAGCGGACGCCGGAGACCATTCTCGGCGTCCGCGATCTCGGCGACAGCGGCCGCTTCCGTGATGTCAGCTTTGTGCTGCGCAAGGGCGAAATCCTCGGCATAGGCGGCCTGATCGGCTCTGGCCGCACCGAGATCGCCGAAGGTATTTGCGGCTTGCGGCCCGTCACGCAAGGCGAAGTCCACCTGCATGGAAAACGGCTGCGGGCCCGGTCCTATGCGCAGGCCGTCAAGGCCGGCGTCGTCTATCTCTCGGAAGACCGCAAGGGATCCGGCGTCTTTCTCGATCTGTCGATCGCGCAGAATATCGCCGTTCTCGACCTGACATCGCTGACCGGGCCGCTGGGCCTTTTGAACAGAAAAGCCGAAGCCGATCGGGCGCGGGATCTGGTCCTGCGGCTTGGCGTGCGCATGGGCGGCATCGACATGCCGGTCTCGTCGCTGTCGGGCGGCAACCAGCAGAAGGTGGCGATTGCCAAGCAACTGGCCGTCAATCCCAAGGTGATCCTGATGGATGAGCCGACACGCGGCATCGATGTCGGGGCAAAATCGGAAATCCACCGGCTCTTGCGCGATCTCGCGCGCTCGGGCATCGGCATTGTCGTCATTTCGTCCGAACTGCCGGAGCTTCTCGGCCTGTGCGACCGGGTGCTGGTGATCCGCGAAGGCCGGGTTGCCGGCGAAGTCGAAGGTGAAGCGATGACGGAGGAGGCGATCATGCGGCTTGCATCCGGCATCGGTCACAGGAATTCAAAGGCATCAGAGCATGCCGCGTAAAGAGCAAGCAGGGGCAGGAGACACGGCCATGGCGGACGCGACGATGACGGGGATACACGAGGCGCGCGCGCCGGGCTGGAAACGGCTGGGAACGATGCGCGAGGCGGGCCTGATCGCCATCATCCTTTCGCTCTGCATCGTCATGAGCTTTGCGTCGCCGCATTTCCTGACGCTCGGAAACTTCCGGGCGATGATGATGTCGTTCTCCGTCGAGGGTATCGTCGTCGTCGGCATGACCATTTTGCTGATCGTCGGCGGCATCGACCTGTCCGTCGGCTCGGTCGTCTGCTTCTCGATGGTGCTGTCCGGATCGCTGTTCCTGATGGGGCTGGACCCTTGGAGCGCCTCGCTGATCGGCATCATCGCCAGCGGCCTGATCGGCTGCGTCATGGGCTTCTTCGTGACGGTGGTGGGGCTCAATCACTTCATCACGTCGCTTGCCGCCATGGTGATCGTGCGTGGCCTCTGCCTGATCATCACCAAGGGCACGCCGCTCTCACTCTTCACCCTGCCGCCGGCGTTCAAGGCGGTCGGGCAGGGCACGTTCCAGGGCGTGCCCTATGTGATCCTGATCTTCATCGCCATCGTCGTGCTGTTCGATTTCCTGCTGCGCCGGGCGACCGCCTTCCGCAAGGTGTTTTATACCGGCAGCAACGAGAAGGCGGCGCTCTATTCCGGTATCAAGACCAACCAGGTGAAATTCTGGGTCACGGTGCTCTGCGCCACCCTATCCGGTGTGGCCGGCGTCATCTACATGTCCCGCTTCGGTGCCGCGACCCCGACCTTCGGCGTCGGCATGGAACTGAACATCATCGCTGCCGCGGTGATCGGCGGCGCCTCGCTGAACGGCGGCTCCGGGACCATTCTCGGCGCCATCCTCGGCATCGCCCTGCTTTCCGTGGTCACCAGCTCCTTGATCCTGCTTGACGTCTCCGTCTATTGGCAAGACATGATCAAGGGCTGCATTCTCCTGACTGCGGTTTCCATCGATCATTTTCTCCACAAGCGTAAGGCTGCCTGACATGTCGCCCAATCGGCCGATCGCCAAACTCAAACCCGCCAATGCACCGCGCGAGGAAATCGTCATCGCCCGGCAGATGCACCAGGCGCTGGTCCTGCATTTCCTTGAAGGACTGACGCAGGCGCAGATTGCCGACCAGCTCGGCATCTCGCACGCCACCGTCAACCGGCTGATCAAGCGTGGCCGCCAGCTTGGCCTCGTCGAGATCAAGATCAAGTCGCCGGTCGAGCCGCAGGTCGAGATGGAAGAGAAACTCGTCGCGCTCGGCGGCATCAGCCGCGCCATCGTCGTGCCGACCGTCTCCGACAATCTGCAGACGGCTCTCCAAGCCGTCGGAGAGGCGGCAGCGCGTTTGCTGCTGGAGGAGATCGTCGATGGCGACACGATCTGCATCACCGGCGGCAAGGGCGTCAGTGCCGTGGTTGCCGGCCTGCAGGCGCAGCGGCGTTTCGATGTCGAGGTCATTCCGGCAACCGGCTGTGTCCAGGGCAAGCATTATACGGACGTCAATCACGTCTCGACGATGATGGCCGACCGGCTGGGCGGGCGCTCGTTCCAGATCCATGCGCCGCTGTTTGCCGATAGCGCGACTGAGCGCGGCATGCTGATCAACATGCGCTCCGTCGCTGATGTCTTTCACAGGGCTCGCGAAGCCAAGGTCGCCATGGTCGGCATCGGTTCGATCCTGTCGGACGACTCAAGCTACTACGACCTTCATCCCTCCTCGAGCACGGATCGCGCGGCGATCGAGCGCTCCGGTGCGTCCTGCGAATTGCTGGCCCACCTGCTCGATGATCAGGGGCAGGTCTGCGACTACAGTCTCAACCGGTCACTGGTCTCGCTGACACTGCCGGAATTTGCCTTGATCCCGACCAAGATCGGGGTTGCCAGCGGACCCAACAAGGCGGGACCGATCCTCAGCGTCCTGCGCGGAAAACATCTGGATACGCTGGTTACCGACGAGGCAACGGGTGCGCGGGTTCTCGCACTGGCAAATGGCGAAGGAAAATGGGCATGAGCAGCCAGCAGACAACACGCGAAATTGGTCAATCCGGCGTTTTCGCCTCTGCGGTCGGGCTCGGCACCTGGGCAATCGGCGGCTGGATGTGGGGCGGGACCAATGAGGCTGAATCCATCGCCGCGATCCAGGCCTCGCTTGATGCCGGCGTGACGCTGATCGATACGGCGCCGGCCTACGGGCTCGGACGCGCCGAGGACATCGTCGGCAAGGCGCTGGCCGGTCGCCGGGACAGGGCTGTCATTGCCACGAAATGTGGCCTTGTCTGGCATACGCAGAAGGGCCGGCATTTCTTCGACCAGAATGGCAAGCCGGTTCACCGCTATCTCGGCCGTGATGCGATTTTCCACGAGGTCGAGGAAAGCCTGCGACGGCTTTGCACCGACCATATCGATTTGTACATCACCCATTGGCAGGATCCGACGACCCCGGTCGAGGAGACGATGCGGGCGCTGGAAGACCTGCGCACATCCGGCAAGATAAAGGCAATCGGCGCCAGCAATGTCAGCCCGGCCGATCTCGACGCCTACAGTGCCATTGGTGGTCTCGATGCGATCCAGGAACGGTTCAGCATGATCGACCGCGAAATCGAGGCCGAAATCCTGCCGCGCACCCGGGCCAACGGCATCGCCACGCTCAGCTATTCGTCGCTGGCGCTGGGGTTGCTGTCGGGAACGGTCGGTCCGGACCGGGTGTTTTCCGGTGACGATCAGCGCAAGGACAATCCGCGTTTCTCGGTCGGCAACCGCCAGAAGGCAACGGCCCTTGCCGAAGCCATCGGGCCGGTTGCTGAAAAACACGATGCCAGCATCGCCCAGACCGTGATTGCCTGGACGCTGGCGCAGCCCGGCGTGACCTTTGCGCTCTGCGGCGCACGCAACCCGGCACAGGCCATCGACAATGCGCGGGCCGGGACCATCCGGCTCGATGCGGAGGATCTTGCGGCCATCGACGGGGCCATTTCGGCAAAACTGACGGACATGGACAGGTAGCGGGCAGCCATCATGAAACGGCAAGAGATATTGGACGGGCTCCGCCAGAGCCCGAAGGTGGACGTGTGTGTCATCGGCGGCGGCATCAACGGTATCAGCGTCTTCCGGGAGCTGGCGCTGCAGGGGCTGACCGTGCTGCTGGTGGAGAAACACGACTATTGCTCGGGCGCCAGTTCGGCCCTGTCGCGCATGGTGCATGGCGGGCTTCGGTATCTGGAAAATGGCGAGTTCAAGCTGGTGCAGGAATCGCTGGCCGAGCGCGACCGGCTGCTGCGCAACGCCCCGCACTACGTCGCGCCGCTGCCGACGACGGTGCCGGTATTTGATCTCTTCTCGGGTCTCGGCAACGGCATCGTCCGCTTCCTAGGCCTCAGCCGCAGGCCGAGCCGGCGTGGCGCGATCGCCATCAAGGCGGGGTTGAGCATCTATGATTTCCTGACGCGCAAGCGGGCGCTGATGCCGCGCCACCAGTTTCGCGGACGGCGCGCGACGCTTGAGAAATGGCCGGCCCTCAACGGGGGCATCAAGAGTTCCGCCACCTATTTCGACGCCTGGGTCAGCCATCCGGAACGGCTGGGCCTCGAATTGCTGCAGGATGGTCTGTCGGCCAAGGTCGGGTCGATGGCGCTGAACTATGCGCAACTGCGCCGCATGGAGAATGGCGCATATTTCGTCGAGGACCACATTGGCGGTGCATCGCTTGCCGTCGAACCGGCACTGATCATCAATGCCACCGGTGGCTGGATCGACATCGCCAATCAAAGCCTGTTTTCGCCGGAGACACGACCGGCACCGCTGGTCGGCGGAACCAAGGGCTCGCATCTGATCATCGACAATGCGGCCCTGCGTGCGGCCCTTGCCGATCACATGATCTACTATGAAAACGAGGACGGGCGCATCTGCATCCTCTTTCCCTATCTCGGCAAGGTGCTGGTCGGCTCGACCGATATCCGCGTCGATGACCCGGAGGCGGTGCGCTGCGAAGACGATGAGCGCGACTATATCCTGCAATCCCTGGCCTTCGTGCTGCCGGGGCTCGTCATTCTGCCGGAGGAGATTGTCTTCCAGTTTTCGGGCGTCCGCCCCTTGCCGGCCAGCAGCGACAGTTTTACCGGCCGCATTCCGCGCGATCATTTCTGTACTATCGTGGAGCCTGACAATGGTGGCCCGCCGGTGCTCTGCATGATCGGCGGCAAGTGGACGACATTCCGCTCCTTCGGGGAGCTGGCGGCCGACATGGCGCTGGATCGGCTCGGGCACCCGCGGCATGTCGCAACAACGGACCGGCCGATCGGCGGCGGGCGGGGCTATCCTGCGAATGTTCCCGCCTGGCTCGCGCAGGTGGCAGCGGACAAGGGCCTTCCCCTGCCGCAACTGGTCCGGCTGTTCAGCCGCTACGGCACGGATGCCGAAGCGATCGCCGGTTTCATCGCTGCTGGCCCCGATGCGCCCCTGCCGCATGTCGGTTACTCGGTGCGGGAGTTGCAGTGCCTGATCCGCGATGAAGCGGTCGAGCATCTCGACGATCTGCTTTTGCGGCGCACGACGTTGGCCATTTCGGGCGAACTCTCGCTGACCATGATGGATGCCGTGCTCGACCTGCTGGCACAGGAAAAGGGCTGGACGCCGGCGCAGCGCGCCGGCGAGCGCGATCGTTTTCTCACCCTTCTCAACGGGCGCCACGGCGTCGATGAGACCATGCTTTCCGCAAGGAACGAACGAAGGAGTATACCATGCGATACAACAGCAAAGTCCGGATGAACCGGCTGTTCGGCGGCGGTCGCTGCCTCGACGTGGCCATCGATCACGGTGTCTGCAACGAACCGTCTTTCCTCGATGGCCTGGAGGATATCCAGGGTGTGGTCACCGCACTCGTCTCTGCCGGGCCGGATGCGATCCAGATGAACTACGGCCAGGCTGACCTGCTGCAGGACGTGCCCGGCAAGGACAAGCCGGCGCTGGTCATGCGCATCGACATGGGCAATCCCTACAACCGCATTCGCCACCGCGACATGTGGGCGGTGCTGCAGAACGAGGCCGAACCGCTGATCGGGGCGATCGAGATGGACGCGGCCTGCGTCGTCGTCAACCTGTTCATGCTGCCGGACGAACCGGACCTGTTTCGCCAGTGCGTGCAGAACATTGCCCGGGTGCGGGCCGATTGCGACCGGTACGGCATGCCGCTGATGATCGAGCCGCTGGTGATGCAGCCGGTCACGGAAAAAGGCGGCTACATGGTCGATGGCGATGCCGACAAGATCGTCACGCTGACGCGACTGGCGCGCGAGATGGGCGCTGACATCGTCAAGGCCGATCCGACAAGCAATGCGGAGGATTTCCACCGTGTGGTCGAAGCGGCGCGGTGCCCGGTCCTGGTGCGCGGCGGCGGCAAGGAGGATCTGCGTGCGGTCTTCGACAAGTCCGCGGCCTTGATGCGGCAGGGGGCAATGGGCATGGTCTACGGGCGCAACATCTACCAGCATGCCAATCCGAGCGCCGTGGTGCGCGGGCTGATGGCGATCGTGCATGAGGATGCCAGCGGCGAACAGGCTTTCGCGCGATATCAGCAGGGCTGATCGCGGCCATGAGGGGACGGCGAACGTTGACTGTGCAGGCAGACCCCCTCATCCGGCCCTGCGGGCGACCTTCTGCCCGCTGGGGAGAAGAGGGGATCGGATCTGGGCATTCTGCTCGAACCACCTGAAACTGTCAGAGCCTTGGGAGGGGTTCGGAATGAAACACTATCTTTTGGGGCTCGACGCCGGAAACACTGTCATCAAGGCGGTGATCTTCGATCGGGCCGGCAACGAAATCGCGGCTGCCTTCGAAGAGGGACACAGCCGCATGCCGCACCCCGGGCATGTCGAGCGCGGTCTTGATGAACTCTGGACCAATGCACGGCAGGTCATTCGCACCTGCATCGAAAAAGCAAAGATCCGGCCGGAGGAGATCGCGGCGATCGGTTGCGCCGGCCACGGCAACGGCCTTTATGCGCTGGACCGCGACGGTGCGCCGCTTCTCGGGATACAGTCCATCGATACGCGGGCGACCGGTCTTGTCGAACAATGGGCGGCGGAAGGTGTGGGCGAGCGGACACAGCCGATCGCCCGGCAGCGTCCCTGGCCATCGCAGACGCCGACCTTGCTGGCCTGGCTGAAGCTTCACCGGCCGGAGCTTTTCAAGCGCATCGGCACCGTGTTCTGTTCCAAGGATTTTGTCGTCAATCGCCTGACTGGAAAGCGCGTCAGCGATGTCTCCGACATGTCCGGTGCCGGGTTGCTCGATCTCGCCACGCGCCGCTATGACAGGACGCTGATGGATGCCTATGGTCTGGGCGATTGCATGGATCTGTTGCCGACGCTCATCGAAAGCGCCGACATTGCCGGCACTGTGACGGAGGAGGTGGCGCGCGAAACAGGGCTTGCCGCCGGCACGCCTGTCGTCGGAGGCCTGTTCGATGTCGTCGCCTCGGCGCTCGGCTCGGGCGTCACGCGCACCGGCAGTGCCTCGATCATCGCCGGCACCTGGAGCATCAACCAGGTCATCATCGACGCACCCGACCTCGAGGGACCGGTCTTCATGTCCTCGACCTTCGATCGCAGCCGCTATATGGCGATGGAAAACAGCGCCACCTCGGCTGCCAATCTCGAATGGCTGGTGCGCGAGTTCTTCGACGGCGTCCATCAGGACGGTCTTTCGCCTTTCGACGCGGCTTGCGCGCTCGCCGGAGCCATCGAACCGGCATCGGACGATCCGCTCTACCATCCCTATCTCTACGGCGCCCAGCAGGACGGTCATGCCCGCGCCGGCTTTTACGGGGTTGCCGGCTGGCACAGCAAGGGCCACCTCGTTCGGGCGCTGCTCGAAGGTGTGGCATTCGGTCATCGCCAGCACATCGAGACGATCCGCAAGGCGGGCGCCGTCTTCAACGAAGCCGTGCTCTCCGGCGGCGGGTCGCGCAGCCTGATCTGGCCGCAGATCTTTGCCGATGTGCTCGGCGTTCCCGTCTCCGTGGCCCGCTCGCGCGAAACCGGGGCGCTCGGGGCTGCGATCGCGGCCGGAACCGGCGTCGGCCTGTTCGCCGATTTCGGCGAAGGGGCGGCGGCCATGGTCAAGACCGAGCGGCATTATCGTCCAACTATCGCGATGGAAGCCCATTATGCCCGGCGTTACGCGCTCTATCAGGATATCATCGCGGCGATGGAGCCATTGTGGCGACGTCTGGCGGCAAAGCAGCCCGCAGTGCCGCCCACAGGAGCAGGAGTGGCAGCGTGATCAGCGTGTGACGGAAGCGGTTGTCGATGCCTCGATCATGCCGACGGCAGTTTCCGGCAACATCAATTCGCCTGTGATCATGATCGCGGAAAAGGCGGCGGAATCGATTCTGGCCTGAAACCGGAAGGCGCCGGCCATAGGCGAAACTTGAACTCCCGATTCCTCTCCGTTACACCTTGAACTGCGCAGGGCCGGAGGGTGTTCTGCCGGAGCGAGGAGAGGTGTCTGCAATGCACAAGTTCAAGATCCTGAAGAACGAGAAGGGCGAGTATCGCACCCAGTTCGTCTACAATTCCGAAGTCATGGTCTGGTCGGAAAACTACGCGTCCAAGGCGAGCGCCAAGAATTGCATCGAATCGCTCAAGAAGAATGCGCCCGGTGCTGCGACTGTCGATCTCTCCAAGGAGGAAACCGGTTCCGGCTATCGCTTCGAGATCGTCGAAAGCAAGGACGGCCAGCATTTCGTGCGCTTCAAGGCGTCGAACGGCGAGACCATGGTCCGCTCCGAAACCTACGCCTCCAAGGCCAGCGCCAAGAACTGCATCGACTCCGTGAAGAAAAACGGCCCGGATGCACCGACGGAAGACGAGACGGCCAGCGCCTGAGAAAAGTGCAACTGCTCCGGTATCGCGGTGTCGGTTGCACCTCTTGTGCCGTCCGGGGGCGGCGGCCGTTTGCGGCTTGCTGTCACCTAGATTGAGGCTCTCAACCCGTCTTGCCGAATAAACCAAGCCCGAAGGCCGTTTCCAAAACACGGCAATGGTTGCGCGATACGGCGGTTTCATCGTTCCCTGCCAGAGAATGGCGGGGAGTAAGGGTTGGATGGCGATGGGTTGGATGGGGATGGATCTGGGGCGAAGCATGAAAGAAGGGGGGAGGCGAAGATCATGAAGGCGCTGTTTGCGAGAGCCGTTTCCGTGATGATCGTCGTCTTCGCACGCGCTGTCACGGCGGTGCGCGCCATCTGGCCGGAGAGCGGGCCGCCGCAAGGCCAGTGTATCTATTTCGCCAATCATTCCAGCCATGGCGATTTCATCCTGATCTGGTCGGTGCTGCCCCCGTGGATGCGGGTGCGGACGCGACCGGTTGCCGGCGCGGATTACTGGCTGAAGTCGAGCCTCAACCGCTTCATCGGCTGTGATGTCTTTGCTGCGGTGCTGATCGAGCGCGATCGGGAAAAGCGCCTGCAGGATCCGATCGCGGTCATGAGCGACGCGCTGGATGCCGGCTCCTCGCTCATCCTGTTTCCCGAGGGAACCCGCAACGAGACCGAGGCGCGGCTCCTGCCGTTCCGCAGCGGGCTTTACAATCTTGCCATGGCAACAAGGCCGGACATTCCGCTTGTGCCTGTGTGGATCGACAATCTCAACCGCGTCATGCCCAAGGGTGAAATCGTGCCCATTCCACTGATCTGCACCGTAACCTTCGGCGAAGCGCTGATCATAGCGCCCGACGAGGCGCGCGAAATTTTCCTTGCGCGGGCGACCGATGCGCTCCTGGCGCTTGCGCCGAAACCCCTGGGAGACGGGCAATGAGTGCGGCCGGTTCCGATCTCCTGCTTCTGCTGTTCGGTGTTGGTGGCGTGCTGATCCTGGCATCCAGCATCGGCTTTGTCCTCAAGCAGCGCCTGTCGCCGGACGGCTCGAATGCCGTCATCGAAAACCTTAATGCCCGGATCAATGCCTGGTGGATCATGGTGGCGCTGATCGGCATCGCCTTCCTCGCCGGCCGCGTCGGCGTCGTCATCCTGTTTGGCTTCTGCTCGTTTGCGGCGTTGCGCGAATTCGTGACGCTGACCAATACGCGGCGCGCCGATCACTGGGCGCTCGCCTGCGCCTTCTTCATCATCCTGCCGGTCCAGTATTATCTTGTCGCCACCGAATGGTATGGGCTCTATTCGATCTTCATCCCGGTCTATGCCTTTCTCTTCATGCCGATCATGGCGGTGTTCCGTGGCGATACGGAACGCTTTCTGGTTCGCATTGCCGAAGTGCAGTGGGCGTTGATGATCTGCGTCTTCTGTGCCAGCCACGTGCCGGCGCTGCTCAGCCTCGATATTCCCGGCTATGAAGACCGCAACGTGCTGCTCATCGCATTCCTCGTCATCGTCGTGCAACTCAGCGACGTGCTGCAATATGTCTGGGGCAAGCTGTTCGGAAAGACCAAGATCGCACCGAGGCTGTCGCCGTCAAAGACGGTCGAGGGCTTTGTCGGCGGGGTGGCCAGCGCCACTTTGATCGGTGCCGGTCTCTGGTGGATCACACCGTTTTCGGTGCTCCAGGCCGGACTTCTCGCCTTCACCATCGCCATCATGGGCTTCTTCGGCGGGCTGGTCATGTCGGCGATCAAGCGCGATCGCGGCGTCAAGGACTGGGGCCACCTGATCGGCGGGCATGGCGGGTTGATTGACCGGCTGGATTCCGTCGTCTTCTCCGCGCCGATCTTCTTCCACCTCGTCCGTTTTGGATGGTCGCTGACATGAGCCTGCGGCTGCGCGCCCTCGCAGGCTCCGGCGTCGTGCATGGGCTCTTTGCCTTTCTGGCCATGGGCGGCTGGGCGGTGTTTGCCAATCGGGCCTATCCGATGCCCAAGCCGCTTCTGGCCGGACTGGTACAGGGCGCGTTGTCGGCCATACTGACCCTGTTCCTGAAGGCCGGGATCGAGCATCTCTCGAAACGGTTTCAAGGCAGCGCCGCCTATTGGGCGCCGCCGCTCTTCACCTGCCTCGCCTCGACGTCTGTTCTCGTCGCCATCCATGCGCTGAGCGGCACGCCGGAAATCGCAAGGACCATCGCGGTGCCGCTGGCGGTCTCGACCACCTACGCAGTGCTCTACAGCTATTCGATAGCCGGCAAAGGAAATCGTCCATGACCGAAAATGCCGGAGATCGCCGTCCGCTGGCCAGTCGCAACACGCGCTGGGCACAGGGCATTGCCAGATGGCTGGCGCAACGCGCCGTCACCCCCAACCAGATTTCCCAGGCCAGCATGCTGGCCGCGGCCCTTGCCGGCGGCGCTTTCTGGTGGGCCGGGGATATGCAGGGTCCCGGACGCATCGTCCTTCTGGTCTGCGCCGCCCTGTTCTGCCAGTTGCGGCTGCTCTGCAATCTGTTCGACGGCATGGTCGCGGTCGAAGGCGGCAAGGGCGCGCCGGACGGGCCGTTCTGGAACGAATTCCCCGATCGCATCGCCGATATCCTGATCCTGACCGGCGTCGGTTACGGCATCGATGTCCCGGAACTCGGCTGGGCCGCCGCAAGCTTTGCGGTTCTCACCGCTTATGTCCGGGAACTGGGCCGGGCAAACGGCCTGCCGAGCGACTTCTGCGGCCCGATGGCAAAACCGCAGCGCATGGCGATAATCACCGCCGCTGCTCTGCTGTCGATGCTGGAGCCGCTCTGGAAAGGCCAGGACGAGGTTCTGGCGGTTGCATTGTCGGTGATCGCGCTGGGTGCGGCCATCACGGTTCTGCGCCGCAGCCTGCGGATCGTCCGCGCCCTGAAGCAAGCCCGGCCGCTGTAGATCAGATCGTCCTGACCCAGGCGCGCGCGATGGCAAGGCCGGTCGCATCGGCTGTTTCGGCGTGCCGCGCGGCATGGTCCGGATAGGTTGCAAGCCAGGTCGGGTCGATGCCCTCGATCACGCCGGCAAATGTCCGGTTCCAGTCGTCCACCACCTTCTTGCTTGCCTCGAAATGGAATTGCGTGCCGTAGGCGGCGCGGCCGATCCGGAACGCCTGATGCGCAGCCGTGCCATTGGTGGCGAGGTGCACAGCCCCCTCCGGCAAGGTGAACGTATCCGAGTGCCATTCGAAAATCGGGAAACTATGGGAAATGCCGCCGAGCAGCACATCCGTCGTGCCGTCATCGGTCAGGTGCACGTCCTTCCAGCCGAATTCCCGGGCAGCCCCCAGAATATTCGCTGCGCCATAACCACGGGCGAGCAGCTGGCTGCCGAGGCAGATGCCGAGCACCGACTTGTCGGCATCCCCGAACGTCCGCATCAACGCCGCAAGACCGGCGAGATACGGATGGGTGTGGTCGTCGAGCGCGCTCTGGCCGCCGCCGAGAACGACGATGGCATCGTGTTCATCATGCCCGCCGGGAAGCGCATCACCGGAAAAGGGTTGCCGCAGATCGATCTCGATACCGGCCTCCGAAAGTGCCACGCCGACCAGGCCGAGATCCGACCCGGCCATGTTTTCAACCACGAGAACCCGCATTTCGCCTCCGCTACCGACCAAGCTTGAAAGATTGACCATGCGGCGCCCGGTCTTTCAAGGCAGGTCCCGGTTTTTTAGTCCTGTTCCATGCGAAACAGCACGCTCCCACGCGGCATTGCATTGTCGGGTCACTGGATGAGACGCCCTCATCCGCAACCGGATCAAAGGATTGCCCCATGCGCAAGATCGTTCTCTCCGCCGCCATCGCTGCCGTCGCCGCGCTCTCGTTCGCCGCTCCTTCGCAGGCCGGTGGCTATGGCTACAACGGCTACCACCAGCAATATTGCTTCATCAAGAAGATCAAGTCCTACGACTACTACGGCAACCTGGTCATCAAGAAGATCCGCATTTGCAAGTAAGGCAATTACTGTTTCAACGAACCGACTTCCTCCCTGAACCCGGTCGTCCCTGCGGCCGGGTTTTGCTGTCGAAGCGCTTGCAAGATGCTGTATTCGGCGGGATGGTTGATCGGCAAGGGGGGCGCGAAGGCGGGTTCGTCTTGACCTTTCGGCCCGAAAGTTGCATTGGACCGGCTTGGTCGCGTTCCAGAAAACGCCAGAAAAGATAAAGCCCAGCGGAAAAACCATGAGCAAACCCACATCCTCCGCCCCCTCGCAGCGCATGCTGAGGGTTGGCGAACAAGTCCGCGCAGCCCTGACCCAGGTCCTGCAGCGCGGCGAGGTGCGCGATCCGCTGATCGAGACGACCGTGCTCTCGATTTCCGAAGTCCGCATGTCGACCGACCTGCGCGTCGCCACCGCTTTTGTGACGCCGCTTGGCGTTGCCGATCATGCGGCGCCGATCGAGGCGTTGAACCGGCACGCCAAATATATCCGCGGTCGCCTGACCCCGCACCTGCGCCAGCTGAAATACATGCCGGAAGTGCGCTTCAAGGATGATACCAGCTTCGACAACTACAAGAAGATCGACGCTTTGCTGCGCTCGCCGGAAGTCATGCGCGACCTCACGGATGATGCCGACGCAGACGATAAAAACGGCCCGAACGACAAAACCGGGGCGTGATGGCAAAGCATATCACGCTCGACGAACTCAATGCCTGGACCTTCGAGCAGCGCCAGGCCTTCTACCGCAGCGGCCTTACCCGCTTCGACAATGCCGAGGCTGTGCGCCTGGTGGAAATGATGGTCGCCTCCGGTCTTCCCTATCGCCCGGGCAAGGAAATTGCCCATGGCGATCGCGAGATGAAGGCGCTCGAAGCCATTATCTATTCGCCCTATAACGAGAAAATGCTGCTGGAGGCCGCCGCGTCCGGTAAGCCCCCGCTGGGCGCCCTCGAACCGCTGATCGTCGAGACCCTGCGCGATGACTACCGCGTCGACAATGGCGGCACCATCGCGGCCGGATACCTGATTGCCCGGAGGCTTTACGCGCTGGGTTTTGAAAAGAGCAGCAGCCAGAAAATGCCGGATGGCAGTGTCGCGAGGACCGCCGCGACCTTTCGCAAAAAAAGAGCTTGATTGATGTCCAGACCTCGCAAACCCAAGGGCCGTGCCGTTTCCGGCTGGCTGATCCTCGACAAGCCGCTGGATTTCGGCTCCACCGAGGCCGTCTCGAAGATCAAATGGCTGTTCAAGGCACAGAAGGCCGGCCATGCCGGCACGCTCGATCCTCTTGCGTCCGGCATGTTGCCGATCGCCTTGGGCGATGCCACGAAAACCGTTCCCTATGTCATGGACGGCCGCAAGATCTATGAATTCGCCGTAGCCTGGGGCGAGGAGCGCGCGACCGACGATCTTGAAGGCGCGGTGACGCAATCCTCCGACAATCGTCCGTCCGAGGAAGAGATCCGCGCCCTGCTGCCGGCCTATACCGGCGTCATCAACCAGGTGCCGCCGCAGTTTTCGGCGATCAAGATCGATGGCAATCGCGCCTATGATCTGGCCCGCGAAGGCGAAACCGTCGACATTCCTGCCCGCGAAGTCGAAGTCTTTCGTCTTTCGCTGCTCGGCTGCACGCCGCATCTGGCGCATTTCGAAATCGAATGCGGCAAGGGCACCTATGTGCGCTCGCTGGCCCGTGACTTCGGCCGGGATCTGGGTTGCTACGGCCATATCGCCTCGCTGCGCCGCAGCTTCGTCGCCCCCTTTGCCGAGGAAAGCATGGTGCCGCTCGCGGATCTGGTGGCGCTTGAAGGCATCGAGAGTGACGAAGAACGCCTGGCCGCCCTCGACGCCTTTCTGATCGATACCGGCGAGGCTCTGTCGAGCCTGCCGCATATTGCGGTGACCGACGAGCAGGCGCACCGCCTGAAAATGGGCAATCCGATCATCGTGCGCGGACGCGACGCCCCCTTGTCGGAGCCGGAGGCCTATGCCACCGCCCGGGGAAAGCTGATCGCCATTGGTGAAATCGGCGAAGGCGAGTTTCGCCCGAAGCGGGTTTTTGCCACGGGTTGAAAATCACCCCGCTCGTACCATTTGCCTTCCCGGGCACACCAACGCATGATGTTCGTCAGTCCCAGGGAGATTCTTACTGCCCAGGCAGACGTACGCAACGGCGAGGATCGCACTGCGCCGGACGCAAGGGCGGCGGCAGTGCAGCACATTGTAACATGACAGGCGGAATCCGAGTGGGGACGGTTTGAACGAGGCTCAGAACAGGCAGGGTCCCCGGACCAGTGGGCGACTGCGGGATTTCCTGCAGCTTGCGCGACAGCGTCGCTTCTCGTTCTATCTGGCCTTGCTCTTGCTGGTCGCCATCGTTCCATCGTTCATTTTTTCCATGGTCATCCTCAAGCGCAGTTCCGATGCGCAGGAGCAGGTGGTTGCTTCATTGCTGAAGGCATCGACCGGCTCGGCGACACGGATCATCGAGCGGGAAGTCGAAGGCATGCTGACCACGCTCAGGGTGCTGTCGATGACGGGATCCGGCGACGCGCATGATCTGCCCAGCCTGTATCAACGCGCTTTCTCCGCTCTTGCAGGAACCGATTCCAACCTTCTGGTCATCGACCGGTCGTACAACCAGCTGTTCAACACCCGCGTCCCCTTTGGCACGCCGTTGCGGAAGTCGTCGGATCCGAAGTCGGTGGATGAAGCGTTTGCCAAGGATGGACCACTGATTTCCAACGTGTTCTTCGGAAATACGGCAAAGAAGTGGGTCTACAATGTCTATCTGCCGCTCAACGCTCCCAATGGCAAAACCGACTATCTGCTGACCCTGACACAGGATGCCGAAAGCATGGCCAAGGCGGTCAACCGGGATACGTTATCGCCGGGCTGGGACGCTGCCTTGATCGACGGCGTCGGCAACGTGATCGTTTCCTCCGACACCAAGGTGGCTGTGGGGAAGCCGTTCTTCATGGAGATCGTGCCGGCCCTGCAGATTGGTATCGGACGCGCCACGCATGACGGTGTCATCTACAGAACGGTAACCGAGTTCTCCGTCGCGACGGGCTGGCGGGTGGTCGCCTGGGCCAAAAATTCGGATGTCGATGCGCCGGCGCGCTGGTCCTATCTCTGGCTGACGATTGGCGGCGTGGTCTTTGCCGGCATTGCCCTTGCGGGTTCGGCGGCCATCGCACGTATCCTCTCCCGCGGCATCAAGCAGTTGGCACGGGATGCACATCTGCTTGGTCTTGGCCGACCGATTCCGGCTCGACGCCACCTGATCTCCGAGCTTGAGGTGGTCTCGACCGCACTGGCAGAGGCGGCGCAGTCGCGGGCCAAGGCGGAAAACGAGATCCGCTTCCTGATGCGCGAGGTTGCCCATCGCTCGAAGAACCAGCTGACGGTCATCCAGTCGATGCTCAACCAGTCGCTGAACGCAGCTGAAAATCCGACGGACTTTGCCGATGCCTTCCGCAAGCGGATCGCCGGGCTGGCCCGTTCCACCGACCTGATGATCGCCAATGCGGCGCAGGGCGTGGACCTGCGCGAACTCGTGCAGAACCAGCTGCAGCCCTTCACCCCGGATGATCCGTCCCGCGTCCGGCTGTACGGGCCGGCCGTCAAGCTGGACACGCAGGTTTCGCAGACGCTCGGCATGGCGCTGCACGAGCTTGCCACCAACGCCACAAAGTATGGTGCGCTTGCCAACAGCAAGGGCGTGGTTGCCCTCGACTGGTCCCTGACATCGACGCAGCTGTTGATTGTCTGGCGGGAAAGCGGCGCCGATCTCAATCCCGAGACACAGGCGCCTGTCCGAAAGGGTTTTGGGACCATGGTCCTTGAGCGCATGCTCGGCATGGCGCTGGACGCGAAACTGGAGCGACAGATGCACCGGGACGGCATCGAATGGCGTGTCACGATCCCGCGGGACAGGCTCTACGCCTATCCTGTCGCTGACGCGGATTGACAGCAGCTGGACGGCACACCGGCCGGCCCCCCAAGGCACGCGGAAACGGATCTTGTGTTTGACCGCGATGGAGGATGGAATGCAAAGACTGCGTTATCTCTTGCGGCTTGCCTTCCTGGTGGCCCTGGCCGCCCATCCTGCGCAAGCGGCCTGCACGGTTGCCGATCCGACCGGGACGCCCCTGAATGTCCGGGATGCACCGAATGGCAGCATTGTCGGAGCCCTGCCGAATGGCCTTGAGGTCGAGCAGCTGGAAGAGCACCGCCTCGGCGCGAAGACATGGATCCGGGTTTCGGTCGACGGCGCGCCGCGCGGCTGGGTCTTCGGGGCCTATGTCATCTGCAGCGGCGACGACGGAGACATAGACAGCCAGAAATCTGCGCCCATGCGCCCCCGCGCATCCCCGAATTGAGGCCTGAGGCGCTGCAAGTGCCACCGTTGGGGCATCGCTCGGCAGGGCTCTTTCTTTTTGGTCCGGTATGGTTTATAGGCAGCGCCAGCAAAAGACCGACGTCGAAGACCAAGGCATTCTGCTTTCATGGCCGCAGCTGGACGACATCCCGGCTGCTGGCGACCCGAAATCCTAAAAATTGAAAGGATACACGATGTCGATCACTGCAGAGCGCAAGGCTGCGCTCATCAAGGAATACGCAATCGTCGAAGGCGACACCGGTTCCCCGGAAGTCCAGGTTGCTATCCTCACCGAGCGGATCAACAACCTGACCGGTCACTTCAAGGGCCACAAGAAGGACAACCACTCGCGTCGTGGCCTTCTGGCAATGGTTTCCACGCGTCGTTCGCTTCTTGACTACGTCAAGGGCAAGGAAGAAGCACGGTACACCAAGCTGATTGCTGCCCTCGGCATCCGCCGCTAAGCCTTAGCCCGGCGGGCGTTCCTCTTGATGGAGGGCGCCCGTCGGTCGTTTTTTTGCGGAACAAACGTTCCGTCACTGCCGCCTTCCTGCACGCCAAGCCGGCGTATGCAAAAAGGGCGGACTGTCCAGCAGGCCGGAAGGGCCGGACCTGCGGAAACAACCGATGACCTGTCATGGGGCAGGATTGCAGGGTGCTTCGGCGCTTGCCCGTTTTTCAAGCCCGCAGGCCTTTCGGCTTTCATGGGCGGAATGACCCGCCAGCCAGAATGGAAGCCCCCCGCTGTCTTGCCCGTGATATGTCATATCCGCGGCATCTCTCCATCGCCCGCGCCAAAAGATGGCTGCGGCGCGAATGGACCGATCCACACACGAAGGACAAAATATGTTCGATACCCACACGGTCGAAATCGAATGGGCAGGCCGCCCGCTCAAGCTCGAAACCGGCAAGATCGCCCGTCAGGCTGACGGCGCCGTTCTCGCCACCTACGGCGAAACCGTCGTTCTCGCCACCGTCGTTTCGGCCAAGTCGCCGAAGCCGGGCCAGGATTTCTTCCCGCTGACCGTCAACTACCAGGAAAAGACCTATGCCGCCGGCAAGATCCCGGGCGGCTACTTCAAGCGCGAAGGTCGTCCGTCGGAAAAGGAAACGCTGGTTTCCCGCCTGATCGACCGTCCGATCCGCCCGCTGTTCCCTGATGGCTACAAGAACGATACCCAGGTTGTCGTCACCGTCATGCAGCACGATCTGGAAAATGATCCGGACGTGCTGGCCATGGTCGCCGCTTCCGCTGCCCTGACGATTTCCGGCATCCCGTTCATGGGCCCGGTCGGCGGCGCTCGCGTCGGCTACATCAACGGCCAGTATGTGCTGAACCCGCATCTCGACGAAATGCCGGAATCGATCCTCGATCTGGTTGTCGCCGGTACGCAGGACGCCGTCCTGATGGTTGAATCGGAAGCCAAGGAACTGAACGAAGAGATCATGCTCGGCGCCGTCATGTTCGGCCACAAGGGCTTCCAGCCGGTCATCGATGCGATCATCAAGCTCGCCGAAGTGGCTGCCAAGGAACCGCGCGATTTCACGCCGGAAGATCATTCCGCTCTCGAAGCCGAAATGCTCGGCATGGCAGAGACCGAACTGCGCGCTGCCTACAAGAACACCCAGAAGGCAGAGCGTTATGCTGCCGTTGACGCCGTCAAGGCCAAGGTGAAGGCTCACTTCTTCCCGGAAGGCGCAGAACCGAAGTACACGAACGAAGTTATCGGTGCCGTCTTCAAGCACCTGCAGGCCAAGATCGTTCGCTGGAACATTCTCGACACCAAGAGCCGCATCGATGGCCGCGATCTCGATACGGTTCGCAAGATCGTCTCGGAAGTCGGCATCCTGCCGCGCACCCATGGCTCGGCGCTGTTTACCCGCGGTGAAACGCAGGCGATCGTCGTTGCCACGCTCGGCACCGGCGAAGACGAACAGTACGTTGACAGCCTGACCGGCATGTACAAGGAAAAGTTCCTGCTGCACTACAACTTCCCGCCCTATTCGGTCGGTGAAACAGGCCGCATGGGCTCCCCGGGCCGCCGCGAAATCGGCCATGGCAAGCTTGCCTGGCGCGCTATCCGCCCGATGCTGCCGGCTGTCGAGCAGTTCCCCTACACGCTGCGCGTCGTCTCCGAGATCACCGAATCGAACGGTTCGTCCTCGATGGCAACCGTCTGCGGCACCTCGCTTGCACTGATGGACGCCGGCGTTCCGCTGGCCAAGCCGGTCGCCGGTATCGCCATGGGCCTGATCCTCGAAGGTGAGCGCTTTGCGGTTCTCTCCGACATCCTCGGCGACGAAGATCACCTCGGCGACATGGACTTCAAGGTTGCCGGCACCACGGATGGCATCACCTCGCTGCAGATGGACATCAAGATCGCCGGTATCACCGAAGAGATCATGAAGGTCGCGCTCAGCCAGGCACAGGGCGGACGCAAGTACATCCTCGGCGAAATGGCCAGCGCCATCAGCCAGGGCCGTTCGGAACTCGGCGAATTCGCACCGCGCATCGAAGTCATGAACATTCCGGTCGACAAGATCCGGGAAGTCATCGGCACCGGCGGCAAGGTCATCCGCGAAATCGTCGAAAAGACCGGCGCCAAGATCAACATCGAAGACGACGGCACGATCAAGATCGCCTCCTCGTCCGGCAAGGAGATCGAAGCGGCCCGCAAGTGGATCCACTCGATCGTTGCAGAACCGGAAGTCGGCCAGATCTACGAAGGTACTGTTGTGAAGACCGCCGACTTCGGCGCCTTCGTCAACTTCTTCGGCCCGCGTGACGGCCTCGTGCACATCTCGCAGCTGGCCTCCGATCGTGTTGCCAAGACCTCCGACGTCGTCAAGGAAGGCGACAAGGTCTGGGTCAAGTTGATGGGCTTCGACGAGCGCGGCAAGGTTCGCCTGTCCATGAAGGTTGTCGACCAGGCAACCGGCAAGGAAGTCGCCAAGGGCGAAGGCGAAGCTGCTGAATAAGCGGCCTGCCTGAAACAGGACTGCCGGGCGCGGAGCAATCGTTCCGCGCCCTTTCTATTCCTCCGGAATTCAAACTCGAGCGTGGTCATCCGAAACAGCTGGTTTTCGGCTCATGCTCAAAGGACCTCGACCATGAGCCGCGACGCGCTGAAAACCCTGTTCTATCCGTTCGACAACGGCGTGCTGCCTGCACCCGCAGAAGGCGAGCGCGTGCTGTTCCTGGGCGCCGAGGCCGGCTACAGGCTGCCGCAGGGCTTTGAAGCCTCGATTGCCGCCGTGCAGGCCCTGCGCCCGCTCTACCGCGGCCTGGAGGCTGCCCGGGCCGATGTCTCAGCCGTTGTTGATGGCGAAGACTATGACGCGGCCCTGGTGCTTCTGTGCAAGCACAAGGGCGAGAACGAGGATCGGCTGGCCGAGGCGCTGAAGCGCACCAAGATCGGCGGACTGATCGTCGTTGCCGGTTCCAAGGAAGATGGTGTCCAGTCACTGCGCAAGCGTGTCGCCCAGTTTGGCTGGGGCGGCGACAGCCTGCCGAAATATCACGGCGTCGCCTTCTGGTTCGGCCGCCCGGAAGATCCGCAGGACGTGATTGCCAAATTCTCCAAGAAGCCGGTCCGCGTCGAGGGCCGCTTCGATACCGCGCCGGGCATGTTCTCCCACGATCGCATCGATGACGGTTCGGAACTTTTGGCCTCGCGCCTGCCGGACGATTTCAAGGGCCACGCCGCCGATTTCGGGGCCGGCTGGGGCTATCTCTCCGTCATGCTTGCCGCGCGCGCGCCGAACCTCAAGGGCATCGACCTTTTCGAGGCCGACCACCATTCGCTGGAAGCCGCGAAGATCAACCTAAAGGCCAATGCTCCGAAAGTGCCGACACGGTTTTTCTGGCATGACCTGACGAGCGAAGATACCCGCGACAAATACGACCTGATCGTCATGAACCCGCCCTTCCATGAAGGTCATGCGGCCGAGCCTTCGCTCGGCGTTGCGATGATCAAGGCGTCGGCAAAGGCGCTGAAGATCGGTGGCAAGCTCATGCTGGTCGCCAATCGCGGCATGCCCTATGAGGCCGTCATGGGCGAAACCTTCAAGGAATGGGGCGAGACCTGCCGCAATGCCCGCTTCAAGGTCCTCTGGGGCAAGCGCTGAACCTGAGCCGCAGCGCCGTGCTTTGGGCACGGCGGGATAGGACGCGGGTGCTGCGCGATTGCACATCAGATAGAGAATTCAATCCGGCAATCAAATGCGGTTGCGGGAATGGCACGCTAGCGATTGCGCTTCCCTCGATTCGGGTCCACCCTTGGTCTGTCGCGCCCAGCTGCGCCCTTTCGGGCGCAGGGCCTGTGACGGGAGAAAATCATGGGATTTGGACCTGCCCGACCGCCTATGACCGAAGGTGTCGCCGAAGTCATCGTCAAGGACGTGCACAGCGGCATCGGCAAGGGATTGACCTCGGAGGTGCCCCTGGCCTTCCAGACTGCCGCCCGCGCACCCACGGACCCTGCTTCCCGCAACCGGACGCGCAAGGCACTGGTCGTCTTCGCGTTGCTCGGGGCGGCGGGTCTTGCGGTGCTTTGGTTGATGGTCTGAAGACGCGGCGAAAGCGATCAACAAACATCATCGCCAGCGCCGACTGACGTTTGTCCGTTCCTACTCGCTGTCGGCCTTGTTCAGCGTGTCCAGGACCGGCATCGAGGTGATGTTGTAGCCGGAATCGACATAGTGGATCTCGCCGGTGACGCCGCTGGAGAGAGGCGACAGCAGGTAGAGAGCGGAATTGCCGACGTCCTCGATCGTCACAGTGCGGCGCATCGGCGAGTTCTTCTGCTGCCAGGACAGCATGGCGCGGGCATCCGAAATGCCGGCGCCGGCGAGCGTGCGGATCGGGCCGGCGGAAATCGCGTTGACGCGGATGCCGCGCTGGCCGTAGTCGGAGGCGAGATAGCGCACGGACGCCTCAAGCGCCGCCTTGGCAACGCCCATGACGTTGTAGTTCGGCATCACGCGCACCGAGCCGCCATAGGTCAGCGTCAGCATCGTGCCGCCGTCCGTCATCAGCTCTGCGGCGCGTCTTGCGATTTCGGTGAAGGAAAAGCAGGAGATCAGCATGGTGCGGCTGAAGTTTTCGCGCGACGTGTTCGCGTACAGGCCCTTCAATTCGTTCTTGTCGGAAAAGCCGATGGCATGCACGATGAAGTCGAGCTTGCCCCATTTTTCCTTGAGCGCGTCGATCACGGCGTCGACGGATGCGATATCCTCGACATCGCATGGCAGCAGAATGTCGGAATTGACCTCCGCCGCCAGCGGCTTCACCCTCTTGCCAAGCGCTTCGCCCTGGTAGGTGAAGGCAAGCTCTGCACCCTGTGCCGCAAGCGCCTGCGCGATGCCCCAGGCGATCGAGTGGCTGTTGGCGACGCCCATGATGAGGCCGCGTTTTCCGTTCATGATGCCGGTCATCGAATTATCCGTTGTAGCGCTGGAAAACGAGCGTTGCGTTGGTGCCGCCAAAGCCGAAGGAGTTCGACAGGGCGGTGTTGATCGTGACATCGTCGATGCGCTTGCGCACGATCGGCACGCCGTCGAATTCCGGGTCGAGCTCGGTGATATGCGCGCTTTCGCCGATGAAGCCGGCCTGCATCATCAAAAGCGAATAGATCGATTCCTGCACGCCGGCCGCGCCCAGCGAATGGCCGGTCAGCGACTTGGTCGACTGGATGTGCGGGATCTTGTCGCCGAAGACTTCACGGATCGCGCCGATTTCCTTCGAATCGCCCACCGGCGTCGAGGTGCCATGCGTGTTGACGTAGTCGACGTCGCCATCGACGGTCGCCAGCGCCTGGCGCATGCAGCGCACCGCGCCCTCGCCGGATGGAGCGACCATGTCATAGCCATCGGATGTGGCACCATAGCCGGTGATTTCGGCATAGATCTTGGCGCCGCGGGCCTTGGCGTGTTCCAGTTCTTCCAGAACCAGCACACCGGCACCGCCGGCAATCACGAAGCCGTCGCGGGACTTGTCATAGGCGCGCGAGGCGGTGGAGGGCGTGTCGTTGTATTTCGAGGACATCGCGCCCATGGCGTCGAACAGGTTCGACATGGTCCAGTCGAGATCCTCGTGGCCTCCGGCAAACATCACGTCCTGCTTGCCCCACTGGATCATCTCCATGGCATTGCCGATGCAATGCGCCGAGGTCGAGCAGGCCGACGAGATCGAATAGTTGACGCCGTGGATCTTGAACCAGGTCGCGAGCGTGGCGGACGCCGTCGAAGACATCGCCTTCGGCACGGCAAACGGGCCGATGCGCTTGGGCGAATTGTTCTTGATGGTGATTTCGGCTGCTTCGATCAGGGTCCGGGTCGAAGGGCCGCCGGAGCCCATGATGATGCCGGTGCGCTCGTTGCCGCCGATGTCCTTGTCTTCAAGGCCCGAATCGGCGATCGCCTGCTTCATCGCGACATGGTTCCACATGCCGCCCTGCGACAGGAACCGCGCGGCACGACGATCGACAAGCTCGGTGACGTCGAGATCAGGGGCGCCCCAGACCTGGCAGCGGAAACCGTGCTCGGCGAAATCGTTCGAGAACGAAATGCCCGACTTCGCTTCACGAAGGGACGCGGTGACTTGTTCCGCATCGTTCCCGATGGAGGAAACGATACCCAGACCCGTGACAACAACCCGTCTCATGTCGATGACCTTTTCTCTAATCTCTCTGCGTGCAACGGCGCCTTGGTTCAGGCCGCTTTTTCCTTGGACAGACCAACGCGCAGGTCGCTTGCCTGATAGATAACCTCACCGTCCGCCTTGAGCCAGCCATCGGCTGTTCCAAGCACAAGCCGGCCGCGCATCACGCGCTTGAAGTCGATGCCGTATTCGAGCAGCTTGGTCGTCGGGCGAACCATGCCCTTGAACTTCACTTCGCCGGTGGACAGCGCCATGCCGCGCCCGGGCTCACCCAGCCACCCGAGGAAAAATCCGGTCAGCTGCCACATGCCGTCGAGACCCAGGCAGCCAGGCATGATCGGATTGCCGGCAAAATGGCAGGGGAAATACCAGTCGTCCGGACGGACATCATATTCGGCCCGGATGTAACCCTTGTCGAAGGCGCCACCCGTTTCGGAGATCTCGGTAATCCGGTGGACCATCAGCATCGGCGGCAGCGGCAGTTGCGCATTGCCCGGGCCAAACAGTTCACCACGACCGCATGTCAGGATTTCTTCATAGTTGAAGCTGGATTGTCTGGTCGTCATGAACTGTTGTTTCCCCACTAGACAAGATTTTTCGTTGACCTGCTTTAGAGCAAGTTCGCTTTGAAATGAAGCACAAGCATGCAAACTTCATCCCGGTCTGTCCCATTCCTCCGTTCGAGGATAAGGCTAAATTCCGCCGTCGCATACATGATGGAGGTCTCAACAGCCAGAGATAAATGGCTTTGCCCCCAGATTCGACCCGTTTTCGGACCGCATGCGGCTCCAGTTCGGCTCTGCACTATTGAAAGCATTCGCAGCAAAAGTTATATCGGCAGTGGAAAAGCATTCTGCAATAGCTTGACGATCTGGATCTGCTGCATGGCAACTGCACTCGACACCTGTTCGGAAGAACGTCTGCGCCACTCGGGCCTTCGGCCGACGCGACAGCGCATGGCGCTTGCCGACCTGATTTTTGCCAAGGGTGATCGCCATCTGACGGTGGAAGAACTTCACGAGGAAGCGGTCGCGGCCGGTGTGCCGGTGTCGCTGGCGACGGTGTACAACACGCTGCACCAGTTTACCGAAGCCGGCATGATCCGGGTGCTGGCCGTCGAGAGCGCAAAAACCTATTTCGACACGAATGTCTCGGACCATCATCATTTCTTCGTCGAGGGCCATAACGAGGTTCTCGACATTCCCGTCAACAATATTTCCATCGGCAATCTTCCTGAGCCTCCCGAGGGCATGGAGATCGCCCATGTCGATGTTGTCATCCGTCTGCGCCCGAAGCGCTAGGCTGCCGTCCGCTACATGACATCGTCAGGATGCCTGCCGGGGCCGGCTCTCCCCGTGGGCAGCGTCCATCCGTAGCGCAGCGCCCCGCCGCGAACCAGGAACGCGGCCAAAATTCCGATCGCCGATGCGACGATCAGCGGTGCACCGAGCGCCGTTGCCCCGGTAAACATGCCCGAACCCACCAGTGCCGCCGTCACATAGATCTCCGGACGCAGGAGAACGGACGGCTCGCCGGCCAGGAGGTCGCGCAGGACGCCGCCAAAGGTCGCGGTCAGCATGCCGGTGACCATCGCAACGGCCGGAGAGCCCGTGGCCTCCAGTCCCTTTGCTGCCCCCATCACGCAATAGGCCGAGAGCCCGACCGCGTCGAGCCAGACCAGCAGCCGGTAGCGGGAGTGCATCAGGTGCGCCGACAGGAACACGGCAATACCGGCTGCCGTACAGACCAGAAGATAGATCGGGTTCGTGACCCAGAAGACGGGCGTGGCGCCGAGGATAACATCGCGCAACGTGCCGCCGCCAATACCCGTGACGGAGGCCAGGAAGACATAGCCGATGATGTCGAGCTGCTTGCGCGAGGCCGAAAGCGCGCCGGTGACGGCAAACACGGCAACGCCGGCATAGTCGAGAATTTCCAGTATCGGCATGGTCAGGCTCCCTCATTCAAGGGCAGAAGGACCACATGGGACCGGTTGCGTCAACGGCCGGAACCGCCTTGCGGCGGTGCTATTGCGGGAAGATCGCATGCGTACGGCCACTGATGTAGTAGGCCAGAAGTCCGGTCCATTCGCGCAGGGCGGTGGTCGTCAGCTGTGCATTGAGCGATGGCTGGCTGAAGTCCGGCCAGAGGCTGACGCGACCGCTCGTCCGGTAGTCGGTCGGCCAGGGCACGACGGGGATGCCCAGCTTGCGGAACAGGCCGACCGACCGGGGCATGTGGAAGGCGGAGGTCACCAGCAGACAGTTGCTGAGCGCGTTTCTCTCCAGCAGGTCCTTCGTATTGGCCGCATTCTCGAATGTCGTGCGCGACGTCTCGTCGCGAATCAGCCGGGCGGGGTCGATGCCGAAAGTTGAGAAAAAGGTGGTGGAGGCCTGCGCATCACCCTCATAGGCGCCGCTGAACGAGCCGTCACCGCCGGATACCAGGATACGGGCGTCGGGATAGAGCCGAGCCAGGCGCAGCCCCTCGATGAAGCGATCGGCAGACTGGTTGAATTCCAGGCCGCCGCGGGTGGCCATGACCTCGTTTTCGAAGGCGCCACCTAGAATAATGACGCAGGAGACGCTGTTCGGCGGATTTTGTGGGCGCGGAAAGCGGTTTTCAAGCGCCTGCAGCGCATAGCTGCCGGTGCTTGTGAACAATGTCAGGAACAAGAGCGTGACAGCCACCGCCGAAAAGAAACCGCGGGTTCGCTCAAATCCGGCTGCATCGAGCAGGATCGCGATAATCAGGCAGACGAACACCAGCGACAGCGGCTGGGCAAGCAACCAGAAAAGTTTTGACGCGAGAAACATGATGCCTGAAGCTTCCGGTTTGAGGGCGACAACGTGCTGTTCTATCCGGGGGTGGACCACGAAACCCGCGCAACTGGCTGTCCGTTGCGCGGGAAATGCTGGCTCGGATCAGGCGGCGGTTGCCGGTGCTGGCACTGGGGTTGCGCGATGGCGCCTCAGATAAAGGATCGCCGCCGCGAGCAGCGCACCGACGGCGATAATGGCGATCGCCAGAAGCGGCCGATAGGCGATCCATGCGATGGCAATGACCAGCGGCCCGAGCAGCAGGGTCAGGATCAGGGCAATTGCCGACGTGCCGAAGCCGACGATCGAGCCGACGAAGGGAATGACATCGGCAAGGATGCGAAGGATCGACAGCATCATGGCAAAGCCGATGAACATGCCGACCAGTCCGCCAACGCGAACGAGCCATGTAATCATCGTGTTTTCGCTCTGTGCCGTCTCGAACATTTCGGCGGAGGAGGCGTTGCCGGCAGCGCTGAGGAACAGCGAGCGCCCGTTCGATGCCTTGTATTCGCCCAGCGTCGTCGCCTTCTGCGCGCCAACGAAGCTCGCCTGTGTGACGTCCTGCCGGGTGAAGCTGATCCGCAGGTCGCCGATTGCCGGGTTCTGGCGGTTCTGCGAGACATAGACGGTGACTCCATCGGCATTGACCGGCCTGTCGGTGCCAAGCGCTGCACGGATGCGCGCAATCGCGTCCGGGGTCAGTTTTACGGCGCTGTCCTCTCCCAGGTTCGCAACGGCCGCGCCATCCACGGTGAAGGCGCCGATCGTGGCGCTTTCAACTGTGAAGCGCTCGTTTTCGAAGGGCATTTGCGGGTTCTGATGGCCGTCCTGTATCCGGAAATCGGAGGAATCGACCTGGCTCGAACGCCAGGTCTTGCGGTAGCTGTAGGTGGTCACGGTCTCTTCGCCGCCGCCCAGCTTGGTTTCCGTCTTGCTCTCGCTCTGCTGCTCCCACTGGAACATCTCGACCTTACGCTCGATGCCCGCGGCGCCGTCCGCCGCAACGCCGAACATCGGATCCTCCGGCGTGCCGTCGGGTTTGACGGGGCCGGAAACATGGATGAGCTTGCCCTCATTGGCCGGATCGATGGCGCCGTTGTCGACCGAAACGACGATCCCTGCCCCTTCCGCAAGCGCCCTGTAGGTCTGCACCGAGCGACCCTCGTTCCACGACAGGAGCCAGATCATTCCCAGCACCAGCAGCGGGCCGATCAAAAGGCCGACAAGGCCGCTCTTCAGGCGCGAAAACCAGGAGGTCGTTGTCGTCTCGGTAAAGCTCATAATATGTCCCCAATGGTTCCCGTCTAACAGAACGGGTGATGTCGCCAGCTTATTCACGTCGTGCTGTGCTATCAGAAAATAAGCAAAACTGAATAGACAGCCTGTCCCGGGAGGTAAAAACAATCGGGACGGATGTCGTTTTTCTGCCGGCGTGTTGCGCTCAGCACCACCGTGCGGCTCTCCGCCGAATGCCCGGCCGCGACCTTCAGCCCCGCTGCACAATCCGTCAGTGCGCGATCAGGTCTGGTATCCGGCTGCGTCCTTGCGAAAGGTGCAGTCTCTCCGTCAGGCCGCGGTCATTTCCGCGCGGTACCAGTCGACGAAGCGCTTGACACCGTCCTCGACGGAAATCGTCGGCGTGAAGCCGGTCAGCGCCTGCAGCAGGTCGGGGGCGGCAAAGGTACGCGGAACGTCGCCCTGCTGCATCGGCAGCATGACACGGATGGCCGCCTTGCCAACGGCAGCCTCTACCGTTTCGACAAACCGCATCAATTCAACCGGTTGCCCGCCGCCGATATTGACGATGCGAAACGGCGCATGCCGCGACAGTGTATCGCCGAAAGTGTCGGCGACCGCGCGATTGTCCGGCGCAGGAACCACCTGCATCAGCCGGACGATGGCTTCGACGAGATCGTCGATATAGGTGAAATCGCGGCTCATCCGGCCTTCGCCATAGATCTCGATGGGCCGCCCGTTCAAAATCGCATCGACGAATTTGAACAACGCCATGTCGGGGCGCCCCCAGGGGCCGTAGACCGTGAAGAACCGGAAGGCGGTCGTCGGGATCTGGTGCAGATGCGCATAGCTGTGCGCCATCAGTTCCATCGATTTTTTCGTTGCCGCATAGATCGTCATCGGCTCGTCGGCGCGGTCGGTCTCGGCGAAGGGCACCTTTTCATTGGCGCCGTAGATCGACGATGTCGAGGCGAGCAGCAGGTGCTGCGGCTTCAGCTTGTGCGCCAGTTCAAGCACGTTCCACGAACCGGTGAGGTTGGAATCGACGTAGGCCTTTGGGTTTTCCAAGCTGTAGCGAACGCCCGCCTGCGCCGCCAGATGCACGATCACATCCGGCTCGCCAAGCTCTGCCGCCCGGTCCAGCGCGTCCTTGTCCTCGAGCATGCCGATGACGGGCCTAAAGCCGTTGGAGCGTGCAAGGATGGCGTGCCGCCGCTGCTTCAGCCGAATATCGTAATAGGGCGTCATGCCGTCAAAGCCGGTGACGAAATGGCCGTCGTCGAGCAGTCGCTTTGCCAGATGGAAACCGATGAAACCTGCCGTTCCCGTAATCAGATAGCGCACGTCCGCTCCTTGATGCTCAGCCTGCGCGTTCCGTCTGGTTTGTCAGGCACCCGTCTTTTGGCGATATCACATGCCAAACGCAAGGGATTTGCTGGACAAGCGCTGCGTCTGCCGACGGAATGAACCGCTCCGCATGAGGAAACCAAAGTCGTGCTGGTGGAGGATTGGTGGAGACAGGCGGGATCGGAGCTACCCGTGCTTACCTTTCGTTGAATAATACACCGTAGGTTGCGGGCATTGATGCGGTGTGAAGATTGCGGAGAATGCCATGAAGAGCTTTGGAGCGATGCTGGTTATTTATGGGGGCTTTGGCCCCGGCTTCAATTTCGTGCGTATTGCGCTGGCTTTTTCCATTGTTTTCTACCACGTTCTTACAAATTCCGGCCACTGGGCGTTGGCGCATGGCCCAGTGCTGTGGTTCTTGGAATACAGCTTGGTGCCGATGTTTTTTGCATTGAGCGGCTTTCTGATTACCGGAAGTGCCCAGCGTCTCAGTCTGGAGAATTTCCTGCTTAATCGTGCACTGCGCATCGTTCCAGCGCTTGCGGTCGATATTCTCGTCTGCGCCTTCATCATCGGTCCAGCCGTCACCACGCTGTCGCTTGGCGATTATTTCACCGATGCAGGCTTCTACTCTTATATGCTGAACATAATCGGCTTAGTGCATTTTCAACTGCCAGGCGTCTTCACGGACCTGCCGATGCCGCAGGTCAACGGTGCGCTGTGGACCATTCCCTGGGAGATCAACTGCTACATTGTCATGTCGGTCTTGATGCTGACCAGAATGGTGCGCCGCGCAGAAGCGACCGTGCTACTTCTGGCGATCTTCATCGTCGCGGGCCTTGCAATCGAGCATTTCGGGCCCGCTGAGACCGGTGACGGTATCCATGTGCTTTTTGTTGGACGTGGCGCCCAGCTTATCACGCCTTTCCTGTGCGGGGTCCTTGCTTATCAGTTGCGCAACAGAATCCCCATGACAAGACTACTGTTTGTTGTCTGTCTCTCCATTGCACTTGCGGCGATGGTCCTTCTCGATACGAACGCAACCGAAAGTGTCGCAAGCCGCCTGATTGTGATGCCTGTCCTGACCTACATCACCATTTACGCAGGTCTGACGCGGCTGCCACTTCCGAAGATAGTGGAGGGCGGCGATTATTCCTATGGCGTCTATCTCTATCACGTACCCTTGATACAACTCGCCATCCTGCTCGGGCCGCCTGTCCTTGTCGGGACGGCACTCGGTATCGTCGTGTTGACAGTGCTGGTGAGCGCCACGGTCCTCTGCGTCGCCGCAGGCTCCTGGCACTTGATCGAGAAGCCGATCCTGTCTCTGAGGAAGCGGTATTCGCTGGCAGGCAGAATGATCGGACACAGCGGTCGCTCCGGCCTGACATCAGACCAATCAGGCGCCAAGTCCAAAGTTGAGCCGCAGAAAGCAACGTAGAAAAAAACCTACTGCTTCGAATATTGGCAGGAAAAAGGAGTTTGGTGGAGCTAAGCGGGATCGAACCGCTGACCTCTTGCATGCCATGCAAGCGCTCTCCCAGCTGAGCTATAGCCCCATAACGGGTCCGGCAAGGCCGGTTTCCGGGAAGTCCGCTTCGGCTGTTCGCCTTGGCGGGTGGCGGCTTAATACTTCCGCTTCCGGAAGATGGCAAGCCTTAAAAAGACGACCGCGACGATTTTATTACAAGACCGCGGATGCGGCTTCCGCTTTGCCGTGAAATCGGCACGCGGAAGCCATTCTCAAGATTTTCGAGGCGGTTAAACCTCGTCGTCGTCGTCCGAAACGCCGATCAGGTCGCTCAGTTCGTCATCATCGTCATCTTCGTCGGCTTCGAGAAAGGTGTCGTCATCATCGGCATCGATCTCGACATCGTCGTCGCCCAGATCCGGGATGTCGTCGCCGCTGGCTTCGCCATCGGCTTCTTCCAGCGAAACAAGTTCGACTTCAGTGTTCTCGGTATCGACTTCTGCGACTTCCTCTTCCTCGGCCTTTTCAAGAACCTTGGCGACCGATGTCTCTTCGAAATAAGACAGCGGATAGGATTTGCCGGTATAGGGGGAAACGATCGGATCCTTGTTCAGGTCGTAGAACTTACGGCCTGTCTCCGGATCGATGCGCTTTGTTCCAAGTTGCGGTTTTGCCACGCTTCAAAGCCTCTTGAATGGCCGGTGGAACCGGCATTTGCCGGTTTCCCGGCGGTTGAAGGGTAAAAGAATTAGCCGGTCCCCATAATCGTCTTGTCCCGCTCTGTCAAAGGCTAACTTGGTGGCGGGGCGGCCAGCCCCTTGTTTGCCGGCCAAGATGGCCGTTATGCCACGTAAAGACCCCGCCGGGCGACTATCGCCGCCTCAGACAATTACAATTGCATGGCCTGCACGCTGTGCCTGGAAACTGGGGGCCTGGAAACTGGGGGCCTGGAAACTGGGGGCCTGGAAACTGGGGGCCTGGAAACTGGGGCTTGAACTTCACGGCGCGGACTGGTTTAGAGGCCGCTTCAGACTACCGGAGGTTCCATGACGTTCATCATCGCCATCGACGGACCCGCTGCAGCGGGCAAGGGCACGCTGTCGCGCCGGATTGCGGAGGAATATGGCCTCCATCATCTCGATACGGGCCTCACCTACCGGGCAACGGCCAGGGCGCTGCTGGATGCCGGCTTGCCGCTTGATGACGAGCTGGTGGCCGAGGGCGTGGCGCGCGATGTCGAACTGGCCGGGCTCGATCGCTCGGTTCTGTCTCAGCACTCGGTCGGCGAGGCGGCTTCGAAGATTGCGGTGATGCCGGCCGTGCGTCGGGCGCTGGTCGAGGCGCAGCGGGCATTTTCGGTGCGCGAACCCGGCACGGTGCTGGATGGCCGCGATATCGGCACGGTCGTCTGCCCCGATGCGCCGGTGAAGCTCTATGTCACGGCATCGGCCGAAGTCCGGGCCCGAAGGCGCTTCGATGAGATCGTCGCAAACGGTGTTCCTGCCGATTTTCTCGAGATCCTCGCCGATATCGTCAAGCGCGACGAGCGCGACATGGGCCGGGCAGACAGTCCTTTGCGCCCCGCCCCCGATGCACACTTGCTAGATACCTCCGAAATGAGTATAGAGGCGGCGTTCCAGGCGGCGCGCATGATTATCGACGCTGCCCGAAACAAATAAGCATTCGCATGTTCCGTCCCCGCGCCGGCTTGGCTCCTCCTCACGGAGAGAGCGGATGGACCATCGGATTTGATCAACACCAGCCACCGGCGCCTGTGCCCCTCGCGGCACACACCAGGAGTTTTAATGTCTGAAGCAAACCCTACCCGCGATGATTTTGCAGCCCTGCTGCAGGAATCCTTTGCAACCCACGATCTCGCCGAAGGCTACGTTACCAAGGGTATCGTGACGGCGATCGAAAAGGATGTCGCGATTGTTGACGTCGGCCTCAAGGTCGAAGGCCGCATTGCGCTGAAGGAATTCGGCACCAAGGGCAAGGACGGAACGCTGAAGGTCGGCGACGAAGTCGAAGTCTATGTCGAGCGCATCGAAAATGCGATGGGCGAAGCCGTTCTGTCGCGCGAGAAGGCTCGCCGCGAGGAAAGCTGGATCCGTCTCGAAGTCAAGTTCGAAGCCGGCGAGCGCGTTGAAGGCGTTATCTTCAACCAGGTCAAGGGCGGCTTCACGGTCGATCTCGACGGCGCTGTTGCCTTCCTTCCGCGTTCGCAGGTCGACATTCGCCCGATCCGCGACGTCACCCCGCTGATGCACAACCCGCAGCCCTTCGAAATCCTCAAGATGGACAAGCGTCGCGGCAACATCGTCGTTTCGCGTCGTACGGTTCTCGAAGAATCGCGTGCCGAGCAGCGTTCGGAAATCGTCCAGAACCTCGAAGAAGGCCAGGTTGTTGACGGCGTCGTCAAGAACATCACCGATTACGGTGCGTTCGTTGACCTCGGCGGCATCGACGGCCTGCTGCACGTGACCGACATGGCATGGCGCCGCGTCAACCATCCTTCGGAAATCCTGAACATTGGCCAGCAGGTCAAGGTGCAGATCATCCGCATCAACCAGGAAACCCACCGCATCTCGCTCGGCATGAAGCAGCTCGAGTCGGATCCTTGGGATGGCATCGGTGCCAAGTACCCGGATGGCAAGAAGATCTCCGGTACCGTCACCAACATCACAGACTACGGTGCATTCGTAGAGCTGGAGCCGGGCATCGAAGGCCTGATCCACATCTCCGAAATGTCCTGGACCAAGAAGAACGTCCATCCCGGCAAGATCCTGTCCACGACACAGGATGTTGACGTGGTCGTTCTCGAAGTCGATCCGACCAAGCGCCGCATCTCGCTCGGCCTCAAGCAGACGCTCGAGAATCCGTGGCAGGCCTTCGCGCACAGCCACCCGGCTGGCACGGAAGTTGAAGGCGAAGTCAAGAACAAGACCGAATTCGGCCTGTTCATTGGTCTCGACGGCGATGTCGACGGCATGGTTCACCTGTCGGATCTCGACTGGAACCGTCCGGGCGAACAGGTCATCGAAGAGTTCAACAAGGGCGACATGGTCAAGGCCGTCGTTCTGGATGTTGACGTCGACAAGGAGCGCATCTCGCTCGGCATCAAGCAGCTCGGCAAGGATGCGGTCGGCGACGCCGCTGCTTCCGGCGACCTGCGCAAGAATGCCGTCGTTTCCTGCGAAGTCATTGCCGTCAATGACGGTGGCATCGAAGTGAAGCTCGTCAACCACGAAGACATCATCTCGTTCATCCGTCGCGCCGACCTGTCGCGTGACCGTGACGAGCAGCGTCCGGAGCGGTTCTCGGTTGGCCAGGTTGTTGACGCCCGCGTCACCAACTTCTCCAAGAAGGATCGCAAGGTCATGCTTTCGATCAAGGCGCTGGAAATCGCCGAAGAGAAGGAAGCCGTCGCACAGTTCGGTTCGTCCGATTCGGGCGCTTCGCTCGGCGACATCCTGGGTGCTGCCCTGAAGAGCCGCAACAACGATTGATCGTTGATCGACTGAAATGAAAAAGCCCGCGGGAAGCTATTCCCGCGGGCTTTTGTTTGCCTGGAGGGTGATCAGCCAAGACCACCCATGCGCATGTAGACGGCATAGGCATCCTGCGCCGTGTCGTCATCGTCCGTTGTGGCTTCAGGCTCCGATGGAGCAGCGTGCTGTTCGTCATCGTCGGCAGTGGCGGGATCCTCGTCCTGTTCCTCTCCGTCGGTCGCTTCGCCGTCGTCCGATACCTGTTCCTCTTCCATCTGTTCGGCAAACAGCGCGTTGTCGATTTTTGCTGGCAGATAGGGGATGATGGCAAAGGGAATGGCGTCGCGCCCGGCCATGCCTTCGACAAGACGGTTGTGCAGCAAGGGGTCACGCAGCGCGTCGTCCGGCTTTGCCAGGGATGCCCAGGCCGGTCGGGTTTCGCTTCCGTCTTCGGTGCCGGCATCGGCCAGCGTCACCCAGCTGTCGATTTCGTCGGAAAGTTCCGCCGTCCAGCCGGCCGTGCTTTCGATGGCCGCGGCATCCAGCATGGTCTCAAGCCCCGGCATATCATGCAATGGAATGCCTGCAGCCAATCCGGCAGAAGCGCTGGTCATCATCTGGCGCGGCAATGCTGTGGTCTCCCACTGAGCCCCATCGGGGAATGGCAGCGTGTTCTGGACCAGTCCTTTGAGGGTTTCGGCGAGAATGCGCGCCGGCTTTTCAGCGGGCCGATCCACAGAGGGCGAGAGATTTTTCGCCCTCTGTGGATCGCCGGTTTGGTTGTCGGAACCTTCATCGCCGGTGGAATGCCCGTCCGGTTGCACGCGTCGAACCTGCTCCTCATTGCCCTTTGACGGTATCCGCGCGTCTGCTTCGTCGGGCATGGCCGTCGCCTCGCTGCGCTGGCCGGATATCGTGGCAGATGGCTTTTCGTCGCGTGTTTCTGTCGCCTGCTGCTCCGCCGTTGTTGCCTGGTTTTCGCCGTCGTCTTTGGATGCGACCGTCGGCCCCGCTTCGATGTCTATGTCAATGTCGGGTTGCAGGCCTGCCTCGGCTTCGGCGCTGGTGGCATGGCCAGCGTCCGGTGATGCTTCCTCGCCGGGTTGCGCTGCAAACGTCATCTCGACCTGTGGGTCAATCTCGCCCTGTGCAATCGCGGAAACGAGCGAAAGGGCCTCAGGGTCTGCGGCGAGGAAGGCGGCAGCGGCGCGCAGTTGCGGTATCGCGTCCGTTGTCGTTGCCGGTCTTGGTGCCGCCAAAGTGGCGGTCTGCTGCGTCAGTCCTGTCCTGGGAGCATTGTCGCGCGGCCGCCTGGACGGTGCTGAAGCTTCGGTCTCGCTCTTGCCGTCATCCGTGTCCGCAGCCTGTGCTGAACCAGCCTGTTCCGTTTCGGCACCGAAGGTTTCGCGCAGAACGGCCTGCAGCAGGGCTGCTTCCACCGGCGCGCCGAACATCCGAGGTGCGGAGCCGGCCGTCAGGGTTGCCAGATGCTGCGCCGGCAGCGCAGGCTGGGGCAGGGGCGAGCGAGCCTGTTGCGCGATGTCGGTGCGGGCGGGATTTGTGAGGACGACGGAAGTCTGAAACTGTGCCCGCAGGCTGCCGGCATCCAGGCGCGCCGGATGGTTCAGGGCTTGCGCCAGAACCCGAACCTGGAGCGCAAGGGTCCGCTGGCCAAGCTGTTTTTCCAGAACAGCCCGGGCCTCGGGAGGCAGTTTTTCGAGAAAACCGGCAAGCCGCTGGCCGAAATCATGCGTCGTTTCCTGCGGCAGGGGCGGGAATTTCAGGATACGCGCCAGCGTCTCCATCAGCTTGACCAGCGCTTCCCGCGGAAGAACCTCGCTGCCGTTCAGATGGCGGCCAAGCGTCTCGAGAATCTTGAGAATGGCATCCGCGCGGGGGCCGGAGATGGAGTGCGCGAGGGCATTCAGGCTGTGCCGGGGCTGGCTTGCCTCTTGCGGGATCGCCTGTGCCGTCTGGGCCGGCACGCGGGCTGTGAGAATGGGCATCAGCATCGCAATCTCCTTCAGCTCATCCGTCGAGGGTCCCGCCGGGATCGGCTGTTGCCAGCCAGGTTCAAAGATCGTCCTGCGACCCGACACGCGGGAAAGCGGACGTAGAACTGCCATGTCGGTGAATGGGGCGCTTCATGCGCTGCCCGGCGGCATCGGTGCCGGACCAGACTGCGTGTCGCACGGACGCAGTCAGCGGACGCGCGTGATTGTCATAAGACTAGCGTGAAATGATTGACGGAATATTAACCATGGACGGGAATTCTTTGCGGCTTTATGGGTCACGGCTGGTGGCGTACATCTGATCTCGGCTGCAATGCTTCGGACTGTATTGCCTTCGGGAGAAATGTGATGAACCTGACGAACCTGATCCTGAACACTGACAGCTACAAGTTCAGCCACTTCCTGCAATACCCGCCTGATACCAGAGGGATTTCCGCCTATATCGAGGCCCGCGGGCAGGCCGATCAGCCGGACGTCGTGTTCTTCGGACTTCAGATGTTCCTCAAGGCGTATCTGTCCCGACCGCTGACCATGGCGGATGTCGACGAGGCCGAGCCGATCGTTCTTGCCCACGGGCTGCCGTTCAACCGGGCCGGCTGGGAACGCATCGTCACTGTGTTTGGCGGGCTGCTTCCGCTCGACATACAGGCCCTGCCGGAGGGCACGCTGGTGCGCCGCGGTGTGCCCATGGTGCAGGTGGTCAACACCGACCCGCAATCCGCCTGGCTGACCACGTTTGTCGAGACGGCCCTTTTGCGCGCGGTCTGGTATCCATCGTCGGTCGCCAGCAATGTCCGCAAGATCAAGCAGATCATCCGTCCGTTTCTCGAAAAGACCTGCGACCATCCCGAAGCGTCACTGCCCTTCCGCCTTCATGATTTCGGTGCCCGTGGCGCAGGCTCGCTGGAGCAGGCAGGGCTTGGTGGCGCTGCCCATCTCGTGCATTTCATGGGTACGGACACGATGACGGGCGTGCTTTATGCGCGCCGCTATTATGGTGCGAAGATGGCTGGATTCTCGATCCCTGCCTCGGAACATTCGACCATGACCGCCTGGGGCATCGAGCGCGAGCCGGAAGCCTATGGCCACATGATCGACAACTTCGCCAAAGGCGGCACGTTTGCGGTGGTGTCCGACAGCTATGACATTGACTATGCCGTCTCGGAGATCTGGGGCAAGCAGCTGCGCGAAAAGCTCAAGGCAAGCGGCGGCACCGTGATCATCCGTCCGGACAGCGGCGATCCGATCGAAACGCCGGTCCATGTCATCAAGCAGCTCGACTATCAATTCGGTTCGAAGCTCAATGCCAAGGGCTATAAGGTCCTCCATCCCAGCGTTCGCGTCATTCAGGGCGATGGTATCTCGACCTCCGATATCAGCCTCATCCTTGGCCGCATGGAGGCCTTCGGCCTTTCCGCCGAGAACATCGCCTTCGGCATGGGATCGGCGCTGCTGCAAAAGGTCAACCGCGATACCTATTCCTTCGCGATGAAGGCCAATGCCCGGCGGGATGACACAGGCACCTGGCACGACGTCTACAAGCGCCCGGCGACCATGAACCTCAAGGCCTCCAAGGCTGGCCGCCAGGCGGTGGTCAAGGGGCTTTCCGGACTGGAGGCTGCACGGCTCGACGACCTTGGCGACCGGCGCAACTACCTGGCCACAGTCTGGAAAGATGGTGTGCTCCTGAAGGACCTGACCTTCGACGACATTCGCCTCCGCGCCCTTTAACACCAGGGCGCGCCTCCGGCCGGGGCAACCCGCGTGTTGACCATCAAGACCCGTTGCACATTCTGCCGGCGCGCATGACGCTGCGGCAAACCTAGCCGGCTGGCCTGATCGCCCGGTGGACGATGTCGTGTGTCGCCGGGGTCGCGGATACCAGCCGTCTCGGCTGCGACCCGCGAGCAGAGTGCTGTCCAGCCTTCGCGTCGGTTCATCCCTTACATCGCTGTTTTCGCTCATAAATCACCCCGACACGGACATGCGCGCCCAGTGCTTTCGGCTGCCTCGGCTCTGCCTTCTCGCCCAGCAAGGTCTGCTTTCCACAGTAGCCCGCTTGACTTTCGAACTGGTTCGTACATTTTAACGACAGTCGATTTGCCGAGGAGGGCGCATCGACTGGCGGATGGCTGCGATGCAACAGCATGGCCATGCGCCGGCAGACGCAACAGCCGAAGCCCAACCCGCTGGAGGAGACCGGATGACGCGGATCATCGATTTCTATTTTTTCGCCCTGAAGGTGATGATTGCGCTTTTGCTCGCTGGCATGGTTGTGCTGGTCTTCGGCAATGTCGTGCTGCGCTATGCCTTCAACCAGGGCATCACCGCCTCGGAAGAACTGTCGCGCATCTTCTTTGTCTGGCTGACCTTTCTGGGGGCTGTGGTGGCGATGCGCGAGCATGGCCATCTCGGTATCGATTCGCTGGTGAAGCGCCTGCCGAAGAGCGTCGCCAGGGCCGCCGTTCTGGCAGGCTACGGTCTGATGCTCTTTGCCACCTGGCTGCTGATCAGTGGCAGCTGGACACAGATGCTGATCAATCTGGGAACGACCATGCCGGCGACCGGCCTGTCCATGGGTCTTCTTTACGCAGCCGGGATCGCCTTCGGTGTTCCGACCTTCCTGATCATCCTCGCGGATGCCTTCGCCGTGATCACGGGCCGCGTCGATGTCACGACGGCCGAATTTGTTCGCGATAGCGAGGAACAGGCCAGCCATCCGGGCAGCCCGGCACTATCGACGACACCCGTTGTGACGACACACCATGAGCGCAAGGTCTGAGGAAAAAACAATGACGTTGACGATTTTCCTCGGTGCATTGCTCGGTCCCATGGCGCTCGGCGTCCCGATCGCCTTCGCCCTGATCCTGAGCGGTATCGCTTTGATGCTGTTCATGGGGCTTTTCGACGCACAGATCGTGGCGCAGAACGTGCTCAACGGCGCCGACAGTTTTCCCTTGATGGCCGTGCCCTTCTTCATGCTGGCCGGCGAAGTGATGAACACCGGCGGCCTGTCGCGACGCATCATCAATCTTGCCATGGTCATGGTGGGCCATGTTCGCGGCGGTCTTGGCTTCGTTGCGATCTTTGCAGCCTGCATCATGGCCAGCCTGTCCGGCTCTGCCGTGGCGGATGCAGCCGCGCTCGGTGCGCTGCTTTTGCCGATGATGCTGAAATCAGGGCATGATCCGGCGCGCGCCGGTGGCCTCATCGCCTCCGCATCGATCATCGGCCCGATCATCCCGCCCTCCATCGGTTTCATCCTGTATGGGGTTGTGGGCGGTGTTTCCATCACCAAGCTGTTTCTGGCGGGCATCGTACCCGGCCTGATGATTGGCATGGCCCTCTGCCTCACCTGGCTTCTCGTGGCCCGCAAGGAAAAGCTGGTGCTTCCACCGCGCGAGAGCGGCGCCGTGCGCCTCAAGGCCCTCAAGGAGAGTCTCTGGGCGCTGATGCTGCCGGTCATCATCCTGGTCGGCCTGAAATTCGGCGTCTTCACGCCGACGGAAGCGGGCGTTGTTGCTGCCGTCTATTCGCTTTTCGTCGCCATGGTCGTCTATCGCGAATTGCCGGTCTCAAGGCTTTTCGAGGTGTTCGTCGCGGCCGCGAAAATCACCGCCGTGGTGATGTTCCTTGTTGCCTGTGCGTCCGTCTCCGCCTGGCTGATCACCGTGGCCGACGTGCCGGGCGCGCTCGTCGACCTGATCGAACCGCTGATGGACAACCAGACGCTGCTTCTGCTTGCCATCATGGCGATCGTCATTGTCGTTGGCACGGCCATGGACATGACGCCGACCATCCTGATCATGACGCCTGTGCTGATGCCGGTCATCAAGCAGGCTGGCATCGATCCGGTCTATTTCGGCGTGCTCTTCATTATCAACAATTCGATTGGATTGATCACACCGCCTGTCGGCACCGTGCTGAACGTCATCTGCGGTGTCTCGAAGCTATCCCTGGGCGATCTGACGAAGGGTGTGATGCCCTTCCTGATCGCCGAAGTGATCGTTCTTTTTCTGCTTGTTCTGTTTCCGCAACTGGTGACCGCACCTGCGGCCTTTTTCGGACATTGAACCTGAACCGCCTCTTTCAGGGCAAGACAGCAACCGGCCGGCAGGAGAAACCGGCCCACTACGGGAGGACTATATGCTGAAAAAACTTTTAAACCTGGCGATGGGCATCGCGGTACCGATGGCGCTTCTGACGGCCGGTCCGGCATGGGCCGAAATTCGCGAGCATACGCTCAAGTTTGCCGCGGCGAACAACAAGGGCCACCCGCAGGTCACCGGCATGGAAAAATTCTCCGAGCTGGTCAAGGAAAAGAGCGGCGGCAAGATCGATGTGAAGCTGTTCCCTGGCGGCGTGCTCGGCGGCGACGTGCAGACCATTTCGGCGCTGCAGGGTGGCGTCATCGAGATGACCGTGCTGAATGCCGGCATTCTCGCCAGCAACGTCAAGCCCTTCGGTGCGGTCGACCTGCCGTTTCTTTTCAACAGCGGCGAGGAAGCCGACAAGGTCATGGACGGCGCCTTCGGCACGGGCCTGATGGATCTGCTGCCCGATACCGGCCTGGTCGGTCTTGGTTACTGGGAGCTCGGTTTCCGCAATCTCACCAACAACCGCCGTGCGGTAACCAAGCTGGAGGATATCGGCGGCCTGAAGATCCGCACGATCCAGTCGCCGATCCCGATCGAGCTGTTCAACAGCCTCGGCGCCAATGCGGTGCCGCTGCCCTATACGGAGCTTTACACGGCGCTGGAAACGGGCACTGTTGACGGCCAGGAAAATCCGGCGGCCAATATCCTGAACGCCAAGTTTTTCGAAGTGCAGAAATATATGACGGTGACCCGTCACCAGTACAATCCGCAGATCGTGCTGATCAGCAAGACATTCTGGGACGGCCTCAACGACGAGGAAAAAGCCGTGTTCCAGGCGGCGGCGAGCGAGGCACGCGACTACCAGCGCACGGTTTCGCGCGAGGCAGACGCCAAGGCGATCGAGGAGATCAAGGCAACCGGCATGGAAGTTACCGAACTCAGCCCCGAGGAAACCCAGAAGCTGCGGGATGCCGTCAAGCCGCTGATCGAAAAGTTCAGTGCCGAAATCGGCGCGGAGACCGTCGCACAGCTGATGAAGGAACTCTCTGCCGTTCGCGGCCAGTAAATAAGCGGCCCGGCCCGCGAAAGCGGGCCTGGCCTTCTTCTGCCAGCAGAGCCGCAAGCCAGCAAGAGCATGGAAAGACAGATGACGGATACAATCCTGGAACAGATGAAAGCGGGCCTGAAGCCCCTGAAGGCCGGATTGATCGGTTCGGGAATCCAGGCCTCCCTGACGCCGGCCATGCACATGCAGGAAGGGGCAGCTCAAGGGCTCGCCTATGACTACGAACTGATCGACATGCACCCAAGGGGCGCAACCGTATCCGACCTGCCGCGGCTCCTCAAAGAGGCGGAGGAGAGGGGACTGTGCGGCCTGAACATCACGCATCCGTGCAAGCAGGTCGTCATCGACTATCTCGACGACCTCTCGCCCGAGGCGCGATCGCTGGGTGCCGTCAACACCGTCGTGCTCCAGAAAGGCCGGCGGCATGGACACAACACCGACTGGTGGGGCTTTGCCGAGAGTTTCAAGCGCGGCCTGCCCGATGCCGACCTGAACTGTGCCATCCAGCTGGGTGCCGGTGGGGCTGGCGTTGCAACGGCCTATGCCATCCTGTCGCTGGGTCTTAAGCGGCTTTTTGTCTTCGATCGCGAGCAGGATCGCGCCGAAGCACTGGCCGAAACCATGTCGGCATTGTTTCCGCAGGCCGTGATTTCCGCCGGAACGGATCTGGCCTCCGCGATGGCTGCTGCATCGGGCCTGATCCATGCGACGCCCACCGGCATGGCCAAATATCCGGGCATACCGCTTTCGCCGGATCTGCTCGAACCAAGGCACTGGGTGTGCGAGATCGTTTATTTTCCGCTTGAGACCGCACTTCTTGCGCAGGCGAAACAGCGCGGCTGCCGAACGCTCGACGGTGGCGGCATGGCGGTTTTCCAGGCGGTGGGGGCGTTTGGCCTGTTTACCGGGCATCCGCCGGATGCGGCACGGATGCTGAAGCATTTCAAGACCATGACGCGCTGAAACGAGACCCGCAGGAAGGACGACAGGATGAAAACCTCGATTGCCACCGTCTCGCTGAGCGGCGACCTGCGCGACAAGCTCGATGCCATCGCCAAGGCTGGCTTCGATGGCGTCGAAATCTTCGAGAACGACTTCCTGGTGTTTGATGAAAGCCCGCGACAGGTCGGCCGTATGGTTCGCGACTTCGGGCTGGAGATTACCCTTTTCCAGCCGTTTCGGGATTTCGAGGGCATGCCGGACGGGTTGCGTGCCCGCACGTTCGATAGGGCCGAGCGCAAATTCGACCTGATGCAGGAAATGGGCACCGACCTCGTTCTGGTCTGCTCCAACGTCTCGCCGGCCGCACTGGGCGGTCTTGATCGTGCCGCTGCCGATTTTCATGAGCTTGGCGAGCGGGCCGCGAAACGCGGGCTGCGGGTGGGCTATGAGGCGCTCGCCTGGGGGCGTCACATCAACGATCACCGCGACGCCTGGGAAATTGTCCGGCGCGTCGATCATCCGAATATCGGGCTCATCCTCGACAGCTTCCACACGCTGTCGCGCAAGATCGACGTCAATTCGATCCGCTCCATTCCCAAGGAAAAGATCTTCATCATCCAGCTCGCCGATGCGCCGCTGATCGACATGGACCTGCTCTACTGGAGCCGGCATTTCCGCAACATGCCCGGCGAGGGTGACCTCCCGGTGCTGGATTTCATGAATGCGGTCGCCGCCACCGGTTATGACGGCTATCTTTCTCTGGAAATCTTCAACGACCAGTTTCGTGGCGGCTCGCCCACTGCGATCGCCGTCGATGGCCGTCGGTCGCTCGTCTACCTCGGCGATCAGGTGAAGCGCGCCGTCCCGGAAAGCCGGCTGATGACAAAGGACATGCCGCCGCGTGCCCGGGTAGACACGGTCGCCTTCATCGAATTCGCGATCGACGAGACCGAAGCGCCGCACCTCGACATTCTGTTGCGGTGTCTCGGCTTTGCCGTGGCGGCCAGGCACAAGACGAAAAATGTCGTGCGCTACCGGCAAGGGCGACATCAACATCGTCGTCAATATGGACGAGCGCGGCTTTGCCAGCGCGTCCTATCTCGTGCACGGCGCGTCCGCCTATGCGATGGGTTTGATGGTCGATGATGCCAATGCCGCCGTCGAGCGGGCAGTGGCGCTCGGCGCCGAACGCTTCGAGCAGCCGGCGGGTCCCGGCGAGACCCAGATGCCGGCGATCCGCGGTGTCGGCGGCGGCGTCATCTATTTCCTCGATGCGTCCGCCGTACTGGCAAGCATATGGGACGCGGAATTCGTTCCGGTCGAGATGACATCCGGACCCGCCGATGCCGGACTGCAGTCCATCGATCATGTTGCGCAGAGCATGCGCTATGAGGAGCTTTTGACCTGGCTCCTGTTCTACACGGCGATCCTCGATACACGCAAAACGCCGATGGTCGATATCATCGATCCCTCCGGGGTGATCCGCAGCCAGGTGGTCGAAAACGCAAAGGGCTCGTTGCGCATCACCATGAACGGCGCGGAAAACCGCAACACGCTGGCCGGCCATTTCATTGCCGAAACCTTCGGCTCCGGCATCCAGCATCTGGCTTTCGCCACAGACGATATCTTTGCAACCGCTAAGGCGCTCGCCGAAAACGGCTTCGTGCCGCTTTCGATCTCACCGAACTACTATGACGATCTCGAGGCTCGTTTCGGCCTGGAACCGGAGCTGACGGAGCGCCTGAAGGCCCATAACATTCTCTACGACCGCGACGAGCATGGCGATTATTTCCAGCTCTACAGCCCGACCTATGGCGAAGGCTTCTTTTTCGAGATCGTCGAGCGCCGGGGGTATCGCGGCTATGGGGCGGCAAACGCCATCTTCCGGATCGCGGCGTTGCGCAAGCACCTGCGGCCCGCGGGCATGCCGCGCACCTGATGTTGCGTGCCGGCTGGGTTCAGTTGACGCTGACCGGCTTCGAGCGCATCCGCGAAACGGTTTCGCGCTCGGCCCGCTTGCACCGCATCGGCGGCAGGTTGCGGTCCATCAGGTCCATGTCTTCCAACACCATGTCGCCCATCTTCTTGAAGGCGCTGTCGAGCGCGCCGGCCCGGTGGGCGGAGCGCAGGAAGCCATTCAGCGAACGGACGGGATGGTCGAGCGACAGGGGTTCCTGCGGGTAGACGTCGCTTGCCGCAACGATATGCCCACTTTCGACCGCCGCCATCAGGGCCTCGAAGTCGACGACATTGGCGCGGCTGAGCAGAATGAAGGCCGCCCCCGGCCGCATCGCTGCAAAGGCCTGCGCCCCGAGAAAACCTTCATTCTCGCTGGTGACGGCAGCCACCACGAAAAGGAAGTCGCTCGTGGCCAGCACATCCTCGAGCGTCGCCGGCTGGACGCCATTGTCGATCAGGATCGAGGCCGGCATCCAGGGGTCATAGACCTTGATCTTTGTGCGGAAGCCGGAAAGCACCCGGTTCAGCGCCTTGCCGAGATCGCCGAAGCCGATGATGCCGACATTCGAACCGGACAGCAGCCGGGCCTTCGCGTTTCCATCGCCGCCCCAGAGTTCCCGTCCATGGCGGAAATCGACATCCGCATCGACGATGCCGCGGGCGATGTTGAGCGCCATGGCAAGGCCGAGTTCTGCGACCGGTTCGGCAAAGACCTGCCCGGTGGTGACGACATGGATGCCGCGCGCAAACAGCACGTCATAGGGCATGTTGTTGATGAGGTTGCTCTCGACATTGAGGATCGCCCGAAGTTGCGGCATGCGCTCCAGCGTGTTGTGATCGAGCGGCGGCTGGCCAATGATGAAGCGGGCCTGCGAGAGTACGTCGTCACCCAGCGCGGCAATAGCATCGGGATCGGCCTCGATGATGCGATATCTCGCCTCCAGGGCGACGCGGGCTTGCGGCGTGAAGATCAGATCGAGCGTGCGCGGTTCCGGTGCGCTGATGACCAGTGGCCTGTCGATTTCAGTGGTCACGCTTCGTTCCTCCCTTCGCCACGAAGATGCACCTCCGCTGGCCTCTTTCCCGTGTTCTATGGCGTGACGCAGCATTTTGCAAAGGCGCAGAGTTAATAGTTGAGGCCGCGTTTCTGGCGCTCCAGCGAAGGCGGTGGCTGGTTGCTCAGGATGCTCAGCCCGCCCTGCCGGCAGGAGTAGGCGTAGGTGTAGCGAGGACCGTTGGTCGGCTCCGCCCATTTGTTCCTCCGGACGAGCACCTGCTCGCAAACACGGGATTGGCGGGCTTCGATTTCTTCCGGCGTTTGCACACCCGGAAGATCCGTGTAGGCCAACACCTGTCCCGGCAGGACAAGCACCATGGCAAGAGCCGAAAGGGAAAGTTTCCTGCGGATTTCGAGGGGCATCAGGCTGGTCTCTCCGCGACGGCAAGCCTTGAAAGGGCCGCATCGCTGCGTTTCAAAAGTTCGGTATCGTAACGCCTGGACATGCGGTATAGCGCAGCCAGCACTCGAGGTTGATGTGGGGATTTCAATGGCAAATGCAATACGGCTTCACGACGGCGATATATCGACAGCGGATGCCGGGCGCTATACCGGCGCCATCGCCATCGATACGGAAACGCTCGGCCTTGTTCCACGCCGCGACCGGCTCTGCCTCGTCCAGCTTTCGCCCGGCGATGGTACAGCCGACGTGATCCGCATCGCCCGTAACCAGAGCCAGGCGCCAAACCTGACCGCCATGCTGGAAGACCCGGCGCGCCAGAAGATCTTCCATTTCGGCCGTTTCGACATCGCCGTGCTCTTCCACACCTTCGGTGTTACGACCAACCCGGTGTTCTGCACCAAGATCGCCTCGCGGCTGACCCGCACTTATACCGAACGCCACGGCCTCAAGGACAATCTGAAGGAACTGCTGGAGATCGACATTTCCAAGCAGCAGCAATCGTCCGACTGGGCCGCGGAAAAACTGTCGCAGGCACAACTGGAATATGCCGCCTCCGATGTCCTGCACCTGCATGCCCTGCGCGAAAAGCTGACGACACGGCTGATCCGCGACGGCCGGCTCGATCATGCCGATGCCTGCTTTGCCTTCCTGCCGACCCGCTCGAAGCTCGACCTGCTCGGCTGGGACGAAACCGACATCTTCGCCCATAGCTGATTGCGCGCCATGAGCGAAGAGCGCACTGCACATCCCACCGGCCCGGCGCTCGAACCGCTGCGATTGGCGATCCGCAGGGTTCTGTCCCGCCTGCCGCCAGGCCTTTCGGAATTCATCCTGTTCGGTCTCAAGCAGGCTTGGGCCTGCCTTTTTGGCGCCCTTGTGCTGTTCCTCATCATTGCGACCAAGCTCGTGTGGCAGCCGGACTGGGCGATCAACCGTTACGACGCCCTGTTTGTTGCTGCGCTGTCGATTCAGGTCGTCTTCCTCTATCTGAAGATGGAAAGCTGGGACGAGGCCAAGGTCATCCTGATCTATCATGTCGTCGGCACCCTGATGGAGATCTTCAAGGTCCATATGGGCTCCTGGATCTATCCCGAGGATGCCCTCATCCGGATTGCCGGCGTGCCCTTGTTTTCCGGTTTCATGTATGCCGCCGTCGGCAGCTACATGGCGCGCGCCATCCGCATCTTCGACATGCGCTTCACCCGCTACCCGCCATTCCCCCTGACGGCGCTGCTGGCGATCGGCATCTATCTGAATTTCTACACGCATCACTATATCGTTGATCTTCGCCTCGGCCTGTTCCTTGCGACCATCGTGCTGTTCGGACGCGTTCGCATCTATTTCACCGTCGAGAAAAAGCCGCGCTGGATGCCCCTGGTTCTCGCAGCCTTGTTGACCAGCGTGTTTCTCTGGATCGCCGAGAACATCGGAACGGCGACCGGCATCTGGCTATATCCGGGACAGACGGACTGGCACATGGTGTCGCTGCAGAAGCTCGGGTCCTGGTATCTGCTTCTCTATGTCAGCTTCGTATTGGTGACGATCGTCTGCAAGCCGCAGCCGCCAGACATGCAAGAACCCCCCCGCTAAATCTGGGCCACACGGTTAAGTAGCGGTTAACGGGTGTGTTCTATCGTTCGCATACGCCTTTTATCAACGCCGGAAGACCGTCGATGAACATCACCTCTCTGCAAGCCGGCGGCGGCGTTGCCACCTCGCTCGTCCAGTCCCTGCTGAATGATATCGAGAAGCGCCGGCTGGAAGAAGAAGAGAAGGCCAGGGGCAAAAAAGACGACAAGATCCTCAAGGCCAAGGTGGCTTCCGATGACGTCGCCCGGACCGCCAATGCAAAGATCAACGAGCATTTCTTCGGCGCGCTGCAACGCGACGAGAACCCCCTGGCGACGTTGATTGCGCGCTTCACCGCCGTCATGGGCGTGACGCAGGACGTCGACGAATCCGCCCTCGATTTTGGCACGCGTCTGGAGGACGCGCTGTATCTCGCCGACTACGTGACGAAAACCGACATTGATGGAAAGCCGATGGACATCGGGCTTTCCACCTTCCGTGTCACCGTCGGTGACATCACGGCTGCGCTCGATGGATCCGCCAAGACGCCGACGGCCGAAGCGTCCTTCCTGGCGCGTTTCGTCACCCGGAATGGCCTGGAGCAGGTATCCGGCGAAGAGGATGCCGATTATAGCCTGCGCATAAAGCAAGCCTTGACCGCGGCCCGCCAGGACGTGCCCAACAGTGTGGCCGAGGTGGAAAACCGCACAGGGCTGAGTGCGCTTGGCATCAGTGCCGCCGAGATGATCGAGGCGATCAAGCGGCCCTATGGTGATGTTGCACAGGCCATCAAGACCATGCTGGCCGACAAGGCGGCAGAAGACAAAACGCTCACCAGCGAAACCACCAAGGTGCTGCAGCGCCTGGAACAGATCGCCGACCCGAAGACCGAGGAAGAGCTGAAGCTCGAGCAACTGGAAAAGGACCCGACCCGCGTCGAGGATGCCGAAACACGCAAGGAGCGTGAAGACGACATCCAGACGCTGGAAGCGGCCGACAAGCTCGAAGACATCGAAAAGCTGCAGGAAGCGCTCAAGGAAGGCAACGACGCCGCGACGGAGGGCAAGGTAACAGAGGGTGTCGCCGGACCGGATGCGGTTGCCGCGGCACTCGAGACGATCCAGCTTCTCGCTGCCGGTGCCGAAGTGGCCCAGACCGAAGCCGAAGCGGATGCGGAAGCCACCGTCGGCGGTACAGGCAGCGGCATCCCTTCCACGGCTGCAGAAGACGGCACTGGCGCGCCCGCCACGCAAGAGGAGACCCGGCAGGCCCAACTGGTCACCCTTGCCCGCGCCGGTCAGGGATCGCAGGCGGAGGTCGACAATGCGTCTGCCCAACAGGAAATCTTTGCCGTCGGTATCGACGAGGATGGGCTCTACGACTATCTCGCGCGCCGCAAGGCAGCCTGATCCCTGATCCCTCTCGAAGATCGTCGCTTCACGCGCTGTGCTGGCTTCAAAGCCGGCGCTGATCGCGGCAGCGGATATTGAAAATTGCCGGCTGCCTACATCCTGTAGAGATACAGCCTGGTCTTCCTGCCATCCGCGACATCCTTGATCCCGGTCGGTTCCTGCCCAGGCACGGCAAAACTGTTGCTGACGAACAGCGTACCCGGCCGCATTTCCGCTTTCGCTTTCGCAAACATGCGTGGCATCGGAACCGGCGAGAGAAAGCAGTAGACGATGTCATGGGCGGCAAGATCCTCGTCCCAGATGCTTTTGTAGATGACCTGCGCATTGGCCCGGGCGGCGAACAGGAGGCGGATCCTCGAGGCGAGGAACACCAGAGGCGCCGTTTCAAGACCGATGGCGCGAAGACCCGGATGCGCACCCGCGAGAGCGGTGACCACGCCGCCCATGCCGCTTCCGAGGTCGACGAAGGTTTTCGCGTTTTCCGCCGTCACCAGGTCGCCCAACGCCTTCCATGTCCGACGATTGGTCAGATAGAGCGGCACCTGTTCGGAAGCGCTGTTCCAGTAGATCAGCAGGCAAAAGACGAGTGCGGCCGGATAGACCCAGGACGGCACACTCGAATTATAGGCGATGGCAAGGGGCAGCAGAAACTGGATCGGTATCCACAGCAGGGACAAACCGACGATCCGACCGATTGCCGCAGCGGCCACCCCCTGAAGGACAAGGATCAGGGGCGCGCCGGGCAGGATGCCGGACGGCAACAGGTAAAGGCAGCCGAGCGCCAGCCCCTGCGACAGAAGAACCTTGATCCAGGGCAAAAGTTGCTGACGCAGAATGGTCTTGGCCTCCGCAACGGTGTCATGCGCTCCAGCGCACGGCAGGATTGATACCGGTCCATTCCGTATCCTTGTTCATCCGCAACAGGCAAGACAGGTGCCTGAACGTCAGACAAGAAAAAAGCCCGGAGAACCGGGCTTTTTAGGTGTTTCCGGACCGTCTGAAACGGTCTGAAACGGGAATTTGGTGCCCAGAAGAGGACTCGAACCTCCACACCCTTTCGAGTACCAGCACCTGAAGCTGGCGCGTCTACCAATTCCGCCATCTGGGCGACGGACCGGGGTGTAAGGGGCGCTTGGCCGGGTGTCAACAGCGATTCTGAAGTTTTTGCGTCAGGCACGGAAAAAATCATGTAGAGCCCGTCTTCCTTGGCCGAAAGCGCGTGCCAAGCCGCTGATCTGCCAAGGTGTTTTCCGGTAGACGACTGCGGGCCTTGGCTATGTTGTGGCTGTTTCTGAAGTGGCAAGCCGGTGCGATGGGCCGTTCAACCATCGACAAATGCCCCCTATGCAACAGATTTATCTGCGCCGCTCCTTACGGTGCCCCCGGCTGTTTTTGAAAAGACCTGGGTGACTCTCGGGGCGGAGTGGCGCATTCTGGGCATGCAGCGGCCAAAGCTGCCGCGCCGGATGTCCCGCATCGTTACAAAACGTGATCGCCGGCCATGAATAGAACTGAAATATCGAACGTTATGTACATCAGGGACACAATCGAAAAACCCTTTTGGGAGAAGTGAGGAGACAAAAATGACGAGATTGCGCAATTTCGTTGTCGGCTGCGCTCTTTCTGCAGCGTCGATGATCACAAGCATTGCCCCAGCGACAGCCGTGCCGCTGTCGGTGCCCGATATCAAGATCGAGCGGCAGGCCGATGTCCAGAAGGTCTGGCACAATGGTCGCCGGCATTATAACCGCGATCGTTATTACGGACGCCGCCACCACAGACCGGGCTTCAGCGTCTATATTGCGCCGCGTCCCGTCTACCGGGACCGCTATGTACGGCGCGGAGGCTATAATGCCCATGTGAACTGGTGCCTGCAGCGCTATCGCTCCTATGACCCGGGCAGCAACCGCTTCCTGGCCTATGGCGGCAACTACAAGGTTTGCCGTTCGCCGTATCGGTAAGCGCTAACGGCTAAAACTTCCATCGGAAGAGCAGAGACAGCGGGGCATGCCCCGCTGTTTTCAGTGGTGAGGGTAACAAGCGCATGCTTGCGTCAGTTGCGATCGGTATGCCCGAGATCGCGCTGTGGATCGATCAGGTCACGGATCTTCTGCTTGAGGTCCTTCGGTCCGGGAAAGCCGCCATCGCGCTTGCGCTCCCAGACGAGCACATCGTCGAGCCTGATTTCGAAATTACCGCCGGTCGCCGGAATGAGCGCGACTTCACCGATGCTGTCCGGGAAGGTCGAGAGCAGTTCCTGCGCCATCCATGCGGACCGCATCAGCCAGTGGCATTGGGTGCAGTAGAGAATGGAGATTCTGGGTTTTTCGCTCATGACGCTCGTCCGTTGCCTGTTTCCGGGTTGAGTTTAGAGCCCGCTCCGCATGGCGGCAACCTGGGCGCTCACAATAATGTTAACTAAAGTTATCATGTTTTATGTGCGGGGATCTTGCGCTGGCTCGGAGGGGCGGCAACAGAGTTGCTGCACTGCAAACGTCCAACAAGGATTGCCCATGACAGAAATCACCGCCACCCCCCCCCGCGCCATCTTCCCGTCCCTGCAAAAGCTCTACATGCCCTTCGACACGCTCGCGGAAACGCTGTTGCGTGTCATGGCCGGCCTCCTGCTCGTCACCCACGGCTATGGCAAGATCATGGACCCCTTCGGGACGGTCGGCATGGTCGAGGGGCTGGGTTTCTATCCGGGTGTCTTCTGGTCGCCCCTCCTGGCCGCGACCGAATTTTTCGGCGGCATCCTGGTTGCGATCGGCCTGTTCACGCGCCCGGCGGCCTTCGCCTCGATGATCGTGCTTCTGGTCACCGTGTATTTTCACGGCGTCGTGCTGGATCAGGGCCTTGGCGGTTCGGAAAAGTCCATTCTCTGGGCTGCGATCTTCCTGTTCTTCGCGGTCCGCGGCTCGAATGCCCAGTCTGTCGATGCCAAGCTCGGCAAGCAGATCTGAAGCGCGCAATATGATTTTCAAGCTGTGCATTCTGCATGGCACCATCAACGAGAAATGGCGGCCCGAAGCCGCCATTTTTCATGTCTGTCGCACCTGCGTCCGCGTTGGTATCAGAGCGTACGGGTGATGTGCTCGACGCGGAAGCACTCGATCGTGTCTCCGGCGCGGATGTCTTCGTAGTTCTCGAAGGCCATGCCACACTCCTGGCCCATCGGCACATCGGAGACTTCGTCCTTGAAGCGCTTGAGGGTCTTGAGCTTGCCTTCGTGGATGACGACGTTGTCGCGCACCAGGCGCACACCGGCCCCACGCTCGACCTTGCCTTCGATGACGCGGCAACCCGCGACCTTGCCGGTCTTGGTGATGTTGAACACCTCCAGAATTTCGGCATTGCCGAGGAAGGTTTCGCGGCGTTCCGGCGAAAGAAGACCGGACATCGCTGCCTTCACGTCATCCACCAGATCGTAGATGATGTTGTAGTAGCGGATCTCGATGCCGGCACGTTCAGAAGCCTGACGGGCCTGAACATTGGCACGAACGTTGAAGCCGATGATGGCTGCGTTCGAGGATTCGGCGAGCGAGATATCCGATTCGGTGATGCCGCCGGCGCCCGAATGCACGATGCGTGCCCGGACTTCGTCGGTGCCGAGCTTGTCGAGCGCGCCGATGATGGCTTCGATCGAACCCTGCACGTCGCCCTTGATGACCAGCGGGAACTCCTTCAACCCGGTGTTCTGGAGCTGGCTCATCATTTGCTCGAGCGAGCCGCGCTGGCCGGATGCACGGGCAACCGCCTTGTCGCGCGTCAGGCGCTGGCGATATTCGGAGATTTCGCGGGCGCGGCTTTCGTTTTCGACGACCGCAAACTTGTCGCCGGCAAGCGGCGTTCCGGAAAGACCGAGGATTTCCACCGGCGTTGCCGGACCCGCAGCCTTCACATGTTCGCCCTTGTCATTGACGAGCGCGCGAACGCGGCCCCACTGGTCGCCGGCAACGATGATCTGGCCGGGCGCAAGCGTACCCTTCTGGACGAGAACGGTGGCGACGGCGCCGCGGCCACGATCGAGCTCGGCTTCGACGACAACGCCTTCGGCGGTGCGGTTCGGATTGGCCTTCAAGTCGAGAATTTCGGCCTGCAGCAGGATGGCTTCGAGCAGCTTGTCGAGATTGACGCGGTTCTTGGCCGAGACTTCGACGTCGAGAACCTCACCCCCCATCGATTCGACGAACACCTCATGCTGCAGAAGCTGCATGCGCACCTTCTGCGGGTCGGCTTCGTGCTTGTCGATCTTGTTGATCGCCACGATGATCGGCACGCCGGCAGCCTTGGCATGGCTGATGGATTCGATCGTCTGCGGCATGACGCTGTCGTCGGCTGCGACCACCAGGATGGCAATGTCGGTCGCCTGGGCGCCACGGGCACGCATCGCGGTAAACGCGGCGTGGCCGGGAGTGTCGATGAAGGTGATCTTCTGGCCGTTCTGTTCGACCTGATAGGCACCGATATGCTGGGTTATGCCGCCGGCTTCGCCAGAAACAACGCTGGTCTGGCGGATGGCGTCGAGCAGCGACGTCTTGCCGTGGTCGACATGGCCCATGATCGTGACGATCGGTGGGCGCGAAACGAGTTCGCCATCGTCGTCGGTGACGTTGAAGATACCTTCTTCGACGTCGGATTCCGAAACACGCTTGACAGTATGGCCGAATTCGCCGGCGATCAATTCTGCCAGGTCGGCATCGATGATGTCGCCGGGCTTCATCATCTGGCCTTCCTTCATCAGGTACTTGATCACGTCGACGGCCCGTTCGGACATGCGCTGCGACAGTTCCTGGATGGAAATGGTTTCCGGAAGCACGACTTCGCGCAGGACCTTTTCACGGGTCTCCTGCATCTGGCTGCGGCGGAACTTCTCCTGGCGGCGACGCATCGCGGCCATCGAGCGGCCACGCGGATTGCCATCATCGTCAAGGGCAGCCGTCAGCGTCAGCTTGCCCTTGCGGCGCTCTTCTTCGGTTTTCGGACGGGCAGGGGCCTTTGCAGGCTCCGGACGCACGACCTTGCCGCGGATCGGGGCGGCATTGCCGCGCGCCGGACGGTTCTCTTCTTCTTCCGTATTGACCTTGCGGCCGCGAGCGGCGGCTTCTGGCACGGCGGCCGGTGTCGCTGTCTTGGTCGCAGATTGCGGGCGTGCCTGTTCGGCACGGCGCGCTGCAATGGCGGCGGCGGCCAGTGCGGCTTCCGCTTCGGCAGCCTGAGCCGCTTCGACAGCGACCTTTTCGGCTTCGCGCTCGGCTGGCGTACGGGCAGCCTCTTCGGCTGCGAGACGGGCGGCTTCTTCCTGCTCGAGTTTCAGCCGTGCGGCTTCCTCGACCTGGCGGCGTTCCTCTTCGGCAGCCCGGCGCTTGGCGTCTTCGGCGTCGCGGATCTGGGCCTCTGCAAGCGCACGGCGGCGCGCGTCGATCTCACCAGCCGAAAGCTGGTTGAGGACAACGCCGACGCGTGGCCGGTTCTCCTGCGGGCGTGGCTGCTGGGCCTGCGGCTGTGGTGTCTGCCGGACAGGCTGCTGGACCGGTGCCTGGCGCACATCCGGTGCTTTCTGCACGACGGGTGGCGCTGCAACGATCGGCTTTTCGTCTTCGGGGCGTATCGGTCGCCGCTTGCGGGTCTCGACCACGACAGCTTTCGTCCGGCCACGACCCATGTCCTGCCGAACTGTTCCCTGCTGAACCCCCAAGGGCTTCAGGGTCAGCGTCTTCTTGCCCGCTGCGCCGTGTGTCTTGTCGTCGTTGTTGTCGGTCATTCCGTTCCGTTCCTAAGATCAGGGCCGGATGCGTATCACCAGACCCCGCCGTTCAATTTCTATTCTGTACTCGCGGTGTTTCCGACATGTGCCGGTCACCCGCGTCATTGTGTCGGCAGGCCAGTTTCGGCGCCAACGGCTCGAGCGGGGACGGTTCCCCGGTACTTTTCGAGCATGTTTGCGCGCTTCACTACACCCTCACCCGCCTGCCCTGCAAGCGCTGCGGCATGGATAAAAGCATTCTGGCCCAAAAGCCCGTCCATTTCGGCCTCGGTAAAGAAGCGAAACGACCGTATTTCCTGTCCGCCCTCGACAACAAAGCTCATCGCCTTGCGTGCCTGGTCAATCTTGCGCACGCCATCGGCAGCCGCATCGACCGCGTGAAACGTGGCGAGCGCCGCCAGGCTGCGGACGGCCTGATCGACTTTCGACGCGCCACTGATGAACTGGCCAGCCTTGCGTGCCAGGTTCATCATGCCGGCCAGTTGCAGAGCCAGAAGTCTGTCGACATCGTCGGCAAGCTCAGGCCCTGCACTTGCATCCCGTTTCAGGGCCCGGGCAAAAGCCTTCTTGGCAATCGCCTTTTCGACGATTGCGCGTTCGGCCGTCACCCAGCAACCGCGTCCCGGCAGCTGCTTCTTCAGGTCCGCGACGACCCGTCCGGCGGGATCGGCAACGAAGCGGATAAGTCCATCCGTCTCGCCGCTCTGCCGTGTCACGATGCACATCCGGCCGTTCACTTCGCCTTCGTCCGCATCGTCTGTCGTTTCTGTCTCTTCAACCGGCATGGGAGCCTGGATCACGGTCAGCACGCCCTCAGGCGTCCTGTTCCGCGCCTTCCACGACGTCGAGAGCTTCCAGTTCCGTGACCAGTTCGTCTTCGGTGATCCAGCCGGCCGCAACGCGGGCCTGAAGGATCATCGTTTCGGCTTCGGTGCGCGAGATCTCGATCTTCGAGAACAGGCCGTCGAATTTCTTCGTCTCGCCGTCCTTGCGTTCCGACCAGCCGACGAGATCGTCAGCCGCACAACCGGCAAAGTCCTCGATCGTCTTGATGCCGTCTCCGCCGAGCGCAACCAGCATCTGGCCAGTCATGCCGTTGATCGTGCGCAGTTCGTCGGCAACGCCGAGTTCCTTGCGCTTGGCATCCATTTCCGATTCAAGCCGCTCCAGATATTCGCGGGCGCGGGTCTGCAACTCGCTGGCCGTATCGTCGTCGAAACCGTCGATCGATGCAATTTCGTCGAGTTCCACATAGGCAAGCTCCTCGACGGCGGCAAAGCCTTCGGAAGCGAGAACCTGGCCGACCATCTCGTCGACGTCGAGCGCTTCCATGAACAAGGCGGTGCGCTCGTTGAATTCCTTCTGGCGGCGCTCGGACTCGTCCGCTTCCGTCATGATGTCGATGTCCCAGCCGGTCAGCTGCGAGGCGAGACGAACGTTCTGGCCACGGCGGCCGATGGCCAGCGACAGCTGCTCGTCGGGAACCACGACTTCGATGCGCTCGGCATCCTCGTCAAGAACAACCTTGGTGACTTCGGCCGGCTGCAACGCGTTGACGATGAACGCTGCCGGGTCCTGCGACCACGGAATGATGTCGATCTTTTCGCCCTGAAGCTCGCCGACGACGGCCTGGACGCGCGAACCGCGCATACCGACGCAGGCGCCGACCGGATCGATCGACGAATCGTTCGAGATCACGGCGATCTTGGCGCGCGAACCCGGATCGCGGGCAACCGAGCGGATCTGGATGATGCCGTCGTAGATCTCGGGCACTTCCATGGTGAACAGCTTCACCATGAACTGCGGATGGGTGCGTGACAGGAAAATCTGCGGGCCGCGCTGTTCGCGGCGCACGTCGTAGACATAGGCGCGGACGCGGTCGCCATACCGCATGTTCTCGCGCGGGATCATTTCGTCGCGACGGATGATGCCTTCGCCACGGCCGAGGTCGACGATGACGTTGCCGTATTCGACGCGCTTGACCGTGCCGTTGATGATTTCGCCGACGCGATCCTTGAATTCGTCGAACTGGCGGTCACGCTCGGCTTCACGGACCTTCTGCACGATGACCTGCTTGGCCGACTGGGCAGCGATACGGCCGAAATCCATCGGCGGCAGCGGATCGGCGATGAAGTCGCCGAGAATGGCGTCCGGGTTGCGGTCGCGGGCCAGTTCCAGCGGGATCTGCGTCGAGTAGTCTTCCGCGACTTCCACCACTTCGAGCAGGCGCTGGAGACGGATCTCGCCGGTCTTCGAATTGATGTCGGCGCGGATGTTGCTCTCCGAACCGTAGCGCGAACGTGCGGCCTTCTGGATCGCATCGGCCATGGCGGCCAGCACGATTTCGCGGTCGATCACCTTTTCGCGCGCGACGGCATCCGCAATCTGCAGAAGTTCGAGCCGGTTAGCACTGACTGCCATTTCATGTCTCCGTCTGATTGCCGGGGGCTTTGAATGCCACCCCGTGCCTTTAGTCGATGGGTGAGTTTTCGTCTTCGAAATTCTCGTTCGCGGCCTGCTGGGCTTTTGCCTTCTTGTCGGCAACCAGCGCATCGCGGATCAGTTCATCAGTCAGGATCAACCTGCCCTCGGCCAGTGCCGTGAACGGAATGACCACCGTTGGCTCCTCGCCATAGGCGGGTTGGTCCCGCTCGATCGTAAAGCCGTCGTCGTCTGTCGAAACGATCTTGCCGCGAAAACGCTTGCGATTGTCGACAAGGATCGATGTCTCGCACTTGATGAGATGGCCGGACCAGCGGGAAAAATCCGACTTGCGCACCATCGGGCGATCGATGCCAGGCGACGACACTTCCAGATGATACTGCTTTTCGACAGGATCTTCCACATCGAGCACGGGCGAAATTGCTGTCGAGATCGCTTCGCAATCCTCGACCGTCATGGTGCCGTCGGTACGCTCGGCCATGATCTGTAGCGTCGCACCATTCTGCGACGAGAGGCGCACCCGCACGAGCTGATAGCCCATCGGCATGAGCACAGGTTCGATGATGTCGGCAATGCGACGGTCGAGCCCTGTCTCGGTGATCAGCCGTGGTTCCTGTGTCTGTTCTGCCGTTGTCGTATCGGACAAACGTTTTCTCCCTGAGCGTCCGCTGGCCCTGCCGCTACGGGCTTGAAAGGGCGGAGCGGATCGAAATCTGCCTGCGTGCGTTGCGCCCCGGCATAAGACCGCGGCGGGTCGCACAGACTTGAAGGTAACAAAAAAGAGCGGGTCCTGACGGGCCCACTCTTCATCAACCGATCAAGAATTTGAGGGTCATATACGCCCGATCATCGGCAAATGCAAGATATGCCGAATTGCGTCCACAAATGCGTTGGAACAGGCCACCGCGCGCTCACCAGCTGTTCTCCCGATATCGCCGCTGCGACGAATTCTGGCCGTGTCATGAGATGCCCGGTTGTCCTCGACATCCGCTGGACTACATTGCAGTGCGTATCATGACACAAGGGGAACGCGTTTTGCCGGATCGATTATCGCCTTTGGCGCCTTTCAGGCATGACACTTTCCGCACCCTCTGGCTGGCAAGTCTGGCGTCGAATTTCGGCGGGCTGATCCAGGCCGTCGGTGCCGGCTGGATGATGACGTCGATCTCCGATTCGGTGAACATGGTGGCGCTGGTCCAGGCCTCGACCTCGCTGCCGATCATGCTGTTTTCCCTTGTTTCCGGTGCCCTGGCGGACAATTTCGACCGCAGGCGGATCATGCTGATTGCCCAGTCTTTCATGCTGGTCGTCTCGGCGCTTCTGACCGCCTGCGCCTGGTTCGGCTTCATTACGCCCTGGCTGCTTCTGTTCTTCACCTTCCTGATCGGCTGCGGTACGGCGCTCAACAATCCGTCCTGGCAGGCTTCCGTCGGCGACATGGTGCCGCGCGAGGTGCTGCCGGCTGCGGTGGCGCTGAACAGCATGGGCTTCAACCTGACCCGGTCCGTTGGTCCGGCGATCGGCGGTGTGATCGTCGCAGCGGCCGGGGCGGCGGCAGCGTTCGCCGCCAACACGGTGAGCTATTTCGCGATCATCTTTGCGCTGCTGCGCTGGCGGCGTGATGTCAGCCTGAGCAAGCTCCCGCGCGAATCGATGGGGCGGGCGATTTCCGCCGGTCTTCGCTACGTCGCCATGTCGCCCAATATCGGCAAGGTGCTTCTGCGCGGATTCGTTTTCGGCCTGTCGGCAAGCGCCATCCTCGCGCTTTTGCCGCTCGTTGCCCGCGATCTCGTAGCCGGCGGTCCGTTCACCTTCGGTGTCTTGCTCGGTGCCTTCGGCCTCGGTGCCATCGGCGGCGCCCTTCTCAGCGCCCGCCTGCGCGAGCATCTGTCGAGCGAGGCGATCGTGCGCATCGCCTTTGCCGGCTTCGCCGTCAGCAGCCTGCTCACCGCCCTCAGCCCCTATAGCTGGCTCACCTGTCTTGCACTTCTTCTCTCCGGCTGCGGCTGGGTGTTGGCCCTGTCGCTGTTCAATACGACGGTGCAGCTCTCCACACCGCGCTGGGTGGTCGGACGGGCACTGTCGCTCTACCAGACCACGACCTTCGGGGGCATAGCGGCTGGCAGCTGGATCTGGGGTCAGCTGGCAGAGGCGCACGGTCCGGCCAACGCGCTGATGATTTCCGCCGGCGTGATGGTGGCCGGGGCTGCGATCGGCCTGCGCCTGCCGCTGCCGGAGTTCCAGTCGCTCAATCTCGATCCGCTCAACCGCTTCTCGGAGCCGCCGCTGCAACTGGACCTCAAGCCGCGAAGCGGCCCGATCGTGGTGATGATTGACTACGAAATCGCCGATGAGGACGTGCCTGAGTTCCTGACCGCCATGGCCGAGCGCCGGCGTGTCCGCATCCGCGATGGGGCCGGCCAATGGGCCCTGATGCGTGATCTCGAAGTTCCGACGCTGTGGACCGAGACCTATCACGTCCCGACATGGGTGGAATATGTGCGTCACAACCAGCGCCGCACGCAGGCCGACGCGGCCATCGGCGACCGGCTGATGGCCCTGCATCGCGGCCCCTCACCGCCGCGTGTCCATCGCATGATCGAACGTCAGACCATTCTTCCCTACGACTACGAACGCTACAAGCAGCAGATGGACATGCATTAGCGCGTGCTTCCCCGATGTTGCACGACGTCGAATGCCGGGCATATGTCCGCAGCATCCGGTCTCAGGCGGCCTTGCTGAAACTGCGGCCGGAGCTATCGAGATAGGCGTCGAAGGCGGAGGCGACGGCGCGGATCATGAAACGATGGCCGTCGCGCACCTGCAGGATGCCCGCTTCAAGATCCACGACACCATCATCGATAAGCGCTCTCAACCTGTTGTTGTCGGCTGACAACAGCATCGGATCGCAGCCGTGGGACAGAGCGATGGACGTCAGATCGACACGGAAATCGCACATCAGCCGTTCGATCACTTCGGCACGAAGCCGGTCTTCCGCCGTCAGGGCATAGCCGCGCGTCGTCGCCAGTTCCCCCGCCGCGATCCGCTTGCCGTAAAGGCCGAGCGGCACCTCGTTCTGGACATAGCCTTCGGCAAAGCGGCCGATCGAGGATGCGCCCAGGCCGATCAGGGTCGTGCATTGGTCGGTGGTATAGCCCTGGAAATTCCGGTGCAGCCGGCCATTGGTGGCGGCAATCGCCAGCGCGTCTTGTGGAAGGGCGAAATGATCGAGACCGATGCGCTGATAGCCTTTCGCGACGAGCGTCTGCGCGATGGCTTCCGCCTGCTCGTTTCTTGCCTGCGCGCCCGCAAGCACCTGTTCGTCGATCAGGCGCTGGTGCTTCTTGAACCCGGGAACATGGGCATAGCCGAAGACCGAAAAGCGGTCCGGCCGCATCGCGATGGCGGCTTCCACGGTCTCGACACAGGACCGGACGGTCTGGAAAGGCAGCCCGTAGATGAGGTCGAAATTGATGGCGTCGATACCATTAGCACGCAGGTCTGAAACCGCCCTGGCGGTCGTCTCCACCGATTGTACCCGGTTGATCGCTTTCTGGACAACGGGATCGAAACTCTGGACCCCGAGGCTTGCCCGCGTCACGCCCGCCTCCGCCAGTGCCCCGGCCATCTCGCTGCGCAGCGTCCGTGGATCGATCTCGACCGCGATCTGCGTGGCGGCATCGATCGCGAAATTCTCCCGCAGAACGCCCATCAGCGCGAGAAAGTTGTCGGCGCTGATGATTGTCGGCGTGCCCCCGCCAAAGTGGATATCGGCGATATCGAGCGGCTCTCGCCGCGTTGCACCGACAAGGCGGATCTCCGCCTTCAGCGTCTCGAGATAGTCGAGGATCGGCTGATCCCGCTCCGTGATCGTCGTATGGCAGCCGCAATACCAGCACATCGCACGACAGAAGGGGACATGCAGATAAAGCGAGGCGCTGGATCCGGACGGAACGGCGGCCAGCCACCGGGTGCAGTCGCCAGACCCGATCGCGGAGGAAAACAGCGGTGCCGTCGGATAGCTGGTGTATCGCGGCAGGCGTGCCTCGCCATATGTCTCGATCAGCGTCTTGTTCATGGCGGCTCCTTCCTCGCGCGTTCGGCTTTGTGCAGCGATAGGCAACCGGCAATGGCGCGTCTTTGATCCAGCGCAAGTCGGCACGCTGAAAACGGCCTCTCGCCGGCCCCCCGTCACGCCTGCTGCAGAAAAAGCAATCTGGTGGAGCGCCGGTTGATCGAGAACAAGGACCGGGGCTCCGGAAAACGCCACCCTCATCGGGCACAAGCAGGCGGACAGCTATCGGGCGTCCCGGCTGGCTTGCGACAAGGAGCTTGAAATTGCTTAGGATTATGACGTCATTCGTCGGCTGTGCTTTTATGGCCGCTTCGTTCGGTTTCGCCGCCAATGCGGCCGATTTTGAAATTCACATGCTCAACAAGGGTGCAAACGGTGCGATGGTTTTCGAACCGGCCGGCATGAAGATCGCCAAGGGCGACAGCATCACCTTTATCCCCACGGACAAGGGCCACAATGCGGAGACCATCAAGGGACTGATCCCAGACGGCGCGAGCCCGTTCAAGAGCAAGATCAACGAAACCGTCAAGATCACTTTCGATACGCCCGGCGCCTATGCAATCAAGTGCGCACCTCACGTCGGCATGGGCATGGTTGCCGCCGTGATCGTTGACGATGCACCGGCCAACCTTGCCGCCATCAAGACGGCCAAACTTCCCAAGAAGGCACGGGAACGGCTGGATGCGGAGATCACGGCGCTCGGCCTCTGAGCCGAGCCATCGTAGGGTATCGTTCCTGCCATCGGACGTGCAGGCTCAAGGAATGTCCACGCGCTGGCAAGACGCGTGGACACTTTCTCTTGGCACGTGCTACACCCGCCCTGTCGGCATGCTTCGTGACGATGACAGAGTGCAAGGCAACGGGTGTAGCCTCATATGATGCCGCATAGAAACGATGCGCCCTTGAGGAGCGATGCTTCTCAGATACTCGACGGCAGGATGTCCCGAAGCGCAGCCTATCTGCTCGTTGCTCTGGTCCTCTGTCTTTCTCTCCTGCTTGCCTTTTTTGCGCAGACCGTCCTGGCTGGCCACGGCACGTTCAGTCTCTTCATTCCCGCCGTGCTTATCACTTCGGTCCTGCTTGGGCTTTTTCCGACACTGCTCGTCGTGGCGCTTTTGATGGCCGCTGCGATGCTGATGGAAGCACAGTCGAGTGCCGGCTTCCAGACGCCCTGGTTCGAACTGGGGCTGTTTGTTGTTGCGGCCTTTGCAATTGCGGCGATGGGCGAAGCGCTCAGACATGCGCGCGCGATCCGCAAAAACGCCGAGTTGGCGCTTGATACACGCGAGGCGCACCTCAAATCCATTCTGGACACGGTGCTCGATGCGACCATTGTCAGCGAGCAGGATGGCACGATCGTTTCTTTCAATGCGGCTGCCGTCCGACAGTTTGGATATGCCGAGGACGAGGCCGTCGGGAAAAACCTGCGGATCCTGATGCCGCAACCCTATCGCAGCGGACACGACGCGTACCTGCAGCGCTATCTGGCGACGGGCGAAAAGCGGATCATCGGTGTCGACCGGGTGGTCGTCGGCCAGCGCAAGGATGGTTCGACCTTCCCCATGAAGCTTGCCGTGGGTGAAATGCGTTCCGGAAACAAGACGTTTTTCACCGGCTTTATCCGGGACCTCACCGAGCGCCAGGAATCGGCTGCCCGCCTCGAGGAAATACAGGGTGAACTGGCTAGGCTTGCGCGTCTCAACGAGATGGGCGAAATGGCATCGACGCTCGCCCATGAACTGAACCAGCCGCTTTCGGCGATCGCCAATTATGTGCACGGCTGTTCGCGGCTGCTGCGGGGTATCGACACCGATGCTGCTGTGATGATGCGTGAGGCGCTCGACGAGGCGGCCAGCCAGTCGCTGAGAGCCGGACAGATCATCAAGCATCTCCGCGAGTTCGTCACGAAAGGCGAGACGGAAAAGGCCCCGCAGAACATCCGGCAACTGGTCGAGGAAGCGGGTGCGCTGGCATTGGTCGGATCGCGTGAAAAGGGCGTGCGGACGGTCTTTGATTATCGTCCGGGTGCCGAGATGGTCCTGGTTGATCACATCCAGATCCAGCAGGTGCTGATCAATCTCATGCGCAATGCCATCGAGGCAATGAACCAGGCGACCAACAAGGAATTGATTGTTCGGACGCAACCGAGCGGTCCAGGCGAGATTGCCGTGACCGTGGAGGACACCGGCAGCGGCATTCCGGAGGAGATCGCGGCACAGCTCTTCAAGCCGTTCACGACCACCAAGCCCGGCGGCATGGGCATCGGCCTGTCCATATCCAAACGCATCGTCGAAGCCCATGGCGGAACGATGACCGTATCGCACACTGCCTCTGGAGGCGCGAGTTTCCGCTTTACCCTGCCATCCTACGATGAGGAGGAACACCATGTCGCAGGATGATTTCACCGTCCATATTGTCGATGATGAGGAACCTGTCCGGAAATCCCTTGCTTTCATGCTGACCGTCAACGGCTTTGCCGTGCGCATCCACGAATCGGCAACGGCTTTCCTGCAGTTTGCGCCCGGTGCACGCGATGCTGTGCTGATCACGGACCTGCGAATGCCAGACATGAGCGGTGTGGATCTGATCCGCAGGCTTGCCGCCATGCAGGCCAGAATTCCGTCGCTCGTCATCACCGGGCACGGCGATGTGCCGATGGCCGTCGAGGCCATGAAGGCAGGCGCGATCGATTTCATCGAAAAGCCGTTCGAGGACAGTCTGATCATCGACGCCATCGGCAGGGCCGTCGTTCAGTTGCGCGACAGCAAGGTCAGCACGGATTCGGTCGAGGATGTCCGCGGTCGCCTGGCAACGCTGAGCGAGCGCGAGCGGCAGGTGCTGTCTGCGGTGGTGGCCGGTTTGCCGAACAAGGCAATCGCCTATGATCTTGATATCAGCCCGCGCACGGTCGAGGTTCACAGGTCCAATGTGATGGGCAAGATGAATGCAAAGAGCCTGCCCGAACTTGTCCGGATGGCAATGGCCGCTGGATTCGGTCCCGCCTGACGGTCTTCAACGGTTTTCTTGATCTAGAGCAAGGCGCCGCACCCCTGGCAGGGGATAGATCGGCGTTTGCGACGGGCTTTTCTCGTCTGCGAACAGCGGAACATCGAGTTGCAGCCATCTAAGACCATTGTCGCGATCGCCACGGACGATGCCCTGTTGCATTCGCTGGCTTTTGCGCTGGGTGTCGAGGGCTATAGCACCCGGTCCTTCAATGCCTGGCAGTCCGCCAGCGAACTGATGGCGACAGCGGTGTGCGTGATTGTCGATGTCGACATCTGTCGCAATGACGCCGCCGCACGGCAGGCTTTGATGGCGGCCGGAAGCAGGATTATTCTTCTGTCCGACGGCATGGCCCAGCCGGCCGTATCGCCAAGTGTCTGTATTGTCACCAAACCACTGGACGGAAAGGATATTCTTGCGGCCGTGGAGCATTTTCGCCCGGCAACTACGCAAGAACCCGTAGTGGTACAACCGAATTTCACCGACGGTCTCGCGCATCCATAGTCCTCTCACCAGAACGAGGGACACCACCATGTATGCAGGCGTATTTCCGGCAAGCAACCGCTCCAGACAAACTCCCGGCACGACGGCGCCCTCCTATCTCGCGCGTCCGCGGCAGATCAGTCTTTTCTCCCCGGATGCCGAAATCTACCGGCAGGGCGACAGGTCCGGCCTGGTGTATCGGGTCGAATTCGGTGCCGTTCGGGTCTACAGGCTTCATGCCGGTGGTCGACGGCAGGTCGTCTCGTTTCATCTTGCCGGTGAAACCTTCGGCCTGGAAGCCGACCGCACCCGTCGCTTCTTCGCCGAAGCCATGGTTCACTCTGGGCTCACTGTCGTTGGAAATGCGTCGGCTGAAACGACATCCGAGGACCTGCTGGCGCTGGCGCTTCGCCAGATGATCAGCGCGCAGGAACACCTGCTTGTTCTCGGTCGCCAGAGTGCTTTGGAAAAACTCGCGGCATTCCTCTTGGATATTGCCGAGAGACAGGGCGATCTCGACCCGATCGATCTGCCGATGACCCGCATCGATATCGGCGATTATCTCGGTCTGACAATCGAAACCGTGTCGCGCAGCTTTTCGAAGTTTCGCGACGAAGGCATCCTGCGGCTGCACGGCGCGCGAACCGTCGAACTGCTGAAGCCGGACCGGCTCCGCCTGCTGTGCCAGTAGTCGGTCGCGGCTGCAACAGGGCGCGTTGAACGACGAGAACCGCCGTGTTTTTGACCAGGAGATAATCCGTTCTCAGACAATCCTGGCCGCGGTCACTTCCACCTCGACCAGAAATTCCGGCCGTGTGAAGCCGGAGACGATGATCAGCGTCGACACCGGCTTTGGCTCCAGCGTGTAGCGGTCGCGCACCGCCATATAGGCCGGGAAGTCCTCCCGTTTCGTAACGAAGCCGCTGATGCGGATGATGTCCGCGAAGCTCATGCCGGCCTCCGCGAGAATAGCGCCAATCGCCTCGAAGCAAAGCTCTGCCTGCGCGGTCACGCCGTCCGGAACACTGTCGTCGAGGGCAATGCCCAGTTGCCCCGAGGTCACCAGCAGGCTTGCACCCGGCGGCACCAGCAGGCCGTGATTGTAGTTGCCGAACGGACGACGCACAGAGGCCGGATTGAAGACGATCTTTTCCGACATCGGCTCAGAACCTTTCCATCTTGTCCTTCACCTTCGCCATGAAGCGCGCCCGGGTATCTTCGGTGCAATTGTTCATGTCGTAATGGGCGAGGAAGGTCACCGGCGACCACGGATTGATCTGTCCGCGCAACACGCGCTTGACGATCTTCTTTGGCGGGTTTCCGGCGACAAACGCCCGGAAGGGCGTCGCGCCATAGGTCATGACAGCGCCGAGCTTGCGGATATGGCGCAAGCGCGACTGGACCTTGCCATCCACCAGTGCAAAGGAAATCCCCGGCAGCCAGACGCGGTCGAAATAGCCCTTGAGGATCGCCGGAAAGCCGAAGTTCCAGACAGGCGTGACGATCACCAGTCCTTGCGCGGCCAGAAGCCGGTCGCAATGGTCCTTCACCAGCGCCGTATTCTCAGGATGGTCGTGATAAATCAACCGGTCGTGTCGCGACAGGACAGGATCGAAGCCTTCCGCATAGAGATTGCAGTCGTCGACCTCGTGACCCGCTGCTTGCAGGCTTTCGCGGGTCAGCCGGTGAAGCGCGCCGCCGAAGCTTTCCTCGACCGGGTGGGAATGGAGCAACAGGACACGCATCAGACCCCCATCGCCGCCAGGCCGGGGAAGAGGTAGTTCTTGCCGGCGTTGAAGTCGAAATCCGGATTGTCCCAGGCGATCATCTTACCCGGATTGAGCAGGCCCTTGGGGTCTGTCTGCTGTTTGAAGGCGAGCTGCGTCCTGTCCGTCTGCTTCATGCCGCCTTCTTCCAGCGTGTAGCGATGCGGATTGAAGATCGGGCAGCCATTGTCCTCGTGGATGCGGATGATCTCTTCCAGCCGCGCCTCGCTCGTATAGCGCACCAAAGGCAGGCCGGCGCACTGGATGGCCGCATCGAACCGGATAAATTCGAGATGCCCCGGCACTTCGTCACCGAAGATCTCAACCAGTTTGCCGACCTTGGCGACATGGTCGGGGCTCGGATACTGGACCTGCAGATAGGTGAAGGTCGGATCGACCTTCAGGGCGCGCAGCGTCGTGTGGTTCCAGGCCAGCTCATAGGCATGCGGAATGCCCTTCATGCTTTCGACCATGTCGGAGCGAAACAGGATCTCGCCCTTTTGCTGGGCGACGAAGGCGGCAAACGGGTCCATCGCATGCGGCGCGATCATGATCACCACCACCGACTGGCCGCGATCCCGCAGATAGGGCTTGTGGCGGGTGAAATAGTCGTAAGGGATCGGTGCCGCGACCGGCGCCACTTCCTTCAGCAACAGGCCGTTCATATGGCTGAGCGCATCGGAAAAACGCACGGCATCCATGAAGTCGTCATAGCCGACCAGAACATCCACCCAGTCATAGGCCGGGGCGAGCGGCATTTCGACTTCGGTGATGATGCCGTTGGTGCCATAGGCATGGCTGACCTTCTGCAGGTCCCAGCCGGTGAGGTCGAGCACCTGCGGTTCGGCCTCCATGGTGACGACGCGCAGGCGCAGAATATTGCCGAGGTCGCGAAGACCGCCCCAGGTGATCGAGCCGACGCCGCCCGAACCGCCGGCGATGAAGCCGCCGATGGTTGCAGTCTGGGCTGTGGAGGGATGGAACCGCAATTCCTGGCCGGAATGGGCCTTGGTCTGTTTGTCGAGCTGGGCGATGATGACGCCGGGCTCGCAGACGACCTTTCCGGGCTGAATGGATTTGATCTTGTCCATGCCGGCGAGGTTGAGGATGATGCCGCCCGAAAGCGGCATGGCCTGACCGTAATTGCCGGTGCCGGCGCCGCGCGGGGTCACCGGTGCGCCATGCGCATAGGCGACCCTCAGGGTGTGGATGACCTCTTCCTCGGATGTCGGTGAAACCACGAGGTCGCCGGTGACGTTTTCGAGCTGCGCCTTCAGGATCGGCGAATACCAGAAGAAATCGCGGCTCTTCTGGCGCACCAGCGCCGGATTGTCCTCGACGGCAATGCCTTCGAGTTCCTTCTTGATGGCGGCATAGTCGGGCATGTCATGCTCCAAGGATCGGGTCGAGTTCACGGTAGTCCGGCAGGCTGCGGTCGATGCCCATGCCATTCCGCATGACGATGCGGTCGGCCTGCGGACGGGAGAGGAATTCGCTCCAGCGGCGGGCGCTGAAAAGCACGAGATCGGCAGGCCCGCCGACGGCGATGCGGCCAAGGTCCGGGCGGCCGAGAATATCGGCGGGCGAGGTCGTGACGACGCGGGCGGCATCCGTCAGCGGATGGTCGAGGTGCAGGATGCGCACCGCCTCGCGAAAGACTTCCACCGGGTCGAGGTCACCATAGGCATAGAAGGGGTCGCGGGTGTTGTCCGACGAAACGGCCGTTGGCACCCCGACTGCCGCCAGTTCGTGAAACAGCGTCACCCCGCGCCAGCGTGGCGTGCGGCCGGCATGCCTGTCCTGCAGATACATGTTGCACATCGGCAGCGACACGACGGAGATCCCAGCCCGGGCCACGAGGTCGATGGTCGCCTGTGCAAGGTCCTCGTCCTGCCTTGCCAGCGAGCAGCAATGACCGACCGTGACGGCCCCCTCGAACCCGTGGCGAAGCTTGGCCTCGGCGATGGTCTTCAGCGTCAGCACCTGCCGGTCCTCGGTCTCGTCGACATGCAGATCGATGTCGAAGCCGTTGTCGCTGGCAGTGCGAAACAGCAGGTCGAGGCGCGCCTCGAGATCCGGCATCAGGTAGGTGACCCCGCCGAGAATGCCCTTGTGTTCGCGAATGACCGAGACAAGATCATCGAAAAACGCGGTCTCGAAAATCTTGTCGATCGGAAACAGCGCGACAGCCTGCAGCGCGATCCTGTCTTTCCAGGCCTCGCGCAGCGCCGAGAAGACTTCGAAGGAAATACGGTGCTGCGGTGCGATGGAATCGAGATGGGTCCGGATCAGGTGGGTGCCGTGCGCATAGGCCGAGCGCAGCGAAAACTCCATCCGCGTCCGGACGTCCTCGGCCGACCAATTGGCCTCGCGGTCGATGCCGACATTGTCGAGGGCGCCCATGAAGGTGCCGTCCGGGTTCGGGCGGCGCGGCCAGATATGGCCCTTGTCGAGATGGGTGTGCATGTCGGCAAAACACGGCCAGACCATACCCTGGCGCAGGTCGACTTTTGGCACGCCCGCCGGCGCGGCGCCGGCCGGCAGCACGGCCTCGATCTTTCCACGGGAAATGACGATATCGACCGAAGCCAGCCCTTCGATGGCGGGACCCGTCGGCGCCGTCACCGCAATTGCCGGAACGGTGGCGTTGCAGAGTACGAAATGCGGGCTATCCGGCAGCGTCAGGAAGGGGCTCGACATCAGTTTTCCCTTTTCAGGCTGCTCTCGTGCCAGCGATGCAGGCTCAGCCATGAGATGAAAGAGGTCAGGGCGAAGATCATCACGCCGAGCAGCGACAGGAGGATCAGCGCCGCAAACAGCCGCGGAATGTTCATCCGGTACTGGGCTTCGAGCAGGCGGAAGGCAAGGCCGGAACCGGCACCCGCCGAGCCTGCCGCAAATTCCGCGACGACGGCAGCGATCAGCGCCAGCCCGCCGCCGATGCGAAGCCCGGTCATGAAATAGGGCAGGGATGCGGGAAGCTTGAGATAGAGCAGCGTCTGCCAGCGCGAGGCGCCGTAGAGATCGAACAGGTTGAGCAGGTTGTGATCGACACTTTTCAGGCCCTGCACCATGTTCGACAGGATCGGGAAGAAGGCGACGAGGAAGGCGCAGATCAGAAGCGCCACCTGGGTCGAGGGCGCATAGATCAGGATCAGCGGTGAGATCGCGACGATCGGCGTGACCTGCAGGATGACCGCGATCGGGTAGAAGGCAATTTCGACCCAGCGTGATTGCACCAGGAAAATCGCAAAGCCAACGCCGCCGATCAGCGCAAGCAGAAGCGACAGCAGCGTGATCTTGGTTGTCACCCAGAGCGCTGGCGCCAGTGTATGCCAGTCGGTGAAGAGCGCTGTGGCAACGGCAAGCGGGCTTGGCAGGATGTAGGGCGGAACGCCGGACACCGTGACGCCGATATGCCAGGCCAGAACCAGGGTCGCGAGCACGAGGAACGGAACGAGGATGCGCAGCAGAAGGTCGCGGTTCCCTTTGCGGAGCGAGGACGAGACGACGGGTGCGCTGTCCGGTGCTGTGCACTGCATGCGCATCAGTGCTCTCCCGATCCGATGGCTTCGAGCAGCATGGTGGAGACTTTTTCGCAGGCCTGCCGATAGTCCTCCGAGGTGCGGTAGTGGGCGTCGCGTTCCAGGCTGGTGCGCAGCGGAAAATCGGCATGGACGCGCCCCGGCCGTGCCTTCATCACAACGATGCGATTGGAGAGATAGGCGGATTCGAACACGGAATGGGTTACAAAGATCACCGTGATGCCGGTCTCCTTCCACAGCCGCAGCACGTCGTCGTTGAGCTTCTGGCGGGTGATCTCATCAAGTGCGGCAAAGGGTTCGTCCATCAGCAAGAGCTTTGGCTTCGTCACCAGCGCACGGGCGATCGAGACACGCATCTTCATGCCGCCGGAAAGCTCGCGCGGATAGGCATCGGCAAAATCCGCAAGCCCGACGGTTGCCAGCGCATCGATGATCTGGGGGCGGGCGGCGGCTTTAGAGATGCCCCGCAGCTTCAGCGGCAGATGCACATTGCCGAAAACCGTCTGCCAGGGCATCAGGGTCGGTTCCTGGAAGACGAACGAGATATCGCCGTCCGGAAGGCCCTTCGCATTGATCCGCGAACTCGGCCAGTCGATCTTGCCCGAGGAGGCGTCCCCCAGGCCGGCGATGATGCGCAGTGCGGTCGACTTGCCGCAACCGGATGGCCCCAGCAGGCTGACGAACTCGCCGCTTTCGACGACCAGCGACATGTCGGACAGTGCCAGCGTACCGCTCGAAAAGCGTTTCGAGACCTTGTCCATGGCAACAAGCGGCCGTTTCCGTCCCTCGGTGGACCGCTTCGGCGCGCGCGCGTCTCCTAAAATCATTTCTGTCCCGGCTGCTTGACAGTTTCTGTGTCCCGCCGCCGGGTCGGCGGCGGGATGATCTGCGGCTGCTACTTCTTCAGCGCCATGCCGACGCCCTTGCAGGCGAACTGCGCGGAAAACGCCTTCTTGTAGTCGGTCTCGGCCTTGAAGAGCTTCATGGCGACACCATCCTCGAAGAACTTCTTGTAGTGCTCTTCGGTGATGCAGCCGATGCCCTTTTCAAGTGCGGCGCCGGATTCGAGAATGCCATATTCCTTCATCTTGGCGATCGAATAGGCGATCTGGCCATCGGTCATTTCCGGATTGTCGGTCTTGATCAGCGCATTGGCCTTGGCATTGTCGCCGTAGAGATAATTGTACCAACCCTCGATCGAGGCATCGACGAAGCGCTGCACCAGCTCCGGCTTGGTTTCGACAAGGGCCGTCTGCGTGGTGATCATCGTCGAATAGGGCGAATAGCCGCTGTCGGCCAGAAGGAAGACTTTCGGCGTCCAGCCGGCCTGCTTTTCGATCTCGTAGGGTTCCGACGTCAGATAGCCCTGCTGGGCGGATTGCTTGTCGGCGAGAAAGGGTGCTGGGCTGAAATTATAGGGCTTGTACTGTTCGTCCTTGAAGCCGGGAAAATTCGCCTTCATCCACTCGAAATAGGTGAGGTAGCCGTCCTTGCCCATGAAGATCGTCGGCAGCTTGGCCAGGTCCTCGAAGGTCTCGATGCCCTGATCCGGATGGGCGATCAGAACCTGCGGATCCTTCTGGAAGATAGCGGCGACATCGACGATCGGGATGCCCTGCTCGACGGCGGAAATCTCGCTCTGCGGGCTGCCCATGTAGAAGTCGATCTTGCCGGAAATCAGCAATGCGCTGTTGGCCGCATTGGGTCCACCCTGCACGATCGTGACGTCGAGGCCGTATTTTTCATAGGTGCCGTCGGCCACCGCCTGGTAAAAACCGCCATGCTCGGCCTGCGCCAGCCAGTTGGTGCCATAGGTCACCTTGTCGGCAGCCCCGGCCTGGGTGAAGGACGCCGCCATGGCTCCGAGGCCGACGAGGACGGGAAGTGCGTTCGATTTCAGTAGAGTGCGCATTCTGCGTCGTTCCCCTTTGATACAACGGACCGTCGTCATTGACCGCTCGTTTTCTTCATTTGAGCGGTTGCCTTGCTCTTTGAAAAGCATCAAAATTCGTCCGCATTGATGCCTTTTAGGCATCTCTATGGGGACGGCGCCGAAAGCGCTGGACCGCGTCGCGCACGATGGAAGAACAAACCGATGCTGCATTCCCGAAAGCTGCACTATATCAACGAAATCGCCCGGTGCGGTTCCATTCGCAAGGCCGCAGCACGGTTGAATGTCGCATCGTCGGCGATCAACCGGCAGATCCTGGCGCTCGAGGCGGAAATCGGCGTTCCAATCTTCGAGCGACTGCCGCGCGGTCTGCGGCTCACCGCGGCCGGCGAACTTTTCATCGAGCACATCCGCGACGTGCTGAAGAACTACGAACGGCTGGAATCGCGCATTCGCGGGCTGAAGATGCCGCAGGCCGGCAAGGTTTCGATCGTCACGACCGTGGGTCTTGCTGCCGGTCCGCTGCCGGATATCATCGCCCGGTTTATCGCGCAGCATCCGCGTGTGCGGGTGCAATTGCGCAATGATGGCGGTTCGACGACGCTCAATCCTGTTCTGACAGGCGAGGCCGATCTTGGTCTCGGCTTTAATATCCAGGCGACGCCCGGTATCCGCACGCTGGCCAATTTCGATGTGCCGATCGGCGTCGTCCTGCCACCCGGACACAGGCTGGCAGGCACCGGCCCGATCAGCCTCGCCGATGTGGTGCAGGAAAGGCTGGTTCTGGCGCAGACCGGCACCAGCCTGCGCGATGTCATCAATCTGGCGCTCGCACCATTGCCGGTCTCGGTGGAGCCCGTGGTGGAAACCAATGCCTCGGAAATGCTGAAGCAACTGGTCAAGGCCGGCACTGGCCTGACGCTGCTCAATCCGCTCGATGTGATCGTCGAATGCCGGCGCGGCGAACTGGTGTTTCGCCCCATCGCCGAAACCCACTCGCGCCAGCCGATGAAGCTGTTTGCGCGGGCGCGGGCGCCGCTGGATGCGGCCACCAGCCTGTTCGTCGAATATCTGATGACGGAATTGCTGGGGCTGATGCAGGAATTGCAGGCCAACGGTTCCATTCTTGCCCAGGACAAGTGAAGCCGGACGCCGCTATTTCGAATAGAGACTGGAGAGCGGGTAGTGGGTCAGGTCGTGGAGAAGGTCGATGAAGCCCCGGGCCTGGTGTCTTGCGATCAGCGCACCCTTTTCAGCCGTTCCGAGCGAGGCATCGCCAACGACGCCGTTCGGGTTGAGATCATGGGCGATCCAGGCCAGGGAATGCGGCGGCAATGGCTGCAGATAACGGGTGTTGTCCTTCATCCATTCTGCTTTTGAGGCAAAATTAGCGGCTCTGTCCATGCGCACCAGGTCGGGGCGAAAATGCAGCATCATCGAGGTTTCCATATCGCCGCCATGGATGCCGAATGTCTGCTCATGGTCGCTGATCAGGCCCTCCGGGCTGCCGAACCTCGACCACTGGGTCGCAACCACCGCCATCGAAAACCGCACGCGCAATTCCCGCGCGACGATGTTCATGACGTCGAGATTGCCCCCATGCGAGTTGACGATCACCATCTTGCGGATCCCGGCTTCCGCCACCTTGCCACCGATTGCGGTCCAGACCGGAATGAGGATCTCGGCGCCGAGCGACAGCGTGCCGGGTCCGTGGACATGTTCGTTGGCCTTGCCGATTTCCTGCGTGGGCAGAACGAGAATGTCGAGTGTCTCAGGCAGTTGAGCGCGTAGTTCGGCCAGCATGCCGTTGGCGATGGTGACGTCGGTTGCGATCGGCAGATGCGGACCGTGCTGCTCGGTGGAGGCAAGCGGCAGGATGGCGATGGTCCGGTCGACCGAAAGATCGGCGAAATCGCCCGTATTCAGCTCGTTCCAGAAAAATGGTTTTCCCATGACCGCTCGCGCCCTTCCGTCATCGCCCATTCGAGGAATACGGGAAGAAGGCAGACAACGAAAAGCATCAATTTGCGTCCGGGATGATGCTTTTTTGTGTTCAGTATAGGTCCGGGCCATGGTGAGCATGGATCAGCTTGCGGGACCAAAGGACGCATCCTGGGCGGCTGCATGTCTGCCGGAATCTTGATTTCGATCAAACTGCCGGGGAGGAATTCCAGACTATAAGGCGAGGACCGGCTCAGGAGAGGAAAAGGACGGATGTGCGATGAGCGAACGAAAAGACGTGCAGCCTTCCGGGGTGCCCGTTCCGTGCCTGACCTGTGACGCAAGGAGCGGCGGGGTCTGCGGCACGCTCGACGCGGAACAGCTTGCGTCGCTTGCCAAGGCATCGTCGAAGAAGCGGCTGGAAAGCGGCGCTGAGCTGATCGGTGACGCGCAGACCGTCGAAGCCTATTCGAACATCCTGTCAGGCGTGGTCAAGCTGACAAAGGGCCTGCCCGATGGCCGCGAACAGATCGTCGGTTTGCAGTTCGCCCCGGATTTCCTGGGACGACCCTTTCAGGATGAAAGCGCCATCACCGCGCATGCCGCCACGAATGTGGTGCTCTGTTCATTTCCCAAGCGCACGCTTGAAATGCTGATCAAGCAGTCGCCGCGGCTTGAGCACTTCCTTCTGAACCAGACCCTGCGGGAACTCGACGAAGCCCGGGACTGGATGCTGACGCTGGGACGCAAGAACGCCTTGGAAAAGGTCGCAAGCTATCTGCTGCTCATTGCCAGATACATTGATCCCGCCGTCGATCCGGATTCGCAATCCATCGCCTTCGACCTGCCCATGTCACGGCTGGAGATCGCGGATTTCCTCGGCCTGACGATCGAAACCGTCAGCCGCCAGCTGACGAAACTCCGCATCGATGGCGTCATCGCGGTCAGCCAGAACAGGCATATCGTCGTCGCCAATCCCGAACGCCTCAGGATGCGCTCCGGCTGCTAGCTGTCCCCAAAGCTCCCTGGCGAATGGCCGGTACGATGTGTTCATTCTCGAACGCGACATGGCGACGAAGGCCATCGAAAAACCCCCGCAGCATGAAGCCGAAGGTCTCTGCCTGATCGACCGGCGCGCCATGACCGATTTTCAAAAGCATGTCGGTCAGGTCTGCAGCAAAACACTGGTCTGAGATATGCTCGGCCCGCAACCTGTCAGTCGACAGGCTGGCGGACACGACGAGCTTCTCATAGGCCGGAAAAATCACCGCCTCCTCATAGGCATGCGCCCGCCGCAGCAGAGGCAGCAGTCTTGAAGCCATGGAAAGGCATACCAGTGCATCCGTCGCCGCAGGCAGGCGGTCAGCGATATCCTCCAACGCCTGGCACAGTGCCACCTTGCTGTCGTGAATCAGTTTCATCGCCTCGATGACGTCCCGCTTGGCGAACGCATCCTGCGACAGGACTTCGATCTCGCAGCATGCCGGATACACGGCGCGTTCCCTCCGACTGGCTGGCATGCTTGCCTCCTGCTCCCCTTTGATGCCCGATCGTGCGTCATCATCAATGTGGATTCATTGATATAGATCAATGCCGTGTCCGGCCGGATAGGGGACATCTCCGACCATCAAAGAGTCGGGGACCGTTTCATGAGGCACGCATCGTCAATCATCAGCCTGGGGCTGTTCAGCTTCCTGGCCATCCTTGCCGCAGCCTTCGCGCACGATCAGGCATTCGCCAATCACATGTGGGTGCTGACGATCGTGCTGGTGATCTCGGTCATCGTGCTGTTGCGGCGGGAGAACTTCCAGCCTGCTGCGCCCGTCGATCCATCGGCCTACATGGACGGCCCGATCCGCTACGGCGTGATCGCCACCATCTTCTGGGCGGTTGTCGGGCTGCTGGTCGGCGTCGTCGTCGCGTTGCAGCTGACCTATCCGGTCCTGAACATCGAACCCTGGTTCAATTTTGGCCGGATGCGTCCCTTGCATACCTCCGGGGTCATCTTTGCCTTCTGTGGCAATGCGCTGATCTGTACCTCCTTCTACGTCGTCCAGCGGACATCGCGGGCGCGCCTGTTCGGTGGTGATCTCGCCTGGTTCGTCTTCTGGGGCTACCAGCTCTTCATCGTCATGGCGGCCACCGGCTACCTGCTTGGGATCACCGAAAGCCGCGAATATGCAGAGCCGGAATGGTATGTCGATCTCTGGCTGACCGTCGTCTGGGTCGCCTATCTCATCGTCTTCCTGGGCACCATCGTCAAACGCAGGGAGCCACACATCTACGTGGCCAACTGGTTCTATCTCGCCTTCATCGTAACGATCGCGATGCTGCACATCGTCAACAATCTCAGCATGCCCGTGTCGTTCCTCGGATCGAAGAGCTATTCCGCCTTTTCGGGTGTTCAGGACGCGCTGACGCAATGGTGGTACGGCCACAATGCGGTCGGCTTCTTCCTGACCGCCGGCTTCCTAGGCATGATGTATTATTTCGTGCCCAAGCAGGCCAATCGTCCGGTCTATTCCTATCGCCTCTCGATCATCCACTTCTGGGCGCTGATCTTCCTCTACATCTGGGCCGGGCCGCACCATCTGCATTTCACCGCGCTGCCCGACTGGGCGCAGACGCTGGGCATGGTGTTCTCGATCATGCTGTGGATGCCCTCCTGGGGCGGGATGATCAACGGCCTGATGACGCTGTCGGGTGCCTGGGACAAGCTGCGCACCGACCCGATCATCCGGATGATGGTCGCTGCCATCGCCTTCTACGGCATGTCGACCTTTGAAGGGCCGATGATGTCGATCAAGACGGTCAATTCCCTGTCGCACTATACCGACTGGACCATCGGACACGTGCACTCCGGCGCACTTGGCTGGAACGGTCTCATCGCCTTTGCCGCCCTCTACTACATGGTGCCGAAACTCTGGGCCCGCGAACGTCTCTATTCCTTGCGCATGGTCAGCTGGCACTTCTGGCTCGCGACACTCGGTATCGTGGTCTACGCCGCGGTCATGTGGGTCTCCGGCATCCAGCAGGGCCTGATGTGGCGCGAGCATGACGAGCAGGGCTTCCTTGTCTACTCCTTCGTCGAAAGCGTTGCTGCTCTTCATCCCTACTATCTCATTCGTGCGCTGGGTGGCGTGCTCTACCTGGCGGGTGCGCTGGTGATGGCCTGGAACCTGACGATGACGATCCTTGGATATCAACGCGACGAAGCGCCGATTGGCGGAACGTTTCCCTCGCTGCAGCCTGCCGAATAGGAACCCGACATGGCCTTAATGGACAAACACGCGATCATCGAGCGCAATGCTACCCTGCTTCTGCTCGGGTCGCTGCTCGTGGTCACCATCGGCGGCATCGTCGAGATCGCTCCGCTCTTCTACCTGCAGAACACCATCGAGAAGGTCGAGGGGATGCGGCCCTATACGCCGCTGGAACTGGCGGGTCGCAACATCTATGTACGGGAAGGTTGTTACGTCTGTCACAGCCAGATGATCCGGCCGTTCCGCGACGAGGTCGAGCGCTACGGTCACTACAGTCTTGCAGCGGAATCGATGTACGACCATCCGTTCCAGTGGGGCTCGAAGCGCACGGGACCGGATCTTGCACGGGTTGGCGACCGCTATTCCAACGAGTGGCACGCCCAGCACCTGGCCGATCCGCAGTCTGTGGTGCCTGAATCGATCATGCCGAGCTACGCCTTCCTGAAGACAACGCCTCTGCCGATCCAGGATCTGTCTGCGCATCTGGTCGCCAATGTGCGGGTTGGCGTTCCCTATTCGCAGGACATGATCGACGCGGCCGTCGAAGACGCCAAAACCCAGTCGACGCCGGACAGCGACACCACGGCCTTCGATGCCCGCTATCCGAAGGCGAAAAGCGGTGATTTCGATGGCGATCCGGCGGCGTTGAGCGAGATGGATGCGCTGATCGCCTACCTGCAGATGCTGGGCACGCTGGTGGACTTCAAGACCTACGACGAGACCGGTGGAGACCGTTAAGGAGAACGACCATGGACTATCACATCATGCGAACATTCGCCGATAGCTGGGGGCTTCTGGCCATGCTGGCCTTCTTCGTCGCGGCCTCCGCCTTTGCGTTTCGTCCAGGAAGCAAGGAACTCAGCCAGGATGCGGCCAGCATCCCCCTGAAGGACGATTGACATGAGCGAGAAGCACATTGACGAAGTTTCCGGCGTAAAGACCACCGGTCACGAATGGGACGGCATCCGCGAACTCGACAATCCGATGCCGCGCTGGTGGATCTGGACGTTCTACGCGACCATTGTCTGGTCCCTCGGTTACGTCATCGCCTATCCCGCCTGGCCGCTGCTGACATCCTCGACCCAGGGCATCCTCGGTTATTCGAGCCGGGCCGAGGTGCGCAATGATCTGAAGGCCGCCGATGATTCGATGGGGGCCTACAGGCTGGCCATCAAGGACAAGTCGGTTGCGGACATTCTTGCTGACGACCAGCTGCGCAGCGTCGCTGTCGCTGCAGGGGGGGCCGCGTTCAAGGTCAATTGCGTGCAGTGTCACGGTTCCGGCGCTGCGGGCTCGCAGGGCTTTCCGAACCTCAATGACGACGACTGGCTCTGGGGCGGCAAGCCGGACGAGATCCAGCACACGATTGCCCACGGCATCCGCTTCACCAAGGATGATCAGACGCGGGATTCGCTGATGCCCGCCTTCGCCGAGGTTCTCGATGGCGAGCAGATCTCCCAGGTGAGTGCGTTCGTCGCAAGCCTTTCGGGCCCCGTCCGCGACACATCGATGATCGAGCCGGGCAAGACGGTGTTTGCTGAAAACTGCGTCGCCTGCCATGGCGACAATGCCAAGGGCAACAGGGAACTGGGCGCACCCGACCTGACCGACGCGATCTGGCTGTACGGCGGAAGCGAACAGGCGATTGTCGCGCAGGTCCGCGCACCGCGCATCGGGGTGATGCCGGCCTGGAATGCCCGTCTCGGGGAAACCGCCATCAAGGAACTCGCGACCTTCGTGCACGCGCTGGGCGGTGGCGAAAAGTAGTTTGCTTGATCTTGATCAACATTGAATGGCGATGCGGCGGGCATGGTGGACCGTGCCTGCCGCTCATGTCGCGGGCTTTGTGAGATTTCGACGGAAGGTTGGCAGTTCATGCAAGATCAGGATGTGACACGGCTGGAGGCCGTCGCAACCAACTCGGCCGCCAACCGACAGCCGCTCTACGCCCGCCGCACCAAGATCTTTCCAAAGCGGGCGTCCGGTTCGTTCCGGCAATTCAAATGGATTGTCATGGCGATCACGCTTGGCATCTACTATCTGGTGCCGTGGATCCGATGGGACCGGGGTCCGTTCGCGCCGGATCAGGCCGTGCTGATCGACATGGCCCATCGCCGCTTCTACTTCTTCTTCATCGAAATCTGGCCGCAGGAATTCATCTACATTGCGGGCCTGCTCGTCATGGCCGGCATCGGCCTGTTTCTCGTCACCTCGACGGTCGGCAGAGCCTGGTGCGGATACACCTGTCCGCAGACCGTCTGGGTCGATCTCTTTCTGGTCATCGAGCGCTATTTCGAAGGCGACCGCAATGCGCGCATGAAACTCGACGCCGCGCCCTGGTCCTTCACAAAACTTCGCATCCGCATCATCAAACACGTCTCCTGGCTTGTCGTCGCGGTTCTGACAGGCGGTGCCTGGATCTTCTACTTCGCCGATGCGCCGACGCTTGCCGTAGATTTCGTGACCGGAAATGCCGCTTTCATCGCCTATGCCACCGTCGCCGTCCTGACGGCAACGACCTATACGTTCGGTGGCCTCATGCGCGAGCAGGTCTGCACCTATATGTGCCCCTGGCCGCGCATCCAGGCAGCCATGCTCGACGAAACATCGCTCACCGTCACCTACAATGACTGGCGCGGCGAACCCAGGTCGCGGCATACCAAGAAGGCGATGGCCACAGGCGCGAGCGTCGGCGATTGTGTCGATTGCAACGCCTGCGTCGCCGTCTGTCCGATGGGGATCGACATTCGTGACGGCCAGCAGCTCGAATGCATCACCTGCGCGCTCTGCATCGATGCCTGCGATGACGTCATGGGGCGGCTTGGCAAGGAGCATGGGCTGATCAGCTATTCGACGCTCAACGACTACGATGCCAACATGGCGATTGCGACCCGTTCGGGAAGCTGTTCCATCACCCCTGAACTGATCCGCAAGCCGGACGGGCGTTTCTCCGAAAAGCTCTCGCATTTCCACATCCGCAAATTGTTGCGGCCGCGCACATTCCTCTATTTCGGGGCATGGAGTGCCGTCGGGGTATCGATTGCCTTTGCCCTTGCCACACGCGATCGCCTCGAGCTCAACGTCCTCCACGATCGCAATCCGCAATTCGTCCTGCTCTCGGACGGTGCGGTTCGAAACGGCTATACCGTCAAGCTTTTGAACATGGTGCCACAGCCGCGGACCGTGGTTCTGAAACTCGATGAGAGCTTCGAAGGCGCGTCGATGACGATCGTCGGTGCAGGCGACGCAAATGTACTCGAAACGGACGTCGCGCTGGAGCCCGACAGGTTGAAGACCATCAAGGTTTTCGTCCGGGCCGATCCGCAGGCTCTTGATGGCACCACGCGCTCCTTCTCCTTTGTCGCCACGGATAAAGCGACTGGCGAGCGCGCGGACTACACCGCCACCTTCAACGCACCGGAGAAACGCAAGTGAGCACGAACCCGCAAGGCGCAGAATTCACCGGCCGGCACATGCTGTTGATCATGCTGGCCTTCTTCGGCGTCATCATCGCCGTCAATCTCGGCATGGCCAGGCTGGCGGGCTCGTCCTTCGGCGGGCTCGTCGTCAAGAACAGCTATGTCGCCAGCCAGGAATTCAACGGCAAGCTGGAGCAGAGCCGGCAACAACTGGCACTGGGCTGGACAACGGCGTTCAGCGTGGCCGACGGCACGATCACATATCGACTGACAGACCGCGACGGCAGAGCCGTGCAGGCCACGGCCGTTTCCGTCCAGTTCCGCCATCCCTCCTATGAGGCGGCGGACTGGAGCGTTGCGCTGAAACCGGCTGGCGACGGCCGTTTCGAGGCTGCACATACAGCGCCCAACGGGATCTGGATCGTGCAGATCGACAGCGAGGTCGGACGCGTCGCGCCCTATCGCGATGTCCGCCGCATCACCATCCGCAACGGAGCGTTCCAATGAGCTGCTGTGGAACGTCGGCCGGGCTGGCGATCGACATCGAAGCTGCAAAAACTGCGGGGCCGTCAGCCGACGAAATCCTCTTTGCAGCAAAGACGCTGGGCGATGGAACGCTGCAGACCGATCTCTCGATACCCTCGATGCACTGCGCCGCTTGCATGCGCGCCATCGAAACAGGACTTTCGTCACTGCCGAACGTGATCTCGGCGCGCGTCAATCTCTCGACGAAGCGGGTCACCGTCAAATGGACGGGAAACGAGGCGCCCGCCTTCCTGTCCCGCCTGCAATCGCTCGGTTACCCTGCGCACCTGACGGATGAATTTGTCTCCGGCAAGGACAAGACGCTGTCCGAATTGCTGCTCGCGGTCGGCATTGCCGGGTTTGCGACGGGCAACATCATGCTGCTTTCGGTGTCGGTCTGGTCTGGGGCCGAGGGCGCGACCCGCGATCTGTTCCATTGGGTATCGGCCCTGATCGCCATTCCCGTCATCGTCTTTGCCGGACGCATCTATTTCCGCTCTGCCTGGAACGCCCTGCGGCACGGCCGGATGAACATGGATGTGCCGATCGCCATCGGCGTCTCGCTTGCCTATGCCACAAGCCTCTACGAAACCATCACCCATGGCGAGCACGCCTATTTCGATGCATCGGTCTCGCTCCTGTTTTTCCTGCTGATCGGCCGGACGCTGGATCACGTGATGCGCGACAAAGCCCGCGCCGCAGTCAGCGGCCTTGTCCGGCTTTCGCCGCGCGGCGCGGTCCGCATCGGCAAGGATGGCAATCGTGATTATCTTCCGCTCGGCGAGATCGAGCCCGGCATGCACCTGGCGATCGCGGCCGGAGACCGGATTCCGGTGAATGCGACGGTCATCGATGGCGTCTCCGAGCTCGATTGCTCGCTGGCGACCGGAGAGAGCGTCACGCGCGCCATTTCGCCAGGATCAGACATCCTGGCCGGCACGCACAATCTGTCCGGCCCGCTGGTCATTCGCGCCACAGCCGCTGCCAGGGATTCGTTTCTGGCCGAGATGGTGGGCCTGATGGAAGCGGCCGAGCAGGGGCGGGGAACCTACCGCCGGCTCGCAGACCGCGCATCGGCGATGTATTCGCCGGTCGTCCACATCACCGCTCTTGCAACCTTCATCGGATGGATGATCCTGACGGGCGACTGGCACCACGCCATCACCGTGGCGACCGCCGTTCTTATCATCACCTGCCCCTGCGCGCTCGGCCTTGCCGTTCCGATCGTCCAGGTCGTCGCCGCGCGGCGGCTGTTTGAAAACGGCGTCATGATGAAGGATGGCGGTGCACTCGAGCGGCTCGCCGAAATCGATACCGTCGTCTTCGACAAGACCGGCACGCTGACGACGGGAAGCCCGGTCCTGCAGTCGCAATCCACGCTCGACGACACGCAAATGCGCATCGCAGTCGCCTTGGCCCGCTCGTCCAAACATCCCTTTTCCCGGGCGATTGCCAAGGCGCATTCCCACATTCCAGACACTGTCCGCCTCGAGGACGTCAAGGAATATCCTGGCCTGGGCGTCGAGGCCAGATCCGGCGGACATGCCTGGCGGCTGGGTCGCGCATCCTGGGCGATGGCACCCTTCGTGCCGAACCGCACGACAAACGGCACGGTCCTTTCCAGGGACGGCGTGCTGCTGCTCTCCTATGATTTTCTCGATATTCTCCGGCCGGATGCCGTGGCGGCGACCGGCGCACTGCGCGAAGCCGGCATGCAGCTTGAAATCCTCTCCGGGGACCGGAAATCGGCCGTCGCACACGTCGCGTCCATGCTGTCCATCCCCGCCTTCAGTGCCGGGGTCCTGCCCGTCGACAAGGTCGATCGCCTGCACCACCTGAAAGCCTCCGGCGCACGGGCGCTGATGGTTGGCGACGGTATCAACGATGCGCCGGCGATGATGGCCGCCCATGTCTCCATGGCCCCGGCATCGGCCGCCGACATCGGACGAAGCGCCGCCGACTTCATCTTCCTGCGCGACAGCCTGAAGGCCGTTCCGCTTTCCCTGAAGGTGGCGAAACATGCCGAAAGGCTGGTCAAGCAGAACTTTGCCCTGGCGATCGGCTATAATCTCATTGCGGTTCCGATCGCCGTGATGGGCCATGTCACGCCGCTTATCGCGGCCATTGCCATGTCGGGTTCTTCGCTTCTGGTGATCGGCAATGCGATGCGGTTGACGGCCGGGGAGGGCTGGTGGACGAGACGCCTTGCTTCCCTCGCCTGGACACGCCGGAAAGTGGTGGATGCCTGATGGAAACCCTTCTCTATTTGATGCCGATCGCGCTGCTGCTCGGCGGCCTCGGCCTTGGCGCCTTCGTCTGGGCGCTGCGGTCCGGACAGTATGAAGACATGGACGGCGCAGCCGAACGCGTGCTGGTCGACGATTGAGCGTTCCGCTCTGCGGGCTTGCCTGGCGCAGCCCCCTCCCGGAATGGCTCAATGACTTCCCGTTGATGCAGATCAAGTCGCCGCGTCGCATCATCGGTAAACTCATCTCCATAGGCGGAAACGTCGCTCTTGGGAGATCAGACATGTCGTACAAATCTATTCTTGCCATCGTTGGCGTGGACCAGGACGCGCGTGACCTGCAGGTGGCGGTCGAGCTCTGCCGCGAACTTGATGCGCATCTGTCGGTCGTCGTGGCGCAACTCGCACCGCCACCGCCGATGGGCGATGCCGGGATTATCGCGACCGTCTGGCTGGAGCAGTCGAGGGCCGAACAGGATCGTCTCGAGGCTGATGTTGTCAGGCTCAACATGCTTCTCTCACAAACGGGCATTTCGTTTTCTGCGGAAGGCATGTTCGGACCGATGGCGAATGCCGGTGATGATCTGGGCGAGCGGGCCCGCTATTCGGACCTGACGATCATCGGGGCCGCCTTGAAGTTTGATCCCGATCTGAAATCGCGCGCCGTCGATGGCTGCCTGTTCAATTCCGCGCGGCCTATCCTTCTGATGCCGGAGACGGGCACGGCCTCCCTGAGGCCGAAGACGGTCATGATTGCCTGGGATTCGAGCCTTGAGGCGGCTCGTGCCGTCGGCGCGGCGCTGGATCTGATCATCCAGGCCGAAACCGTGCATGTCGTTCTGGTCGATCCGAAAGCGGCGACACGGGAAAATGGCGAGGAACCCGGCGCGGATATCGCCCGCTATCTTGCCCGCTATTCTGATGCCGTCAGCATCGACCGGATTCCGTCGATGGGGCGCCCGGTCGCCGAGGTCCTGCAGCAGCATGCCGCAGACATATCGGCGGGCGTTGTTGTCATGGGCGCCTATGGGCATTCGCGGATTCGCGAACGGATCTTTGGCGGCGCGACGCGGTCGATGATCGAAGGTGTCGCGGTGCCTGTGTTCATGGTGCATTGAGCAGCGGACGCTGTTCACCCTTTTCGATTGATCTGCATCAAACCGCCGCGGCGGTTGGCGGCTAAGCTTTGCGAATCGGGTTCTGGAGACGATAATGGATTTCGAGGGTTTCTTTCAAAGCGCGTTGGACGGCCTGCATCAGGAAGGCCGCTACCGCGTTTTTGCCGATATCGAGCGGCAGCGCGGCAACTTTCCGAAGGCGACG
>NZ_LSRP01000097.1 GCF_001885585.1 Pararhizobium antarcticum
ACATCCTCGAGCCAGGCCGAAGGCGCCGTGCGCGAGTTCCAGGTGGCGACGCTGGAATTTGTCAGCGAAGACGGTGTTCTGACCGGCGTCAAGTGCTGCCAGGTGGATGAGCGCCGCAAGCCGATCGCCGGCACGGAATTCGTCATCAAGGCCGATCTCGCTTTCATCGCCATCGGCTTCAGCGGCCCCGGCGAGGAATGCGTGCTGAAGGATCTCGGTGAACAGCTGGTTGTTGGCAAGGACCGTCGTGGCGGAACCTTCGTCACGGCCAACGACAAGGACTACAAGACCTCGGTCGAAGGCTTCTGGGCTGCCGGCGACGTGCGTCGTGGCCAGTCGCTGGTCGTCTGGGCGATCCGCGAAGGCCGCCAGGCCGCCCGCGCCATCGACGAAGCCTTGATGGGTTCGACCCTCTTGCCGCGGTAAGGACGAAACGCTTCCGTAAATTCAAAGCTGTGCGAAAATCATGTTGGATTTTTCGCACAGCTTTTCATTTTGGAGCCGGATACTGTCAGTTCCGGATCACCGGATTGCTGATCACGGTTTCGGGTTTTGCCAGCCGGAAATCATCGATGCGGCCGGTGGGGGCTTCTGCCAGTTCGCCCTTTTCGACGAGCAGATCGCGTGGGCTCTTTCCGGCGGTTTTGCTCAGGATCGGTCCTCCCATCAGGGCGCTGCCGCCGTCGAGCGCCGGATCGGCGAGGCTGATGGGTTGCGTCTTGACGATCAGTTGATCCTCGACCGGGGCGGTCACGACGAGATCCTTGAGGTCGCCAGCGCCGAGAACATCGCTGCCGGACGCCGCGGCATCGCCCAGCAGTCGCCGGATATCCTTTTCGACATAGAAGGCCAGCTTGCGCTTGCCGGCCTTGGTCAGGTTTATGCCATCGGAACCACGAAGACGCACCTGCTGGCCGTTGATGTCGGATCCGGTCAGCACGAACTTGCCGCTCTCGTCGACGAAACCATCCCAGATATCGATGAACTCGCCGCCGGCCTTTTCGGCCTCGACGCGGAAGATACCGTTCAGGGTGACCATGTCGGCGGTCATCGATCCTGACTGGAACGGCGGCATGCCCACCCAGAGCATGGGCACATTGCCGGTGCGGGCGAGCGTTGCGAAGGCGGATACGCGACGGGTATATTCTGCCAGCCATTCCTCGGTGCGGAATTTCTCCTTTTGCCTGCCGATCGATATCTGCTGGCGATCGTTTGCGCCGAGGCTGACGATGATCAGCGAGGGTTTCAGTTCGGCTTCATAACCTGGAAGAATGGCGGGCCAGTTGAAATAGTCGTCGCGAACCATGCCGGAGGAGCCGTTTGCACGGGTCTCGATGACAATGCCGGGCGTGGCTTCAAACGCGGTCTTCAGCCCGTCGCCGAGACTGCCGGCGATGAAATCGCCAACGACCAGAACCGTTTTGGCTTCCGGAAGCTTTTCGACAACCAAAGGTGCTGCGACTGCCGGTTGCGGCTTGGCTTTCTGTCGTGTCTTTTGTGGCTGTTGTCGTTGCTGCTGTTGTTGCCTGCGGATGACCGGCTCTTCGTCGTAGATCCGGAAGTCGCGCCGCTCCTGGCGGGGTGCCCGCCCGAACAGCATCTGCATGATGGTGCGCCGCTCGACGCGTTCCTGCGCCTGCACCGATGTCACTGGCTGCACTGCAATGACCGATGCCGCCAGACAAACTGTCAGCAGGCCACGCAGCAGCCATGGAAAACGCCGATGGTTCGTCGTTGCGGATGTCATCGTCCTGTCCTGCCTGCTCCAAATGATCCTGCACGACCGGCGGGTCGGCGCTTCCTGCGAAGCGCCGACGGGCTCAGTTCTGCAAGGCTTTCAGCAGATGTTGTGTCGGCTGGCCATCCGGCGTCAAGCCGTTTCTGTTCTGGAATGCCTGGATTGCAGCCTTCGAGCCGGAGCCGAAATTGCCGTCCACTTCGCCGTCATAATAGCCCATTTCCTTGAGCCGGCTCTGCAGTTCGAATTTCTGCTTGATGTCGAGCGAGCCGTCCGGGCGGCTCCAGGGCTGATGCATGCCGCCATAGCCGGCGATTTCATCCGCCAAAAGGCCGACCCCGAGCGCGTAGGAATCGGAGGCATTGTAGCGCTTGAGGACGAAGAAATTCTTGGTCATCAGGAACCCCGGGCTTCCGGCGCCGCCTGGCAACTTCAGTTCGGCGCGCTGGCCGGTATTGCGGAAACCCTTGCCGTTGGGGCGAGCAAAACCGAGGGCCTGCCACTGGGCGAGTGTCTTCGTTTGCCCGGCATACTGGTTGGCGCCCTTCGGTGGCGTGACCTCGTAGCCCCAGGTCTGGCCGGACTGCCAGCCGTTTTTCTTCAGGAGATTGGCGGCTGTTGCCAGTGCATCGGGTATCGAGTTCCAGATGTCGCGGTTGCCATTGCCATCGGCGTCGATCGCATAGAGCAGATAGCTCGTCGGGATGAATTGTGTATGCCCCATGGCGCCGGCCCACGAGCCGTTCAGTTCTCGCGGCGTGATGTCACCGCTCTGCAGGATCTTCAGCGCTGCGATCAATTGGGTCTTTGCGAATTTCGCCCGTTTCGGGTCGGCATAGGCAAGCGTTGCCAGCGCGCGTGGCACGTAGTGCAGCCGGTCGTCCTTTTCGAGAACGGCACCATAGTTGGATTCCATCGACCAGATGGCCAGCAGAATGGTCCTGTCGACGCCGAAGTGACGCTCCAGTGCTGTCAGTGTGCGATCGTGTTTGGCGGACATTTCCTGACCGATCCGCCGCGTGTAGGGATTGACGCGCGAATCGATATATTCCCAGATCTTGTGCTTGAACTCGGGCTGGTAGTTGGCTTTTTCGAGCACGGTCGAATCAGGCGTCTTCACGCCAGAGAAGGCTTTCTGATAGGTTGCCTTGGTAATGCCGCTCTTGGCAGCCGTGGCGTAAAAACTGTTGATCCATGTCTGGAAGCCGGCATCGGCGCGAGCCGATGGTGCGGCCAGCAGGACGGTTGCGGAGATCATGAGCGCGGTGGATGCGCGGCGAAAAAATGTCGTGTACGTCTTGATCATCAGCTGTCGTTTCCGTTTTTCGGCGACCCCCCGAAGGCGCAGAATTGACCGCAGAACCGGGGGAATACGCAAATTTACAGTCATGGAGCCCGCCTCACGCGTATCCTTGCATGACGCTTTTCCGATAGAGATGTCGGGCTTCTGCTCGACGGTACCGAAACTCTACAAAAACGAAGTCAACAAATTCTTTACCATGAACGATCGGTGCCGTCTTCATTCGTAGAAAAATAGCAATTTTTCGATAATGCCCTGTTGATACCCAAGTGTTCTGTTTTAAATCACATGATCGTGATCTGGAGACGTCAATGACTGACAAGCGTAAAGTCCGTAAGGCCGTATTTCCTGTTGCGGGCCTCGGCACCCGTTTTCTACCGGCAACCAAGGCCGTTCCGAAAGAAATGCTGACCGTGGTCGACAAGCCGGTCATTCAATATGTGGTCGATGAGGCGCTTGATGCCGGTATCGAACATCTGATCTTCGTCACGGGCCGCAACAAGGCGGTCATAGAGGATTATTTCGATATCCAGACAGAGCTGGAGCAGACCCTCAAGGAGCGCAACAAGAACGCCGAATTGACGCTTCTTGCTGATATCCTGCCAAGGGCCGGCACAACGAGCTTCACGCGCCAGCAGGCGCCGCTCGGTCTTGGCCATGCGGTCTGGTGCGCGCGCGACATCGTCGGCGACGAGCCTTTCGCGGTGCTTCTGCCTGACATGATCATGCGATCGGAAAAAGGCTGCCTGAAGGGCATGGTCGAACTCTACAATCAGAGCGGCGGCAATGTGCTGGCGGTTGAGGAATGCGCACCGGAGCAATCCCACAAATACGGTATCGTCGGTGTCGGCGATGCGATCGGTGACGGCTTCGCAATCACCGCCATGGTGGAAAAGCCGCCTGTCGGCACGGCTCCGTCGAACTTCTTCATCAACGGTCGCTATATCCTGCAGCCTGAGATCTTCGACATTCTGGAAACGCAGGAGCGGGGCGCTGGAAACGAAATCCAGCTGACCGACGGCATGCTCAAGCTTGCCAAGCAGCAGCCGTTTTCCGGCTATCACTTCCGCGGCGATACCTATGACTGCGGCATGAAGGAAGGCTTCATCCTGGCCAACGTCGCCTTCGCCCTTTCGCGTGGCGATATCCGCCCGGGCGTCGAAGAGCAGTTGAAGGCACTGGTGGCTGCGCTGAAATAGACCACCGAGCAGATTGCAAGACGATCAAAGCCGCGCCGACCACTCGTCTGCGCGGCTTTTCCATGCTCAGCGCTTCAGCGTCAGCCCGACGCCGATCTTGGCGACATTGGTTGACGGGCCGGTCGTTTGCATCGTGCGCTCATAGCTGACGTCGCCTGTCAGTGCGAGGGAGCGCGTCATGTCCCAGCTGAGACCGGCGCCGGCGAGCCAGACTTTCTGGTCTTCCGAAGAACTGCCCGATGGATAGTTGCGGAAGGTCAGGCTGTTGCTCAGGCGGGCCACCAGCGACGAGCGCAATTCATGCGTCAGGCCGCTGTTCAACGCATAGACCAGCGCACCGCTTTCGCCGGCCGTTGTCGATGGCTCGATGCCGGTCGAAACGCCGTAGGTGACAATTGTCCCGCGCTGTGGCGACCAGTTGAACGTGCTGTCCACCGTCAGGCCGCTCAGATCGTCGAGACGGCTGTCCTTGAAGCGGTAGGTTTCGTAGCCGAGCGCGATTTCGCCGTTCATCTTCTCGCCGAGATCAACCTGGAGACCGGCGCGTCCGGCATAATTGTCGTAGGAGCGTTCGAAGCCAAGCGTGTCGCGGCGCAGGTCATAGACCGACCTGCCGACCGAGGCTTCGAGGAAGGGGATCAAGGCTGGGGATAGTTCATAGCCGATGCGGGCGGTAACGGTCCCGGCATTGCGGTCGCGGTCACTCAGCGACAGGTCGGTACCATCGCTCAGTTCGGCGCTGCCATAGACATAACGCTCGAAATCCACCTTGGCCGAACCGCGCAGGATGCCGAAATCCCGCTGGACGCCGGCGCCGAGACTGTAGCGGTCGATGCCCGATTGCACGGAGGCACCCGAGATGGCGTTGGGATCGGTCGAATCCTCGCGCTCGAAGCGGTAGCCGGCTCTGAGCGTTCCGGTGGTCTCGTTGCTGATGTCGAGGCGCAGTTCCGCATCCAGATTGGCCACCGGCTCGGTCGCGCCTTCGCCGCCGATATTGCGCTGCCAGGTGCCTTCGCCGGTGACCGTCAACTGGTGACGCGACCAGTCGGAGGTCAAAGTGCCCTTCAGCCCGGTCTGGAGATAGCTTCGGCTTTCCTTGGAACTGCCGTTCTTTGTTGTTTCGTGATTGATGGTCTGGCTGAGCGACGGCTTCAGCGTGAAGGTGCCAAGGGCGATGCCGGGCGCGTCGTTACGGTCGGGATCAAGCGTCGAACGCAGGCCATCGACCGTGCCTTCGCGGGTGTTCACCCGGCCTAAATCGTCGTCCACTGCCGGTCCGGCATCGGGACCGTCGTCAATGAGGGAAGCTGTCGTCGTTGGATCGGTTGTTTGTGTGCCTGTCGCCGCCGTGCCGGTCGTTGCTGCGCCCGTCATTGCACCCCCTGTCGTGGCAAGCGTCGTGTCGGCATCGTCTGCGGCAACCGGCGAAAAGGACTGGGCGACAGCGGGAAGGGGGATAAGGAAGGCGCAACTGGCCAAGAGCCACAGCGCCGGCATCGGGCGCTGGACACGGGTCCTGGTCTTGCGTGAATAGAATGGCGCCATGTGCCCTATGCCCGGAAAGCCTGTTTACAAGTGTTGCGCAATCGTAAACCGATGTGGTTAACCATTCGTTTCCACGCAGGCGGACAGGGGCTTTTCTGTTGTGCTTTCAGGCGCTTTCGACGGTGAGCTGGCGCCCCGAACAGGCAATGATCCGAACCCGTGCGCCAACAGGCAGGTCCGGGCCATCGACAATCCATGTCGTATCATCCAGCCGCACGCGGCCTCGGCCTTCTGCGATCGGCTCCTCCAGCAAAGCGGTGCGTCCGACAAGGCTGGCGCCGCGCTGGTTGAGCAACGGTTCATCCGAGGTGTTGCCGGCGCGGGAGACAATTTTTCGCCCCGCCAAAGCCGCTGCCACCGAAAGCAGGGCAAAGAAGACGAGCTGGACTTCCCAGATCCAGAAACCGGTTTCCCAAAGCGCCAGCGAGACGAGGCCCGTGAGGATGGCGGCGATGCCGATCCAGACCAGGAAGACGCCGGGCACCAGGACTTCGGCAGCCAGAAGCACAAGCCCGATCACCCACCATGTCCAGGGACCAAGTTCCAGAACGATGCGAGCGATCATGGTTCAGCTCCCCCGCGGTGTCGTATCAAACGGATTGCGGACAGGTGTCGTCGTCGGTGTTGCGGGGCGGCTGCGGGCCGGCGCCGGTGCGTCACCAAAGACTTCGCGAGCGATGGCGCCGATGCCGCCAAGCGAGCCGATCAGCGAGGAGGCTTCCATCGGCATCAGTACGATCTTGGAGTTCGGCGCGGTGCCGATCGCCGCCATGGCTTCCGTGTATTTCTGTGCGACGAAGTAGTTGATCGCCTGCACGTCGCCGGCGGCAATGGCTTCCGAGACCATCTTCGTTGCCTTCGCCTCGGCTTCGGCCAGACGCTCGCGCGCCTCGGCGTCGCGGAAGGCGGCTTCGCGCTGGCCTTCGGCCTGCAGGATCGCCGATTGCTTGGCACCTTCGGCGCGCAGGATCTGCGCGTTGCGGGCGCCCTCGGCCTCCAGAACCTGGGCACGCTTCTCGCGCTCCGCCTTCATCTGCCGCGCCATGGCGTCGACCAGGTCCTTCGGCGGCTGGATGTCCTTGATCTCGACGCGCGTCACCTTGATGCCCCAGGGCCCGACGGCTTCGTCGACGACACGCAGCAGCTTGTCGTTGATCGCGTCGCGGTTCGACAGAAGTTCGTCGAGATCCATCGAACCCATGACCGAGCGGATGTTGGTCATCGTCAGGTTGAGGATGGCGCTCTGCAGGTCGGAGACCTGATAGGCAGCCTCGGCCGCATTGAGGATCTGATAGAAGGCAACGGCATCGGCCGAGCAGCTGGCATTGTCTCGGGTGATAACTTCCTGCGTCGGGACGTCGAGCACCTGTTCCATGACATTCATCTTCGCGCCGACACGGTCAATGAACGGAATGATCAGGTTTAGACCGGGCTCCATGGTCCTGGTGTAGCGGCCAAATCGCTCGACAGTGTAGCGGTAGCCCTGCGGAACGGTCTTGATGCCCGAAAAGAGCACCAGGATGACGAGGACGACAAAGGCAATGACGACGATATCGAGTCCGGCCAGCGGCATGGAAAACCCCTCTCAAATTCAGTTCGGAAATTAAACGATACTGTAGACCAGACGCGACGCCTGGTCAGTTTATTTGCACGTTGCCGCCGAAATAATCAGACCCAGCCCATCAATTCCCGGCGCACCACATGCTCCAGCACCGCCATGCCGCCCGGCGTGTCGTTGAGGCAGGGGATATGGGTGAATTTTTCGCCGCCGTGTTCGTGGAAGCTTTCGGCCGCTTCCACGGCAATTTCCTCGAGCGTCTCAAGGCAATCCGAGACGAAACCGGGATTGATCACGGCGATGCGCTTCACGCCTTCCTGTGCCAGTTTCTCGACGGTCTTGTCGGTATAGGGCTGCAGCCATTCCTCCGGCCCGAAACGGGACTGGAAGGTCACCTGTAGTTTTTCCTTCGACCAGCCGAGTTTCTCCCGCACCAGACGCCCTGTCTTGTAACACTGGCAGTGATAGGGATCGCCCTTCATGAAATAGGACTTCGGAATGCCGTGGAAGGAGGTCAGAATCACTTCCGGTTCCCAGTCGAGCGTTGCCAGATGGCCAGTGATCGAATTGGCCAGGGCCTCGATATAGACCGGGTCGTCATGATAACGCGGCACGGTGCGCAGCGCCGGCTGCCAGCGCATTTTCAGCAGCGCCTTGAAGGCTTCGTCGTTGACGGTTGCCGTGGTCGCGGCGGCATATTGCGGATAGAGCGGGAACAGCAGGATTTTCTCGCACCCGTCCTTCTGCAATTCGTCCATCTTCGATTTGATCGATGGCTGTCCGTAGCGCATGGCCCAGTCGACGCGGACATTCGGCAGGTCGGCGAAGCTCTTGGCCATCTGCTCGGCCTGGTTTCGGGTATAGGTGCGCAGGTAGCTCTCATCGAGGTCGTTGTTCCAGATCGATGCGTAGGCCTTGCCGACTTTTCCAGGCCGGGTATTCAGGACGATGCCGTAAAGTATCGGATACCAGAGGAAGCGCGACCACTCGATGACGCGCCGGTCTGTTAGAAATTCCTGCAGATAGCGGCGCATCGATTTGTAGTCGGTGCCGTCAGGCGTGCCCAGGTTGACCAGGAGAACGCCGACCTTGCCGAACTGGACGGGCGGGTGGTTGACGGCAATCATCTCGGCATTCGGGTTCATGGTTCTACTTCCTAAAAACTTTCGGGATTTCGTCATCTATACGACGGCTCGACCTATTGGTTTATGTCGTTCTAAAAAGAAAAACCGGCCCGGGGAAGCCCGGACCGGTTCGCACATCAGAGACAAATCGTCTTACTTGGCCGGAATCGTCAACTCGGTGCCGATTTCGAGTTTTTCCGGCACGGGATTGCCGCTGGCTTGCGCAATGCGACCCCAGAGGTCGCCATCGCCATAGACAGACTTCGCCAGATCCCAGAGCGTATCGCCGCGCACGACCACATGTTTTGCGGTGGAGGGCATTTCAGCGGCCGGGGTCGTTTCCGCGACCGGTGTCTGTGTGGTAGTGGTCTGCGGGGTGGTGGTCTCCTGGGTCGTGGTCTGCTGGGTCGTGGTTGCAGCCGCGGATGTGTCTGCGCCCTCGGCCGGCTTCGCATCCGGGGTCACGCTTTTTTCAGCCGTATCGGTGCTGGTCTGCGTCGAAGGCGCGCTTGCGGTGGCAGCAGCAATTTCGGTGATGCGTCCCTCTGTCACCGGCTTGTAGGGCCGATTCTCGGTCAGGTATTGCGCGACCGTGTCCTCAAGGCTTGGTCCGAAGTCATAGGCGTTCTGTCCGGCCGTTGCGAAAATCGAATAACCGTCACCGCCGCCGCGCATGTAGTTGTTGGTAACCACGCCGTAGAGCTTTTCAGGGTCGAGCGGTACGAAGGTTTCGCCCTCTTTGGTCTCGACGGATACGACCCGGCTGCCGGCGGGCTTTGACTTGTCGAACGTGTATTTCAGGCCGGAAACCTGGGGGAAGCGGCCAGCTGCTTCCTCGATTTCACTCAGACCGTTTTCCAGTGCCGTGACGATATCGGCGCCCTTGAGCTGGAATGTCGCGACGCTGTTCTGGAACGGCAGGACGGTCAGAACCTCTCCCATTGTCACCACGCCCTGATCGATCGAGGCGCGCAGGCCGCCACCGTTCTGGATGGCGATGGTGATGCCCTGATCCTTGACGTGATCAAGCATTGCATCGGCCACAAGATTGCCCATCGAGCATTCCGCCGCACGGCAAACCTCGCGCGAACCGTCGATGACTTCTGTGGTTTCGGAGATTTCCTTGGCCCGCACAGCCTCGAGTGGGGCCGCAAGTTCCTTGACGCGTGCCTCCATGCCGGCATCCGGCGTGATCGAGGCATCGAGCAGCTTGGGCGCGCCCGCTGCCGATTTGACTTTGCCGGCATCGTCGAAGACGAGCTTCAACTCGCCGAGATACTTGGAATAGGCATAGGCGGTCACAACCGGGACATCGACGCCCGCCGGGTCCTTGATCATGGTCGGATAGGGGCCTGCAGCCTTGTCATCCGTATTGGACAGCAGCGTGTGGCTGTGGCCGCCGACAATGACGTCGATCCCATCAACGGCTGCGGCGATCTGTTTGTCGCGTTCGTAACCGACATGCGAAAGCAGCACGATCTTGTTGACGCCCTGATCGGTGATCTCCTTCACCGCGGTTTTCAGGTAGGCAATCTCGTCATCGAAAAAGATGTTCGGTCCCGGCGAGGAGGTTTCGTCCGTATCCGTTGCCAGAACGGAGACGATGGCTACCTTTTGGCCACCGAGGTCCTTGACGACATAACCCTTGAACTTGTTGGCCACCGGCGTGTTGAGCGCGGCCACCGTGTTTCCCGAAATCAGCGGGAACTTCAGCGCATCGATGAACTTTGCCAGTTCTTCCGGCCCATTGTCGAATTCGTGGTTGCCGATCGCCATGGCATCGAAGCCGATGCCGTTCATGAATTCAGCCACCGGTGCGCTCTTGTACTGTGTGTAGAACAGCGAGCCCTGGAACTGGTCGCCAGCATCGAGCACAATGACATTTCCGCCGGCGTCGGCAATCTGCTTGCGGGCCGCGTCGATCGCCGATTTGACGCGGGCGATGCCGCCGAAGCATTCGTTCTTGCCATTCTCTTCCGCCGAGCAGGTCGAATCATACTTGTTGATCGCTTCGATGCGGGAATGCAGGTCGTTGATATGCAGGATGTTCAGTTCATAATCCGCGAAGGCGGCGCCTGCAGAAAGCACAAGGATCGAGGCCGTCAGCAGCCCGGTGCGCAAGTGTCTGATCATGATTGTCTCCTGTTTTCCCAGTTGGTTTCCGTTCAACCATGCGCCTGTGTAGGGGGCGGTTGCGATTGAACTGTGGCGGTAGGGCCTATTCGGATGGTTTCACCAGAACAAGCGGAGTTCAAGGCCTAAAACTGTCTAACCGTCATCCACATTCCTGCAAGGTTAAAGCTGTCGGCCAAAATGCAAAAAGCCCCCGTGTGGAGGCTTCTCGCAAAGGGTGATGGATCGTCGCTTCGCGGGTCAGCCGCGGCGACTGAGCGAGAACTGCGCGCCTGAATCCGTCGTGCAGTTCAGCTGTGTTACGCCAACCATGGCGCAATTGACCTTCGACTGGGTGTTGCGGACCATTGAGGTCATGTTGATTTCGACCAGCGTCGGCGAAACATTGACGTAGTTGCCGGAGGCCAAAAGCTGGTTCGTATCGGTTGTCCGGGTGGTGAAGGTGCCCGCCGAGAAGGTCGAGATGATCCCATTCGGATCGGCCCAGGTTCCGTCCACGGTCGGGGCCATGCGGATGGGCTGCTGGACCTGGCGGATTTCCCGTCCGGACTGGCAGGCGGACAGGGCTGCGGTTGCAGCCAGGACCGACAGAATGGCGATGCGCTTCATGGATGTCTCCCGTTTCAAGGCCGGAATTATAGCTTTCAGTTGAAAAAACAATGCCGTGAACGGCAATTGAAAGCAAGAGTGGGGCAGGAATGCCGGAATTTTTGTGCCGGACATGAAAAAGCGCCCGCAGCGATCAGCCGCGGGCGCTTTCATCATCTGTGTCCTGCCGCCGTTTAGCGAACGAGGATGTTCTTGAACTGCCACGGATCCTTCGTGTCGAGGTCTTCCGGGAACAGGCCCGGGCGGCCATCGAGCGGGGTCCAGTCAGTGTAATGACCTTCGACCGGGCCGAGATAGGGCGACTGCACTTCGAGGCAGCGCTTGTAGTCGACCTCGTCGGCTTCGACGATGCCGGCTGTCGGATTTTCAAGAGCCCAGACCATGCCGGCGAGAACGGCCGAGGTCACCTGCAGGCCGGTCGCATTCTGATACGGCGCGATGCGGCGGGTTTCTTCGAGCGACAGGCGCGAACCATACCAGTAGGCGTTCTTGTCGTGGCCGTAGAGCAGCACGCCGAGTTCGTCGAGACCCTCGACCAGTTCGTTCTCGTCGAGAACATGCAGGACCGGCTGCGCCGTCCCGCCATTGCCGAACATTTCGTGCAGCGACAGCACAGCATCATTGGCCGGATGGTAGGCGTAGTGGCAGGTCGGACGGAAGGTGACGTCGCCGTCCTTGTCCTTCACCGTGAAATAGTCAGCGATCGAGATCGATTCATTGTGCGTGACCAGGAAGCCGTATTGCGGGCCGGGTGTCGGGCACCAGGTGCGCACGCGCGTATTGGCGCCCGGCTGCTCGAGATAGATGGCTGCCTGGCAGCCCTTCTTGTGCTTCTTGGCGTTCTTCGGCATCCAGTTTTCGTGCGTGCCCCAGCCGAGTTCAGCCGGCTGCAGGCCCTCCGAGATGAAGCCTTCGACCGACCAGGTGTTCCAGAAGACGTTCAGCGGCTTTGGATTCTTGGTCAGCTGCGTGTCGCGTTCGGCGATGTGGATGCCCTTGACGCCGACCTTCTTCATCAGCTTGGCCCAGCCTTCGCGGTCATGCTGATCCGGCTCGTCGAACTTGACGTCGAGATCGTTGGCGAGATTGACCAGCGCCTGCTTGACGAACCAGGAGACCATGCCGGGGTTTGCGCCGCAGGTGGAAACGGCGGTCGAGCCGCCCGGGCTCTTCTTCTTCTCATGGCGTAGGGTTTCGCGCAGCGCGTAGTTGGTGCGGTCGGAATTCTTCATGTTCTTGTCGAAATAGAAGCCGAGCCAGGGCTCGATGACCGTGTCGATGTAGAGAACGTCGAGCTTGCGGCACAGCTTGATCAGGTCGAGCGATCCGGTGTCGACCGACAGGTTGACGCAAAAGCCCTGGCCTTCGCCTTCCGTCAGGAGCGGCTTCAGCAGGTCCTTGTAGTTGTCCTTGGTGACGTGGGCCTTGATGTGCCTGACGCCGTGCTTGGCCAGGATTTCCATGTCGCCTGCATCTTCGCGCGGATCGATGACGACCATCCGGCTCTTGTCGAACTTGAAATGGCGCTCGATCAGCGGCAGCGTGCCGCGGCCAATAGAACCGAAGCCGATCATCACGATCGGGCCGGTGATTTCGCCATGAACCGGATAGGTGGTGTCTGCCATTTTGGTCTCTTCTCCTGAGATTTGGTTCTTCTCACTGCACGGCGGCGCCAATCTAGCGGCATTCCGGCACTTTGAAAGGCCCTAGAGCACAGATTCCTGTCACAATAAAGAGCGGACCCGTTAATGTCGGCGAGATTGCTTAACCGCCGGCAAGACCTCGCAGTGCGGCGATCAGGCTGTCGCGTTTGCTGGCAAGCCCCTTGTAGGCGGCCTGTTCCAGGGTGAGTTCCTCCAGTTGCGCGGCAAAGGAGAGCGCAAGGCGGGCTGCGTCCGGATGGCCGTCGAGAACGGCGACAGGGTCGGAATGAATGCCGATAGTAAAGACGATGTCGCCGCTCTTCGGCAGCTTGCGCAAGGTCTGGCGTTCGATCCGCACGAAGGTGTTTTCCGCCTCGAGCGCCACGGATGCCGCACCGAGGCTCTCGGTGTTGGATTTCGGCAGGAACAGGCCGCCATCGGTGTTCACCGTCCAGTTGAAGCGCTCGACGATGCGCCCGGGTGGAAGGTTGTCGAACATGCGGTTGATCAGGTCGGCATTGCGCGTTCCGCCTTCAAAGCCAGGCACCGGTCCGTGGATCTGGTCCATGCTGCGGCCGAATTTCTCCGGCAGCGACCAGGACGAGGGAAAAGCGACGAAGGCGGCCACGAGATGCCACCCTGTTTCCTTGCGCCGCATGATCACCAGATCATCCTTGACCAGAAACCCGGCCGTGACCAGCGCCGGGTCGGCGGCAAGGTCGACGGTGCGTTTGCCGATTTCCATCGTCTGGCCGTCACACCTGTAGAGATCGGGATATTGCGCCGGCAGAAATGCGACGAGCATATCCAGCACTTCGCGTTGCGCGTCTTGCGTTGCGAGTTCCGCGACGAACACCACATCCGGATAGGTCTCCAGCAACCGCTTTTTTTCGTTGAGATAGGCGCCCAGCTGGGCATCGGGCAGGATCCAGCGGGCCGGTTCGAGTTGTGCAAGACCGATCGTGAACGGCTTGGACGAGCCGTCATAGGGCGTGTAGGCCGGCGTGTTCGCGATCCCTTGCGGCATGGTTTAATCCGTCAGAGTTTGAGGTCTTCAAGGCCGGGCACGGTGGTCGTGGCGATGAATTCGGTGATTTCGTAATCGGCGATGCCATGGATGGTGAACGGGTCGGCGGCGACCATCGTTTCGATTTCAGGGCGCCCGCCCCGGGCGAGAATGACGCCGCCCGTGCGTGGGTTCTTGCGTCCGGAAGCCAGAAACAGCCCCTTGTCATAACCGGACTTGACCCAGGCCATGTGGGTTTCCATGTGGCGATCCGCGTCGGAGAGATCAGTCTTGTAGGTCAGCGACAGGATGAACATCGTCAGTCTCTCCAGAGGATATTGGCCCGGATCAGGCCGCGCAGCGAGTTTCCGATGAAAACGGGCCGGCTCTTGAGGTCATCGAGCGTCAGGCGTTGCACACGCGCCTTGCGCTGGCAGATCATCTCGGTGCGCAGCACGCCGGCCAGCAGACCACAGGAAATCGGTTGCGTCTTCAGCATGCCGGAGCCATCGTCGACAAAAAGCGAGGTGATCGTTCCTTCGCAGGGTTCATCCCGCTCGTTCAACAACAGAACCTCGTCGGCCTCGTCCGGCCCGTATTCCGCGCGTGCCGCCTCGTAGACCGCGCGCCGGCTGGTCTTGTAGCGCAGCAGATTATCACCTGACGACAGGCGCGTGGTTGCGATCCGGACTGTCCAAAGAGGATCGGCAGGCAATGGCGTGAAGGGTGTGGTGGCAATGTCGATGCGGCCTGTGCTGTCAAGCGCGAGACGAACGCGAAGCGCGGACAGGGGGGATGTGTCGACAAACGCCGCGGCCAGCCTTTGCTCCGCCTGCCCGGCCCCGGGAAATCCCAGCCTTGCCGCTGATCTTTTTAGCCGTGCCAGATGCAGCCTGAGCCGAACGATGCCGACCGCCGGCTCCCAGCGCATGGTTTCGATCAGCGAGAAAGAACTCATCGCGTGATCCTGGTATCGCCGATAGCGAAGCGGGCCTTGAGAAGGCATTCCTCATATTCCGCCTCTGCTCTCGAATCGAAGACGATGCCGCCGCCAACATTGAAAATCGCCTCGCCATCCGGAAACAGGGACAGCGTGCGGATGGCAACGTTGAACCGCATGGTCCCATCCGGCGCGATGAAGCCGATGGCGCCGCAATAGGCGTCCCGCGGGCCATCCTCGAGATCGTGCAGGATCTCCATCGCCCGCATTTTTGGTGCGCCTGTCACGGAGCCGCAGGGGAAGAGTGCTGCAAAGATCTCGGTTATGCCGATATCCGGCAGCAGTTTCGCCCGGACGTGGCTAACCATCTGATGCACGGTCGGATAGGTCTCGATATCGAACAGCCGGGGCACGTCCAGCGTGCCGACCTGGGTGATCCGCGAGATGTCGTTGCGGAGCAGGTCGACGATCATCCGGTTTTCGGCCTGGCTTTTCGGATCCTCGCGCATCTCCCGGATCAGGGCCGCATCCTCGCCGGGCGTTGCGCCGCGCGGTGCCGTGCCCTTCATCGGATGCGTCTCGATCCAGCCGTCCTTGTCAATCCGGAAGAACAGTTCGGGTGAGCGCGACAGGAGGATCGGGCCGTCGAGCAAAACGAGCGCGCCATATTTTACTGGCTGGCGCTCGATCAGCGACCAGAAGGCGGCAACCGGATCACCCTTCCAGCGGGCGGCGACCTGCATAGTCAGGTTTGCCTGGTAACAATTGCCCATCTTCAGATGGTCTAGCAGCCGGTCGAAGCGCTGGCGGTAGGCATCGAAATCCCAGGCCGCATGCGGTTCAGTGATGAAGGGCTCGTTTTCGGTTCGACGCTGCGGTTCGCCCAGCACATGCCCGTCGGCGGGCCCGTCAAAGACGCCGAAGGACATCAACGGCGTGCGGCGGTTGTCCTCGGCAAAGTCGGCGAGCTTGTCTTCGAACAGATAACCGGCCTCGTAGCTCATGAAGCCTGCAAGCCATTTTCCGTCCGCCTGGGCGCGTTCGAGTTCGATCAGGCCAGAGCGAAATTCAGCAGCCGTATGCGCTGTGATGACGCGTGACGGCGCAGCAAAGACCGTCGTGCGGTTTTCGCTGTCGTCGCGGAACAGGACATAGGGGTCTTGAGTGACGTTCATTCGATTGCGCGCTTGTGTGTGGATCCTCGGGACAAGCCCGAGGATGACCAAGGGTGGGGATGGCTGTGGAGTTCCAGAGGTGAGGTTCCAACCAGCCCTACTGATGATGGAGACAGCCAAACTTTAAGGGCGTCATCCTCTGGCTTTATCCGAGGAACGGGCGTGATCCGGGGATCCATCACATTCAACGAAGCACTCCTGGTCATTGCCATCCACCCCGGTAATCACGCCTGGTTATCTAGCGCCTCGAGTTCATCGATCAGCCCTTCCAGCATCGACAGGCCCTGTGCCCAGAACGACGGATCGGTGGCATCGAGGCCGAAAGGCGCGAGCAGTTCGGAATGATGTTTGGTGCCGCCGGCCTTCAGCAGCGCGAAATACTTTTCCTGAAAGCCCGTTTCGGCATTCTGGTAGACGGCATAGAGCGAGTTCACCAGGCAATCGCCAAAGGCATAGGCGTAGACATAGAATGGTGAGTGGATGAAGTGCGGGATGTAGGTCCAGTAGGTTTCATAACCCTCGGAGATCTTGATCGCCGGCCCGAGGCTCTCGGCCTGCACCGACAGCCAGAGTTCGCCGATGGCGTCCGCGGTCAGTTCACCGTCCTTGCGGGCCGTGTGGATCTTGCGCTCGAATTCATAAAAGGCGATCTGTCGCACGACCGTGTTGATCATGTCCTCGACCTTCTGGGCGAGCATCGCTTTGCGCTCGCGCTTGTCCCGGGTCTTGTCGAGAAGGGCGCGGAAGGTCAGCATCTCGCCAAAGACGGAGGCGGTTTCGGCAAGCGTCAGCGGCGTCGAGGCCATCAGCGCACCCTGTTCGCCGGCCAGCACCTGATGCACGCCATGGCCGAGTTCATGGGCAAGGGTCATCACGTCGCGCGGCTTGCCCATGTAGTTGACGAGCACGTACGGATGAGCTGACGGCACGGTCGGGTGGGCAAAGGCGCCGGGTGCCTTGCCGGGGCGAACCGGCGCGTCGATCCAGCCACCGTCGAAGAATTTGCGGGCGATTTCGGCCATGCCGGAATCGAAGGCGCCATAGGCGGAAAGCACCGTTTCCTTGGCTTCGTCCCAGGGGATGAGAGCATTCGGCGTTTCCGGCAGCGGCGCGTTGCGGTCCCAGAAGTTCATCTGCTCCATGCCGAGCCATTTCGCCTTCATCGCGTAATAGCGATGCGACAGGCGCGGATACGCTTCCGTGACGGCAGCGGCCAGCGCATCGACGACTTCGCGCTCGACGCGGTTGGCGAGATGACGGCTGTCGGCGATGTCTTCAAAGCCGCGCCAGCGATCGGAGATTTCCTTGTCCTTCGCCAGCGTGTTGGTGATTAGCGTGAAGGTGCGCAGATTGGCCTTGAAGGTTGCCGTCAAAGCTTCGGCGGCCTTGCGGCGGGTGTCGGGATCGGCGTCCTGCAGCATGCTCAGCGTCACTTCGAGTGGCAGGTCCTCCCCATCGATGGTAAATTTCAGCGCGGCCATGGTCTCGTCGAACAGCCGGTTGAAGGCACCGGCACCGGTCATCGACTTTTCCAGGAACAGCTGCTCGATCCTGTCATCGAGCTGGTAGGGCTTGTCGAGCCGAAGATCGATGATCCAGGGCTTGTAGTGCGCGGCGAGTGTATCGTTTTGAAGCGCCGCATCGATCACGGCATCATCGATCCTGTTCATTTCCAAAGAGAAGAACAGGAGGTGGCTCGCCATATCCGTCAGCTTCGACTGAACATCGCCGTAAAGTTTGCCGTTGGCCGGATCGGATGTGTCCGAGAAATAGGTCAGCCCGGCAAACGAGGCAATGCGCCCCATCAGGTCTTCCAGCGCCTCGAATTCGCGCACGGCTGCGCCGAGGCCCTGATCGCCGGTCTTGCCGGCAGCCAGTTCGAGCTTGCCCTTCCACCTGGCTTCGAAGGCTTTCGAATCGACGTCGGCTTTTGCCAGGGCGTTCTTGAATTCGTCCGACGCTGCCGAAGGATAGAGATCGCTGAGTTTCCAGGACGGCAGATCGCCAAGACCGGCCGATGCCGCAGCGCCGGGGGCGTGGGAACGCAGGACCAGATTGGCGGACAGGATGGGCGAGGTGTCTGTGAAACGGCGGGTCATCGGCATCTTCTCTTCTTGCAAGCGGTCATCAGAGAGGGCGCAGGCGTCTCCTGCGGTCTTCCTTGCTACTGCATAATTCCGCAAATCGGAACCGAATTAAGGCGGGCACCATGCGGCATTTTCAGGGGCTGCTTTGGAAGCGGCTTCCGTGGCCGCAGACCCTTATCGCCTGTTTTGAAGCGGTCCCCCTGTGTTCTCCGGCAATGGGTAAAATGCGACCATTTCTCAAAAGAGGATTTTCAGGCCTTTGTGGGAGGAATGTCGATACGCTTTGGCACATGAGGTGTCTGGCGCGCATTTTTCGAAAGCAGGAGGCCTCCGTGACATCCCATGTTCTTGTCATCGATGACGACCCGATTCAGCGCCGTCTGCTGACGAATATGATCGAGCGGCTGGGGCATGTTGCACATCTCGCCGACAACGGGCGCAGTGGCCTCGAGATCCTTGATCGCAAGGGCGGCCTGATCAATGTCATCCTGCTCGACCTGATGATGCCCGAGATGAACGGTCACGGCTTCCTCGAGGCAATCGCCGAGCGCGGAACCGACATTCCGGTCATCGTGCAGACGGGGCAGGGCGGTATCGAGACCGTCGTTCTCGCTATGCAGGCCGGTGCGTTTGATTTTGTCGTGAAGCCGGTGTCACCCGAACGCCTGTCCGTCGCCATCGCCAACGCGCTGAAGATGGAGCATCGCGACGGTCGCGCCCGGACCACCAAGCGACCACGCAGCAGCGGCATCGGGTTTGACGATATCGTTTCCGCAAGCCCGGCGATGATCCGTGTTCTCGATCTGGCGCGCCGCGCCGCGCAATCCAACATCCCGATCGTTCTTGAGGGCGAATCCGGGGTCGGCAAGGAAATGGTGGCGCGGGCCATCCAGTCGACCAGCGAGCGGTCGCACAAGCCTTTCGTGACGGTCAATTGCGGGGCCATCCCCCACAACCTCGTCGAAAGCATCCTGTTCGGCCACGAGAAGGGCGCGTTCACGGGCGCGACCGAAAAGCATGCGGGCAAATTTGCCGATGCCGATACCGGTACGCTGTTCCTTGACGAGATCGGCGACCTGCCGCTCGAAGTGCAGGTCAAGCTTTTGCGCGCCGTGCAGCAGGGCGAGATCGAGACGATCGGCGCCCGCCACCCCCAGAAGGTCAATGTCCGCCTGATCTCGGCGACGAACAAAGACCTGATCAACGAGGTCAAGGAAGGCCGTTTCCGCGAGGACCTGTATTACCGCCTGAATGTCTTCCCGATCGCGATCCCGGCCTTGCGCAAGCGCAAGGAGGATATTCCGGTTCTGGTGCGGGCTTTCGTCGAGCGGTTTGCCGGCGAGCAGCGCTTGTCGACCCCGCTCAATGTCTCGAGTGGCGCCATGGCGCTTCTGACCGCGTTCGACTGGCCAGGCAATATCCGCCAGCTCGAGAATGCGATTTTCCGGGCGGTCGTCCTGGCTGACGGTCCGGAACTGACGGTCAAGGACTTCCCGCAGATCGCCACGCAGATACCGGGCTATGTCGTCTCCGGCGGCGCCGGCTTTTCCTGGGAGGAGGCAGGGCCTTCACGCACCTCCGTGGTGGAGACCGATCAACTACCGCCGGTTTATCCGCAGTTCGGAAAGCCCAAACGCGCCGAGGTCCGCACGGTGCATGCCGAACCGCAATCGGAGGCGGCGATTGCCAGCGTCGACGAGGGCGGAGATGTCCGCAAGCTCGCCGATGTCGAGGAGGAGCTGATTCGGTTTGCGCTTAAATTCTACCGCGGCCAGATGAGCCAGGTGGCTCGCAAGCTGGGTATCGGGCGCTCGACGCTCTATCGCAAACTCAAGGATTATGGCATCGATCCCGACAATCCGTTCCGGGATGCTGCTTGAAAACGGTGGAAATCCCCGGCTAAAGCCCCCCTCATTTCGTCCCGGCTGTTTAGACCTTGTTAGTGATCCCTTCACTATATTATAAGGAAAGGTAACGACTGTGGCATAATTGCCATGCTGTTACCGTAATTGACAGTCATTTGGGCAGCTGGGACAGTGTTCGCCGGACGGGGATTTGGTTTGCGGAAAATTTTCGGATTGAAGATGCCTGGTATAGCCTCGGCGCGTAATCTATGCGCCGGTGTCGCAAGAAGGATGCCGCGCGTTCTTGCATCGATTCTGATCGCCTGCTCCCTGGTATCGCCCGGCATGGCGCCTCCGGTGGAAGCGGCGGGCCAGACGCGTACGCTCAAGATCTATTTCATCCATACCAAGGAAAAGGCCTCGATCACCTACAAGCGCAACGGTCGCTACGACAAGAAGGGCTTGCAGCAGGTCAACCGAATGCTGCGGGACTGGCGTCGCAACGAACCGACCAACATGGATCCGCGCTTGCTCGACCTCGTCTGGGAAGTGTACCAGAAGAGCGGATCGCGCGATTATATCCACGTCGTGTCTGCCTATCGCTCGCCGGCAACCAACGGCATGCTGCGTTCGCGCTCAAAGGGCGTGGCCAAGAAGAGCCAGCATATGCTCGGCAAGGCCATGGACTTCTACATTCCGGATGTGAAGCTGAAGGCGCTGCGTGAAATCGGCATGAAATTCCAGGTCGGTGGTGTTGGCTATTACCCCTCATCGGGGTCGCCATTCGTGCACATGGACGTCGGTGGGGTTCGCGCCTGGCCGCGCATGAGCCGCAATGAGCTTGCGCGCCTTTTCCCTGATGGGAAGACCATCCATCTGCCGTCCGATGGCAAACCGCTGCCCGGTTACCAGACAGCCATGGCTGACTACAAGCGCCGCGTCGGCGCGAGCGTGATGGAAGTTGCCGGCGGCGGCGCGAAAGGTGCTGGCGACGTCGAAAAGAAGCGCAAGGGCAATCTGTTTGCTGTGCTCTTCGGTGGCGGTGGCGACGAGGATGAAGAACCAAATGCGATTGCCAGCGGCGCGGATGCCGAGGGCGTAGACGAGGCGCCGGCTGCACGATCCAGGCCTGTTGTCGAGGAGCAACCTGTTCTGGTTGCTGCCCAGGAAGACAACGTCAAGGCGCCTGTACCTGCCATTCGTCCGGCCTTCCGTGACACGCCGGTCGATGGCGGCATGGAAGTCGCGCTTGTGGCGCCGACAAAGAATGCAGCTCAGGAGGCGCTTGCTGCCGCGCTTCCGGTAACACCGGTTGCTGAAAGCGAATATGCCGATCTGAGCAGCTACAAGATTCCAGTGCCGGAAATGCTCGGCAAGCGCGGCGCGAATGGCGATGCTGTCGGCGAACTCCTGACGGCGACAGCGAATGCCGACCTCGTCGATGCAATCGGCGAAGACGGCGAAACCCTTGCCTTCGTTCCGGTCCCGGCATTGCGCCCGGCCGGGGAGGATGTTCTTACGGCTGTTGCCGAGGCCAATGTCGCTGTGCCGGCGCTTGCCGACCGTCCGCTGACAACGGCCGTGGCCAGTGCCGAACAACCCGTCGACGTTGCGGCTGCGGCCGATGCCAGGGTTGCTCTGGCGGCGCCGACGGCCACTATCGACGAGCCGCTGGCTCAGCCTGATTCGCAGCCGTTCGAGATGGCGGCGTTCGTTCCGCAGTCGGGAGACCAGGCGCGTGCGGATCTGTTCGGCACCGTGTTCGATACGGCAACGGAGGTCCCGCTGAAGGGCAAGCGTCCGAAAAAGCAGGAAGCCGATGCGGCGAGCACCAAATCGATCCGCACGGAGCCGAAACTGACGCGGCAGATCATTTCGGAATGGGCATTGACGACCGGCCGCATGGCGACGCTGTCGAAGCCTGTGAAAGCGCCCCGTTTCGTCAGCAAGTCGCTGCGGGCGGCGCCGACGACGGTCTATTCGGCGGGTTTCTCGAGTCCGGCTGGCTCTGCCGATACGGCCCGCTTCACCGGCACGGCGGTCAACTTCCTCGAAGTGAAGAAGTTCAGCACGAATTGACATCTACCGGCGAGAGCCGGACTGGAAGCAAGACATAAAAAAACCGCCGGCACAAAACCGGCGGTTTTTTGTGTTCGGCTGGGTGAAGCCTATTCGGCTTCCGGCGCATCGATCATGCCGAGTGCCGCGAGATAGGTATCGAGGATCGCTTCCTGTTCCATGCGCTCATCCTTGTCCTGCTTGCGGATGGCGATGACCTTTTTCAGGATCTTGGTGTCGAAGCCGGTGCCCTTGGCTTCTCCGTAGACATCCTTGATGTCGTCGGCGATGGTCTTCTTTTCCTCTTCCAGGCGCTCGATGCGCTCGATGAACGACCGAAGCTGGTCGCGTGCGACGCCGTGGGCATCCGACATGGTGTTCTCCTTTTGGGACTGAATTTGTGGTGGTGACGTGCCGCGAACGCCAGGCAAGGTCAAGGCCCATTGCGCAACAGCACGGGAATTTCGATCTATTCCTTCGGCCGGTTGAGCTCGAAGGCGGCTTTCTTGCCATCCGAGGCTTCGGTCTGGTGCAGGGACTGCCAGACGTCATAGGGCATACCGTAGACGATCTCGCGCGATTCCTCTTTGCTGAGAGATATCCCTGCTTCAGTGGCGGCGTCCCTATACCAGTTGGACAGGCAGTTGCGGCAGAAGCCAGCAAGGTTCATCAGGTCGATATTCTGCACATCGCTGCGTTCGCTGAGGTGTTGCAGCAGGCTTCTGAAGGCGGCGGCTTCGAATTCGGTGCGCTGCGTCGGGGTCATCTCGGTCATCGTTCCAGTTCCTGTCTTAGAGGTGCGGTATAGGGTCCGGTGCGGGACGGATGGCGGTCCAGCACGTGCAGGTCGGGCCGTTCATTGAGGGCGGAGAAGATCGGTGCCAGCCGGTGTTCCCATTCCATCACGCCGGCCTCATCAGAGATCAGGTCCTGGCGTACCTCGATCAGCGCGTGCGGGATGCCGGTCGCCATGCAATGCCGGTACATGGTATCGCCCCGCAAGGCGCCGTCATAGGGCTCGTTGTCGCCAACCCGAAGATCGCCTTCGGCTTCCAGCGCGGCAATCAGCGGGCGCACGGCGCGGGGATCGTTGTCCCACAGGATTGCCGTCTGCCAGGGGCGGGGCACGCCTTTCCAGGCGGGCGTGTAGGAATGCACCGAGATGACCAGCGGGGCAGCACCACTGGCTGCGGTAACGGCGTCGATGGTCGCTGACACGGCGCGATGATAGGGCCGGTGGAACTGGTTCAGGCGGTTCTCCACTTCCTCGGCGGTGATTGGATGGTTTCCGGGAATGATCGCGCCATCGGATATCTTCATGATCAGCGTCGGATCATCCTCGCCGCGGTTTGGATCAATCAGCAGGCGCGAGAAACAGCCAAGCACCGCGGGTGCATCCAACCGCGCCGACAGGCGCCGGACCAGCGGTTCGACGCCGATGTCATAGGCGATATGCCGGGCAAAGGCTGCTTCCGGCAGACCCAGCCTGCCATATTCCACAGGAAGCCGGTTCATGGCATGATCTGCCAGAAGCACGAGGCCGCTTCGCGCATCGCCGGGAAGAATTTCGAAAGCCTGCCCTTGGGCGATATTGTCCTGCATCGGTGTCTGCCGTTGTTTTTTACCTGTCATGATTTGATGGCATGCAGTCCGGGCAATCACAAGGCAGACAGGCATTTGTCTGATTTCGGCCAACAAAAAGCCGGATGTAATCGATTAGACTTGCGTTGACATTCCCGGCGCACCGTCGCAAGAAAGTGCCACGACAAATCGCAGTGGAGACCCATTGGAAACCGTGTCCAGACATGCTTTTCCCAGTTTGAACCGGCTCCTGCCTTCTGGCGGCGCTGCCCTGTTTGTTCTGGCGACCCTCCTGCCGTTGACGATGGCGAGTGAGGCGCGTGCCGATTTCAGGGTCTGCAACGGAACGCAGAACCTGGTTGGCGTGGCCATTGGCTATCGCGCCAAGGACGGCTGGATGACCGAGGGCTGGTGGCAGGTTCCGGCAACCACCTGCGCGACATTGATCGAGGGCGAGTTGCAGTCGCGCTATTATTATCTCTACGCGGAAGATGCCGCCCGTGGCGGTCGCTGGACAGGCGATGTGAACATGTGCGTCGCCGAGAACGAGTTCAAGATTACCGGTGTGCAAGATTGTTTTGCACGTGGCTTCCAGCGCATGGGATTCAAGGAATACGACACGGGGCGTCAGGGGAGCTGGATGGTTCAGTTGTCCGATGCGCCAGGGACTCAAGAAAGTCAGAACTGATGAAGCGGAACAGAAAAGTTAAGATCCTCGCGACGCTGGGTCCGGCGTCCAGTGAAGAAGCGATGATTCAGAAGCTGCACGAGGCGGGCGCCGACCTCTTCCGGATCAATATGAGCCATGCCAGCCATGACATGATGCGCACGCTGATCAAGCGGATCCGCAATGTCGAAGCTCGCTGTGGCCGACCGATCGGCATCCTCGCCGATCTCCAGGGACCGAAGCTGCGCGTCGGAAAGTTCGCCGACGGCAAGGCCGATCTGGTGGCCGGACAGACCTTTACGCTCGACAGCAATGATGCGCCCGGTGACAATAAGCGCGTGTTCCTGCCGCATCCGGAAATCCTGGAGGCCGTTAAATCCGGTCACCGGCTTCTGATCGACGATGGCAAGCTGCACTTGCGGGCGGAAAAATGTGACGGCAAGAGCATCGTCTGCACCGTCGTTTCGGGCACAAAAATCTCCGACCGCAAGGGCGTCAGCCTGCCTGACACCTTGCTTGGCGTCGGCGCACTGACGGAGAAGGACCGCGCCGATCTTGACGCCGTGCTCGAGACCGACGATGTCGACTGGGTTGCACTCTCCTTCATCCAGCGCCCGGAAGATCTCTCGGAAGTCCGCAAGGTTTCGCGCGGTCGCGTCGGTCTGATGTCGAAGATCGAGAAGCCGCAGGCCATCGAGCGGATCGACGAGATCATCGAATTGTCCGATGCCCTCATGGTTGCCCGCGGCGACCTCGGTGTCGAAATGCCGCTGGAAGCGGTGCCCGGTCTGCAGAAGCAATTGATCCGCGCCTGCCGCCGCGCCGGCAAGCCGGTTGTTGTTGCGACCCAGATGCTGGAATCGATGATTTCGGCGCCCGTTCCGACCCGTGCCGAAGTCTCCGACGTTGCCACCGCCGTGTTTGAAGGTGCCGACGCGATCATGCTGTCTGCCGAATCGGCCTCCGGCGACTACCCGGTGGAATCGGTCGCGACCATGGCCTCCATCGCCAGCAAGATCGAGACCGACCTGCATTATCCGGGCATCATCTACGCCCAGCGCACACCGCCGGAGGCGACGGGCGCCGATGCGATCTCGCTGGCGGCCCACCAGATTGCCGAGACCCTGAAGCTGTCGGCGATCGTCTGTTATACCTCGTCCGGTACGACTGGTCTGCGCGCTGCCCGTGAGCGGCCGCAGGTGCCGATCCTGGCGCTGTCGCCGGTCATCCAGACAGCCCGTCGTCTGGCTGTCGTCTGGGGCCTGCACTGCGTCGTCACCCGCGACGCGACTGATCTTGATGACATGGTCAATCGTGCCTGCCGTATCGTTGTTGACGAAGGCTTCGGCAAGCCCGGTGATCGGGTGATCATTTCGGCCGGTGTCCCGCTCGGAACACCCGGCGCCACCAATATGCTGCGCATTGCCTATATCGGTTCCGACGGCCTCAGCGGCATCTGATAATATCCCGCCGATCAAGCCAAGCCGCGCATCCGAGAGGGTGTGCGGCTTTTTTGTTCTTGTTCAGTCGAAATTGTCCTGTGCGATCCGGGCTTCCGCTTCGCGCGCCAATCGGACGAGATCGCGCTTTTTACCGGCAACCGTCTCGATCGCGGCGATGGCGAGATCGGTGACGACGTAGTCGGGCTTGTGGCCGAGATTGTGGATGCTGATCAGCCGGGAACCGGCGATCGCTTCATGCAGCCCTTTCGAATGGATCTCGGGCAGGACAACGCTGTCCCTGTCGCCGGTGATGATAACGGTCGGGACCTTGATTTCACTGTAGCGGGGGGCGATTTTCCGGACATAGTCCAGAAGATTGGCGATATCGATCGCGTTGCTGCGGAAGGCGCGTGGACGCAGGGCGAGATAGGCGCCCGTGCGCTCGATGTAGTCGTCCGGCCTGCGGTTGGGGGCAAAGACTGCCTTGGTTGCCTTGTCGATCAGTGCCAGGCCGGCAGGCGGTGCCACAAGCGTGGCAAACAGCCAGCCGAGGACGGGGGCCTTCGTCACCTTGTAGTACCATTCTATGCCGCCGGGCCAGGGATGCGTGGCCGGTGAAAGGAAAACGAGCCCCTCGACCTTGTCCTTGTGGTTCAGGGCAAAGGTAGCGGCGATGGCGCCACCGAAGGAATGGCTGACAATGATCGCCTTGCGGATGCCGCGTTTTTCCATCAGTGCGGCAATCGCATCCGCTTGGCCGTCGGGATAGCCGTTCTGCGGCCCGCCGCGTTCGGAAAAGCCGAGGCCCGGACGATCGAGAAAAAGCATGGCGGCGCGGCCTTCGAGCTTGTCCCGGAAGGCACCCATGGGATCGCGCAGATTGGCGCTTGCGCCATGGATGAAGACCAATGTGGGAAGGTCAGCAGAATCAGCAGCCGGAATATAGACGCTGTTCATCCTGTAGCCGCCGACATCGATCAGTTCGCCGCGATTGCCGGCTTCCTTTTCAAAGGCGGATGCCTGATAGGAGCTGAAAGCGAAGGCCGTAATCAGGACGGTTGCGAACAGGGAAGAAAGGTAAAGCATGATTGTCCTGAAGACGGGCCGCATCAAACGCACTCCGACGAATGCCGCGCGGGATCATCGGCACCCATTACTGTGATGAGGCTTATACGGGAATGCAGGCGAGGCGGTTTCGCTGCGGTGTGATTATGTGCGGTTTCCGGCGAGTTTTTCTTCAAGTTCGCCCAGTTGCGATTGCGCATTGCGATCGGCGGGGTAGATCGCGAGAAACTGCTCCCAGGCCCTGAGCGCCAGTTCGTCCTGTCCTGCGGATGTCAGTATCGCAGCCATACCTGCCAACGCCCCGAAATGCCTTGGTTCGATCGCCAGCACGCGATTGATATCCGACATCGATTTCCGGTAATTGCCCATCTGGAAATGCAGCGTCGCCCGCTGGTTCCAGCCGTCGACATATTGCGGAGCGAGATAGATAGCCTGATCCAACACGTCCATGGCAGCCGGTTGTCGGCTGGACTGCACGGCCTTGGCTGCCCATTGCATCAGGAGATTAACGGAGGCACTGCCCGAATCCTGCCATTCCATCCGGATGCGGTCGGCGATGTCGCGCGCCTTGTCGGGATCACTTTCCCGTTTCAGCTCGGTAAAGAGCGAATCAAGACGCTGCTTGGAGGTCGTCATTTCGCTGCTGGCCGGTTCGGCCGCGCTGTCTGCAGACATGGACGACGGCGCAGCAAGGAGCAAAAAAGCCACGCTCGCTGCAGGAATGAAAAGTTTAGACATGATTCTAGCCATGGCGGATATGGTAGTCCGCCATGGCCGAAGATCAAATCAAATTTAGGACATCTGTCCCGTCATCATCAAAAAAGACCGCCTATCCTGCAACACTATCTGCGTCGCGTCAGGCGGTCCAAGCATGCCGATCCGAAATCATGCTGTTCCGGACCGTGCCTGCGCAGCTCAGCCCTGGCGAGCCTTGAAGCGCGGGTTCAGCTTGTTGATGATATAAACGCGGCCCTTGCGGCGAACCAGGCGGTTCTCGCGGTGACGGTTCTTGAGTGACTTGAGCGAATTTTTGATCTTCATTTTTCTGATCCGCAGTTTCGGGGAACACAGTCGCCCGGTCTTTGACAATCAAAAGCGCACCGCAAACGATAAGGCCGAGCGCGCTCTTAGGGTGGCAGGCAAATAACCCGGCCTCGTAAAACTGTCAACCGCAACAGGCTGGTTTTCCGTGTGGTGTCGGGCTTTTCTGTGGGTTTCTACAGCGTCCCGGGGTCAAACGAGCCAGGTGACATGGCCCATCTTGCGGCCGGGACGGGCTTCCGTCTTGCCGTAGAGGTGTACCAGCGTATTCGGTCGCGAAAGCCAGGCCGGGACGTCATCGATGTCGGCGCCGATCAGATTCTGCATCACGCAGTCCGAATGCCGGGCGCCGTCGGACAGCGGCAGGCCGGTGACTGCCCTGATATGCTGTTCGAACTGGGAAACGGTGCAGGCCGCCTCCGTCCAGTGCCCCGAATTGTGCACACGCGGCGCGATCTCGTTGGCAACGAGGCTGCCATCGGGCAGGACAAAGAACTCCACGCCGATGACGCCGACATAGCCAAGTGCATCAAGGAGCGCCTTGGCTGCGCTGCACGCCGTCTCGGCCGTGTCCGCGCCCAGAGCAGCAGGAACGGTGGACGTATGCAGGATGCCGTCGCGATGGATGTTTTCCGCAGGATCGAAGCAGGCCACGGTGCCATCGGTCGCCCGCGCCGCGATAATCGACACCTCGCGCTCGAAGGTGACGAAGCTTTCGAGAATCAGCGGCACGCCACCAAGTTCGTTGAAGGCGCCGGCGGCCAGATCCTGCGGTCCGCGAAAGACCTTCTGTCCCTTGCCGTCATATCCCAGCCGGCGGGTCTTGAGCACGCCCTTGCCGCCGAAATCGGCGAGTGCCGATTCCAGTCCGGCCTGATCATCCACGGCGTGAAAGCGGGCGGTTGCGATGCCGCAATCCTGGATGAAGCGTTTCTCCGTCACGCGGTCCTGCGCAACCTCAAGCGCCATTGGCGGCGGATAGACGGGTTTGGTAAGGGCGAGGAATTCGGCGGCCGAAACCGGCACGTTCTCGAATTCATAGGTGATCACATCGCAGGCCTGCGCCAGCGCCAAAAGCCCGGCCTCGTCATCATAGGCAGCAACAATCTGGCCGTTGGCCACCTGTGCCGCCGGACAGTCGGTTTGCGGTTCGAGGATGATAGTGCGGAAATTCAACCGGGCAGCCGCCATCGCGAGCATGCGACCGAGCTGGCCGCCGCCGATAATGCCGATCGTCCGCATCATGCCTCGTCCACGGGATATTCGGCCACAGCCTGCGTCTGGCGTTCGCGCCAGTCATCGAGGCGATCGGCCAGATCCGGATCGCTGAGAGCGAGCACGGCGGCTGCCAGGAGCGCTGCATTGACGGCCCCGGCGCGGCCGATGGCCAGCGTGCCCACGGGGATGCCAGCCGGCATCTGGACAATCGAAAGCAGGCTGTCCTGGCCAGACAGGGCCTTGGACTGAACCGGTACGCCGAACACCGGAAGCGGCGTCATCGATGCCGCCATGCCGGGAAGGTGCGCGGCACCGCCGGCGCCGGCAATGATTACCTTGAAGCCTTCGTTGCGGGCGCCTTTGGCAAACTCCACCAGCCTGTCCGGCGTGCGGTGTGCCGAAACGATACGCGCATCATAGGCAATATCGAGGGCATCGAGCGTGTCGGCGGCATTTTTCATGGTCTCCCAGTCGGACTGGCTTCCCATGATGATGGCAACGGGCGGTGTGGCTGGTTTCGTCACGTCTGGTTCCGCTTCAGGCGATGATGTCGGGTATGACCTGGTCCTCGATCGAGGTGATCCGGTCCTTGATGGAGAGTTTTTTCTTCTTCATGCGCTGGATTCGAAGGGCGTCGCAGCCGGTCTGGATCATGGCGTTGATTGCGACATCATAATCTTCATGTTCCTGCCTCAAACGCGCGACCTGCAGTCTGAGTTCGGCATGATCCTGGTCTGGCATCCATCAAGTCCCTGTCACTGCCGGGTGCGGTTTTACCGCCGTCCGGACCAATTCGTGCGCCGCTCTATCACAGAATGCCTGGTAACGGGAAGTTATCCTTTGCCATCATTTCGCCTTCGACAAATTTAAAATAGCGTGGCACACTTGTTGTGTAACGACCTGGAACATCCGGCATTTACGGACCGGATGCAAGCAAAAGGAAGGGACTGCCACATGACCATTGAGGCTCATCTTGCAACGCTTGAGAAAAAGCATGGTGCTCTTGAACAGGAGCTCCATTCGGCGCTTATCCAACCTTCTTCCGAGGATCAGAAAATCGCCGATATCAAGCGCCGTAAGTTGCGTTTGAAGGACGAAATCGAAAAGCTTCGTTCATCGATTCACTGATCACAAACAGCATTTCCAAGTTGCATCGGGAGACTTCAACCAGCGCCGGAATGAAACAGGAGACGTGCTTTCAGTCTCGATTGGCCGGCGAGCGGCAGTGTTTAGCGTGGATATGACATCCGCAACGTACCGCAGGGATACTGGTTTCCCGATGTAGGCTTGAGAGGGCTGGTTTAAGAGTTGAGGCTCTAGGACCAGAACTGATCGAGCCAGAGATTGACCCGGTCAAAGCCGGGTTTGTTGATTGCGTAGATCCGACGCGTGCCGCTGGCCGAAACGGACACAAGATTGCAATCCAGAAGTGCCTTGAGATGCTGCGATACGGCCGGTCTGCTGATCGGCAGTCCGCCGGCCAGTTCATTGACCGTCTTCGGTGCACGCCGCAACTCTTCCAACAGGTAACGCCGGTTTGGATCCGCGATCGCATTGAAAGGGTCGGTATTGGACATCTGGAAAAGCTAGGAGAAATTGGCCAGTCCGGCAAGCAAATTGTGCGTCGCCGCAACGCAATTTTGCCTTGCAGCAAATGGCAGTCGAAAGCTCCCGGTCAGGAGCCGGCCAGAACGACGCCGATCCCGTCCCAGATGAGCTTCAAGCCGGCGCAGAGTGCCATTGTGTACATGAACGGGTAGAAGACGTCCGGGCGCATGCGGCGAACCAGCCAGGCGCCACAGGCGGTCGCCGCCATCGCCAGCGGAAAGAGCGTCAGCGAGGTCTTCAGATTGCTCAGATCAAGCTGGCCGAGCGCGAAATAGGGGAGGAGCTTGACGACATTCAGGACGGCAAAAAAGCGGACGATGGTGCCGGTATAGTCGCGCGGCGGCAGTTTCAGCGGCAGGGCATAGATCTGGAATGGCGGGCCGCCGGCATGGGCAACAAAACTGCCATAACCGGCAAAGGCGCCGAAAAAGGTCGCCTGTAGCGGCCGATGACCCTTGGCTGGAATGATGACCCCGTGGCGGGCGCGCCAGAGATTATAGACATAGCGAAGCACGAAAAGGACGGTGATGCCGCCGATGATCAGCCGTAGCGCATCGCGCGGAACATAGGCTGCGGTCGCCCAGCCAATGGCGATGCCGGCGATCGCACCAGGCAGCATGATCTTCAGGGTGGCGCTGTCGCCGTGCTTGCGCCAGATCCAGAGGGACACGATGTCCATTGCGATCAGGATCGGCAGAAGCAGGGCCGCGGCCTGGACGGGCGAGACAGCCAGCGACAGAAGCGGTACGCCCATCAGCGACAGGGCCTCGCCCATGCCGCCCTTGCTCAAGCCGACGAGGAGAACCGCCGGTATGGCGATGGCGTAAAAGTGCATGTCTGGGAGCATGGGTATCGGTTGATCCTTTTGTCAGCAGGGTCTATCGCTTTTCTCCATTGAAATCGAGTAGGGGTTGCCGCAGGACATGCCGGAAACCCGCAGGCCGGAAATTTGCAGGAACAAACACAATGAGCCAGACCGATAATCGTTGCCGCCTCGTCCTCGTGGTTCCCGATATCGCCGATATCGGCGAGCGGACCAAGGCTCTGGGTGATGCGCTGCGGGGCGGGGACGTCGCATCGGTGATCGTGCCGCAATATGGTCTCGATGATCAGACGTTCCAGAAGCATGCCGAGGCGCTCGTTCCGCTGATCCAGAATGCCGGTGCGGCTGCCCTTCTTGCCGGTGATACCCGGGTTGCCGGCCGGGCCAAGGCCGACGGCATTCATATCCAGGGCAATGCGGCTGCGCTCACGGAAGCGATGGAGAAATTCTCGCCGAAACTGATCGTCGGCGGCGGAAATGCGGCCGATCGCCACCATGCGCTGGAAGTCGGCGAGGCACGGCCGGACTATGTCTTCTTCGGCAAGGTGGACGGCGACATCAAGCCGGAAGCGCACCCTAAGAACCTGGCACTTGCCGAATGGTGGGCCTCGATGATCGAGATCCCCTGCATCGTCATGGGTGGCACCGATCCGGAATCGGTGCTTTCCGTTGCCGAGACCGGCGCGGAATTCGTGGCGCTCCGGCTGGGTGTATTCGGCGATGCTGCGCAGGCGGCAAGTGTGGTTGCCAACGTCAATGCGCTTCTGGACGAAAAAGCGCCACGGTTTGAAGATTAAGACATTTGCATGTTGAACCGTCGTCCCCTCCTGCACAGCTCCGTGTCGCGTCTTTTTCAGGCGAGCCTCTTTTGCGCCTTGCTTGTCATGCCGCCCTTTGCCCACGCACAGGACGCAGAGGCGGACAAAGCCGGTGTTGTTGTGCCGGAGGGCGATGCAAAGCGTGGACGCATCACACCGTTCAACGGTGCGGTCCTTCCCGAAGGCGCGCAGGGCGTGATCAAACCGCCTGTCACGGTAGATAAAGACGGGAACTCCCCCTCCGGCGGTGTCAATGTGCTGGAGCGCATGGGGGCACCACTTCCCGAGCTGCCGCAGGAAAAGCCGTTTTCGGGCAAACTGGACGAAGCCTATGGCGCCTTCCAGCGCGGCTATTATCTGACGGCCATGGATCTGGCGCTTCCCCGCGCGCAGCTTGGCGAAGCCGCCGCGCAGACGCTTGTTGCGGAAATCCTGTCGCAGGGGCTTGGTGTTGCCAGAAAGCCGAAGGAGGCCGCCTTCTGGTACGGCCAGGCGGCCAAGAGCGGCGATCCGACGGCGATGTTCAAATACGCGCTCATCCTGATGGAAGGGCGCGAGGTTCCGCGCGACAAAAAGGCTTCGGAAGAAATGATGAAGCGGGCGGCCGATCTCGGCAATTCGTCTGCCCAGTTCAACTACGGCCAGCTCCTGGTGGCCGACATGCCCGGCGAACGCGGCCTCAAGGCAGCATTGCCCTATTACGAAAAATCGGCGGAGCAGGGGATTGCCGATGCCCAGTATGCACTGTCGCAGATCTACCTGAATGTCGACGGCATCGACGAGAACAAGCGCGCCAAGGCGCGGGAGTGGCTGCTGCGTGCCGCCCATGCCGGCTATGATACCGCCCAGCTCGATGCGGCGATCTGGCTGATCGAGGGCATTGGCGGCGGGCGCAATCTGGAAGACGGTTTTGGCTGGATGCGCCGTGCCGCCGAGGCCGGAAATACGGTTGCGCAGAACAAGCTCGCACATCTCTATGTCAATGCCATCGGCACGCGCCCTGACCCGGTGGAGGCAGCGAAATGGTACGTCCTGTCGCGCCGGGCCGGCCTCAAGGATCTGGCGCTCGAGGATTTCTATCTCGGACTGGACGACGACCAGCAGAAGGCGGCGCTGGGTGCGGCCAACAAATACCGCAGCAGCTGACGGTCATTTCACGGCAAGACTTGAACTTTAGGGCTTTTTGTGGTCTTGAGGCCGCAAAATGGCCCGTTTCTGCGGTGTCCGACGTCTTGAGGGATTGCTTCCCGGGAAAATCAACAGGCCATGAAGATAAACGGCAATGAAATACGCCCTGGCAGCGTCATCGAACACAATGGCGGTCTCTGGGCTGCCGTGAAGTCGACGACGGTCAAACCTGGCAAGGGCGGCGCCTTCAACCAGGTCGAGTTGAAGAACCTGATCGACGGCACCAAGCTCAACGAGCGCTTCCGGTCGTCGGAAACAGTCGAGCTTGTCAGCCTCGAGCTGAAGGATTTCCAGTTCCTGTTCGAGCAGGGCGATGCGCTTGTGTTCATGAACATCGAGAGCTACGAGCAGCTGGAACTGCAGAAGGATTTTGTCGGCGATCGCGCCACCTTCCTGCAGGATGGCATGATGGTGACGGTCAAGCTCTATGATGAACGGCCGATCGGCATTTCGCTGCCGGATCAGGTCGTCTTGACGATTGCGGAGGCCGATCCCGTCGTCAAGGGCCAGACGGCAACCTCGTCCTACAAGCCGGCCATCCTGGAAAACGGCGTTCGCGTCATGGTTCCACCCTTCATTGCTGCTGGCGAGCGTATTCTCGTCGATACCAACGAAATCACCTATCTGCGCCGCGCGGACTGATCTGCAGCGGCAATTCAATTGATCCGGCCGGTTGCCCGGCCGTCGGTTCATAGTCCAAGGAAGCCAAGATGGCACGTTCTGCTCTTCTCAATGTCATGGTCCAGGCCGCCTTCAAGGCCGGCAAGTCTCTCTCGCGCGATTTCGGCGAAGTGCAGAATCTGCAGGTCTCGCTGAAGGGCCCCGGCGATTATGTTTCCCAGGCCGACCACAAGGCCGAAAAGCTGCTCCGCGAGGAGCTCCTAAAGGCCCGCCCGACCTATGGCTTCCTCGGCGAGGAGAGCAAGGAGATCATCGGCACGGATGGCGCCCATCGCTGGATCGTCGATCCGCTCGACGGCACCACGAACTTCCTGCATGGCATTCCGCATTTCGCGATCTCGATTGCCCTTGAACGCCAGGGCGAGATCGTCTGTTCTGTCATTCTCAATCCGGCAACGGACGAACTCTACACCGCCGAGCGGGGCGGCGGCGCCTTTCTCAACGATCGTCGCCTGCGCGTTGCCGCCCGCAAGAGCCTGTCGGATGCCGTTGTCGTTACCGGCACGCCGCATCTCGGCCATGGCAATCACGGCACCTATCTCGTCGAACTGCGTCATGTGATGGGCGAAGTCGCCGGCGTCCGCCGCTTTGGCGCAGCCTCGCTTGACCTCGGCTATGTTGCTGCGGGTCGTGTCGACGGCTACTGGGAGCGTGGCCTGTCCGCTTGGGACATCGCGGCCGGCATGCTGCTGATTCGCGAAGCCGGCGGTTGGGTCACCGATCTCGACGGTGGCAACAAGTCGATGGAAGACGGAACCATCGTCGCCGGCAACGAATATATCCGCAAGGCCCTGCAGGACGTCGTGCGCCGTCCAATCCCTGGCAAGTAACGGAAACGATGCGCAAAAATCCGGCATCGGGCGAGCTTGCCCGAATGTCGGGACTGCGTTGTTTTCCCTTCAATTCGGCACAAAGTTAATCTAGTCTCCCGCCAAGTGCGCAAGGGTCATCGGCTCGGGCGCTCTCATCATGTGCATTCGTGCCGTAATCGGGAGAGCAACGTCCTATGGCGAAACTGAAACTGTCGGGATGGGATGCCGCCGGAGAGACCGGCGAAGGCTACAATCCCAACAAGCTCTCCAGCCCGATGAGCTTCTTCTGGACAATGATCATCTTTCTGATCATCGTTGGCTTTGTCGGCGCCATCCTCTTTCGCCAGGCCCAGACAGCCTTTCTTGCCAATCCCGGACTGAACGGCCTGATTGCCGGTGTGCTCCTGATCGGTGCCCTGCTGGTGTTCAGCCATGTGCTCAGCCTGCGGCCGGAAGTCCGCTGGTTCAATTCGTTCCGGGCGGCTGGAAGCGCCGACAAGGTTGGCCGAGACCCGGTGCTGCTGGCGCCGATGCGGGCTCTGATCGGCCAGCGTCATTCGATGACGATCTCCACCACGGCGCTGCGCTCGATCCTCGATTCGATCGCCACGCGCCTCGACGAATCCCGCGACACATCGCGTTATCTCATCGGCCTGCTCGTCTTTCTCGGCCTGCTCGGCACCTTCTGGGGCCTGCTCGGCACGATCGGCTCGATCAATACCGTCATCCAGTCTCTCGATGCCGGATCGGGCGGAACGGAAGATGTCCTCTCGGCGCTGAAGAGCGGCCTATCCGCACCTTTGAGCGGCATGGGTACTGCGTTTTCGACGTCGCTGTTCGGTCTGTCCGGATCGCTGATCCTTGGTTTTCTCGATCTTCAGGCCGGCCGGGCGCAGAACCGCTTCTATACCGAGCTGGAAAACTGGCTCTCTTCCGTAACCGATGTCAGTTCCGATCTCGGGTCCTCGTCCGATACGCAGGGTGTCGCGCCGCCGATGGGCGAACTGCGCGAATTCACCGAACAGTTGTCCCGGCTCAACCAGGATGGCGGCATGAACCAGCGCACGACTGCGGCCATGGCGAGCTTGGCCGAAGGCATTCAGGGCCTCGTCAAGAACATGCGCGGCGAACAACAGATGCTGCGTGACTGGATCGAGGCGCAGCAGGAAGAGGCGCGCTCGATGCGCAAGACGCTGGACAAGCTCGCCGCCCGGATCGGCCATGCCGACAAGATCGCCGTGCATGCCGAAAAGCCTCAGCAAACCAAGCACACGCGCGCCGACGAAGTCGGAGGGGAATAGCCGATGGCGCTGGCGCGGAGGGGTCGCACCCAGAGAACCATCGACTACTGGCCGGGCTTCGTCGATGCTCTGTCGACGCTGCTTCTTTCCATCATGTTCCTGCTCACCGTGTTCGTGCTGGGGCAATTCCTGCTCAGCCGCGAAATCAGTGGCAAGGATGATGTGCTCAACCGGCTGAACAGCCAGATCAACGAACTGACGCAGTTGCTGGCTTTGGAAAAGGGCAGCAATCAGGACCTCGAGGATTCGCTCGCCAATCTCCAGGCGTCGCTGTCGACGTCGGAAGGCGAACGTTCGCGGTTGCAGTCGCTGCTCGACCAGGGCAGCGGCAGTTCGGAAGTCGCGACCAAGCGGATCGGCGACCTGACCGGGCAGCTCGAATCGGCCAACGAAGCCAGCACCAGGGCAATGAGCCAGATCGATCTCCTGAACCAGCAGATCGCCGCCCTGCGCAGCCAGATCGCCGCCATCGAAGGCGCGCTGCAGGCGTCCGAAGCCAAGGACGAATCGTCCCAGACCAAGATTGCCGATCTCGGCCGGCGCTTGAATGTCGCGCTGGCGCAGCGTGTGCAGGAACTGAACCGGTACCGCTCGGATTTCTTCGGACGGCTGAGGGAGATCCTGTCAGATCGGGAAAACATCCGTATCGTCGGGGACCGTTTCGTTTTTCAGTCGGAGGTTCTGTTTCCCTCCGGCGGCAATGATCTCAATCCGGCGGGCCAGGAGGAAATGGGCAAGCTAGCGTCAGCGCTTCTCGATCTTGCCAAGGAAATTCCGGCGGAAATCAACTGGGTTCTGCGTGTCGATGGCCATACAGACAATGTGCCGCTGTCCGGTACCGGTCGATACGTGGACAATTGGGAGCTTTCCTCGGCGCGTGCGACCTCCGTCGTCAAATTCCTGATTTCCCGCGGCGTTCCGGCCGCTCGCCTGGTGGCTGCCGGCTTTGGTGAATTCCAGCCGATTGCCGAGGGGGACAGCAAGGAAGCCCGCGACCAGAACCGCCGGATCGAGTTGAAGCTCACGGAGCGATAGCGGCTTTGCGGAGCGGCATCCTTTGGGACGCTCGGGTCAGTGGTGTTGCGCTTACGTTTACGTGCCCGTAAACTTGAGGCAGAGAGACGGCGGAGGAGCCCCCGGATGAATTGCGATGTGCTTGTTGTTGGCGCTGGGCTGGCCGGTCTGGTTGCCGCCACGGAAGCCGCCGATCGGGGCCGCAAGGTCATCATTCTCGACCAGGAGGGTGAACAGAACCTTGGCGGGCAGGCCTTCTGGTCGCTGGGCGGCCTGTTCTTTGTCGATAGCCCGGAACAGCGGCGGATGCGCATCCGTGACAGCCATGACCTTGCCTTTCAGGACTGGATGGGCTCTGCAGGCTTCGACCGGCCGGAAGACCACTGGCCGCGCCTCTGGGCCGAGGCCTATCTGAATTTTGCTGCCGGTGAAAAACGCTCCTGGCTGCATGCGCAGGGCATGCGCTGGTTTCCGGTCGTCGGCTGGGCCGAGCGTGGCGGTGGCATGGCCCATGGCCATGGCAATTCGGTGCCGCGCTTCCATGTGACCTGGGGAACCGGGCCGGCGGTGCTCGAACCGTTCATCCGCCGGGCGCGCGAGGCGGAAAGCCGAGGCTTGATCCGCTTCCGTTTCCGCCATCAGGTCGACGAACTCATCACCATCAATGGACGGGTTGTTGGTGCCCGTGGGTCGGAGTTGCGGCCGGACGACTGTCTGCGCGGACAAAGGAGCAATCGCGAGATCGTCGGTGACTTCGAAATTGCCGCCGGCGCGGTCATCGTTACAGCCGGCGGGATCGGTGCCAATCATGACCTGGTGCGGCGCAACTGGCCGGTGGACCGGTTGGGGTCAGCGCCGCAGTCCATGGTGAGCGGCGTCCCGCACCATGTCGATGGCCGCATGCTCGAGATTGCCGGACGTGCCCGCGGTTCGATCATCAATGCCGACCGGATGTGGCACTATACCGAAGGCATCCGAAATTTCGATCCAATCTGGCCGAACCACGGCATCCGCATCCTGCCCGGCCCGTCTTCCTTCTGGTGCGATGCGGATGGCAACCGCTTTGCAGCGCCTGCCATGCCCGGCTTCGATACGCTCGGCACGTTGAAGGCGATCCGACAGGGGGGCAATGAGTACAGCTGGTTCATCCTGACCAAGGCGATCATCAGACGAGAATTCGCGCTTTCGGGCTCGGAGCAGAACCCTGATATCACCGGCAAGGACATCCGGCTTCTGTTGAAACGGCTGGGCAAGAACCCGCCGGCACCCGTGCAGGCCTTCATGGACAGAGGCGAGGATTTCGTCGTTCGCAATCGTCTCGAAGACCTTGTGCAGGGGATGAATGCTGTGACCGGCGAGGACAGGCTTTCAGTTCGGCATCTGCGCCAGCAACTCGAGGCGCGCGACAGGGAGGTTGCGAACGAATTCTCCAAGGATGCGCAGGTGACCGCCATTCGTGGCGCACGGCGTTATCTCGGCGACAGGCTGATGCGCACGGCAAAGCCGCACCGGATTCTCGATCCGAAGGCCGGCCCGCTGATCGCCGTGCGGCTGCATATCCTGACGCGCAAGACGCTCGGGGGGCTGCAGACGGATCTGTCCGGGCGTGTGTTGGAGTTGTCCGGCGAGCCGGTTCCAGGGCTCTTCGCGGCCGGGGAAATTGCAGGTTTCGGTGGCGGCGGCATGCACGGCTATAACGCGCTGGAAGGCACGTTTCTGGGGGGCTGTCTCTTCTCCGGCCGCATTGCCGGCCGGAGCGTTTAAAGGGCAGTTCCCGTCAGTCCATCGAGACGTTGGCGTCCTTGACGACCGGCGTCCATTTGGCAAGCTCCGCCTTCACATGCGTCGCCAGTTCTTCGGGCGTGGACCCAACGATGGTGGCGCTGAATTCCTTCATCCGCTCCATGACGGTCGGATCCTTCATGGCCGTGTTGGCGGCGGTATTGAGGCGCGCGACGATTTCCGGTGGTGTGCCGGCCGGCGCAAACAGCGCATTCCAGGTGTAGGTTTCATAACCGGGAACGCCGGATTCCGCCATGGTCGGCACATCCGGGAAAGACGGAGCCCGTTCGGCCGTGGTGATAGCCAGGGCGCGCAGCGTACCCGCCTTGATATGGCCAGAGGACGAGGGCAGGTTGTCGAACATGATCGGCACCTGATTGCCAATAACATCGTTCAGTGCCGGCCCTGAGCCCTTGTAGGGCACATGCTGCAGGCTGACGCCGGCCATGCTCTTGAACAATTCGCCCGAAAGATGCAGCGGCGTGCCGTTTCCCGACGATGCGTAGCTGTATTGCTCAGGGTTCGCCTTTAGCAAGGCGACCAGTTCCTGCACCGTCTTCACCGGCAGTTCGGGATTGACGACCAGCACGTTCGGCACCAGCACCAGAAGCGAGATCGGCGCGAAATCCTTTTCGGCGTCATAGGGCTTGGTCTTGAGGATGAGCGGGTTCAGCGCATGGGTGGCAACGGTCGCCATCAGGATGGTGTAGCCGTCCGGCTCGGCGCGCGCCACGTTGGCGGCTCCAAGGCTACCGCCGGCGCCGCCGACATTCTGGACCACCACCTGCTGGCCCAGTTCGTCCGACATCTTCTGTGCGATGATGCGCCCGACCACATCCGTCGAGCCGCCTGCCGCGAAGGGAATAACCAGCGTCACCGGTCGCTCCGGAAAACTCTGTGCCGCAGCCGGCATGCCGAATGCCACAACTGCCAGAAGCGAAGCGCCCAGTGCCAGTCCGGCACGGCGGGTTGTCTTGAAAACGGCCATTCCAATCTCCTCCCAGAAATCAACAGGCAAAAAGGTCCGGCATCGATCCGGATCCAGGAAACCATATTGATCATTGTTTGGCAAAGACAAGGGCAGCGCCAGCGGCAAGTCTGGGTCTATCGACTAAGGTCGTAGGAGCCGCTGGACGCAATCGTTTCTGGAAGAGGGCTCAGCCGCCCGCCGCGAGCAGCAGGCCCTCTGCCCCCTGATCGAACTGCAGGCGTGCGAGCTTGGCGTAGAGACCGCCCTGACGCACGAGCGCGGCATGGGTGCCTTCCTCGACGATGCGACCATGTTCCATGACGAGGATGCGGTCGGCCTTGAGCACGGTTGCCAGTCGGTGGGCGATGACCAGCGTGGTGCGGTTCTGCATCAGGCCATCGAGCGCTTTCTGCACCAGCGTTTCGCTTTCTGCGTCGAGTGCCGAGGTGGCCTCGTCGAGCAGCAGGATCGGGGCGTCCTTGAGGATTGCGCGGGCAATGGCGATGCGTTGGCGTTGCCCGCCCGAAAGCGTGATGCCGCGCTCGCCGACCTGCGTGTCATACCCGTTGTCGAGGCGGGCAATGAACTCATCCGCCTGGGCAGCGATCGCTGCTGCCTGCACGGCCGTGCGGCTGGCATCCGGCGAGCCGAAGGCAATGTTCTCGTGGATCGAGGCGGCAAAGATGGTCACATCCTGCGGGACGATGGCGATGCGTTCGCGCAGCGCCTTGGGGTCGGCCTCCCGCGCATCGACGCCATCGACGGTGATCGTGCCGCTGACCGGGTCGTAGAACCGCAGGAGCAACGCAAAAACGGTGCTTTTGCCGGCACCCGAGGGGCCGACGATGGCGACGGTTTCGCCGGGTCTGATGGCGAAGGAGAGGCCCCGCACGCTCTTGTAGTTCGGCCGCGATGGATAGGCGAAATGCACGTCTTCGAAACGGACCGCGCCGGTGGCCGGTTGTGGCAGGGAAACCGGATGTTCGGGTGCAACGATCTCCGGCTGTTCGGCCAGAAGTTCGTTCAACCGTTCAGCCGCGCCGGCGGCCTGCGAGAGTTCGCCCCAGACTTCCGACAATGCGCCAAGCGCACCCGCGGCAAAAACGGAATAGAGCAGGAACTGGCCCAGCGTGCCCGGCGACAAAGTGCCTGCGAGGACACCCTGTGCGCCAAACCAGAGCACGGCAACGACGCTGCCGAAGACCATGGTGATGGCAAAGGCTGTGAGGACCGATCGCGCCTTGATGGCGGAGCGGGCGGCTGCATAGGCGCTTTCGACGGCGGCGCCGTAGCGGGCCTGTGCGGCGGCCTCGCCATTGAAGGCCTGAACGGTGCGGGCGGCCGAAATAGCCTCTCCGGCATAGGCTGACGCGGTCGCCAGCGTGTCCTGCGCCTCGCGCGAGCGGCGGCGCACGGAGCGTCCGAAGCCGACAAGTGGGAAGACGATGACCGGAATTGCCCCAATGACCAGGCTCGACAGTTTCGGGCTGGTGTAGACCATCATGCCGATGGCGCCGAAACACAGGATAATGTTGCGGAGCGCAACCGAGGCGGTGGCGCCGACGGCGGACTTGATCTGCGTCGTATCGGCTGTCAGCCGCGAGACGATCTCGCCGGACTGGTTGACGTCGAAGAAAGAGGGCGACAGGCGGGTGACGTGATCGAAGACTTCGCGCCGCAGGTCCGAGACGATGCGTTCGCCCAGCGTGATGACGAAATAATAGCGGGCAGCGCTGGCCAGCGCAAGGATGATGGCCAGCGCCATCAGCATCGTGAAATAGGTGTTGATGAAGCCGGAATCCGATTTGGAGAAACCGTGGTCGATCATTCGGCGCACAGCCATGGGCAGTGTGAGCGTTGTTCCGGCAGCAACCGTCAGCGAAATAACGGCACCGATGACGAGATGGCGATAGCGTGTGATGTAAGGCATGAGCTTGGCCAGTGGCCGGACGGATTTGCGCTCAGCCGGCGAAGCGACCCTGTTCGACACGTAACCCCCAATCGCGCGGGAAAGCCGGCTTTTCTAGCACAACTGACCCTTCGCGGTACTTGTTATCCTGATAGTCCTCCTGTATAGGCACGGCATCAAATTGGGAAGCCGTAGCCATTCAGGCGGTCTGCGGCATCATTTACGTGTTTGGTCTGGATGCCGCAATGGCCCGCAAGGGGAGTTGCGACAATTGGACCCTGGACCTGCAGGAAGATTGTTATGAAGGCTGATATCCATCCCGCGTACCACATGATCAAGGTTGTCATGACCGATGGCACCGAATACGAAACCCGCTCGACCTGGGGTTCGGAAGGTCAGACCATGAACCTTGAAATCGACCCGACGTCGCACCCGGCCTGGACCGGCGGCAACCAGCATATGCTGGACCGCGGTGGTCGCGTTTCGAAGTTCAAGAAGCGCTTCGAAGGCCTCGGCCTCTAAGTTTTCTCGGCTTGCATCGAGTTTGAAAGCCCGGCTTGTCCGGGCTTTTTTGCGTTTGTTTTCGTGGAATACATCTGTTGGGCATGATCTTGGAGGAGAAGCGCCGGCTTTCTTTTATGTCTCTCCGGAACAGCTAAAACGCGGGCAACAAAAAACCCGGCTTTCGGCCGGGTTCCTCATTTCGGAATTTGTAACTGTGATCAGTTCGCGCCGAATGCCGTCTGCAGAAGGCTGAGCTGTGCCTTGACACCATTCTGGTTGTCCGGAACGAAAGCCGAAAGGTCCTGCGGGCGATAGATCTCGCGGTCGAGGATGGCCACGCGGTTCTGCAGGCGAAGCGAGCGGTCGATCAGATCGCGGAAGCCTTCCGGCAGGTCGTTCCAGCCGGGCGCTGTGCGGTCGACATTGAAGCTGTCGAGGCGAACCTTGTTTTTCTCGGAGAGAACCTGGTCGCGGCTCATCTCGCCATTGTTGACGGCACGCTGCAGCAGAAGCCACGACGCCATCTGCATCAGGCGCGTGGTGAGGCGCATCGATTCAGCTGCATAAAGCACTGACGCCATGCGCGGCATGACCTTGGACGCAGCGCGGCCCGGACCGTCCAGATAGCTTGCGGTTTCTTCAACCAGGCCCATGCCTTCGGAATAGAGCGCCTTGAACTGCGCAGAAGACGCAGCGTGCCCCGCGAAGCTCACAGTATTCAATCCCCGTTCGGACATGTGTCAATTCCCTGGTTAAACGCATCAGTTCTAAGTCAGGTAACGGCCGGGTTAACAAAAAGTTTCGCTGGCCTGTCGCCTGTAGTCCAAGAATGATGCCATAGCGCATTTCACGCAAGCCTATTCTTAAGAAAGGGTTAATCTCCACAAGTGTTTGGCTGCTCTGGAAAAAAACATAAAAAAAAGAGCCGCAAGGCGGCTCTCAAGGTAAAACAGGGAGAAAAATCAGACCATTCGCCAGTCGGGAATTGTCTGAGACCAGAGCGATCTGGATGACATAGTAATATCCTATCAGGCTTAACAGCCGGTTAAGACTGTCCCGATTCACGGGGAAGTGAAGACCAAAGACTTACCGGAAAATGCTTTCTGCCGCAGATCGGCTGGCCAGCTTGCTCTGGCGTTCCGATTCGAGCCGGGTGATTTCTGCTTTCATCAGGTCGATTCGCGTCGATAGATCTTCGGCGGACAGCAGCGACAGGTCGCAGCCGATCTCGTGAGCCACAGCTTTCTTCGGACGGTCGTCTTCGAACAAGGTCATGCCACGGCCTTTCCGTCCTTGTCCGGCTCCTGCTCGCCTTCTTCATCGAAGGGTGCAGCCCGCGGCGAAAGCTGCAGGCTTTCCGGGGTTGCCATGGTACCGGGATTGACGACCGAGTAGGCGTCGCGTTCGCTGGCCGGCACGGCGGCACGCATGCGGCTGCGGAAGATCGCATAGATGGTGATCAGCACATGGGCGCAGGCGGTGATCATGAACAGGCCATAGGGGCCGGTTGCCGTCATGATCGGGCCGCCGATCGTCGGGCCGATGATCGTACCGATCCCGTAGAGCAGAAGCAGGCCGCCGGAAATCTTGACGAAGTCCTCGGGCGTTGCGAAGTCATTGGCGTGCGATACGGCGATCGGGTAGAGCGCGTTTGCCGTTGCGCCGTAGATGCCGACGAGCACCATCAGCATGAGCACGCTGCTGGGTTCGACAAGGAAGATGGAAAGCCCCGCCACCGCAGCGATGCAGGACAGCGCTGCCAGCACGTAACGTCGGTCGATGCGGTCCGAAAGACGGCCGGCCGGAAACTGCATCACGGCACCGGCAAAGATCGTCGTACTCATCATCAGCGCCACGTTGCTGTCGGTCAGGCCCGCCTGCCGGCCGAAAACGGCGCCCAGCGTTCCATAGGCACCGTTGGAAATGCCGATCAGAAGAATGCCCAGGAAGGAGATCGGCGAGTTTCGGTAGAGCCCGCGCAGATCCATGCTCACCTGCTTCAGCGGCTGCGGGGAGGCAGCTGTGGATAACAACGTCGGCAGCATGGCCAGGCAATAGACGATGCCGCAGATCATGAAGAACAGGGCCGTCGAGGTATCGCCGAACGGGATCAGCAACTGTCCGCCAACCACGCCCATCAGCGTGATGGCGATATAGAGCGAGAAGATGGCCCCGCGGCTTTCATTCGTGGCACGTTCGTTGAGCCAGCTCTCGATGATCATCGAGGTGCCGGCCGTGGAAAAGCCGGTCACGGCACGCAGCACCACCCACCAGACGGGATCCACCAGAAGGCCGGTGAGCAGAGCGATGATCGCCAGAAGTGCCGTGAAGCCGGAAAAGGCCCGGACATGGCCAATGCGTTGGACCACCTTTGGCGCAAGCACGCAGCCGAGCACGAAGCCGGATGCCCAGGATGTTCCGAGCAGGCCGAGCAAGGTCGTCGAGTAACCTTCCGTCGTGCCGCGTACGGGCAGCAACAGGCTGTGCAGACCGTTTCCGAGAAACAGGAAGAGGGTGCCGAGCAAAAGTGCTGCGACAGGCAGAAGGTTTTTCATGGGATATTCGCTCGTTTCAAACCGTGTCCGAAAATTACGGCCATGGGCCGGCAATTGCCAGCCGCAAAATTTAAATTCGACGGTGATTGCAAAACCTTGGCCGTCAGCCTAGCCCTGTTGACGCGCAAAAGTGACGTCGGTGTGACGGGCGAAGGCCTTGGCTAACTGTTTTGCAGGAACGGGAAAAACGATGTCGAAGGCCATAACGATCATTCTTCTGCTGGCGATGGTCATCCAGGTACTGAAGCCGCTCGGCTTTCCCGGGCTGAAACAGCGCCGCGATTTCTGGAAGATCGCGGTTTTCGCCATCGCGATCATGATGCTGACGGTGCTGATCCGGCCCTAAATTTAGGATGCTGCAAACGACAAGGCGATGACGCCCTGCATGACTGCCACGCAGTCGCCGGAGATGCGGACCGTCTCGATCTGCCCGGCCGCCTTGACGACCCTGACAGAGATCAGGCTGCGGCGCCCCATTTCCACGCCCTGTTCAACGACAATGTCATAGGTCCCATCGCTTTCTGGCTCCAGTGAAACCAGATATGCGGCCAGAGCGCCGGATGCGCTCCCGGTTGCCGGATCCTCGATGACATTGTCGAGCGGCGCAAACATCCGGGCGCGGAACTGCCAGGGCTTTTGCGGATTGCTGACGTAGAGGAACAGTGCGAATTGCTCTTCCGCAGGCGTGTATGTCTGATCCGCGGCAGCAAAGGCTGTTTTGTTCGGGCAGGCCCGGGCGAGGATATCGAGATTTTTTACCTGCGCGATCGCAAAGGGCAGGCCGACGGATACGATCATCGGGTGATGGGTTTCGACGGTGATGTCGCCCGTTTCGAGGTCAGCGCAGGCGGCGATGGTCTCTGCGGCGACCTCCGACCCGACTGTCAGCCCTTGCGGCGCGCTTATGCCGGCGCCGGTCACGCGGCCGTCCGCGTTCCGGACAAGTTCGGCCTCGACGAGACCAGCCGTCTCTTCGAAGCGTAGCTTATGTGCCACGGTCTTGCCGAAAATGTCCGGCCGGTTGCCAAGAACGAAGGCAGTTCCGACATTCGGGTGGCCGGCAAAAGGCACTTCCATGGTCGGCGTGAAGATCCGGACCCGGGCACTGTTCTCAGGGTTCTCCGGTGGCAGGACGAACGTCACCTCCGAATAGCGAAACTCGGCTGCAATCTGTTGCATCTGCGCGTCCGTCAGGCCGCTTGCGTCCGGGATGACGGCGAGCTGGTTTCCGGAGAAGCGTTCGTGCGTGAAGACATCCACGGTGACATAAGTGACTGATGGGGCGATGTCTGGCATGAGCGCTGTTCCGGTTGTGCAGTGAATTGACGGATACGTGGAGCCAGGTGTTTGCGAAAGGGCCCTGTTGTCACCGCGACAATCAAAAGCCCGGCCGCTTGCGCGGACCGGGCTCTCTTCTCCTCCCCAGGATGCGAAAAATCAGGCGGCCTTTTCGAGGTCTTTTTTCCAGCCGCCAGTTGCAGCAAGGCTGCACATCTTGGCGCGATGCGTGAAGGCGCGCTGGCCGGCGGCCACGTTTTCCGGCTTGCCGCCCCAGGCGTTGAGTGCCTCGGTCTGCAGCGCGCGGCCGTAGGAATAGGTCATGCCCCAGGGCAGGTCGTAGCCGGCCTTCATGGCCGACAGATGCGCTGTTGCCTCTTCCGTCGACTGACCGCCGGACAGGAAGGCGATGCCGGGCACAGCCGATGGAACGGTGCGCTTCAAGACCCTGACCGTGCGCTCGGCGACTTCGGCGACACTGGCTTTCCGGGCCTTCTTGCCGTCGATGACCATGCTCGGCTTCAGGATGATGCCCTCGAGGCTGACATTGGCGTCGGCAAGTTCCTCGAAGACAATGCGCAGGGTCATTTCGGTGACGTCTTCGGAGCGCTGGATTGAATGATCGCCCGGCTTGCCGTCCATCAGCACTTCCGGCTCGACGATCGGCACGATGCCGGCTTGCTGGCAGAGGGCTGCATAGCGGGCCAGGGCATGGGCATTGGCCTTGACCGAGCCGAAGCTGGGCAGGACATCGGAAACGGCGATGACGCCGCGCCATTTGGCGAAACGTGCGCCGGCCTCGTAATAGGTTTTGAGGCGGCCTGCGAGGCCATCGAGGCCCTCGGTGACGGTTTCGCCGGGGAAAAGCGGCATGGGCTTTGCGCCGGCATCGACCTTGATGCCGGGAATGGCGCCGGCGGCGCGGATCACGTCGACGAATGGCGTGCCGTCTGCCGCCTTCTGGAACAGGGTTTCCTCAAAAAGAATGACACCGGAGATGCAGGTCTTCATGGCCTCGTCGGCCCGAAACAGCATCTCGCGGTAGTCGCGGCGCGATGTTTCGCTGGACGTCAGGGCGATCGTGTCGAAGCGCTTGCCGATCGTTGCGGTGGATTCGTCCGCAGCCAGAAGGCCCTTGCCTGCCGACATCATAGCCGCTGCGATATCTTCCAGTCTCTCGCTCATTTCGATCTCCTTTTATATTTTGGAGTCCGAAATAGCAGAAGGAAAGCCGGTCGAAAATATCAATTAAATTGTTTAAAACGATTAAAATTATTTTAATCGATTGAAATAACTCATTTAATTTGAGGGCTTTTGCTCTGCTGCCGGGCGAAAGCGGCCAATCGATTAAAACGAAAGAAGCGCATGGTGGTGGCCATGCGCTTGCGTTGAAAACCGCAATCCCTGCCCGTCAGGGGCAAGGGATCATTTGTTCTGATGCAGGATGTCGACACCCGGCAGGGGCTTGCCTTCCATCCATTCCAGGAATGCGCCACCGGCGGTCGAGACATAGGTGAGGTCATCGACGACGCCGGCATGGTTCATGGCAGAAACGGTGTCGCCACCGCCAGCCACCGAAACCAGCGCGCCGCTTCTGGTGCGGCCGGCAGCATGCCGGGCGACGGCGACCGTCGCCTTGTCGAACGGCGCGATCTCGAAGGCGCCCAGCGGGCCGTTCCAGACCAAAGTCGCTGCCTTGCTGACCCATTCGTTGACGGCCGCAATCGACTTCGGTCCGACATCAAGCACCATGGCATCGGCCGGGATCGCTTCGATGTCGACGACTTCGTTTTCGGCGCCGGCCTTGAACTCGCGGGCAACGACACCGTCGACCGGCAGCACGATGGCGCAGCCGGCGGCTGCAGCCTCGATCATGATCTGCTTGGCTGTATCGGCAAGGTCATGCTCGCAGAGCGACTTGCCGACATTGGTTCCCCGCGCCGCAAGGAAGGTATTGGCCATGCCGCCGCCAATGACCAGCGCGTCGACCTGTTTTACGAGGTTCATCAGCAGGTCGATCTTGGTCGAGACCTTGGCGCCGCCGACGATTGCGACGACCGGGCGAACCGGCTGCCCGAGGCCCTTTTCGAGCGCTTCGAGTTCTGCCTGCATGGTGCGTCCGGCATAGGCCGGCAGATGATGGGCCAGACCCTCGGTCGAGGCATGGGCGCGGTGGGCTGCGGAGAAGGCGTCGTTGACGTAGATATCGCCATTGGCAGCCAGCGCCTTGGTGAAATCCGCGTCGTTCTTTTCCTCGCCCTTGTGGAAGCGGGTGTTTTCCAAAAGCAGAATATCGCCGTCATTCATGCCGGCAATCGCGGTCGCCGCCTTTTCACCGATGCAGTCGCTTGCGAAATGCACGCGTTGGTCGAGAATGTCCTCGACAGCAGGCGCAATCAGCGACAGCGACATGTCGGCAACCGGCTCACCCTTCGGGCGGCCGAAATGGGCGAGCAGGATGACCTTGGCGCCCTTTTCCGAGAGCTCGCGTATGGTTGGCACCACGCGCTCGATGCGTGTGGCATCGGTTACCTTGCCGTCCTTGACGGGAACGTTGAGGTCAACGCGGACCAGAACCCGCTTTCCGGCTATGGCGGTCAGGTCATCGAGGGTTTTGAAGGTCATGAGTTCTCTCCGCTGATGTTCGTGGGATGCAACAGGGCTCGATCAGGATGTGAGAGCGTGCGGCAGTCCCGGATATTGCTCCCCTTGCGGGGGAGAGTGGCCCGACGGATCCGAGGGGGGGCTTTTCGCTCCCCCTCGGAAACCTCTCTTGAAGGAGAAAGGCTGTCTTGCTTTAAATCAGCTTTGCCATGGCAACGGCCGTGTCGGCCATGCGGTTGGAGAAGCCCCATTCATTGTCGTACCAGGACAGGACACGGACGAAGGTGCCTTCGAGAACCTTGGTCTGGTCGTTGGCGAAGATCGATGAATGGCTGTCATGGTTGAAGTCGCGGGACACCAGCGGCTCGTCCGTGTAGCCGAGGATGCCCTTCAGAGCGCCGTCGGACGCTGCCTTGATGGCAGCGTTGATTTCCTCGACCGTCGTTGCGCGCTTGGCGACGAAGTTGAAGTCGACAACCGAAACGTTCGGGGTCGGAACGCGGATCGACGTGCCGTCGAGCTTGCCCTTGAGGTGCGGCAGCACCAGGCCGACAGCCTTGGCGGCACCAGTCGAGGTCGGGATCATGGACAGGGCGGCAGCGCGGGCGCGGTACAGATCCTTGTGCATCGTGTCGAGCGTCGGCTGGTCGCCCGTGTAGGAGTGGATCGTGGTCATGAAGCCGTGATCGATCCCGACGACGTCGTCCAGTGTCTTGACAACAGGCACCAGGCAATTGGTTGTGCAGGAGGCGTTCGAGATGACCAGGTGGTCCTTGGTCAGTTCGTTGTGGTTGACGCCGAAGACGACCGTCAGGTCAGCGCCATCTGCAGGCGCCGAAACGATCACGCGCTTGGCGCCAGCCTGAAGATGCAGGGCAGCCTTGTCGCGCGAGGTGAAGATGCCGGTGCATTCGAGTGCGATGTCGACGCCCATGGCGCCGTGCGGCAGGCTTGCCGGGTCCTTGATCGCCGTGACCTTGATCGGCTTGCCGCCGTCAACGATGATGGTGTCGCCTTCGACCTGCACAGTGGCCGGGAACTTGCCGTGGATCGAATCGTAGCGCAGCAGGTGTGCATTGGTTTCGACCGGGCCGAGGTCGTTGATGGCCACGACTTCGATGTCGGTGCGGCCGGATTCGACGATGGCGCGCAGAACGTTGCGGCCGATGCGGCCGAAGCCGTTGATGGCAACTTTAACAGTCATTTCGGGTCTCTCCCTGTGAGAATAGCACGATGTGAAAGCGGGGCCTTCGTGAAACGAAGGCCCCGCGGATGGGATCAGGAAAGTTTGGCTTCAGCGGCAGCGACAATCGCCTCCACGGTGATGCCGAAGTGCTTGTAGAGGTCCTTGGCGGGACCGGATGCACCGAAGGAGTGCATGCCGACGAAGTCGCCGTCATTGCCGATGAAATAGTCCCAG
>NZ_LSRP01000098.1 GCF_001885585.1 Pararhizobium antarcticum
TTCAGAACATCGACGCGCACGCATGAGACCCCCGCTCGGGCTACGCCCTCCCGGAGGTCTCATGCGTGCGCCGCAAGTGGCCTGGTTTTACTCCGCCGCCTGGCCGGTTTTTACTCCGGCGTTGACAAGGGAGCACTCATACGCTCGGCCGCTTGGGTTTCAAACCGTTCCAGCGTGTCTGAAACGGCAATGAAGTTGTCGAGTTCAGCATTCCAACGATAGACAACCGACGCGATTTCTGAGATGGGCTTGGCCACAATTTCGTCGTTGCAGTTTCCCTGGAAGCCACTGCGTCTTTCTTCGATTGTCGCCAAGATTTCGGAATACGCGCTAACGTCATCGGCTGACTGCTCTGCAAATTTCACTACCTGCGTCATTTGCTCGCTACAGGTGCGGATAGCATAGGTGGAAAATGTGTCGACCAGTTCCAGCTCGCGCCCTTGTAAAAAGATCATTGCTGTTGTCTCGAAACTCTCGCTCGAATTGAAATGATAGCTGCGAATGACCAGCGCCTGATCGCTACGACCGATATTTACCAGCGCCGGCAGGGCGAAAGACGTATCACGATCCATGCCCACATCGACGGCGTCTATCAATTTCGGGCTCTCCCCGCCGTCGAACACGGCCAGCAGGGCGGGTTGCTCGATAGTCGTTTCGAGTTGACCAATATCGGCGAGGATGGCGATCCGCGCCTCGCCGGCCACCATGAAGGTCGTAACTTGCAGAGAACTGATCGCAATGCGGTCAGGCAGATCGCCACCGTAGCCATCGACGATGTGTCGGAAAGGCTCGCGGCTCCGGCCTGTCGCGCTGTTTTCGTTCTCTGCGAGATCCGGGACCACCTGCTTCAGTAGATTGAAAAATGAAATTCCTGCGTGACCGGGGACGTCAGCATGGATATCCGCCAATTGCCAGTCATACGAGTTCGCCATCAGCGCTTGGCTTTCGGCTGTCCAGACTGGCACCAGAATCAACGCGAAGGCAGCACAGACCGCAACGAGGGTCCCGCGTCGGTGCGACAGTTTCGGCGGAAAAGCGATCATCCTGTGGCTTCTATCGTCGAGATTTGATTAACTCCTGGCTTCCGGAAACCTTCACGCCAAACTCGGTCCTTCGGGCGGTCAAACATGTTGCAGTCTTAACCTGACGACGAATGGTGCTGGAGCTCCTGAACTCTGTCAGCATTGGCGGCGGCCTTCATGACGGTGGCGACCGTTTCGTAAGCCAGTATCCAGACCCTGCGATACTCGAGCGTGAAACGTTGGGCGAAGAACAGTGACAAGGTTTCGATCAGGGCCTTTCCGACCGTGGCATAATGCTCGTCGCGCACACCGTAACTTACATGTTTGATGGCCAGAAGTTCCAGGGCAGGAACAGTAGCGTCGAGTTTCCTGAGTGAAGACACAACAAGGAAAAGTGCCGCCATCAGCTTTCGCCCCTGTTCTTTCATGTCCGCGCTTGCAAACATCGCGCGAAGAGAAGGATCATGCACGAACAGCCGCTCGTAGAACAATTCGGCTGCGTCTTCACGGGCTGCGGTAACTTCTGCAAAACTCTCTTCCAGCATGACAATATCGGTTTCCTGCATGATCCTATCTCCAACATGTGTTTTCTGGGCTTGACCTAGCAATGCAATGTTTCTGTCGGATGTCGTTGACAAGCGTTACCTGTTTCAATTATTGCATCCTGCCAGCTCGCAATGGCAAGGCGACCGGAAGTCATGCCGGCATGCGGGCCTTTATCAAGGATGCGAGGATCCGCTGAATATCGTCTGGCGTGAACGGCTTTTCAATCACCGGGCAGCCGGACCGCGCCAGAAACCGACCGGCCGCCGGTCCCAGCGTATCGCCGGTGATGAAGCCGATGTGGTCTGTCAGGCCCGGGCGCGCCTGGCTGAGCCAATCGAAAAAAGCAGGCCCATCGCCATCGGGCATGCGAATATCACAAAGAATCGCATCAATCGAATGATCGGTCGGTTCCAACCGTATTTTGGCCGCCGCGCCGCTGTGGGCAAGTATGGCGCGGAAGCCGAGCTTCTGAACGATTTCCGCCAGAAGCTCAGCGATCTCGATCTCGTCGTCAATGATGAGGATGCAGCGATCGGCTTTGTTGTGTGCCGGTTCTATGGTGAGAGGGGTATTGATAACGGGGCTGTTTTCGGCAGTGCCAACCGGCAGAAGAAGGATGAAACCGGCGCCGCCGAGGGAGGGTGTGGGATCGATATCCAGCGTGCCGTCATGAGATAGGATCAGACCGCGTGAGACAGCAAGACCGATGCCGGTTCCGTGCTGCTTGGTGGTGAAATAGGGGTCGAATACGCGGGAACGAATGCCGGGCGGAATGCCTGCACCATTGTCGGATATGTGCAACGCCATTTGCCGCGTCTCTGGCCTAAGCTCGGCGGCGATCCTGATGCGGCGCTCACCATCCGTTTTTTCCTCAAGCGACTGATAGGCGTTGACGACGAGATTGATGATTACCTGATGAATCTGATCGCCGTCGATCCAAAGTGGTGGCAGGTCCGGCGGCAGGTCCGTTTCCACCACGACGCCGGAACTTTTCAGATTATAGCTGAGAAGTTCGAGTCCTGCTGCAACAATGTCATGGATCAGTACGGCCTTGCGCTCGCGCTTGCGCTGTCGTGCCATGTCGAGAAAACTGCGGACGATCCGCGCGCATCGATTGGCGGCAATTTCGATCTTGACGCTGCGTTGAGCCAGATCGTCGGCCATTGGCGCATCGACGAGCCTTTCACGAAGCATCATCGCCTGACCGATGACGATCGACAATGGATTGTTCAACTCATGTGCAACGCCAGCAAGCAGCGATCCCAGTGCGGCCAGCTTGTCTTTCTGGTGCAGTTCCTCGCGCTGGCGTTCGATTTTCGCCTGTGCCTGACGCACGGCGCTGAGATCTCGCAAATGCGCGGCGAACAGACGTTTGGCACCGAACTTCACTTCGGTAATCGTCAGCTCGACAGGAATTTGCTCGCCCGTGGCCCGCAGCGCCTCCAGTTCGTGACGCCGTCCCAGAATTCGTGAGATACCGCTGCTCATATAGGCCGACATGCCCCGATCATGAGCGGATCGAAGCGCTGGTGGTATGATCAGTTCTGCAATTTGCCGCCCCATCGCATCGTCGCGACTGTATCCGAAGATCGACACGGCAGCGGGATTGAAATCCACCACGACTCCGGTTTCGTCGATGACAACGATTGCGTCGAGCGCGTTGTTGACGATCACAGCATGATAGGCGTCAGCGGCGTTCTGCGCCTCGATCCGTTCGACGAGTTCCTGCCGCTTCAGTTGCAGGTCCGTGAGATCGCGGGAAAGCGCGATATAACCCGATACCGGCTCATGTCCCAGCCGGTAAGCGGTAATCGTCTGTTCGACGTATCGCCGCCCCAGCCGACCATAGTCGGTCCAGCCCTCGCGGTGGATCGTTTCGCCGACACGAAGGCTACGCATGACCGCCTGATATGCGTTGTGTATTGCATCGCCCAGCACCGCCGAAACGGTGCTGCCCACAAGATCGACCGCAGAGGTCTCGACGAAAGCAAGATACTCCCGGTTTGCGTAAATGTAGCGACCGGCCGGATCGATGATGGCGGCACAGCCGAGAATGCCGTTGAGGAGTGCGCCGACAAACTGAGGTTCGCCCACGGGCGCATTATCAAGGCCACATTCGTCACTTGGATCCGGGTCAGGGGACAAGGGCAGCAAGGACTCGATCATCACATCCGCTTTGATGGGGTGTATATGTAGCCAGCCCCCCGGACGGTCTTCAACGTTTGCGGCTTGGAAGGATTGTGTTCGATCTTTTTCCGGATGCGGGTTACCCGCACGTCGATACTTCTGTCGAACGGGTCATGGTCGCGATTATGGGCAAGATCCAGTAACCGGTCCCGGGTCAGGACCCGATCAGGATTTTGCATGAAAACCTCGAGCAAGTCGAATTCCATGGCTGTCACCGGCTGAAAAGTCCCATCAGCCTGAACGAGGCAACGCGCATCGAGATCAACGAACATCTTGCCGAAAGGCCGGACATTTCGGCGTGCCACCCGAGCGGCTTTATCACTGGACGGGGTGACTGCCGCCGCCAGATGGTTCCGGCGCAGAACCGCCCAGATGCGGGCCTTCAACTCGCGCAAGTCGAACGGCTTGGTCATGTAGTCGTCTGCCCCGACGTCCAAGGCGGCAATCTTGTCGGAAATGTTGCTGGCGGCAGTCAACATAATCACCGGCGTGTCATTCCAGCGTCGGATGCGTTGCAAGATCGACAGGCCGTCTTCGCCTGGCATGTTTACGTCGAGAACGATCAGGTCCGCCGCCTGCTCGGTCAGCAACCGATCAAGTTCTGTGCCGCGGGACGCGGTGCGCACCAGGCAGTTGTCGCGTTCCATGTATTCTGCGACCATATCCCGAAGGTCCTCTTCGTCATCGACGACGATCAGGCGCGGTTGCAAGGCATCTTCGGTCATGGGTGGTTCTCCAGAGTCCAGGCAAGGCAATGATGCGCGATCTTCGGCCCGCAGCTTGAATTGCCACGGTCTCCGTTCGCGTGCATCTTAGCTAAGGTCTGCGCGTGCAGGTGTCGTCACCCAATGGTATGACGCTCAATCGAACATTCAGCGCAAGGTTCGCTTTCTGAAAGCGCTGTTGGGCTTTATCATCCAGCAAGACAGACAAAGCGGGTGCGGAGACTTGGCAGCATGAAAATACTTGGCGAACAAACACTCTCATCCATCATCGGCGATATCTACGACTGCGCGTTGAGCCCGGAAGGTTGGAGCGGTGTCATGACCCGTGTGGCGGAGACGATCGACGCTGCGTACACAACCATCGCTTTGACCAGTCTCTCAGACAGTCGTGGCAGGTTCGCGGCGCATTCCCCTTGGGACGTCGCGCGGTTGCAAACGCTTCAGGACTACGATCTCGAAGAAATTCCGGGACTGAAGGCCGCCGTGGTCGGTGATATCGACCAGCCGGTCCCGACCTTGTCGGTTGTCACCGAAACCGAGCTTGAGCGGTCAGCTTTTTTTCAGGACTGGGCAAAGCCGCAAGGTTTACGGGAAGGCTGCACGACAAAATTTGTACATACCCCGGACCGTATCGGTCTTTTCAGCTGCACGACATGGGCCGACCGGCCACGCATCACCGATGAAGAGCAACAGTTTCTGGCGTTGCTATCGCCGCACCTGCGCCGCGCGTCGCTGATCGGCGACCTGCTTGATCAGTCGCGTGTCACCGCCAGCCTTTACCGCGACGCGCTCGACAGTCTGGCCGTACCTGTCATCCTGACCGGTGCAGATGGGGTCATTCTGCACGCCAATGCCCAAGCCAACGATATTCTTGCGGCGCAGATGCCACTCCGATCGCGCAACGGCATAGTTCAGGCCCAGACGCCGCTGATCGCAAACGCACTGCTTGAAGCAATCTCAGCGGGGGCACGTTCGGAGAACTTCATGGGTTCCCGCGGCATCGGCCTGCCGATCTCGATTCCGGGGCAACCTGCGGCCGTCGCCTATGTCTTGCCCCTGTGCGAGGGCACAGCCCGCGCTATCTTTCGGCCAGCCTGCGCTGCCATCTTTATCTCGACTACAACTTCTGCGGCACCGCCGCCGGAAGACGTGCTGATCACGCTCTATGATCTTACCCCCGCCGAGGCCCGTGTTATCCTGCAAATTGGTCGCGGTCTGACAGGCTCGCGGTGTGCTGCCGTTCTGAACATCACCGAAAACACCTTGAAAACACATTTGAGCAGGATTTTTGCCAAAACCGACACTACCCGCCAAGCCGATATTGTAAAGCTGATCGCCACCATCGGCTCACCTCTCATGCCGCAGCACCGTGTGCAGGACGCAAAAAGTGGCTACAAAAGAATTTCAACTCGTGATCTGCAAAGATAGCGCACGCCGTGTAATTATGATCAGCACCAGATTGAGCGACTCGCCGGCAGGCAAAATATATCGTAGATGGCACGACAGAGTTGTCACTCGTATGGGTAAAATTGCCTGAATGCACTTTTGATTTAGAGTTGAGTAGGGACGACCCTGTTCCGATCCACGCCGAAATCGGTGCGTATTTTAATTTGAGGTAGAGATATGAACGCGCCGTGGGGCTTGATGACTGCCTCCCTTCTGATTCCCGCAGCGTTCTTGTTGGGCGTTCGATTCTCCCGATTTTGGCAGGCTGCAGTATTATGGCTATGCTGGCCCGCCTTGATATTTTTTTGCACCATTGTCTGGGAAACCTTCACGCGCGCGCCAGTTCCCGATCTTGCGAGAACTGCTTTTCTCGGCTTTTCACTGATCAGTGCAATTATCATCCTTCCTTGGTTGCTTATTTCGGCAGTGGTTCTGTCCCTCGCTGTCGGCATGCGATTGATGTTCCGACGTTCCGCGCCAGTGCCCGTCGCAGGAACCATAGTAGAGCCAGTCGAGGCGCTCCCCTCTCATGTTGCCGGGCCTGAACCGCAATCGGAACCGGGTATCGTGGATGGGCTGTGCCATACTTCGCCAGATGGCCGCGTCCAGGTCATTCTTGATCCGATCGAATGGACAAATACGCACTGGGTTAATCCGCCCCGCGTCATCGACATGATTTCGGGTGAGATCGTACTCGACCTCTGGCATACCGATTGGGATGCCGGCGTGGGTTTTCCGGGCCCTCACCAAGTGCTGCTGCGCTGTCGGCGCCACCATGTAGGAGGTGGATTGACGGTCTTGCTCAATCTGGCTGAGGGAACATATCAGATACTCAACGTTCAAAATGTCGGGGGCCCGCTTCCGACTGCTCCGCTCAACCAAATCGACCAAGGTCTGGAGGAGGCTTCCCAATGTTCAGCGGCGGCGACCCCGGGTCGTGCTGCACCTGACATCACAACCGCTCCCTCGTGGCGGAAATGGGCCAAAGTAATCGCAACAGTGGTTGGGGTTTTAATGGTGAGCGGCCTGATTGCGGCCTTGACCGAGGGAAGGGGCAGCGGCGAGTCGACCCCGGCGGTCGCCGTCCCATTGGGCGGATTCAAACCCTATGATGGTAACCTTGGCCGCTAGCATTGATCGCGTCCATCATAGAAATGCACAAATCCCGAAAACGGATTCTATCGAGAATTCATCGCGATAGCTGGAGCCTATGCGCAGATTGATACTTCGGGCCCACAAGACAACGAACGGACTGGCCACCGAATCGCTCAAGCCCGGATCACCGGGCTTGAGCATTTTCAATCCTCATAAAAAGAAATCGCTGGCTTGGAAGTTGATGGCGTCGTCGAAATACAATTCGAAGTCGACCACCTTGTCGCCGTTGACGTCGGCATAGACATAGGTGCCGGTGGCCGCCGATTCAAAACGAAGCTCGCCCATGCCTCCGCTGAATGCGGCATTTCCAATAAAGACGAAGGCCTGGTTGCCGCTGGTCCATTGATCGGCGTCAATCTCGACCAGGCTGATCTTGTCGCCTTGGCTTTGGCTGAAGTCAAGGATTGTGTCCCGACCCACTGGTGCCAGCCAGCTGTCACCGACCGATCTGAACAGGAACGTGTCGGCACCCGCGCCGCCAGTCATAAGATCGCCACCGGTTCCACCCGTCAACACGTTGGCACCCGAGTTGCCCGTCAGCGTGTCACTGTGGTTGGAACCTGTCAGGTTCTCGATCGAGTAATACGTATCACCCTTGGCGTCGCCGGTATTGACCGATGCATTCGCAAGATTGGCGACGACACCGAACTTCGCTCCGGCATACGACGCCGTGTCGGTACCGGCACCTCCATACAGTTTGTCGGCCCCTGCACCACCGATCAGCACGTCATTGCCGGTCTCTCCCGAGAGCGTGTTGATGCCGGAATTCCCGGTCAATGTATTCGCGAGCGCATTGCCCGTGCCATTGATATCTGCAGCGCCAAGGAGTTTCAGGTTCTCGATCGTCGAAAAAGTTGCGAGATTGCGGGAGATCAGGGACGTAATCGTATCCGTTCCCGAACTGTCGATGACCTTATCGAAACCGGAGCCGAGCACGTAGGTGTCGTTGCCAGCACCGCCGTTGAGCGTGTTCATGCCAGAGTTGCCGGTCAACACATTATTCAGCGCGTTCCCGGTGGCATTGATGTTGCCGGTGCCTGTCAGAGTCAGATTCTCGATCGTGGCGTACGACATCAGGCTGCGGCTGATGCTCGAGGTGATCGTGTCGATCCCCGAACTGTCGATTACCTTATCGAAACCGGAACCGAGCACGTAGGTGTCGTTTCCGGAACCGCCGTCGAGCGTGTTCACGCCGGAATTTCCGGTCAGAACGTTGTTCAATCCGTTGCCGGTGGCGTTGATATTGCCGCTGCCAGTCAGGGTCAAGTTCTCGATCGTAGAATAGTTTGCGAGGCTGCGAGAAATGCTCGACGTTATTCTGTCGATGCCGCCGCTATCGCTGACGATGTCGGATCCGGCACCGAGCACGTAGGTATCATTACCGTTCCCGCCGGTCAGCGTATCAATCACATTGTCCTGTCCGCCATCAAGGATGTTGTTGCCTGAATTGCCGGTGATGATGTTGGCAAGAGCGTTGCCGGTGCCGTTTATGTTCGCGACTCCCGCGAGCGTCAGATTCTCGATAGTTGAATAACTGTTCAGGCTGAGGGTGCTGTCGGATGTGATCGTGTCGATGCCGCCGGCATCAATGATATCGAACTTTCCGTTAAAAAAGCCATAGAGGTCATTTCCAAGACCGCCATCTACGGCGTGGTCAACCGTTCCGCCGTCGTTGATGAAGACGTCGTCGCCTGCACCGAGGAAGATACCGCCTTTGATCGAGTGGTAATTGGAAACGTAATCCATTCCTGCACTGCCTTGAATGGCAACATCTTGCGACTCAATCGAACCATAGTTGGAAAGAAAATTCTGGTTCTGTGGATTCTCACTAAATTTGATCGCTACAGTTTGCGCCTCAATGAAGCCAGTAAAGCCATTGGCAATGTTAACACTACCGGCAGCCCCCAATATTCCAATATCGGCCTTGATTGTTCCAGTATTATAGACGGAGGTCAGCGGGCTGGAAGCAGTTTCAACATATATGCCAGTTTTGGCAGTTATTGTTCCACCATTCTGGATATCGCTTTCAACTGCATTGCTATAGATGCCAATATTGGCGGCGGTGATCTGCCCAAAGTTTTTAATATTGGTATTTTCGCCATAGCTGACGATACCGTTATAGCCATGAATGGACCCCATCGTGTCGACCTGAAGAATTGCATCGACGCCGTTGGAAAAAATCCCCGCCTTGTACTTGGCATTGGCGACGACAGCGCCTGAGATGCCAATGACACTGTCGTGAAACGGCCCGCTGTTGGTGATGCCGTGGCCGTCGGCGACGACAATCGATCCTCCGATGTTGACCACCCAGTTGTCGTTGGATTGATTTACGTTCAGTGTGGTTGTCTGTTTGGTGGTGATGTTCGCGGACATGAGAGCTTCTCTTTCAATTGAAGTTGCCGCCCAATAGCCCGGCCCTGTTTCATTCGTATGTCGCCAATCTGCGTTCTGCGTTTCAATTGTTTCAGCGTTCTTCATGGGCGGCATCGTGACACCATCGGGCGGGATTCGGTGTTGAGTGGTCGGCCTCACAGCCGATAATTATCGGGAGAGCCTGTCACCAGAACTTGCCATCGCCTGAAGATCGACATCTGGCCCCGGGATCCGCACGGCTTTGGTTAATGCGGGTCGGGCAAGCACTGCCAACGTCGTGAAAATACATGCACTCGCCGCTCTGGCGCCGGGATCAGAAGGGCGCGCGCTGCCACTGCCGGGCCCTACGAGATTTGGACAGACGCACCGGAGCGGACTCGGGAGGACCGGCGCAGGCTCCGAATCAGCAAAGTGTCGATGACCAACAGTGCGCCGATGACAAAAAGTCCGCTCTCGCCGCCGAGGTACTCGGTCGCCAACGGCGAATTCGAGGACGACATGTTCGAGCCTATGTCCCAGCCGATGTTCACCATCGCATGTGCGAAGGCGACGACCCACACGCTGCCGTTTCGCAGGCGAAGGAAGCCATAGAACACCCCCGCCAGCGTCAGCGTGACGAGAAACAGTGGCACCACCAGCCAAGGATTGCCGGTAGGGTGGTAAAAGTCGGTAAACAAAAGCAAAGGGAGATGCCAGGCTCCGTGCATGAGGCCTGAAAGAAGCAAGGCCGGGACCGCGCCGAGGGACATGAGGCGCGGCAGCAGATAGCCGCGCCAACCCACCTCCTCGCAGAGGGCGAGCAGGGTGACCACGACTATCTCGATCGCGTAATTCGCAAGGAGGTCGGGCAGCGAGGCCACGGGCAACATCAGGAGAGTGGTGAGACCGAGGGCGGCGAGGAGCAGGATGCTCGCGCCATGTATCGCGAGGGGGAGGCCGGCAGCAAGGGGCCACGCGCGAAAGCCGAAACGTTGCAGCCCGAGGCCTGCGAGGTCCGCCCGGCGCTTGCGCGATAGACAAATCATGACCGCTATGGCTACTGCTGGGGTCAGCATGGTCAAAATGGGGCTTGCCTCGCCTATGACTGGCACGGCCAGCACCACGAGCGCCGCCAGCGCCAAGGCAAGGATGTAGAAGACAGCGGCTTCTCGAAAGTCGCTTCGGGTCATGGGTCTTGTCCTTTTAGGTTCTGCCACGAGGCGAACACCCGGTCACCGATCAGCGGCCTGAACTGTCACGCGGAAGGTTCGGCACGGATGCGAGCTACGGCTTTCGCATGCCAGTGTCGTCACCCATTGGTATGACGTTCATTCTGACGTTCGGAGTGATGCCCATTTTCTGAAAGCGCAGTCGGTTTTGGCGTTTCTCAGGAGCAAAACGATCAGCCCAAAATTCCAGCAGTTCCTGGCCTCGGTCAGTTCAAGAAGACGGTCGTTTTTCCCTTCCTCCACTTCTTCCAGCGGCAAAGTGTGGCGGTAGAGCTATGCGGCGGGACTTGCGTGTTCGATCTTGGAGTATCGGCGGCTGCTGTCGGCGAAGCGGGAGCAGCATCCGCCAAGGATGGGGTGGATGCCGCTCACCCTGACGGCAACGCGACGTGCCATACTTGTGGTGTCGAAACACAAATTGAAGGAGAGGGGATCCATGGGAAAAGTTAGCATCATGAGCGGCGAACGAGTTGATCGGTATCATACGGCGAATGCGTCCGGCAGACGGTTCTGGTAATCATTATTGTTAATTGGCCAGATGAGACCTTGGCACAAACGATGCATCATTGAATTTATTGATTTTTTTTCAGAGAAGGTTCGCCCGCAGTCGCGTTCCCTCCGCCACTTGCCCTAGAGAAACGTTTCTCTTCATCCGGCTGCGGACAAAATTTCTCGTTGTTTTCGAAGGTTATGCGGGTTGGGCTGTTAACCGGCGTCGGTGCCAAGAGGCCCGGAAGCGGTCTCTTCGGTCCGATATTCTCCGGACCTGTTAACCGCACCCATTCCGGTTCAGAGCGGCAACACACTGGAAAACAAATAAAATCCTCCTTGTCTGGAATGATGGCGTTCGCAAAACCATTCCCATCGCGCGCACGACTGGCGTCGGAAAGCAGAGCGACGCTACATCTTTCGGAGATGTTCGAAGGCCGCCGCAAATGGTTTTCGCATGGACGTCCCTTCGTTGAAGAACGGGAGCCCATAGACGGTATAGTCTCGCCCTTGGAACACGGTCTCCAAGCGCGCCACTTGTCCGATTTGCAGAAGGAAATCCTCCTTCCATTGGTCTTGCTGGCGCAAGTGATCGCCCTTCGGCTCGATGAATATCTGCATGATGGAGGTTTGGCCGTTGTCGGCACGACGAAGGAACAGGACGAAGTCCGGCTCGAACGGGCGTCCCTCTTTAAAATCAAACAATTGAAATAGCTTCTCGTTCCGGATCAGGTGAAAATCCTGATAGATCGCCCTGAGCGCCGCCTCGTTATCGTGGATAAAGCGGATGAAATGCTTTTCTTGATCGGTGCCATAGCTGTCATCGTATATGGGCGTTGTTGCAGAACTCTGACTGTTGAGGATTCACATCGTGAATCCATGCGGTTAGACATTCCGCATGAGCAAGCCAACACCCGCCCGCTACCGCACGACAAACTGGTCAAGCTACACTGCGGCGCTGCGCAAGCGTGGGTCTTTGCTGATTTGGCTGGACAAGGAGATGGTTTGGCTCGCGCCGCCTGAAGGCAAACCCGGTCGGCCTGCGGTGTTCTCGGATGCGGCAATCCAGTTTTGTCTGACGATCAAGGTCCTGTTCAAGCTGCCGCTCAGGCAAACGACCGGGATGGTGGCCAGCCTCTTGACGATGGCGAACTTGGAGTGGACCGTGCCGGACTATACGACCCTGTGCCGACGGCAGAAGACACTGGCTGTTCAGATCCCGTATCGGCGCGCCGATGGGCCGCTGAACCTGCTGGTGGATAGCACCGGGATCAAGTTCCTCGGTGATGGCGAGTGGCAGGCGCGCAAGCACGGAGTTCAGGGCCGGCGTCAATGGCGCAAGGTCCATCTGGCCATGGACACCGCCACTTCAGACATCCGGGCGGTGGAATTCACCCCCAGCAGCGACGGTGACAGTCCCGTCCTGCCAGAACTGCTGGACCAGATCCCCGCAGGCGAAGAGATCGGCACCGTGACTGCGGACGGCGCGTACGACACGCGCCGCTGCCACACCGCCATCATCGACCGGCAGGGCACTGCGATCATCCCAATTCGTAAGAATGGGCGGCCGTGGAAAGAGGACTGCCCAGCCGCGATCGCCAGAAACGAAACCCTGCGCGCCACCCGGCACTACGGCAGGGCATTCTGGAAGCGCTGGACCGGATACCATGCGCGAAGCCGGATCGAGGCCAAGATGCGGTGCCTCAAAGCCTTCGGTGAACGCATCGCCGCAAGACACCCCGACAGCCAAACCGCTGAAATCCAGATCCGCGTCGCCCTCATCAACCGCTTCAACGCACTCGGCACCGCCGAAATCGTCCGCGTGGCATGACGCCAACGGGGAAAGGGGCTGTCATGCCTCAGGCGTGACTTACGCAACAACGCCATTCGACTGCCAGATTTGCGGCACGCAGCTCAATTCAATCCTCATCAAGCCTGATGGCAACCATATCTCCGAAAAGTTGTTGCGTCGTGCCCGACGCGGGGCAGGGTTGCTCGAAAGCGCGGTGCTGTCCAACTGTGCCGTGCGGCTCCGACGCGCCATGCGGGCGGTCACCTTTGCCAAAGCGCTCAAATCTGTTCGCGCGGATTCGGCGTTTGCCCTTCAAAGCCCCCGACCCGACGTGAGACTCTTTTGCCTTGCCGCTATTGCCGTGGCTCAGTCACGTCCACTGGTCAAAGCGGCGATGTTCAGCACTGGCATCGACGGACATGCAAGGGTTGCCTTGCTTCGTGCGTTCGAGACGGAGCCCCGTCTACTTGCCGCGGTCGACCAAATTGCCCGACGGAAGGGGTCGAGCCGCACCACCCGCGGCCGAACGATCGCAACTGGAACCTTTTTCGCCATACCGCGTTAATACTTGATCCCCGAGATCAGTCCCCAACCCACAGGTCGTTATGGCTCCTTCCTCGATCATCGCTATAGGTGCTTCGGCGGGCGGAGTGGCTGCGTTGCGGTCCTTGGTTGCCGCGCTGCCGGGTACATTTTCCACCCCTGTTCTCGTCGTCCTTCATATCGGCGCGTATTGCAGCGAGTTGCCGGCACTTTTGAACGCGGCTGGCCCGGTACCGGCCAAACATGCCGAGGACGGCGAAACCATCCTTCCCGGTCACATCTATGTAGCGCCGCCGGATCGCCACCTGATCGTCGCGGACGAACGGTTGCGCCTTATTCGTGGCCCGAAGGAAAACTGCGCGCGGCCGGCCATCGACCCGTTATTCCGGAGCGTGGCTGAAAGCTATGGTTCGGACGCCGTGGGCGTGATCCTGACAGGCAACCTGAACGACGGCACGCTGGGCATGTTGGAAATCAAGCGACGCGGTGGTGTTGCCATCAGCCAAGACCCAAACGATGCCGCCCACCCAGAAATGCCGAGGAGTGCGGCCGAGCATGTCGCGCTGGATTACTGCCTGCCACTCGCGGAGATACCCGATCTGCTCATTGAGCTGGTCGACCAAAAGTGCGGAAAGGAATTGCCCATGCCTAAAACCTCGTCTCAACGGGACAGACAAGCGCCCGAAATCATCAACAGCCAGACTTTCGAGCGGCCGCTGACGGTTACCTGCCCGGACTGCGGCGGCGCACTGAAGAACTTCAAGGTCGGTTCGATTGTCAAATTCACCTGCCACACCGGCCACAGCTATACCGCAGAGAACATGGCTGCGGCGCAGTTCGAGGAGATGGAGAAAGTCATGCGGGCTGCGGTCCGGTTTCTCAACGAGCGCGCCGAATTCTGCCTCCAGATGGCCGAACACGGCGATGACGGAAAGCCCGATGCTTCCAATGAATGGCATGCGGCCAGCAGACAGGCGCTGGATCGGGCCTACAAACTCCGTGATCTCGTGGAACAGGACTGGCTCACGCCAGAGATCTCTCGCCAGCTTGCCTCGGCCCATGACGGCCCTGACCAGACCGGGTTTCGCGGATAAATCGCCCTATCCCGCTCAAGTTCGGCAGGATCGCATCGTCAAGGCGATCCGCGAAATACCCGTGCGATGGTACGTTCCAGATCCTCTTGCGCGTATGGCTTCTGCAACGCCGGAAAATCACGATATCCGTCCACCAGGCCCTCGGGCCCGTTTCCCGTTGCAAAGGCGAAGGGAATGCCGCGCTCGCTGAGAATGTCGGCGACGGGAAATGATTGCTTCCCGGCCAGGTTGATATCGAGAATTGCGAAATCGATCTCGCTTTCGCGGGCAAGCTCCATCGCAGTGTCGATACGCATGGCTTGGCCCACGACCTCGTGCCCGAGGTCGCTGAGCATTTCCTCCAGATTCATCGCAATCAATGCTTCATCCTCAACGATCAGAACCCGTTTCCCTGTCTGTCCGGTCAATTCGTTTCGCCCTTTTCGTGACTGTCGGGCATTGGAGCATCTATCGTGCAGACGGCGCCAGACGTTTTATAGACAACGTTCACCTTGCCGCCCAGTTCCGCCGCCAGCACCTTCTGGACGAGTACCGAGCCAAATCCCTTGCGTGTGGGCGGGATGACAGGCGGACCGCCGCTTTCCGACCACTTCAAGAAGAGCCGTCGATCCTTGCCATCACCGACAAGTTGCCAGCGGATGTCGATCTGGCCATCCTCAGTTGCAAGCGCGCCGTATTTCGCGGCGTTTGTTGCCAGTTCGTGCAACGCCATTGCAATCGAGAGCGCGGCACTCGGCGTCAGCCACAGGTGTGGACCTTCGATCAGGAAGCGGTTCGTTCCTCCCGAAAGAGGTTCGACCGTATCCGTCACAATGTTCCGCAAATCCGCACCGCCCCAGTTTTCACGGGTCAGCACGTCGTGCGATTTACCAAGCGCGATCAGACGTGAGTTGAAAGTTGCGCGTGCTTCTTCCATAGACGTGGCGTTTTTGAGCGTCTGCGACGCGATGGCCTGCACCGTCGCCATGACGTTCTTGATGCGGTGATTCAGCTCGCCAACCAGGATTTCCCGATGTTCATCGAAACGCTTGCGCTCGGTGACGTCCTCGATGGAAATCAGGATCAGGTCGTCAAGGTTGCCTTCTTGCCGCAACTTGCATGCAGTGAGCAGCATCGATCGTCGCCCGGTGTGACTGAAATCCTGCTCGACCTCGAAATTGTGGATGTCTTCATCCGCCGAATGTACCTTGTCCAGAAGGGCCCGCAGCGGCGGGTCATTCCACTCGCCGCTTCCAAGCTCAAAGATAATCTGCCCTTTGGGTTCTTCGTCGAAAACAGCAAACAGTTCGCGGAAGGCCTTGTTGGCGCTCTGGACGCGCAAGTTGCTGTCCAGAACCAGCAAGGGATGCTGAACCGTCCGCACTATGGTTTCGGAATAGGCGCGGGCATCATTGATCGAATCGGCGGCGCGTTTGCGCTCGGTGATGTCGCTGAACGCGACGACGACGCCTGCAATCCGGTTGTCCTGCGTACGATAGGGAAGCACGCGGCGCACATACCAGCGGCCCGCATTGCTTCGGACCTCTGCCTCGATCGGGGACAGCGTCTTCAGTACCTTTTCCACATCCTGCAACAGGTTCTCGTCGGCAAACTTCTGCGAAAAATGGGAAATTGGCCGGCCGATGTCCGCCCCGACAAAAGCGAAAAGTTCCCTTGTCGCGGGGGCAAACCACTTGATACGAGATTTTTCGTCAAGGAACAGCGTCGCCGTCTCCGACCCGGCCAGCAGATTGTTGAGGTCGTCGGTCTTGTGTTCCAGTTCGCCGATCTTGTGCTGGAGCTGGCTGTTGACGGTGTTCAGTTCCTCGTTGAACGACTGCAATTCCTCTTTCGAGGTCTCGAGTTCCTCGTTGGTGGATTGAAGCTCCTCGTTCATCGAGATTGCTTCCTCGTTCGACGCCTTCAGTTCCTCGTTGGTTGTCTCCTGATATTCTATGGTGTTTTGCAGTTCGGCTCGGGTCTCCCTCAGTTCCTCCTGAAGGGCACGTTCGCCAGACGATGCGTCGCCCGGATCCTCACGAGGGGGCGACGGGGTGGGATCGGACTGCGGCACGGCCGGCACGAAACTCACCAACAGGACGCCTCCCTGCGGTGACGCGGGCAGCGGCATGACTGTCATCGCGACGGATCGGGCGGTCTCGCTCTCGCGGATGCGGGCGTTGACCGTCACGCTTCTGTTCTCTTTCGACGCTTCGCGTATCGCAGCCCGCAATCTGGCCGCCAACCCGCCACGGACCATCGTCAACAGGTCCCTGGTCGGCTCGCCGGAAGGATTCTCAATATAATCCCTTGTAGCGCCGTGGAAATAGAGGACGCGGCCGCTCTGGTCGATCAGCACCGATGCCGGGGCATAGCACTCCAACAAAGCGCGACGGGCCACTTCGGCAGCCGAAGTGGGTGGCTCAAGGCGCGGGGACGATGGGCTTTCGTTGGTGCGCGGTTCCGATCGGTCGCGCGACGGTGGATGCGCGATCAGGTCATGCCGGGTCGATCCCAACCGGCGAAAGAGGCGCCATTTCTTCGACACCGTTTCGAACAGATCCTCGTGCTTCCCGATCGTCTCTGCGTTGCCGAGAAACAGATGTCCGCCCTGTCGCAGCGCGAAATGACAAAGCGCGATGATCCTCTGCTGCGCGTCCGGTTCCAGATAGATCAGGAAATTGCGGCACGATACGAGGTCCAGCCGCGAAAACGGCGGATCGCGCAACAGGTTGTGCGGCGCGAACACTACCATGTCGCGCAGCTCCTTGCTGACCTGATAAGAGCCGTCGACCTTTTCGAAGAAGCGCGTCAGACGCGACCCCGGAAGGCCGGCCATGGCGGCGGCCGGGTAAATGCCTTCGCGCGCCTTGCGCAAATTGATCTCTTGGGCATCGGTCGCGAACACTTTCAGATCAAAGTGTTTTCCCGCTGCCTCGGCATGCTCGGTCACCAGCATGCCAAGGGAATAGGCTTCCTCGCCCGTGGAGCAGGCCGTCGTCCAGACCCGGATTGTTGCGCCCGTCACGCGCTCCGCGACCATTGGCGCGATCACCCGTTCGGCCAGTGTCTTCCACGCGTCGGCATCGCGGAAAAAGCCGGTGACGCTGATCAGCAGGTCGCCGGCAAGCGCGGCAACTTCATCCGAGCTGGTGCGCAGCTCGTCGATATAATCATCCATTGTTTCGATGTTCCTCAGACCGAGACGACGGTGAACGCGCCGCTTCAGCGTCGATTGTTTGTAGCCGCGAAAATCGTGCCCGCCCCGAGCACGCAAGAGTTCCAGAAGTTGGCCGAGCGTCGCCTGACCGTCCGGAGACTTGGCCTCGATTTCGCCGGACCCTGTGACGTAGCCATGGCGCCTGAAGGCCATCAGGGTTTTGGGCATCTTTTCGATGGCAAGCACGTGATCGGCCATGTCCGCCGAAATCGCGCTTCTCGGCATGCCGTCAAATTTTGCGGACTCGGGCGACTGCACCAGGCTCATGCCGCCTTCCGCCCTGATATCCCTCAGCCCCTCGGTACCGTTGCGCCCCGTACCGGACAGCACGATGGCGATCGCCCGCTCGTGCTGATCCGCAGCGAGCGACGAGAACAGCACATCGACGGGGTGACGCTGGCCGCGCGGGTCCGTCGGCTTGGACACGCGCAGCCCGCCGTCACTGACCTTCAGATCGGTGTCGGGCGCAATCACATAGACATGGTTCGCCGCCAGCCGCATGCCGTCCTTGACCTGAACGACGGGCATCGTCGTGTGGGTGCTCAGGATATGGGCCAGTTCGCTTTCGCGCTTCGGATCGAGATGCAGCACAATAACGAATGCACAGCCGCTGTCAGTCGGCATCACGTCGAAGAAGAGGCTCAGCGCCTCGATGCCGCCCGCCGACGCACCGATGCCGACAACCGGAACTTCGCGCGTGGCACCGTCGGTCGAGGTCAGGGGCCGCTCATTCCCACCCGGCCGGATGGCAGCGTCGCTGCCGCTCGCATTTGTGTTCCGGGTCGGCTTCGCCGTTGATTTGCGCCCGGAGCGATTGCCTCTTCCTTGCGGTTCATCCGCCATACTCACGCACAACCTTCGAGCTTGCATCGGATCTCAAGGAAAGGTCCTTCCACAACTTCCGACACCGCCTAGCCGCAATGCACGAAAGGCTCCATGGCGAAACTTTACGCAGTTTCTCCCTAAATGACAACCAAACTGAATAGTTTTCGCGGGTGCAGAAGGTCCGCGGGGCGATCAACCCTGTCAGACCGGTTGAACCGGGCCGACATTCCGAACGAAATCGTCCTTCCGCTACACGGCGATGATTTCAACGATGACCTGATGCGCGGAGCGTGCGCCGAGGATTATCGCGACGGGCGAGACCTGACCGCCTCAAGTGAGCCTGCCGGGGCAGAAACTCTCCCCGCCGTCGACGACGACATTGCAGGTCTTGTCATGGCCGCCGAGGCGCTGACCAACCCGCCCGACATTTCTTCCCTCGGCCAACTGCTCGGCCGCATTGCGCTGGCGCGGCTGGACCCGCTGCCTGCGCGCCAGATCCTCACAAGGATCAAGGCTGCGACCGGCATTCCGATGGCGATCCTGGAAAAGCAGCTGACGGAACTCGGTCGCCGCGTGAACGCCAGCGGCGATCCGAACGCACGCATTTCCAAACCAGCATGGTTCAACCGCCTGCGTCAGGACATGGCGGGAACACCCGAACGCAACGAGGGCGGTGTCAGAGGAACTTATCTTGAGGCTGGCGTGGCCGTGGCGTAGCTTTCCAAATTGACAAAACCCAGCCCCTTCCGTTATTTCAAAACGTCGCCTGAGATCATCCGGCTCTCCGTGATGATGTACATCCGGTTCCAACTTTCGCTTCGGAACGTGGAGGACCTGTTACACGAACGGGGGATCGACATCTGCCACGAGACGGTGCGGTTCTGGTGGCACCGGTTCGGGCCAATGTTTGCGGCAGAGATCCGAAAGCGGATGATAGCCGGGATGCGGGTCGGGCCGTTGGCTGGTTGTGGATCCCGATGGCGATCATAGGCAAATGGACCCTGTTTGGATATCAGTCGCGCTTGCACCAGATGGGATTCGAAGTTTCAGGCGTTACAATAAATACAATGCCTTACGGCCCAGAGAAGGTTCGACGGCAGTCGCGTTCCCTCCGCCATTTCACCCAAATACCACCCACATCTCGGCTTCATGGCGATTTACCGATCGCGGGCATCGAAAAGCGTTACGCGCCTATCCGTCCCAGCAGTCCGCGCCTGCTCTCTGCTTCGCCAGAAGCGGCCGTCTCCCAACGCTTGCGACCATCGCCGTGCCCTGTGTGCGGAACTTTACGCACCCCTGTGAGTTGTTGTTCTGAAGCATTCAAGGAGCAGCACCATGGCGACCTATACCGACGAACGTGGCGATACCGTGCGAACGGAGGAGACCAACCGCAAGGTGGAGGCGACCGCTGTTGAGGCGCGTCAGGGGCGGCTTGGGCGTCCCGTGCTCTATGTTCTGGTCGGTGGCCTGTTTCTGGCGATGATTGCCTGGGGTGCCGCCGAATTTTTTGGAGAGGCCGTTGACAATGATGCGGCGACCGAAGTGACGCAACCAACAACAGGCACAAGCACGCCGGCCACGCCGGACAACCAGCCAGTGGTCGACAACACTCAGCCCGCAGGCGAAAGCCAGCAGACGGCCCCGGTGGATCGCGATCCGACACCGGAAACGGGCACAGGCGGGCAGGGCGCCGCGCCATCCGCCACGCCCTAAGGTATCTATGATGCCCTATAAGAGCATTCAGCAGCGGCCCGGCGGCCATTGCCAGCCTAAGTGTCAACGATCCGTCGCCGCTGCTCGCTGCTGTCAATTGCCAATAGAATGCACGTAAGGAGGACGGCATGGCCGGAGGCCAGCCGTCCTTCGGCGTGATGACAGCCCCTCAAATACTTATGTGACGTTGTCGCCAGCAGAAATACTGGGGTCCCGTCCTGAAGCGGCCGATGCCCCGTGGCGTGCAGGCCGATGGTGGCGCTTGGCGTGAGCGACATCGCTGGACAGAGCCGGTGCGCAGCGCCCAGCTGGTCAAACCTCTATCGGTCCTTCACATTTTTCAATCGATTGGCGCTTTCCGCTGCATCCTGTTGCCTCGCACCGAGGGCTGGCCATGCGGGGGAGCGGCCCGTCTCAGCCTGGGCTGATAGAGCTGATCGTGCCGTTGCGCAGACAAGAAGCAACCCTGCACACGTCGCCACCGAGGCGCATCCTGCAGCAGGGGGGCCTCGTGGCAGCGGGGATGAACCGATCTGCAATCCTAAATTCGACGAAATGCAGAATGCGATGATCGAGGCGGTAAGCGGATGTCGCTCCCCGTGATGAAGACGCACGACATAACGACACCGGTGACGATCTCGCGTGGCCGCTGGATGATGCGGTGCTGCCCAGCCATCGAAAGAATACAGGGCCGGCGCGCAATTGCGCATCAACCGAGGCGATCGCAGATCTCGTGCCGGAGGGAGGCGATGATCCACTTCGGCACAGGCCGTTGAAGCTGCGTGATTCCATGGCGGTGATTCTGCAATCGATCGGCAACGGCATTGCGTGATTCTGCTGGCCGGCTTGGAACTCAGGCAATGGCCAAAATGCTGCAGTGCATTTTCCTCCCCGCGAATCCCCTGCAGAAGCCCGGTATTGCCGTGGTTTTGCCATGTTATGGCGCGGTCGTGGCAATGCCAGCTTTTGCTAAGATGCCGGGAATAAAGGCTTTTCTTAAGGACTTGTTAAGAACTGGAGGCCCCGCAAGGCGATTTTGTGTCGTTTCAGCAACAGCCCCTGGGGAAGGTCTGCCGAAACCGGACCAACTCGCAAGTTGGTGATTGCGCCACGGGGCTGGTCTTGTATTTTCAAATCCAGAAGCAAGGGCGGTTGATCGTCCGACTTCTTAAGTGTTGGGGATGGGGCAGGGAATGCTGTCCTTCAGCAAAATACCCAGACCCGTTTGAAACTTTTGACTGGAGGTCAGAAATGAACATTAAGAGCCTTCTTCTCGGCTCCGCTGCAGCTCTCGCAGCAGTATCCGGCGCAAACGCAGCTGACGCAATCGTAGCTGCTGAGCCGGAACCAATGGAATACGTTCGCGTTTGCGACGCTTTCGGCACTGGCTACTTCTACATCCCGGGCACGGAAACCTGCCTGAAGATCGGCGGCTACGTTCGTACGCAGATCAACTACGATGAAGACCTGACAGTAAACGGCGCTGACTGGGATGCACGTACACGTGGTTACCTGACGTTCGCTGCCAAGAACGATACCGAATACGGCACGCTCTCGGGCTATATCAACCTTCAGGCTGACGACACCAATGACACCTTCCTTGATGGTGCTTGGATCAACATCGCTGGCTTCGACGTTGGTTACTTCTACAACTGGTGGGACGACATGGGTCTCTCGGGCGAGACTGACGTTTCGGCCGGTAACCTGTCCAACGCGATCCGTTACACCTACGATGGTGGCACGTTCAAGGTTGGTGTTGCAGCTGAAGAGCTGGCCGGTAACGGCACAAACGACGACGTCGGTGTATCCGGCTACGTTGCTGGCAGCATCGGTGGCGTAACTGCTGACCTGGTTGCTTCCTACGACTTCGACGTTGAACAGTTCGCTGTTAAGGGTCGTCTCGTTGCTGAAATCGGCCCGGGCGCTCTCGGCATCCTCGGCGTTTACGCCGATGGCGCAAACTTCTTCTGGGACGTTTCGGAGTGGTCGGTTGCTGCTGAATACAAGATTCAGGCAACAGAGAAGTTCTTCATCACCCCGGCTGCACAGTACTTCGGTGACTTCGCATTCGTTGACGGCAACGATGCTTGGAAGGTTGGCGTAACTGCCGGCTACCAGATCACAGAAGGCCTGCGTACGCTCGCCACCGTTAACTATCTCGACGTTGATAACGTTGCTGATGGCGAATGGACCGGCTTCGTCCGTCTGCAGCGCGACTTCTAATCTGATCTGACATCTGTCAGTGAAGGAAAGCCCGGCTTTTGAGCCGGGCTTTTTCCGTTTGGCTGACTGCTTGCGAAAATCATGCTGGTTGATGGTTTGCCGGCTGGGGAACTGGCGAAACGCGGATGTGTAATCAAGCCTAAAGACCTTATTTTATTGTCGCGATGAAGCGTGCAATCTGGTCGCAAAGCGGTTGCAGATGCAGGATCGGTGCGTGACCCTGGCCAGGCGCCGTCACGCCGGTCATCGTGGGGTGTCGCCGCTGCATCTCTTCGAATGTCGCGCGGGACAGGATATTGGAGTGCTCGCCGCGGATCACCATCGCCGGTATTGTTTTCAGCCCGTCGAACAACGCCCAGAGATCCGGGACAGGATTGTTTTCATCCAGCGCATTCAGCGGCTCGACCAGGGCTGGATCGAAATCAGGCACGAACTGACCGTCTCTTTCCCGATACAACGCCTTGGCCATGTCCAACCAGTCCGCATCGGTGAGGGCCGGGAACGCTGCCGCGTGCACAGTCTTCAGCCGCTCCGATGCCGCCGCAAAGGACGGCAGGGCCGGCGCCGCAGCCAGATATGTCCGGATATGAAGCAATCCCTCCATCTCCACAACGGGACCGATATCGTTGAGAATGACGGCCGCCAGAATATACGGCTTCATCGCCGACAGGAGATGCAGGATGAGCCCGCCGCGCGACGTCCCGATGAAGATCGCCCGTTCTATTTCGAGGGTGGCGCAGACGGCGAGCACGTCGCCGGCTTCGATCGGCAACTGGTAGCGGCTCTTGTCACTGTCCCAGTCTGACTGGCCCCGGCCGCGATAATCGAGACAGATCACCCTGCGGGGCGGGTGCTCCGGTGTGTCATCCGACGAAAGCGCCAAGGCCAGACTGTGAAAATCCCGACTGTTGCGGCTCAGGCCGGGCAGGCAAAACACTGGCAAAAGGTCGCTGGTGCGCGATAGCTCTTTGCCATATTCGCGCATGTAGAGCGTCAATCCGTCCGCACTCTGGATATAATGTTCGGTAAAGCCCGTCTCGTCGTTCCGCATCCATCGCTCCCTTGTCTTCCCGGACGAGCATAGCGATTTCATCGGCAAGCGCGATGATTTTGCAGCGGGGCAGGTGGCTTGATGCCGATCAAGCCTTAACGGCCGAGGCGCAGGTCGTGCACGATATCGGTCTTCTGGCCCAGGCGTGACTTGTAGACCTGGTAGTTTTCCATCACCCGCTGGACATAATTGCGCGTCTCGACAAAGGGAATGCGCTCGATCCAGTCGACGACCTCGTCGATCGATTTGCCGCGAGGGTCGCCGTACCGACCGATCCAGTCGGGAACGCGGCGCGGACCGGCATTGTAGGCGATGAAGGTCAGAATATAGGATCCGCCGAATGTATCGATCTGTTCACCGAGATAATGCGCGCCGAGCGTCGCGTTATAAGCGCTATCTGTTGTCAGGCGCTCCTGCGAATAGGCAAGACCATGCCGTCCCGCGACACCTTTTGCCGTTCCCGGCAGGATCTGCAGCAGCCCACGGGCGTTTGCCGGCGAGATAGCCGCCGGATTGAACGCGCTTTCCTGTCGCGCGATCGCGTAGGCAAGGGCCTTGCCAGCGCCGGCAATGTCCGCGCTGGCGGGAATGACGCCGACCGGAAAGGCCAGTGCCGCCACATCGATGCCGCGGCCGAAGGCGAGCTTGCCGATCTGCAGCGACAACTGATGTCCGCGGCTCTTTTCCGCCCGCGAGGCCAGTATCGCAAGTTCGCCCGGACTGGTCAGGTCTTCGGCCAGCGCCCGGTAAAGGCTGTCGGCACGCCAGCCATGGCCCGCTGCCTCAAGCCTTGCAATCGCCCGAACAGCTTCGCGGTTGTCGAAATTTGTGCGGTCACTGGCGCTCGGCGACGGATAGGCGACGTTGAGCGCCGTCTGTCCCAGCCTAGCAGCCGCGAGCTGGCCATAATAGGTGCCGGAAAAGGCCGCAGCCTTTGTGAAGAAATCCGCGCTTTTTCCCGGGCCACCCCCTTCGGCGGCACGGCCGAGCCAGTACCAGGCGCGTGACACGGAGATCGGCCGGTTGGAGGCCTTGAGGATGCGCTGGAAATGCGCAGCAGCAGTTTTCGGATCCTTCAAGCCGCGAAGCGCATACCAGCCGGCATGGAATTCCGCATCGACAATGTCTGCAGCATCGGTTGCCACATGATTGGCAACGATCCGGTAGGCCGTGCGATAGTCGCCCCGATCGGCAAGGCCGCGGCTGACGACTCGCTGTTCGACCCACCATTCGCCCGTGTCGATCAGGGCGGCTCTGTCGGACGGCAACGTAGCCAAAAGCCGGGCGGCGTCCTCGTATCTGTCCTGTTTGCGCAGGTTCTCGATGCGGATGAACAGAAAGGCTGGATCGTTTTTCCAAGACGGATCAACGGCTGCGATCAGCGCGCCTGCATTTTTTGCGCCCTTGGCAACGGCGGTCCAGGCGCGATAGAGCGATTGTGCCTTGCCAAGACCACTGAACCGCTCGGCCTGCGCGCCGCGACCGCGATAGAGAAGCATGTCCATGCGCCGTTTGTGCTCTGTTGCTGAGAGGAGCGCGGAGAAATCCGAAAGGATCTTGTCTTCGCGCGCCGTGTCCAGCGTCTCTTTCGACCAGAGATTGGCAATCAGCGTTGTGGCCTCGCCGCTTCTTCCGGTGGCAAGCAGGGCGTGAGCAAGAAGAATCGTCCCTTCCGTCGTTTCCGGCTGGCTTGCCCCAAAAACGGACAGTGTCGTGGTTGCCGATGGATTTTCGCGGGCCAATGCCCGTTCCGAATGGCCGCGCAGCGCGCCGAGACCGGGCCACCCCTTCAATTCTGTCTGCGCTCCGGCAATCTCGCGGGACGGAATGCCTTTCTGCCCGGAAACGGCAATCGCCCAGGTCAGAATGTGCCGGTCGAGCGTATCGGCTGCCATGCTGTTGCGAATCTCGATCGCCAGCGGCGCCTGCCGGTTGGAGAGCGCATCCAGTCCGGCCCTGAGACGGGTGGTGACAGGGCCGGCCATCGGCGCCGTTGCCGACGGGATCGAGCCCGTGACCTCGGCGGATGCGACGCGGTTTGACGTTGGCGTGGTCTGCGAAGGAGCGACACTCTGCGATTGTGCGACACGTAGGTCGGGCTTAGCCCGCGACTTCGCCGGTTCAAGCGCCCATGCCGCCAGAACCGGCAGGACCAAAGCCGTCAGCCCCAGCAATAGGGGGACGTTGAGAGACCTTTTTTGACGCATGACGTGCCCTATGATCGTCCTTGATCCATCTCATTTGCCGCCGGACTTCCGAACCAAACATGACCAGAACCGGTTAATTTTATCAAAATACGTCCGGACTGCAGGTCAGGTTCCGGTTGTCGCCATGATTGTCCCCCATATAGTCGCGAAATGCTTTTTTGTGAGGGGCGCGTCATCAGATGCCGCGATACAGTGCTTGCCGCCGCCACATCACGCGATTATGGTGCGCCAGTTTTCTAACCATATAATGCGGCCAAAGCGTGGGTTGGTTCAAGCTTCCCGCGGGCTATCAGGAGTCGTGCATGTTCAAGGGGTCCATTCCCGCCCTCGTTACCCCGTTCACTGCGACCGGCGCTGTGGACGAGGCCGCCTTCGTTTCGCATGTCGAGTGGCAGATCGCCGAGGGCAGCCACGGCCTCGTGCCGGTCGGCACCACAGGTGAATCGCCAACCTTGTCGCATGTCGAACACAAACGGGTCGTGGAACTGTGCATCGAAACGGCGGCTGGGCGTGTTCCGGTCATTGCCGGTGCAGGCTCCAACAATACGCGCGAAGCGATCGAGCTGGCGCAGCATGCCGAAAAGGCAGGCGCGGATGCGATTCTCGTCGTCACGCCCTATTACAACAAGCCGACGCAGAAGGGTCTTTTTGCGCATTATGCGGCGATCGCCGAAAGCGTCAAACTGCCGATCGTGATCTACAATATTCCAGGCCGTTCCGTCGTCGATATGAGCGTCGAAACCATGGCGGCACTGCACAAGGCGTTTCCGTCGATCCTCGGCGTCAAGGATGCGACCGGCAGGATCGAACGTGTCTCCGAACAGCGCATGGCCTGCGGGCCTGATTTCGTCCAGCTCTCCGGTGAAGATGCGACGGCGCTTGGCTTCAATGCCCATGGCGGCGTCGGTTGCATCTCGGTCACGGCCAATGTCGCGCCCCGGCTGTGCGCCGAATTCCAGGCGGCGACGCTGGCGGGTGATTATGCCAAGGCACTGGAGTATCAGGATAAACTGATGCCCCTGCACAAGGCGATCTTCATGGAGCCGGGGCTGTGCGGGGCAAAGTTCGCGCTCAGCCGCCTGCGCCAGATGAGCCGCGCCGTGCGCTCGCCGCTGTTGCCGACGCTGGAGCCGGCAACCGAATCGGCCATCGACGCGGCGCTGCGCCATGCGGGGCTGATGAACTGATGGCACCCAAAGGCAGCCAGCGTGTGGTCAAAAAGATTGTCGCGGAAAACCGGAAGGCCCGCTTCAACTACGAGATCATGGATACCTACGAGGCCGGTCTGGTGTTGACCGGCACCGAGGTCAAATCGCTGCGCGAAGGCAAGGCCAATATCGCTGAGTCCTATGCGACCGATGAGGGCGGCGAGATGTGGCTGATCAATTCCTATCTGCCCGAATATCTGCAGGCAAACCGCTTCAACCACGAGCCGCGGCGTCGCCGAAAATTGCTCCTGTCGAAGCGGGAGGCGCACCGGCTCCAGAGTGCGATCAATCGCGACGGCATGACGCTCATCCCGCTGAAGATCTATTTCAATGATCAGGGCAGGGCAAAGCTCGAGCTGGCGCTTGGCAAGGGCAAGAAACTGCATGACAAGCGTGAGTCCGAGAAGGAACGCGACTGGAACAGGCAGAAAAGCCGAATCATGAAAGATAATCGCTGATCATAAGATCGATGTCTGCCATGACCAAAAATGGCGCCGGGCTCATCGCCACGGCGCCATTTTTGGTTGTTTCTACAACCGGCCTTGCATATCGCCTTCAGACGTCGTTGTCTGTCTGGGCGGGATCTGCCATGCGAGGTGCGCGTTCCGATGGGTCGCGACCGACCTCTGCCTTCAGGCTGATCAAGTCGATAAAGTGATCGGCCTGGCGCCGTAGATCGTCTGCGATCATCGGCGGCTGTGTGGCCATGGTGGATACCACGGAGACCTTGCGTCCGCGCCGTTGCAGCGCCTCGACCAGTGTCGTGAAGTCGCCGTCGCCGGAAAAGATGACCAGATGATCGACTGTTTCTGACTGCTCCATCGCATCGATGGCCAGTTCGATATCCATGTTTCCTTTGATTTTCCGGCGGCCGAGGGAATCCGTAAATTCCTTGGCCGGTTTCGTCACGACCTTGTAGCCATTGTAATCGAGCCAGTCGATCAGCGGCCGAATGGACGAGTATTCCTGGTCTTCGATCAGCGCCGTGTAATAATAGGCGCGCAGTAGATAGCCACGCTTCTGGAAGGCCTTGAGCAGCTTGCGATAATCGATGTCGAAACCAAGGCTTTTGGACGCGGCATAGAGATTGGCACCGTCAATAAAGAGCGCGATCTTTTCGCGAGGGTCAAACATTGCTCTATCCTTTTTCTTATCTCAATGTTTTCTCACTCAATCCTAACGTGCATCTGGAGTGAAGGCACATAAGCAATTCGATTACATTAAGAGTTCTTCATATAGCGGTTTAAGCGAGCCTCTGTCTGCTCTAGTCGAAGCGAATAACTGTTGATAGAGCTATTTTTAGCAGTCCGTAGTCAAAAAATCTTCAAAAGGTCAATTTTCTGTCTTTTCCTTGATTTTTATACAACGCGCCTTTGATCGAGACGAAGTCTGCTGTCCTCGACATTCCATTGTGCATTGCAACGAAACCGTGTCGTGAAAACCTCGCCGCGCTTGCGTTGATTCTACGGAAACAACAGCGGACTGCGGATAACTTTCGGTGCAATGCAGGAAAAACTTGAATTTCTTTGCTTTTGATTGTATCGCGCAGTTTAATTCCGGAAATGGGAGCCGCGCATACCGTCTGCAGACGGCTGGAGCCGGCTTCGATTTTATAATCAGCGCAGCGATGGGCGTTTCAGAACGATCCATGCTGCTGCGCTCTTGAGCCGCAAAGGACAGGCAATGGCCCGCGTCACCGTTGAAGATTGCATCGACAAGGTCGATAACCGTTTCGAACTCGTGCTGCTTGCAAGCCATCGTGCGCGGCTGATCTCGCAGGGCGCTGCGATCACCATCGATCGCGACAACGACAAGAACCCGGTCGTTGCGCTGCGCGAGATTGCCGACGAGACCTTGTCGCCGGGCGATCTGAAAGAAGACCTGATCCATTCGCTGCAGAAGCATGTCGAAGTCGACGAACCGGAACACGATCCGGCATCGCTGGCCACCGGTGGCAGCGCCTCGGTCTTTTCGGACACCGGCAATGACGACGACGATCAGCCGGAACCTGTCACCTTCGATCGCATGTCGGAAGAAGAGCTGTTGGCCGGTATCGAAGGCCTGGTTCCGCCGGAAAAAAGCGACGATTATTGAGACTGACGGGCTTTCGGGCCCGGCCGGTTTCCGATAGTGTTTGCAACGCGGTGCGCCACTCCTATGATTGGCGCACCTTTTCATTTTTACGGTTGTTGTGCCCAGGAGCCGCTCACGGATGATGCGCCAGTACGAACTCGTTGAGCGGGTTCAAAAATACAAGCCCGATGTGAACGAGGCCCTCCTGAACAAGGCCTATGTTTACGCCATGCAGAAGCATGGTCAGCAGAAGCGGGCAAGCGGCGATCCGTATATTTCCCATCCCCTCGAAGTCGCGGCCATTCTCACGGAAATGCACCTCGACGAATCGACGATCGCGGTCGCGCTGCTGCACGATACGATCGAGGACACGACGGCAACGCGCGCCGAGATCGACGATCTCTTCGGCGAGGACATCGGTGCGCTGGTCGAGGGCCTGACCAAGATCAAGAAACTCGATCTTGTGTCCAAGAAGGCCAAGCAGGCCGAGAACCTGCGCAAGCTGTTGCTAGCCATTTCCGATGATGTGCGCGTGCTTCTGGTGAAGCTCGCCGACCGCCTGCACAATATGCGCACGCTGGATCATATGTCGGCGGAAAAGCGGGCCCGCATTTCCGAGGAAACAATGGATATCTATGCGCCGCTGGCCGGCCGCATGGGTATGCAGGACATGCGCGAGGAACTCGAGAACCTCTCCTTTCGCCACACCAATCCGGAGGCTTTCGAGACCGTTACCCAGCGTCTCGATGAGCTTTCCACGCGCAACGAAGGTCTGATCACCAAGATCGAGGACGAACTGGTCGAACTGCTGAAGGCCAATGGTCTGCCCGATCCTGTGGTCAAGGGGCGGCAGAAGAAGCCCTATTCGGTCTTCAAGAAGATGCAGTCGAAGTCCCTGTCCTTCGAGCAGCTTTCGGACGTCTGGGGCTTTCGCATCCTGGTCGAGGATATCCCGGCCTGCTACCGCGCGCTCGGCATTGTCCACACGCGCTGGCGGGTGGTCCCGGGCCGGTTCAAGGATTACATCTCGACGCCGAAACAGAACGACTACCAGTCGATCCATACGACGATCGTTGGCCCCTCGCGCCAGCGCATCGAACTGCAGATCCGCACCCGGAGCATGCATGACGTTGCCGAATATGGCATTGCTGCGCACACGCTCTACAAGGACGGCGAGGAGGTCTCCGGCGAGGTCAAGCTCTCGCCGAAGTCGAATGCCTATTCCTGGCTGCGGCGCACGATCGAATCGCTGGCCGAAGGCGACAATCCGGAAGAGTTCCTGGAGCACACCAAGCTCGAGCTGTTTCAGGACCAGGTTTTCTGCTTCACGCCGAAGGGGCAGTTGATCGCCCTGCCTCGGGGCGCGACCCCCATCGACTTTGCCTATGCGGTCCACACCAATATCGGCGATACCTGCGTCGGCGCCAAGATCAACGGCCGCATCATGCCGCTCGTCACCCGTCTCAACAATGGCGACGAGGTCGAGATCGTCCGTTCGGGCATCCAGGTGCCGCCGCCGGCCTGGGAGGAAATCGTCGTCACCGGCAAGGCGCGCTCGGCCATCCGCCGCGCCACCCGGGCTGCCATCCGCAAGCAATATTCCGGCCTTGGCTATCGCATTCTCGAGCGCACCTTCGAGCGCGCCGGAAAGCAGTTTTCCCGCGATGCGATGAAGCCGGTCCTGCACCGTCTGGGGCAGAAGGATATCGAGGACGCGATTGCCGCGGTCGGTCGCGGTGAATTGTCGTCACTCGATGTGCTGCGTGCCGTCTTTCCCGATCATCAGGATGATCGCGTCACCGTCAAGCCCAGCTATGACGAGGGCTGGTTCAACATGACGAGTGCCGCCGGCGTGGTGTTCAAGTTGCCGGGCAAGCCCGGGCCGACCACGGACCTCCTGGAAGGAGAGGGGCCGGAAGCGCTGCCGATCCGCGGCCTCTCCGGCAATGCCCAGGTCCATTTCAGCCCGTCCGGGGCCGTTCCCGGCGACCGGATCGTCGGCATCATGGAACAGGACAAGGGGATTACCATTTATCCGATCCAGTCGTCGACCTTGCAGAAGTTCGACGATGAGCCAGAGCGGTGGATCGATATTCGCTGGGATCTCGACGAAGCCAACAATACGCGTTTCATGGCCCGCGTTTTGATCAACGCGTTGAACGAACCGGGCACGCTGGCGGAAATCGCCCAGGCTATCGCCACCAGCGATATCAACATCCGAACGTTGACCATGGGGCGGGTGGCGGCCGATTTCAGCGAGTTCCAGCTGGATCTCGAAGTCTGGGACCTTAGGCAGCTCAACCATATGATCACGCAGATCCGCGAATTGCCGAGCGTTTCCACCGTCACGCGTGTCTATGCCTGATGCGTTTTGGCGCCGTTTACACCTGCGGCGCCAAAACGGCGCCGCCTTGTTTTCGTCACAAAGCACCAGAATGCTGCGCCGTGTCCCGGCATCTGCATCGAAAATAGGCAGGTGTGATGGCGAAATTGTGTAGGCCATGCATGCTGTGCATGGCTGCCCGTGATTTGTAGCTCTGGTGGAAAAGCCGCTTCTAAACTATCTTCTGTCTCGGGAGGTAAACGAAAGAGGTTTACCATGTTTACGCAGTTGAAGAAAATGACCCGCGCTCTCCGGATTCCTTCGGTCGAAGATCGGGAAATGAACTATCTGAACGGCTCGCTTGATCGCATCGATCTCGAATACCGTCAGCGCCAGGTCGATCGCGGCCTGTTCCGCAAGGGCTTCTAATCCGTCCTATACCTGTCCGGCCGCCTGTGCGCAGGCAGCCGGGACCTATGCAGAAAACGTATGCCAGATGCCGCGCCTGTGCATGATGCGCAGGCCCAGCGATCCCGGGGTGTATAGCGTTTCCGATGGCGGGATGCCGTCTGCCGGAACGTAAGTGTTGCGGCAAAGCAGGTCTTGCGGCTAAAATGCCGACACGTGCAGCTTTTCCATTGAATGGCGCTGCCAGGATCGTTTATCAAACACCATGTTGTTCAGACGCACAAAGCCTGCGACGCTCGCGCAGAAGATCCGCGAATTCCTGTGGCCCCGGAAGGGGTTTTCCCGCGGGTTGCGCTATATGACGATGCGGGTCCTGCGCCTTTCATCGTCGCCGCATTCGATCGCGGTCGGCGTTGCGGCCGGCGCGGCTTCGTCAGCGACCCCGTTTATCGGTTTTCACATTCTCATTGCCCTCGCCGTCGCCTATCTGCTCTCGGGAAACCTGATCGCAGCCGGCATCGCCACGGCGCTTGCCAATCCGCTGACCATTCCGTTCATCCTTGCAGCGACCTATGAGCTTGGCATGGTGATAACCGGGCAGCCTGCCGACGCGATGGTTGGCCATGAAATCCTCCATATGCTGAAAAACCTCGAATTTTCCCATCTCTGGGGGCCTGTCCTGAAGCCTGTGTTGATCGGTTCCGTACCGGCTGCGGGCATCGCGGCCATCGTGTTTTACGCGGTGTCACTTTTTGCGGCGCGGCTTTTCCAGAGCCGGCGCAGGATCAGGCTCGGGGCAAGCGCAGTCCGTTCGGCGCTTGCAACCGATGGTGCGTCCGGTCTGAAAGACCTGGCACCTTGAAAGATCCGGCATCCCTACCGATTTGTCACCTGGGCCCGTTTGAAATTTGCCAAGCCGCCATGTTCTGGTCTGGTCCTGCGATCACCCAGAGCCCAGAGCCTGCCGGAAGACCGATGTGAGAGACGAGACCCCATGATCATCGGTATCGGCAGCGACCTCATCGACATCAGGCGGATTGCAAGTTCGCTCGATCGTTTCGGCGAGCGCTTCAGTCATCGCTGTTTTACCGACATCGAGATCCGAAAGTCGGAAGGGCGAAAAAACCGGGCGGAATCCTACGCCAAGCGCTTTGCCGCCAAGGAAGCCTGTTCGAAGGCGCTGGGCACCGGTCTTGCTCAGGGCGTCTTCTGGAAGGATATGGGCGTGGTCAATCTGCCCGGCGGCAAGCCGACCATGGAATTGACCGGTGGCGCGCTGGAACGGCTTCAGGCCATGACCCCGGCCGGTCATCAGACGATCATTCACCTGACGATCACCGATGATTTTCCGCTGGCCCAGGCCTTTGTCATTATCGAAGCGCTGCCCGTTGCCCCGGATGGAGGAAGCGTTTAGAGCATGTTTCACTGAAGCGTACCGTGTTTCCTTGAAAATACGGGGCCGGAAGAGTTGTTCTTTGCCGTCTCCGGCTTTATTGCAGGGAAAATTCCGGACGGAACAGAAACCAACGATGAATGTTCCGGTATGCGCCCCTGATGGCGCCGACGGTGTCCACAAAAGGAAGTATGCAGCGTGGCTGAAAAGAGTGAAACGACCCAGAGCGGCCTTTGGGAAAATGTTAAAGTCATCATTCAGGCGCTCTTGCTTGCGGTCGTCATCCGCACTGTCTTCTTCCAGCCCTTTACCATCCCGTCGGGTTCGATGATGCCAACGCTGCTCGTTGGCGACTACATCTTCGTCAACAAGTTCTCCTACGGTTATTCGAAGTATTCGCTGCCGTTTTCGCCGGATCTGTTCAGCGGGCGCATCTTCGCAAGCGAGCCTGAGCGTGGCGATATCGTGGTCTTCCGCTTCCCGCCGAACCCCGACATCGATTACATCAAGCGCCTGGTCGGCTTGCCCGGCGACAAGGTGCAGGTGCGCAACAGCGTTCTTTACATCAACGACAAGGAAGTTCAGCGCGTTGCCGATGGCGTCTTCCGCGCCGACGACCAGTACGATACCGGCGCCGATGTGCCTGTGTATCGCGAGACGCTGGAGAACGGCGTCAGCTTCGACACGCTCGACCAGTTCCCGGATTCGCGTGGCGACAACACCCGCGAATTTATCGTCCCGGAAGGCCATTATTTCATGATGGGCGACAACCGCGATAATTCGGCCGATAGCCGGTTCGATGTCGGCTTCGTGCCTGCGGAAAATCTCGTCGGGCGCGCATCGATGATCTTCTTCTCGCTCGGCAACGACACCTCGTTCCGCGAAATCTGGAAATGGCCGTCCAACCTGCGCTATGATCGCCTGCTCAAGGGGGTCGAATGAGCAAGGGACGTTTGCTGAGCGCAGAGGACCGGGAACGGCTCGAGGCTGCGATCGGCTACACCTTTGTCCAGAAGGAACGGCTCGACCGGGCGCTGACCCATTCCAGCGCCCGCAATGCCAAGGGCTCGAACTACGAGCGGCTGGAATTTCTCGGCGACCGCGTGCTCGGCCTGTGCATTGCCGAACTCCTGTTCCAGACCTTCAGGGATGCCGACGAGGGCGAACTGTCGGTGCGGCTGAACCAGCTTGTCAGCGCCGAAAGCTGTGCTGTCGTCGCCGACGACATGGCGCTGCACCTGTTCATTCGCACCGGCGCCGACGTCAAGAAACTCACCGGAAAACACATGATGAATGTGCGAGCCGATGTGGTAGAGTCGCTGATTGCCGCCGTCTATATCGATGGCGGGCTCGAAGCGGCACGCGGCTTTATCCTGCGCCACTGGTCGGCGCGCGCGACCCGGGCCGATGGCGCCCGCCGCGATGCCAAGACCGAATTGCAGGAATGGGCGCATTCGAAATACGGCGTCACGCCGAACTATCGCATCGATGACCGCTCCGGCCCGGATCATGATCCGCGCTTTACGGTGACAGTCGAGATCAAGGGCGTTGCGCCCGAAACGGGAATGGACCGCTCCAAGCGCGCCGCCGAGCAGGTGGCCGCAACGAAAATGCTGGAGCGTGAAGGTGTGTGGCAGAAAGTCTCTGCCGGAAATTGACGGAACATATGACCGAAAACGAAATAGATGCAGCAGCACCGGAAAGTGCTGAAACCCACTCCGGCTTCGTGGCGATGATCGGTGCGACCAATGCCGGCAAATCGACGCTGGTCAACAAGCTCGTCGGCGCCAAGGTGTCGATCGTCAGCCACAAGGTGCAGACGACACGCGCCATCGTGCGCGGCATCGCCATTCACGGCAAGGCCCAGATCGTCTTCATGGACACGCCCGGCATCTTCAAGCCGCGCCGCCGGCTGGACCGGGCCATGGTCACGACCGCCTGGGGCGGCGCCAAGGATGCCGATATCATCATGCTTTTGATCGACAGCGAGCGCGGCCTGAAGGGGGATGCCGAAACCATCCTCGAAGGCCTGAAGGAAGTGCCGCAGCGCAAGATCCTCGTGCTCAACAAGATCGACCAAGTGTCACGCGAAAATCTCCTGAAGCTCGCCGCCGCCGCCAATGAATATGTCGAATTCGAGCAGACCTTCATGATCTCCGCGCTCACCGGCTCCGGCTGCGAGGACGTGCTCGACTACCTCTCGACCGAATTGCCCGAAGGCCCCTGGTACTATCCGGAGGATCAGATTTCCGATCTGCCGATGCGCCAGCTCGCCGCCGAAATCACCCGCGAAAAGCTCTTCCTGCGGCTGCACCAGGAGCTTCCCTACTCGTCCCATGTCGAGACGGAAAAATGGGAAGAGCGCAAGGACGGCTCGGTGCGCATCGAGCAGGTCATCTATGTCGAACGCGACAGCCAGAAGAAGATCGCCCTCGGCAAGAACGGCGACGCGATCAAGGCGATCTCCATGGCCTCGCGCAAGGAACTGTCCGAAATCCTCGAGCAGCCCGTGCATCTCTTCCTGTTCATCAAGGTCCGCGAGAACTGGGGCGACGACCCCGAGCGCTTCCGCGAAATGGGCCTCGAATATCCGAAGTAAGAGCGATCCCGATCGCTACAAACCATCAAGAGGCGCCCTGAACGGGCGCCTTGCCTTTTGTGGCAATGGTTTTTGTCCGCAAGATCAAACGCAGCGGCGCGCATCTCGGGATTGTTTGCGAAATTCCCTACCGCGTTTACGCCGTTGGGGAAATCCAGACCTGGAGAGGTCCAAGATCGGACAAACCGGTTTCCCGTAAGGCGTCGTCCGCCGACCAGCAGACGATTGGCCGTCTCCGCGAAACCGAATTCGCTGCCTGCAGGGCCCCTGTTTGAACAAGCGAACGATCGTCTTGAGAAAACCAGTTTGAAATCCCGAGTGACGGACCCGAATCGAAGGAAATGAAGCCCGCTTCGATGGCGTCGTCTCCCCCTTTGAACCAAAAGCTTATCCTGTGGTCCAACAACAGGTTTTCGGTGAAAATGCGATCCTCTCCACCGCCCCAGGCCTTCTCCCATGATCGCAAATGCTCTGGCGAACGGATGATGTTCCAGTCGGTCGGTTCGGCATTCGCTGCCAGCGTTCCGCCGTACCAACTGCCGGATTGAATCCGCTCAAATCCCAGGTCGGAAAGGTTAAGCTCGCAAAAACTGTCCTTGATGCCCCAGCGTTTGGATTGGTTGGCTATCGCAACCTCGCCGATGAGCGTTTCTATTTCGTCTTGAACACCAATCTGTCGGCTTATGATGTTCGGATAAAACGGTGGCGACGCACCTCGATTGACCCACGCGTCCCTTGATGTTGTCTCGCGCGATCCATGGGCGGTGCAGACCGCGCTGCACCAGCCAATATTGTCTTCAATGGCAAGACGAAGAAGGGGGGCAACTTTGCTCATGCGCGATGCTTGTCCCGATATCGACCGTCGCAAAATTCTCAACCTGGCCAATGATCGTACAAGCTGTTTTACCGTCCGGCAATCTGCGGGTTTTGCCCTAACGGACCGTGCACGATGTTCGATAACTAAACTTGCGGCAACGCTGCTGTTTCGAAATCCCAGTGCTTCAAGGATCGCGGGCGGAACAGACTTCGGATCGGCCGAAGTCGGTCCACTGCTTGGCCTCGTCAGGCTCACAGGTTCTTGATATCGACCCGCTGCGCGAGTTTTTCCGCTTCCTCGCGGCGCTCGCTGTAACGATCGTTCAGATAGGCCGAGGCGTCGCGGGTCAGAAGCGTGAATTTCACCAGTTCCTCCATCACATCGACCACACGATCATAATAGGCGGAGGGCTTCATGCGGCCATCTGCGTCGAATTCCTGATAGGCCTTGGCGACGGAGGACTGGTTGGGAATGGTGATCATCCGCATCCAGCGCCCGAGAATGCGCATCTGGTTGACCGCATTGAAGCTTTGCGAACCGCCGGACACCTGCATGACGGCGAGCGTTCGTCCCTGCGTCGGGCGGATCGAACCGACGGCGAGCGGGATCCAGTCGATCTGTGATTTCATGACGCCGGTCATGGCGCCGTGACGCTCCGGGCTCACCCAGACCTGCCCCTCGGACCATTGGGACAGGTCGCGCAACTCTTTCACCTTCGGATGGTTTGCCGGCGCTGCATCCGGCAGAGGCAGCCCGTCCGGATCGAAAATACGCACCTCGGCGCCGAAATGCGTGAGCAAAAGGGCAGCCTCCCGCGCCAGGAACCGGCTGTAGGAAACCGTTCGCAATGAGCCGTAGAGAACGAGAATGCGCGGCTTGTGTGTCGAAAAGGCAGGGCGCAGTGCGTCGAGATCGGGCGCTTGAAGGTGGTTGAGATCAGCGGCGGGAAGGTCAGGCAAAACAATGGTCCTCCAAAGGTGGAATTTTCACGGATCCCCGTTGGATCCTCTGCGGATAGCCAGGATCGTACCCCGGTGGCGATGGTCCGGGCGTGCCGGATGGTGAGGGCTCTCCACACACCAGCGGCACTTACAGTTGCCGGTCAAAAAAGGGAACACGCGCGAGAAAGCCACGGCGATAGTCTTTGTGTCCATATGTCTGTATATATCGACATATTGCTCGTATCAAGATGTTTCTTGTTTGGTTTCCAGTCGTGTTTTTTCGAACAGTCTGTCGCGCCCTGGCAATCTTGCCGCCTCGCGTCCCGCATGAGACCACTCGGATGCAAGGGCAGGGCAGGACCGGGTCTGGGACTGCACAGACGCAGGAGAGATGACGATGCCGCAACTGGTCGATGGGAAATGGGAAAAGGGCGATGTTGCCGCGAGCGAAATGAAGCAGGGCGCCTTCCATCGCGAGCAGACGAGTTTCCGCAACTGGATCACGGTCGATGGCGGGCCCGGCCCGGACGGGCAGGCGGGTCTTGCCGCCGAGGCCGGGCGCTACCAGCTGTTTGTCGCCTATATCTGCCCCTGGGCCTCGCGCACGCTGATGATGCGCAATCTCAAGGGTCTCCAGAATGTGATTTCGCTCTCGGTGTCGGTGCCCGAACTCGGCGAGGACGGCTGGACCTATGCCGAGCCGCAGGATGCCGGCCCGACGATCGCGCCGATCCGCCATCAGCATGAACTCTATACAGCCTCCGATAGACACTACACCGGCAAGGTTTCGGTTCCGGCTCTGTGGGATCGCAAGGAAGGACGGATCGTCAACAACGAATCCTCGGATATTCTGCGCATATTCAACACGGCCTTCAACCACCTGACCGGCAACCGCCTCGATTTCTCCCCGCCAGCCCTGCGCGCTGAAATCGATCGCTGGAACGCGCCGATCTACGACCGGATCAACAACGGTGTCTACCGGGCCGGCTTTGCCAGGACGCAAGGTGCCTATGACAGCGCGGTCGCCGATCTGTTCGAAACGCTCGATACGGTCGAGGCGCATCTGCAGGACAACCGCTATATCGCCGGCAGCCATTTCACCGAGGCGGATATCCGGCTGTTCGTCACGTTGATCCGCTTCGATGCCGCCTATCACGGCGCGTTCAAGTGCAATCTCCGCCGGCTGGAGGATTATCCGGCGCTCTCGGCCTATACCCGGGAAATCTACCAGTGGCCCGGCATCCGCGAGACGGTGCGGATCGAACACATCAAGCGCGGTTATTATTCGATCGCCCACATCAACCCCACCGGCATCGTGCCATCAGGTCCGTTGCTCGATTTCGACCGGCCGCATGGCCGCGCGCGGCTTTCCGGCAAGGGCGTGACGATCGCCTGAGGGCCGCGCGCGAAAGGACAGCAATGATCTCCTGTGGATGCCGGACGGGCGGGCATGCGCCTTTACTTGGCCTTCATGGCATGTGCACCTATGGTCCACGCCCGACCAGAATCAGCACACGGAAATGCCATGTCCAACCCGTCCAAGCACATCCCGTCGAAATCGATAGCGCTTCTTATTGCCAGGGAGATCAACGCGACCCCTGCGCAGGCGACCTCGGCGATCGAGCTTCTGGACGAGGGCGCGACCGTGCCCTTCATCGCCCGCTACCGCAAGGAAGTCACCGGCGGGCTGGACGACACGCAGCTGCGCACGCTCGCCGAGCGGCTGGTCTACCTGCGCGAACTGGAGGCGCGCCGCCTTGCGATTCTCGATTCGATCCGCAGCCAGGACAAGCTGACGACCGAACTCGAGGGCAAGATCGCGGCGGTGACGACCAAGGCCGAGCTTGAGGACATCTATCTGCCCTACAAGCCGAAGCGCCGGACAAAGGCCGAAATCGCCCGTGAACGCGGTCTGGGCCCGCTTGCCGAAGCCATCATGGCCGATCGCACCCTTGCACCTGCCGACCGCGCCGCAGCCTATGTGGTGGGTGAGGTCACGGACGTGAAGATGGCGCTGGAAGGCGCCCGCGATATCATTGCCGAAGGTTTTACCGAAAATGCCGATCTGCTTGGCCGCCTGCGCACCCATATGCGCAGCGTTGCCATGTTGCGCGCGCGCGTGGTTGACGGAAAACAGGCAGCCGGCGCCAAGTTCTCCGACTATTTTGACCACACCGAACGATGGTCGACCGTGCCGGGCCACCGGGCGCTTGCCATGCTGCGCGGCTGGAACGAGGAATTCCTCTCCGTCGACATCACCGTCGATCTCGACGACACAGGGCCGATGAAACCGGTCGAGCGGACCATCGCCGCCGCCTACCACGTCGGCGGTACGCTGCCGGGCGACAAGTGGCTGATGGAGATGATCGGCTGGACGTGGCGCGTCAAGCTTTCCCTGTCGCTGTCGCTCGACCTGATGCGCGAAATGCGCGAGCGGGCCGAGGAAGAAGCAATCCACGTCTTTGCCCGCAACCTCAAGGATCTGCTGCTTGCCGCCCCCGCCGGTTCGCGCGCCACGATGGGGCTGGACCCGGGCATCCGCACCGGCGTCAAGGTGGCGATCGTCGATGGCACCGGCAAGCTTCTGGAGACGACAACGGTCTATCCCTTCCCGCCGAAGAACGACATTCGCGGCACGCAGGCCGAACTGGCAAGTCTGGTGCGCAAACACCGGATCGAGCTGATTGCCATCGGCAACGGCACCGGCAGCCGCGAGACCGAACGGCTCGTCGCCGACATGCTCACGCAATTGCCGGCCGGCCCGAAACCCACCAAGGTCATCGTCTCGGAAGCCGGAGCCTCGGTCTATTCCGCTTCGCAGGCCGCGGCCGACGAATTCCCCGGCCTCGACGTGTCGCTGCGCGGCGCTGTCTCGATCGCCCGCCGGCTGCAGGATCCGCTGGCGGAACTCGTCAAGATCGAGCCGAAATCGATCGGCGTCGGACAGTACCAGCATGACGTTGATCAAGCCCGTCTCGGCCGCTCGCTCGAGGCCGTGGTCGAGGATGCGGTGAATGCGGTCGGTGTCGATCTGAACACCGCGTCGGCGCCGCTTCTGGCGCGTGTCTCGGGCCTCGGCAAGTCATCTGCGGAGGCGATCGTTGCCCATCGCGATGCGACGGGCCGTTTCGAGAGCCGCAAGGACCTGATGAAGGTGCCGCGGCTCGGTGCCCGCACCTTCGAGCAATGCGCCGGCTTCCTGCGCATCACCGGTGGCAAGGAGCCGCTTGATGCCTCGTCCGTGCATCCGGAAGCCTATGGTGTCGCCAAGAAGATCGTTGCCGCCTGCGGCCGGGACCTGCGCGCCATCATGGGCGACAGCGCCGCCTTGAAACAGCTGGATCCGCGCAGCTTTGTCGACGAGCGTTTCGGCCTGCCGACCGTCAAGGACATCCTCGCCGAACTGGAAAAGCCGGGCCGCGACCCGCGCCCGAGTTTCAAGACCGCGACCTTTGCCGACGGCATTGACGACATCAAGGACCTGAAACCCGGCATGCTGCTCGAAGGCACGGTGACAAACGTTGCTGCCTTCGGCGCATTCGTCGATATCGGCGTGCATCAGGATGGCCTCGTGCACGTCTCGCAGCTGGCCGACCGTTTCGTCAAGGATCCGCATGAGGTGGTCAAGGCCGGCGATGTCGTCAAGGTGCGGGTCACAGAGGTGGACGTGCCGCGCAAGCGCATCGCCCTCACCATGCGCAAGGACGGTGGCGCAGAGTCAGCTCCCCGTGAGTCAAGGAACGAACCCCGCGTCAGCAATCAGCCGCGACAGGGGCGTGTACCCCAGCCAAAACCTGAAGCCCCCTCGCAGGGCGCCTTTGGCGCGGCACTGGCCGAGGCGATGAAGCGGAAATAGGCCGGCGCGCGCAGCCGTTTATAGTGGCGGCTGCGCGGCGGGATCAGTCCGGCCGACCGATGCTGGTATAGGTGAACCCGTGTTTGGTCACATCGTCCTTGCGGTAGATGTTTCTGAGGTCGACCAGCACCGGGCTTTTCATGACGGCCTTCAGGCGGTCGAAGTCGAGCGCCCGGAACTGGTTCCATTCGGTGACGATGACAAGCGCGTCGGCGCCATCCGCCGCCTCATAGGGGCCGGATGCAAAGATGAGGTTGGCGATGACGTGCCCGGCATTGTCCATGCCCTCTGGATCATAGCCCCTCACCGTCGCGCCGGCGTCCTGCAGGGCCTGGATCACGGCGATGGCCGGGCTGTCGCGCATGTCGTCGGTGTTGGGCTTGAAGGTCAGTCCGAGCACGGCGATCGTCTTGCCGCGCACGTCGCCGCCGGCTGCCGCAATCACCTTGCGGCCCATGGCGCGCTTGCGGTTGTCGTTTACGGAGACCACGGTCTCGATCAGGCGGACAGGGCTGTCATGGTCCTGCGCCGTCTTGACAAGCGCCAGCGTATCCTTGGGGAAGCAGGAGCCGCCATAACCGGGGCCTGCATGCAGGAATTTCGAGCCGATGCGGCCGTCGAGACCGATGCCGCGGGCGACCTCTTGCACATTGGCGCCCACCTTTTCACAAAGGTCGGCCATCTCGTTGATGAAGGTGATCTTCATGGCAAGAAAGGCATTGCCGGCATATTTGATCAGTTCGGAGGTACGGCGGGTGGTAAACAGAAGCGGCGACTGGTTGAGATAGAGCGGGCGGTAAACCTCGGTCATCACCTCGCGGGCGCGCTCGTCGTCGATGCCGATGACGATGCGGTCGGGCCGCTTAAAGTCGTCGATGGCAGCGCCTTCGCGCAAAAATTCCGGATTGGAAACGACGGCGATATCGGCGTCCGGATTGGTTTCGCGCATGATCCGCTCGACCTCGTCGCCGGTGCCGACAGGAACGGTCGACTTGGTGACAATGACGGTGAAGCCGCTGATATGGGCAGCAATCTCGCGAGCGGCGTCATAGACATAGGAGAGGTCGGCATGGCCGTCGCCGCGTCGCGACGGGGTGCCGACGGCGATGAAGATCACTTCGCTGTCCGGAACACATTTGGCAAGATCGGTGGAGAAGCTCAGGCGGCCGGAGGCGGCATTGGCGGCGACAAGCTGTTGCAGGCCCGGCTCGAAGATCGGGATGCGCCCGGCGCGCAACGCCTCGATCTTGTTTTCGTCCTTGTCCAGGCAGATGACGTCATGGCCAAAATCAGCAAAACAAACGCCTGAAACCAGGCCAACATAGCCCGCACCGATCATCGTGATTTTCATGTCTGAAACCGCTCCAATTTCTGGGAATGTCTCTTAGACGCTAATCTGTGCAGGCAAAAGCCAAGAATCCGGACGTTGGTGAATATATGTCAGGTTGGCGCGCAGATCTGGCACCATGCGCCAGCCGCGCGCGATTGCCCCGCTTGCCGTCTCGGCGTAGAACCTGAACATGCAGTGGACCGATCAGGCAATCATTCTCGGCGTCCGGCGCCATGGCGAGACCTCTGTCGTCGTCGAGGTCATGACACGCCTGCGCGGCCGGCACCTGGGGCTTGTGCGGTCCGGTCGTTCGCGGGCGATGCAGCCGGTGCTGCAGCCCGGAAACGAGGTCGAAGTCACGTGGCGGGCGCGCCTCGACGAGCATCTGGGGGAGTTCCGGATCGAGCCGGTGCGGCTGCGTGCGGCGCGGTTGATGGAGGCGGCGACGTCGGTCTATGGCGTCCAGGCGATGGGTGCCTTGCTGCGGCTGCTGCCGGAGCGCGATCCGCATCCGCATCTCTACGAATCGCTCGATGTCATCCTCGAAAACCTGCACGACCCCCGCGATGCCGGCGAATTGTTCGTGCGGTTCGAGATTGCCGTGCTCAACGATCTCGGCTTCGGGCTCAATCTGGCCGAATGTGCAGCGACCGGCACCAAGGACGACCTGGTCTATGTCTCGCCGAAATCCGGCCGGGCCGTCAGCCGCGATGCCGGCGCCCCCTATGCCGACAGGATGCTGGCTTTGCCTGCCTTCCTGGCTGCCGGCGGCAGCGAGGCGGCAAGCCTCGAAACCTTGGCCCAGGCCTTCCGGCTCACGGACTATTTCCTGCATCGCCATGTCTACGAGCCGCGCGGCATGGCCCCGTCATCTGCCCGCGACGGTTTCGTCCAGGCGGCACTGAAGGCGCTTGCCCGAGCATAGCGGGCGGACATGTACCGAAAGGTACCGCCGCAGCGCAAGCCAGTACCGCCGCAGCGCAAGCCAGCACCTGGCGGTCAACAGCCTGTCATGCTTGCGCCCTAACGTCGCTTCCGCGCCCCATATCTGGTGGCGGTCTCAACCGAAGCGGAGCATCCCATGTCACTCTTGCCTTCCAATTCTTCTCCCGTCATTCGCGATGTCATTGCCGAGCGCGTCTCGCGGCGCACCTTTCTCAAGGCCGCATCCTCGATCGGCGCCATCGCCGCAGGCAGCGGCTTCATCGGCTCGCTCTTTGCCGGCGAGAGCTTTGCCGCCGCTGCGCAATCCAGCCTCGTCTTTACCGAACTGACCCGCGCCTATGGGAAGGACACGGCTGTTGCCGATGGTTACAGTGTCAAGGTGCTGGCCCGGTGGGGTGATGCGCTGAAGGCCGGTCTCGGCGAATTCGATGCCGCGTCGATCACCGCTGCCGAGCAGGAAAGCCGCTTCGGCTACAATTGCGACTACACAGCCTTCATGCCGCTGCCCAAGGGCTCTACCGAATCGACGCGCGGCCTGCTCTGCGTCAACAATGAATACATCTCGCCGAATGTTATGTTCCCCGGCATGACCGAGGACGAAGCCGCCGTGAAGATGACCCGTGAACAGGTCGATCTCGGCATGGCGGCCATGGGCCATTCCATCGTCGAGATCGCCTTTGCCGACGGACGCTGGAGCCTTGTCACAGACAGCCCGCTCAATCGTCGCCTGACGCTTGAAACTCCGATGCGCCTGTCCGGTCCGGCCGCCGGCCACGACCTGCTGAAAACCAGCGGCGATCCCGAGGGCCTTGTGGTCAAGGGCACCAACTACAACTGCGGCGGCGGCGTCACCCCCTGGGGCACGGTGCTAACCTGCGAGGAGGGGGCATCAGATACCTTCGGCGGCAAGATCGAGGCCTCGTCCATTGCCAATGTGCTCGAGCGCTACGGCTTCGACGGCTCCGATTTCTACGGCCGGGCCCGTTTCCACGACCGCTTCGATATCAGCAAGGAACCCAACGAACCCAACCGCTTCGACTGGGTCGTCGAGATCGACCCCTATGATCCGCAGTCCGTGCCGGTCAAGCGCACGGCGCTCGGTCGCATGTCGCACGAGGCATCCACCGTTGTGCTCAACAAGGACGGCCGCGTGGTGGTCTACATGGGCGACGATGACTATTTCGAATATGTCTACCGCTTCGTTTCCGCCGGGACCTTTGATCCGGCCAGACCCGAAACCGGCAAGGACCTGCTGGACGAAGGCACCCTGTCGGTCGGCAAGTTCGAAGCCGATGGCAAGCTCACCTGGATGCCGCTTGTGCAGGGGCAGGGGCCGCTGACCGCTGAAAACGGTTTCGCAACCCAGGCCGACGTCCTGATCCGGACGCGACTTGCGGCCGATGCCCTCGGCGCAACGCCGATGGATCGTCCCGAGGACTTCGAGACGAACCCGGTCACTGGCCGCGTCTATGCTGTCATGACGAAGAACAAGAAGCTTGCCGCCGACAAGATCAATCCCGCCAACACGCGGCCGGAAAATCTCTGGGGCCACATTGTCGAACTGATCCCGCCGGGCGGACGCGGAAGCGATGCCGATCATGCGGCCGACGTCTTCGACTGGGATATCTTCGTGCTGGCCGGTAATCCTGCCGATCCCGCCATCAAGGCGAGCTTTCACCCGGAAACATCCGACAGCGGCTGGTTCGTCTGTCCCGACAACATCACCTTCGATCCGCAGGGCCGGCTCTGGGTTGCCACCGACGGTGCCAATGATTTCGGCCTGCCGGATGGCATCTACGGGATCGATACCGAGGGTCCGGCGCGCGGCCTGCCGAAGTTGCTGTTTACCTGCCCCGCTGGCGCCGAGGCAACCGGGCCAATCTTCTCCCCGGATGGCACGACGCTGTTTGTCTCCGTACAGCACCCCGCCGAAGATGCCGAGACACTCGACGAGGCGACAACCCTCTGGCC
>NZ_LSRP01000099.1 GCF_001885585.1 Pararhizobium antarcticum
AAGAAGCGGTTCAAGCACAGCCCATTCTTCATCGCTCAATTCGTGACGGCGCATCGCAATCTCCTTTCAAGGAGATTGAATCACATCGAATGCCGAAGATGAACCCCGTTTATGGGGACGCGCCCTAAACGCCATGAGCAAATCTCAGGCCATCATCGAGTTCAAGCTTGATGGCACGATCATTACCGCGAATGAGAACTTCTGTCGTGCGCTGGGCTATCCGCTGTCGGAGATCGCCGGTCAACACCATCGGATTTTTGTGGATCCCACAGAAGCTGCGAGCGCTGACTACCGGGAGTTCTGGGCCAGGCTTGCGCGTGGCGAGTTCGATCGTCGCCAATATAAGCGTATCACCAAGGACGGTCGTGAAGTCTGGATCGAGGCCTCCTATAATCCGGTTTTCCGAGGTGGCAAGGCCTACAAGGTCGTGAAGTTCGCAACTGACATTACGGCACAGAAATTGAAGGCCGCCGAAGAGGGTGGCAAACTCGACGCCATTTCCCGTGCCCAGGCCGTTATCGAGTTCACCCCCAAGGGCGATATCCTGACTGCCAACGAAAATTTTCTGAACACGTTGGGTTATCAACTGTCAGAGGTTCAGGGCAAGCACCACTCGATGTTCTGCGAGCCGGCCTACGCCAACAGCGAGGAATATCGCCGGTTTTGGCCTAATCTTGCCAGTGGTGAATTTGTGTCCGGCGAATTCATGCGTATCGGCAAGGGTGGAAAAAAAGCCTATATCCAGGCTTCCTACAATCCGATCTTCGACATGAACGGCAAGGTTTTCAAAATCGTGAAGTTCGCAAGCGACGTTACCGCCCGGGTCGGCAATGTTGAGCAGCTTGCCGGTGCTCTGAACGCCTTGTCCGAAGGCGACCTGACGCAGACGGTGACTACGCCGTTCATTCCGACACTTGAAAAACTCCGTGTCGATTTTAACGCTGCTTCAGAGAAGTTGCGCGGTACGTTGCAGACGATCTCGCAGAACGCCGGCGCCATTGCCGCTTCATCGCAGCAGATCCAGTCGGCCTCGAATGATCTTGCGAAACGCACCGAGCAGCAGGCCGCATCGGTGGAAGAAACTGCAGCGGCGCTGGAAGAAATCACCACCACCGTCGCCGACTCCAGCAATCGTGCACAGGAGGCCGGTCAACTGGTCCGCAAGACCAAGGAAAATGCCGAACACTCCGGCAAGGTCGTAGGCGAAGCGGTCGAGGCCATGGGCAAGATCGAGAAGTCGGCAGGCGAAATCGCCAGCATTATCGGCGTCATCGACGAGATCGCATTCCAGACCAACCTTCTTGCCCTGAACGCCGGTGTCGAAGCCGCGCGGGCTGGCGATGCTGGCAAGGGCTTTGCCGTTGTTGCCCAGGAAGTGCGCGAACTTGCGCAGCGCTCGGCCAAGGCCGCCAAAGAGATCAAGGACTTGATCAGGGCATCGAATGAACATGTGAAAAGCGGTGTTGCCTTGGTGGGCAATACGGGAAAAGCCCTGCAGGAGATCGTGACACAGGTTGTCCAGGTTGATGGAAATGTCAGCGCGATCGTCGAATCGTCCAAGGAGCAGTCAACCGGCCTCAAGGAAATCAACACGGCCGTGAATACCATGGATCAGGGTACGCAGCAGAATGCCGCCATGGTCGAGGAGACGACGGCCGCTGCCCACGGTCTCGCCCGCGAAGCAGAGCAATTGTTCGATCTTCTTGGACAGTTCAACATTGGAATGGGCGGGCCGACCCATCGTGCGGCACCAGTTGCAGCCAGCCATAACTCGCGGCCGGTGGCGTCGCCAGCGCGGCAGATGACGGCCAAGGTTGCCAATGCGTTCAATGGCAACGCCGCACTCAAAGGTGGCGATAGCTGGGAGGAGTTTTGAGATCTCAACCCCGAGGTGCCGATCAGCATTGATGCCGATGAACTGAAATCCAAGGCCTTCGCTTTCGCGACCGAGAGTTCATGGATCCTAACAAAGACCATCCGCGAGATTCGCGGATGGTTTTCTTTTGATCCGGTTCGAGGTTGCCTGCACGGGCAGGCAGCCGCATCGTCGACGGTCTAGGGGCGAGGGGTCTAGGGTAGGCCGGGCTCCTCCTCACGGGCAGGGCGCAGCCTGCAGTCCAGGCTTTCGAGCAGCGATCGTGCCGAGCGGTCGAATGTCGTGACCTCCTCGCGGATCCAGTCTGTAAACAGGCGCACGGGGCGTCGGTTGGTGTGGCGCGCCGGGCAGACGATCCAGTAGGCGGGGAACTCGACGACATCGAAGGCGGTCGACAGGGGAACGAGCGTGCCGCGCTCCAGATCCTCCTGCGCCAGTGTTGCAGAATCCAGCACTACGCCGGCACCATCGCGGGCGAGCTGGATCGCCATCGAGGAGCGGTCGAAACGAAGCGGGGCCTGTTCGGTCGGAGGGTCTATGCCGTGGACCAGAAGCCAGACATCCCATTGATAAAGCGCCTTGACGGAATGGATCAGCCGCGCCCTGGACAATTGCTCGGCCGGGTCGTCACTGAGGGCATACAGCCTGTCGCGATAACCAGGACTGCACATGGGCAGGACGAAATCGTTGATGATACATTCCGTGTGAAGCTGATCCCATGCGCCGGATCCATAACGCAGATCGAGATCGACGATCTCCGTTTCGAAATTGGAGAATTCCGGGGTTGCGTCCACACGGACGCCCCAGTCCGGATTGGCATCGAGAAAGCCCTTCAGGCGGGGCGTCAGCCAGCGCACTGCAAAGCTCGGGCTCGAGCGTATATTCAGTTGTCGGCTGTTATGCTGGCGCAAAACCGCAGAGCGGGCGCCGCGGATCATGCGGAACGCTGTCGATGTTGCCTGAAACAGCATTTCACCATCGATCGTCAGGGTCAGTCGCCGGTCGTTGCGCTTGAACAGCCGCACGCCCCACTGTTCTTCCAGCTGTTTCAATTGCTGGCTGACGGCTGCCATGGATACACCCAGTTCGGCTGCAGCCAGAGTAACGCGGCCGGTCCGGGCCACGGCTTCGAAATAGGCGAGGGAATTCAGATTGGGATTGATCGGCAAGCCGGCCTCCACGTCGGAGCTTCGGACGATCGTTGCCGGAAAAACGATCGCACGAGCCCTTGTCTCTTCGGCTCGCCCGTCCAGGCTGTCAAGCGATTCCGTTCAGCCGGCGATAGGCGGCAACCACCTGGCTGTCGTCTCCGAGCCCGTTACCGCTGCCGCTTTCAGCCAGGAACATTTGATGGGCAGCAGCAGCCAGCGGCAATGCCATCGCGGCGGACCGCCCTGCGGCAAGTGCTATCCCGAGGTCCTTGACGAAAATATCGACGGCGCTGGTGACCGGCGGCGCCTCCATCAGCATGCGCGGTCCGCGATCCCTCAGCATCCAGCTGGAGGCAGCCGACCCGGAGAGGATTTCCAGCAGGACTTGCGTGTCGACGCCGGCCTTTTCACCGAGCGCCATCGCCTCGCCGGCAACAGCAAGGTGCACACCGCAGAGAAGCTGATTGATGGCCTTGACCATGGCACCCTGACCTTGCCGGGGTCCGCAATGATAGAGCTTGTCGCCCATGGCACGCAGCACCGGCGCAACGGCGTGGTAGGCGATGTCCGGTGCGCCGACCATGATCGTCAATGTGCCGGCCTCTGCACCGACCACGCCGCCGGAGACCGGGCAATCGACCAGAACCTTGCCGGAACCTTCGATTTCGGCTGCAAGCTGCACCACGTCATCGGGCGGGCAGGTGGCCATGAGGCAGATATGCGCGCCTTCTGGAAGTTCGGCGAGCGCACCGGCCTGAAGCAACACCGAACGGGCCTGCTGGGCGTTGACCACCATGAGCACCAGGATATCAGCACCGGCACAGGCCTGCGCCAGCGTCTCGACGTGGTCGCCGCCAGCCTTTGCCAGCACATCCATTGCCTCCGCGCGCATGTCGAAACCGCGGACGGCATGGCCTGCCTTCACAAGGTTCTGAGCCATGGGAAGTCCCATGGAACCCAGACCAACGAATGCGACGATTTTCTGCTCTGTCATGGCATGCCTCAGTAGAAGGTGAGCGCTGGGACGTAGGATATCAGCGCGAGCACTGCGATCGCCACCCCGTAGAAAGGCCACAGCTCGCGGACCACGTCGCCGATCGGCACCCTGGCAATCACAGCGCCGATGAACAGGGTCGTTCCGATTGGCGGCGTAAACAGGCCGATGGACAGGTTGATGCAGATCATCACGCCAAGCTGGATCGGATCCATGCCGATCGACTGGCCGATGGCGACGAAAGTGGGGCCAAGCAAAAGGATGGCCGCGGGAAGATCAAGGAACATGCCGATGACCAGCATGATGATGTTCATCATCAGAATAATCAGCACGGCATTGACCAGGGTGTGCTGGGCCCATTGCGCGACGATCGTCGGCACCCGCTCGGTGATCAGGACATGGCCGACAAGACTGGAGGCTGCGATCACCAGCATCACGACGCCGGTCGTGGTGACCGTGCTGACCAGCGCCTGGTAAATGCGCTGCCAGGTAAGGTCACGGTAGATCGCCAGGCTGACGACCAGCGCATAGAAGACGGCAATGACGCTGACTTCGGTTGGCGTCGCGATACCGGCGCGCAAAAGCAGGACGATGAAGAACGGCATGGCGAGGGCCGGCAAGGCCAGCAGCACGGACTTGCCGAAGGACGTCAGTTGCTTGTCCACCGTCAGGCGCGGAAAGTTGCGCAGCCGTCCGGAAAAATAGCAGACCAGCATCATGCCGAAGGCGAGCATCAGGCCCGGGAGCACGGCAGCGGAAAACAGCTTGGCGATCGAGGCATTGGCGACCGTCGAATACAGGATCAACGGAATGGACGGCGGAATGAGGCCGGCAATGGTGGATGATGATGCCGTGACGGCAGCCGCAAAGGCCGGCGGATAGCCTTCCCGTTTCTGCCAGGGAATGAGCATCGAGCCGAGCGCGGAGGCTTCGGCTACAGCCGAGCCGGATACGCCGCCGAAGATGGTGGAGCCGACAACGGTGACCTGTCCCATGCCACCATGAAAACGGCCGACGAGCCTGGCTGCAAACTGCACGAGTTTCTGGCCGAGCGTACCCGACATCATCAGCGATCCCGACAGGATGAAGAAGGGAATGGCCAGCAGCGGAAAGCTCTGGGTCGGCTGGAAAAGCTTGACGACGGCCAGCACCGTGGGCGTGCCGCCCTGCCAGAGAATGGCGGCGCCGGCAGCGATGATCAAGGCGTAGCCGACGGGCGTGGAGATCGCCAGCAGGACGGCGAAAATGCCGGTCATGATCGCGGTCATAGCGTGTGCTCCGGTTCAGGCTGATGAAGGGTCCTTGGATCATCGGTAAAGACGACCCGCACAAGATTGACGAGCGACGCGAGCGCAATGCCGCCGAAACCGAAGAGCAGCGAACTGTAGGCCCATGCCTGGCCGAGCCCCGTCATTGGAAAAACCTGCGTCCGGGTGATCTGGATGACCTGAAGCGAAAGAAAGGCGAGATAGGCGAAGGAGACCGCCACCAGAAGATGAATGAAGCTCAGCAGCATGCGCAGCTGTTCGGTCGACAGGAAGCCCCGGATCGCTTCTGCAGCAATATGCGAGCCGCGTTGTGCGCCGAGGACGATGCCGCCCATGATGAGCCAGGGAAACAGAAGGTTTGGCACCTCGTTCGGCCAGCCGAGGCCCGCCTGTGTCATGTATCGGATGGTAACCTCGAGCATCAGGGCGATGAAGATCGCGATGACCGCGCTGATGGCGATCACCATGGCCACGCGGTCGAGCACGAAGCCGATGCCGTTTGCAATGCGCAAGGCGGGAGAACCCGCCTTGGCATTGTCGTTGCGGACAGGATCCGTCATCGTCATTTGCCTGCTGCTGCCTTGGCGGCGGCCACCAGTTCGTCAACCAGTTCCGGATATTGCACGTGCCATTTTTCGTAGACAGACTGGGTTGCCGCGACAAAGGGGGCGGGATCGACGTCGTTGATCTTGACACCTGTCGCTTCGATTTCGCCACGCAGCTTGTCCGTCTGCTCACGCACCATCTGGCGGTTCAGTTCACCCGCTTCCTTGGCCGCATCGCGGACGATCTGCTGATCTTCCGGCGACAGCGTATCAAAGACGATCTTCGAGGCTAGAAACGGCGTCGATTCATACTTGTGGTTCGTCATGGAGATAAAGGGCTGAACTTCATGCAGCTTCGACGAGAAGATGTTGATCAGCGGGTTCTCCTGGCCGTCGACCACGCCCTGTTGCAGAGCGATGTAGAGCTCGGAAAAGGCCATCGGCGTTGGCGAGGCACCCAGAGCCGTGAAGATGTCCACGGTCATCGGATCCGGTGGCGTGCGGATCTTCATGCCAGCCAGATCCGCCGGCGAGACAATCGCCTTCTTGGAGTTGGATGTCTGGCGGATGCCGTTGTTCCACCAGGACAGAACGACAAGCCCCTGCGTTTCGGCGGCGGCGGCAATCTTGTCGCCCACCGGGCCGTCCATGACCGTTTCGGCCTGCTTCAGATCCTGAAACAGGAATGGAAGGCCGAGAAGCGCGATTTCAGGCGCGACTGCCGAGGTTGTTCCCTGGGAGTTTGCCGAAAAAGCGATCGTACCGAGACGCATATTGGTGATGGTCTCAGCATCGTCGCCAAACTGGGCGCTGCCGCCGACGGACACTTTCAGGCGGCCATCCGTCTTCTGTTCAACGAGCTCGGCGAATTTCTGCGATGCCACGTCCTTGGGATTACCGGCAGCGGCATTATGCGAAAGCTGGAATTCCTGCGCGCTCGCCTGGCTGGCGCAAAGCGACAACACGGCAGCCGCAACGATCTGGCGAATATTCATTGTGTCTCCTCCCTGAGAACATCATCTATCATCCGGTCTGCGAGAATTCTCCTGCGGCAAACGGGCCTTGCCGGTTGCCCGGCATATCCTGGAAAGAGCATCGACCGAAACCCTCCCAGGCGGCGCATTGCACACAGCGAGCGTCCTCCCCGCTCAACCTGACCTGAGCCTGTCTGATCTCCTCGGTCCAGTCACGTAAGTTCTACTTAACAACTCGTTCGTTTTTCTTAATTGCCGGGGATGGCAAGTTAAGTCCAGAAATTGCTGTGGGGGCGATTGGTTTGCGCCGCCGCCGCATGGGAGGAAACATGACCAGCCAAATTCAAGCGACAGACCTGTCGAACATGAGTCTTGCGCGCCGTGCCTGGGAAATCCGGCGCAAGGCGGTTCGCATGGGCGAAGTTCAGGGCCAGGGCTATGTCGGCCAGGCGCTCGGCGTCGCTGACGTGCTCGCTGTCTCGTATTTTCACGCCATGACCTATCGCCGCGAAGACCCCGAATGGGAAGGCCGCGACCGGTTCCTTCTGTCGATCGGTCACTACGCGATCGCACTTTATGCCGCCCTGATCGAGGCGGGAATCCTCCCGGAGCAGGAGCTCGAGACCTATGGTACGGACGATAGCCGCCTGCCGATGTCCGGCATGGCCGCATACACGCCCGGCATGGAAATTACAGGCGGCTCGTTGGGGCAGGGGCTCGGTATCGGCGTCGGCATGGCGCTGGGCCTGAAAGCCAAGAAAAACCCGGCCTTCGTCTACAATCTGATGTCCGATGGCGAACTCGGCGAGGGCTCGACCTGGGAAGCGGCCATGTCGGCGGCCCATCATAAGCTCGACAACCTGATCTGCATCATCGATTTTAACGACCAGCAGGCCGACGGCAAGTCGACCGAAATGCTCTGTGCCGAACCGCTTGCTGCCAAATGGAGCGCCTTCGGCTGGCACACACAGAGGGTCGATGGCAACGACATGGCGGCGCTCGTGGCTGCGTTCGATGCAGCGCGTGCGGTCACGGACGCAAAACCCCGCGCCATCATCTGCGATACGCTGATGTGCAAGGGCGTGCCCTTTCTCGAGGCGCGCGAAATGGCGCATTTCGTGCGGGTGGAGGCCGATGAATGGCAAAAGGCACTGGCCGTGCTGGATGCGAACCGGCCGGAATGAGGCCGGCTGGAATGAGGAGGGAAAAAGCATGAGCACGAACCGCAATTACGATCCGCACCGCAAATGGCAGCCCCGGACCCCGCCGAAGAGCGGCGAGGCCGTGCGGACCTCTGCGATGATCGCGTCCTTGGCGGCGGAAGGCTACGAGACGGTTTCCGCGCCGTTCGGTCATGCGCTGGTTGCCGAGGCAAAGCGCAACGACAAGATCGTCGGACTGACGGCGGATCTTGCAAAATATACTGACCTGCACATCTTTGCCGAAGCCTTTCCGGAGCGATTCTACCAGATGGGCATGGCCGAGCAGGTGATGTTTTCGGCTGCGGCCGGCCTCGCACGCGAGGGTTTCCTGCCGTTCGCCACCACCTATGCGGTCTTTGCCTCGCGCCGTGCCTATGATTTCATCGCCATGGCGATCGCCGAGGAAAATCTTCCGGTCAAGATCGTCTGCGCCTTGCCGGGCCTGACCACCGGATATGGTCCAAGCCACCAGGCAACGGAAGATCTGGCGATCTTTCGCGGGCTTCCGAACCTGACGATCATCGACCCCTGCGACGCGATCGACGTTGCGGAAGCCGTCCCGGCGATGGCAGCACATGACGGTCCTGTCTATATGCGCCTGCTGCGCGGCAAGGTGCCGTCCGTCATTCACAAACACTGCCCCGATTACAAGTTCGAGATCGGCAAGGCCAAGCTCCTGCGCGACGGCACGGATGCGCTGGTGATTTCCTCGGGATTCATGACCATGCGGGCGCTGGACGCGGCCGTGGAGATGGAAAAGGACGGCCTGTCCATCGGCGTGCTGCACTGCCCGACGATCAAGCCGCTCGATACGGCCACGATCCTATCGGAAGCCGGCAAGGGCGGAAGACTTGTGGTGACCGCTGAAAACCACACGCGGGTCGGCGGTCTTGGCGAGGCTGTCGCCGGCACGTTGCTCGTCAATGGCGTGACGCCGACCTTCCGGATGATCGGCCTGCCCGACCAGTTCCTGGATGCCGGGGCCTTGCCGAGCCTGCATGAGCGCTACGGCATTTCGACAGCCGCGATGATCCGCCAGATCCGCGGCTGGCTTTGAAGAATTCCTGAATTCCAATCACATTCTTGCACTGCGCGTGATTGCGCCGGTGCGATCTGACCAAAGGGAGAAGAAACAATGGGTATAGCTCTGCTCGAGGGCAAATTTGCAGTCATCACCGGTGCAGCGTCTAAGCGTGGTCTCGGCAAGGCAACGGCCAGGCTGTTTGCCGCACATGGTGCCACCGTCGCGATCCTCGATCTGGACGAGGCCGCCGCGAAGGCCGCCGCTGCCGATCTCGGCCCGCAGCATGTCGGCATGGCTTGCAACGTCACCGACCTCGAAGCAGCCCGCACGGTCATGGCCGCACTGATCGCCAAGTGGGGTCAGATCGACATTCTCGTCAACAATGCCGGCATCACCCAGCCGCTGAAAATCATGGATATCGCCCCGGAAAATTACGACGCGGTTCTGGACGTGAACCTGCGCGGTACGCTTTATTGCAGCCAGGCCGTCATCCCGCACATGCGCGAGCGCCAACAGGGCAAGATCGTCAACATGTCGTCGGTTTCGGCACAACGCGGCGGTGGCATCTTCGGTGGTCCGCATTATTCGGCAGCCAAGGCCGGTGTTCTCGGCCTGACCAAGGCGATGGCCCGCGAACTCGCGCCCGTCAACGTGCGGGTCAACGCTATTTGCCCCGGCTTCATCGCCACCGACATCACCGCCGGCATGCTGACGCCGGAAAAGCTCGTGGAAATCGAGGCCGGCATCCCGATGGCGCGCGCCGGAACCGCGGACGATGTGGCCGGTTGCGCCCTGTTCCTTGCCTCGGACCTGTCGTCCTACGTCACCGGCTCGGAAGTCGATGTCAACGGCGGCTCGCTGATCCATTGATGAAGATGACGGCCCGGTTTCAAGGCCGGGCCGTCGTTGCAGTTCTCGGGAGAAACGTATGAAAATCGGACTTGGCAGCTATGCTTTCCGCTGGTCTATCGGCATCAAGGACCTGCAGCCGGAAAAGCCGATGACGGCAATGGAGGTTCTGGACATCGCGCATGGGCACGGCCTTGGCCTGGTGCAATATGCTGACAACCTGCCGCTCGACCGCCTGACGCCGGACGAGCATATCGCGCTGAAACAGCGCGCTGACAGCTACGACATGACGCTCGAACTGGGAATCCAGTCCTTTGATGCGAAGGAGCTGGCGCGTTACATCCCGATCGGCGAGCGGATCGGCTCGAAGATCTTGCGCGTGGCGCTGGATGCCGAGGATGCGCTCATTCCGGTGGCCGAACTTGCCGCTGAGATCCGCGAACTCCTGCCGGATGGCAAGCGAGCCGGCCTTCGCTTTGCCATAGAGAACCATTTCAACTACCCGTCGACCCGTATGGTGGAACTGCTGGATGCGGTTTCCGATGAGGCGCTCGGCGTCTGCCTTGATGTCGCAAACTCCATCTGCGCCGGGGAATGGCCGATGACCACGGTCAGGATGCTGGCCCCCTACACGATCAACCTTCACCTGAAGGACTATCAGATCACCCCCGACCCCTATGGCGTCGGTTTCCGAATCCATGGCACGCCGCTGGGCGAGGGGCGGGCGGAGATCGAGGAGATCCTCGCCTGCCTGTCGCATTGCCCCGACGATATGAGCTGCATTCTGGAACACTGGCTGCCGCAAACCGATGACATGGCGGCGACGCGCCGGCTGGAGCATGCATGGCTGGATCGCACGGTTGCGGCCGCCAAGCGGTTGGTTCCCTCGACCACCGCCGACTGAAACGCAAGCCCAGAACTGTTTCGAAATCCACGACAACCGGACGTCGCTGCGGTGGCGCTACCGTCGAATGTCCAGAAGGATCGTACCGGACCATGAGCATCAAGACCAAGAAACTGATCAACGCACCCGAAAATATCATCCCCGAATTTATCGAGGGTCTGATCGCCGCCTATCCCGACATGCTGTGCGTGGAAGGAAGCACCGGCCGTGCGGTCGTTGCGCAACAGGGCCCGCGCGATGGCAAGGTCGGCATTGTCATTGGCGGCGGTTCCGGACACGAACCCGCCTTTGCAGGATATGTTGGCCAGGGACTGGCCGACGCCGCAGCGGTTGGCAATGTCTTTGCGTCCCCTTCACCGGAGCAGATTCTGGATGCGGGCCGGGCCGCCGATGGCGGGGCAGGCGTGGTCTTTCTCTACGGCAACTACACCGGCGATGTGCTCAACTTCACGATGGCGGCGGAGGAATTGGAGGCCGAAGGGACGCCGGTGCGCCAGATTGCCGTCGCCGACGACGTCGCATCCGCACCGTTTGAGCGTCGGCACGAACGCCGTGGCGTTGCCGGCGATTTCTTCGTCTTCAAATGCGCCGGGGCCGCCGCCGATCTTGGCGAGCCGCTGCAGCGCGTCGAAGAACTGGCCCGTCTTGCCAATGACAGATGCCGTTCCATGGGCGTGGCGCTCGGAGCCTGCTCTTTGCCGCAGACCGGCACGCCGAATTTCGAGATCGGCGCTGCAGACATGGAAATCGGCATGGGTCTTCATGGCGAACCGGGCATGCGCCGCGAGCCTCTGGCGCCTGCCGATGCCGTGACGGATGTTCTGATGGAACCCATCCTGCGGGAACTCGGTCTCAACGATGGCGATCGCGTGGCGGTGCTCGTCAACGGGCTGGGGGCCACGACACAGCTGGAACTCTTTCTTGTCTTCCGGCGCGTGAAGCAGATCCTCGATCAAAGGAGCATCCACATCCACGCCAACTGGGTGGGCGAATATGCAACGTCGCTGGAAATGGCCGGCGCGTCGGTGACGTTGTTGAAGCTCGACGACGCGCTGACGCGGCTCCTCGACCATCCCTGCCGCACGCCGGCCCTGACGGTGGGTGCTGCAGCTGAGCGCCCGGTGGATGCGCAGCGCAGCGTCCGAAAGACGAGGGCCATCAAGGATGTCGTCGTTTTGGATCGCGCCACATTGGCCACCGGCGGGCGCATTACGCCGCCTGCGTTCCTTGCCATGATGCGGGCGGTCTCGGTCGCAATCCGTGCGCAAAAAGACTGGTTGTCTCAGCTCGACGGCGTCATCGGCGACGGTGATCATGGCGTGACCATGGATATCGGCTGGACGGCGGTCGGGCATGTTCTGGACGCGCAGCCGCGGGATGCGGTGATTGCCCAGACCTGCGAACAGATGGCACAGGCCTTTCTGACGGCCGTGGGCGCGTCTTCGGGGCCGCTTTACGCCGGCGCTTTTCGTTCTGCTGCAGCAGCTGTCAACACCCGCCTGAACCTTGATTCTGCAGCTCTCGCCGCCTGGATTGCCGGGATGAACAACGGCATTCTTGCCCGTGGCGGCGCGAAGCCCGGAGACAAGACGATGATCGACGCCTGGGCACCGGCTGCGGAAGCCGCTGCGATAGCGGCACAGGCGGGCGGCGATGAACGTGCCGTGTTGCAGGCCGCATGCGATGCCGCGAAGACAGGAATGGACGACACAGCCGGTATCGAGAGCCGTCGCGGCCGCTCGGCGAAACTTGGGCTGCGGTCGATTGGCCATATAGACCCCGGCGCCGCCTCGGCCTATCTCACGCTCCGCGCAATGCATGAGGCCTTGCTGGGCCTTGAATAGTCCGGAGAAGGGCGCGATCCTTTTCTCGTCGGGATCAGGTTCAAGCCGGCAGAACCTTGCCCGGATTGAGAATGCCGTTGGGATCAAGCGCCTGCTTGATCCGCCGCATGACCGCGATTTCGGCTTCGCTGCGGGAGTGGTCTAGGAAATCGCGTTTCAGCGTGCCGATGCCGTGCTCGGCCGAGATCGAACCCTTGAACTGCCGCACCAGACCATAGGCAATCGTGTCGATCGCGTGCAGGTCGTGCGCGTCTATCCCGTCCTTCCAGACGGCCACATGCAGGTTGCTGTCGCCGACATGGCCGAAAAACGAGACATGGGCGTTGGGGAAGTGCTGGAGAAGCGCCGCCGAGCAGTCGTCGGCGAAATCGCCGAGCTGGCCGATCGGCAGGCTGATGTCGAGATTGACAAGGCCCGGCAGGCGCTGATCCATGGCATGGCCTTCGCGCACTGACCAGAAAATCCGGGCTTCCTTTTCCGACTGGGCGACCAGCGCATCCTGGATCGTGCCATCCTCTAGCGCCGTGCCGAGGAATGTCTCGAAACGTTCCCTGTCCTCGCCGCTCCCCGAAGAATCGACCTCGATGATCACCGCAAAGGGTGGCGGGTTTTCGAAAAGCGAGAGCGCCAGCGCCTCGGTGTTGAAGCGGAAATAGCTGTCCCACATGGCCTCGAACGCCGACAGGCCCGGGAGATCGCGTTGCGCCGATTTCAGGAGGGCGACGACGGCGCCATAGGTTTCGACCGCACAGAGCGCGGTCAGCCGGGCAGCGGGCAGGGGACGAAGGCGCAGGACCGCGCGGGTGATGATGCCGAGCGTGCCTTCCGCGCCGATGAACAATTGGCGCAGATCGTAGCCGGTATTGTTCTTCATCATCTTGTTGAGAGACGACAGAACAGTGCCGTCAGCGAGAACCGCTTCGAGCCCGAGCACATTATCGCGGGTCATTCCGTGGCGGATGACGCGGATGCCGCCGGCATTGGTGGAAAGATTGCCGCCGATCTGGCAGGAGCCGCGCGCCCCCAGATCGATCGGCAACAACAGGCCCATCTCTTCCGCAGCGCGCTGGGCGACTTCCAGCGGCGTGCCGGCCAGGACCGTCATGGTGCCTGCCGCGACGTCGATCTCCTCGATGCCGGTGAGGCGCTCGAGCGACAGCGCGATCGCGCCGTCATCAGCATTGGCGCCGCCGGCAAGCCCGGTGCGGCCACCCTGGGGAACGACGGGCTGGCGGTAACGGTCGCAGATCTGTAGCGCGAGCGACACCTGTTGCGTGCTTGCGGGACGCAAGACGGCCAGCGGCAAGGTGCGGCCCGTGGTGCTGGCGTCGCTGCGATAGCGCTCGCCGATCGCAGCCCCCGTCAGGACCGCATCCGCACCCAGCGCCTCGATAAGGTCGGTGATCACGCTCATGGCTTGATTGAATCTCCGGTTCGGCCGGGTTTGTGGAGGAAGGATGGCAGGTCGGCAATCGTGCGGCAACCGAGCTGCGCCATGGCGCCGGACAGTTCGGCCTTGAGAATGCCGATCAGGTGGTCACCACCCCGCGCGCCGATCGCGGCACTGGCGTAAATGAAGGGTCGGCCGAGAAGCACGGCATCGGCACCGAGTGCCAGCATGCGAGCGATATCGAGGCCGGAGCGGATGCCGCCGTCGGCAAGGATTGGCACATCCGGCCCGAGCGCACGGCGCATCCCGGGCAGCACGGAAACGGCGGTCGGTGCGGCATCAAGCTGGCGGCCGCCATGATTGGAGACGATCAGGCCGTCGGCGCCAAGTGCCAGATAGGCCTGCGCCTCCGTGACATCGAGTACGCCCTTGATCAACATGTTTCCGCTCCACGCATCGCGGATTCGGCGGACCCGCTCTGCCCCGAGATGGCCGGTCATGACGCGGCCGACGAACGCAGCGGATTGCTGCAGGGAAACGCCCTTCGGAAAATAGGGCGAGAGGTTCTCGAAATCGGGAATGCCATGCCGCAACACGTGGCGCGCCCAGGCTGGGTGCGTGGCGATCTGGAACAAGGTGCGCGCATCGAGAATCGGTGGCACGGACATGCCGTTGCGGATATCGCGCTCGCGGCGGGTGGGGGCTGGGATGTCGACGGTCAGCACCAGGGTCCGGTAACCGGCGCGAAGGGCGCGTTCGAGCATGTCGGCTTCCATTGCCGGATCGTTCGGCGGGTAGAACTGGAACCAGCCATTGTCGTCGACAACCGGACCGATCGTTTCCATCGAACGATTTGCAAAGGTGGAGAGCACATGCGGAATGTTGTGCGCCATCGCCGCCTGCGCCAAAGGCAGCTCGCAGCCCGGCCAGAGCAGGCCGGCAAGACCGAGCGGGGCAACGCCGAACGGCGCATCGAAACGCTTTCCAAGCACAGTGATGCCCATGTCCGGCGTGGCCGCCTCCGAAAGGTAGCGTGGCATCAGTTCGACCGTGTCGAGGCTTGCCGCGTTGCGCCGCACGCTGCTTTCGCGTCCGAGGCCGCCGATCAGATAATCATGCACGAAACCCGGCATGCGCCGCGCTGCAGCTGCTTCCATATCGGGGATGCAGGGAAAGCGGCGGTTGAGGTTTTTCATGGTGTCAGGCTCGCTTCCCGTTGGCGCAGTGCCGTTTCCTATCACGATTTGGCATCGTTCCAGCCCGTGGCAAACAAGCCATTCCCCAGTGAGCCGCAGAGACCATTTCTGAAATTCCCTGGGCGGTTTCCGCGGGACCCATGGTGCCGGCCATCTGTTCGCATACAGCGTGTGCCAGCGGACAATCGAAAACGAGTGAAACGTGCATTGACCTCGCTAATCCGTCAGATGGGCCATGTCGCTACGCGCATTCTTGCTGGCGTAGAGCGCCCGCGAGCGTTCCAGATGCCGCAGCACCGCCTGTTCGGCCGCATCCGGGTCGTTGCTTTCAAGACAGGTGATGATTTCTGCGTGTTCGGCCAGCGTCAGCTTTTCCTTGCCGGTCCAGATCAGCATCTCCGTGTGATACTCCTTCAGCCAGGCCAGCATCGCCTCGCTGATGGCAATGAAGATCGGATTGCCGGAAATTGCGGCGATGCGGGTGTGAAACTCCATGTCGGCGGAAATAAAGGCTTCCGCCTGCCCGAGAGAAGTCCTCTGGCGCTCGAGAATTGCCTGCAGGTCTGCAATATCCAGCTTGCTCGCCTTTCCAGCGGCCTCCCGCGCCATGCCGCGCTCGAAGAAAATACGGGCGCTTTTCAGATGTTCGAGGGAATCCGACGATTTCGACAGCATCATCTTTGCCGTCATGTCCACCTGCCGGAAGATCGATTGCGCCGTCAGTTCCAGCACCTTGGCGCGCTCGCCATGGGATATGACCACCAGTCCCATATTGGCAAGCGACTGCATGGCCTCGCGGATTGCCGGACGGCCGACGCCGAAGCGTTCCATCAACTCGCGCTCCGACGGCATTTCGTCGCCCGGCTCCAGTTCTCCCGCGGTGATCATGCCGCGCAAACGCGAAAACACCTCGTCGGACAGTTTGCGGCGAACGATCTGCTCTGTTTGCTGGCCCATATCTTCCCGTCGATGTCTTTTCGTTGCCGGACACGCTGTCCACCGGATTATGCACTGTTGCTTGCGCAAAGCGAAAGCCGGGAAACGCCCCCTCATCACGCCGTCCACATTCATCTCGGCACAGGCAAGGTTCCTGTTGCATGAATTGCTATACTCATTATACCAGTTGCCCGATCCTTTCCACCACCGTAATCTGATTTTTGCGAAAACCGGGACTGGCCTTCATGACGACGATTACCATCACCTACCGCATCGAAACCGCTGGCAGTATCGAAGCCATGGCCGCCAAGATCGCCAGCGACCAGTCAACCGGCACCTTCGTCGCGGTGCCCGGCGAAACCGAGGAACTGAAAGCCCGGGTCGCCGCCCGGGTCATCGCCATCCGGCCGCTTTCGGATGCCGCGCATCCTTCGTGGCCGGAACTGCGGGCAGGGGATGGTCAGATCAAGCGCGCAGATGTCGACATCGCCTTTCCGCTCGACGCTGTCGGTACGGACCTGTCGGCGCTGATGACGATCGCGGTTGGCGGTGTCTTTTCGATCCGCGGCATGAGCGGCATCCGCGTCGTCGACATGAAGCTGCCGCAGGCGTTCAAGGGCGTTTATCCCGGTCCGCAATTCGGCATGGCCGGCAGTCGGCGGCTGACCGGCGTTGTCGGGCGACCGATGATCGGCACCATCGTCAAGCCGGCGCTGGGACTTCGCCCGGACGAGACGGCTGAGCTCGTCGGTGAGCTGATCGGCTCCGGCGTCGATTTCATCAAGGATGACGAGAAGCTGATGAGCCCGGCCTATTCGCCGCTCAAAGAGCGCATCGCGGCGATCATGCCGCGCCTCCTCGATCACGAGCAGAAGACCGGCAAGAAGGTGATGTATGCCTTTGGTATCTCGGCGATCGATCCGGACGAGATGATGCGCAATCACGACTTGGTTCTGCAGGCCGGCGGCAATTGCGCCGTGATCAACATCAATTCGATCGGTATGGGCGCCATGGCCTTCCTGCGCAAGCGCTCAGGCCTCGTTCTGCATGCCCATCGCAATGGCTGGGATGTGCTGACCCGCCATCCCGGCATCGGCTTCGATTTCAAGGTCTGGCAGCAGTTCTGGCGGCTTCTCGGCGTTGACCAGTTCCAGATCAATGGCATCGGCGTCAAATACTGGGAACCGGATGAGAGCTTCGTTGAATCCTTCGACGCCGTAACGACACCGCTGTTTGATCCCTCCGATTGTGCCCTTCCGGTTGCTGGCTCCGGCCAATGGGGCGGCCAGGCGCCGGAAACCTATCGCCGCACCGGCCGCACCACCGATCTTCTCTATCTCTGCGGCGGCGGCATCGTCAGCCATCCGGGCGGCCCGGCAGCCGGCGTGCGCGCCGTAACACAAGCCTGGGAGGCGGCAGTCGCCGACATCCCGCTCGATATCTATGCGAAGGACCATCCGGAACTGGCGGCATCGCTTGAAAAATTCGGCAGCGGCAAGGGCGAGTAAAGCAATGACGACATCCAGGACCACCCGACCGCTTCTCAGCTACTATGGCGACGATCTGACCGGATCGACCGATGTGATGGAGGCACTCGCCTCCAACGGCGTGCCAACCGTACTGTTCATGGAGCGGCCGGATGCGGCATTGCTCGAGCGTTTCAGCCATTGCCGCGCCATTGGCCTTGCCGGCACCAGCCGCAGCGAAACACCGGCCTGGATGCGGCAACATCTGACACCGGCCTTTGAATGGCTGAAATCGCTGAATGCCGACATCTGCCACTACAAGGTCTGCTCGACCTTCGATTCCAGCCCGGCGGTCGGCAACATCGGCACGGCCATCGAAATCGGCAGGACAGTCTTTGCGCAGGCGCTGGTTCCGCTTCTGGTGGGCGCACCTCAATTGAAACGCTACACCGCCTTTGGCCATCTCTTCGCCGCCTATCAGGGTGAAGTCTACCGTATTGACCGACATCCGGTCATGAGCCGTCATCCCGTCACACCGATGGCGGAGGCGGATCTGCGTCTGCACATGGAAAAACAGACCGCTCTGACGATACGACTTGCCGATCTCGCACTGCTGGCTGCTGCGGATGCCGACGATCGCGTCGACGCCTTGTGCCGCGATCATGACGGCATGGTGCTGTTTGACGTCGACGGGCCGCAATCGCAACGCCAGGCCGGGCGGCAGCTCTGGCGCACGCGTCAACCGGGCGGCTGGTTCGTCGCCGGCTCCTCCGGCGTCGAATATGCTCTGTTGCCGACCTGGCGCGATGAACGGCTGACCGATGCCGATGCCGCTTTCCCCCTGCCGGGAAAGGTCGATCGCCTTGCGGTCGTCTCCGGCAGCGTTTCACCGACCACCGAACGGCAGATCCGCACGGCCGTGACCGATGGTTTCGACGGCATCGGGCTCGACCCGGTCGTGCTGCTCGGCGAGGGCGGAAACCAGGCGCTGGAGACCGCTGTGGCGGCCGGGTTGGCCAGCCTGAAGGCCGGGCGCAGCGTCATCCTGCACACGGCGCTCGGTCCTTCCGCTGACAAGGGCGGCGAGATCGATCGTGTGGCCGGAAGCCGTCACCGGCTCGGCCGCATGCTCGGCGAAATCCTGCGTCGCCTCGTGGAGACCGAAAATCTCGGGCGCGCCGTGATTTCCGGCGGAGACACGTCGAGCCACGCCCTGAAGGAATTGCATGTCGAGGCGCTGACCACGCTTCTACCGCTGCCGCAGACGCCAGGCTCGCCGCTCTGCACCGCGCACGGAAACCATGCCGGGACCAACGGCCTGCAGATCGCGCTCAAGGGCGGGCAGGTGGGATCGGACAGCTATTTCGCCCAGATTCGGGCTGGATCGCGCGATTGACGTTTGAGATGGCGGCATGTTTTTGGCTCCAATGACGTGCCTGCCGAAAAATAATCGGGGATCGTGACATACTGATTGACTCATCATACCAGTTGCCTGTAGTTCTTTGTAAAAGAGACATCGGGTGAGGAAACATGACTTCGATCGCACTGTTCGGCGCCGGCGGAAAAATGGGCTACAGGCTCGCCAAGAACCTCAAGGGCTCGCGCTTCGACGTGCGCCATGTCGAGCTCAGCGATGCCGGCAAGGCGCGCCTCAAGGACGATCTCGGTCTGTCCTGCGTGGATGCAGACAGCGCGCTTTCGGGTGCTGACGTCGTCGTGCTGGCTGTTCCTGACACGGCCATCGGCAAGGTTGCAGCCGGCATTGTTGACAAGCTTGCAGCCGGCACCATCGTGATCGTTCTCGATGCGGCAGCGCCTGCCGCAGGCCATCTGCCGAAGCGTGATGACCTGACCTATTTCGTCACCCATCCCTGCCATCCGCCGATCTTCAACGACGAGACCGATCCGGCCGCCAAGCGCGACTTCTTCGGTGGCGTTGCCGCCAAGCAGCACATTGTCTCCGCCCTGATGCAGGGTCCGGAAGAGCATTTCGCGCTCGGCGAAGAAGTGGCCAAGGTCATCTGGGCACCCGTGATGCGCTCGCACCGTGTCACCGTCGAACAGATCGCGCTGCTCGAGCCGGGACTGTCGGAAACCGTCTGCGCCTCGCTGTTGATGGTCATGCGCCAGGCGATGGACGAATGCGTCGCTCGCGGCGTGCCGAAAGAGGCCGCGCGCGACTTCCTGCTTGGCCACATGAATGTGCTGGGCGCGGTGATCTTTGAGGAGACGCCCGGCGTCTTTTCCGATGCCTGCAACAAGGCCATCGAATTCGGCATCCCCGTCCTGATGAAGGACGACTGGAAGAAAGTCTTCGAACCCGAGGAGATCGCCGAAAGCATCCGGCGCATCACCTGATCGACAGAGGGCAAGCGCCCGATGACATCGCGACTCCGCAGGGAACGGAGCCGTCACCTTTAACGCACCTGGGAGGAATACCATGAAACTGACACGCAGACTGACCCTTGCCGCCTTTGCCGGCGCCCTGTCGATGAGCGTTGCCATGCCGGCATTCGCAGCCGACCTCATCGCCATCATTACGCCAAGCCATGACAACCCCTTCTTCAAGGCGGAAGCGGTCGGCGCGGAAGCCAAGGCCAAGGAACTGGGTTACGAAACCCTCGTTCTCGTCCATGATGACGATGCCAACAAGCAGAGCCAGTTGATCGACACCGCCATCGGCCGCGGCGCAAAAGCCATAATCCTCGACAATGCCGGCTCCGAAGCCTCGATCGCCGCCGTCCAGAAGGCCAAGGATGCGGGCGTTCCGTCCTTCCTGATCGACCGCGAAATCAACGCAACCGGCGTTGCTGTCTCGCAGATCGTTTCCAACAACTACCAGGGCGCCCAGCTCGGTGCCGAAGAGTTCGTCAAGCTGATGGGCGAGGCCGGCAGCTATGTCGAGCTTCTCGGCCGCGAAGCCGACCTCAATGCCGGCATCCGCTCCAAGGGCTATCACGACATCATCGACGAATATCCCGAGATGAAGATGGTTGCCCAGCAGTCGGCCAACTGGAGTCAGACGGAAGGCTATTCCAAGATGGAAACCATCCTCCAGGCAAACCCTGACATCAAGGGCGTCATTTCCGGCAACGACACGATGGCCATGGGCGCGATTGCAGCGCTTCAGGCCGCGGGTCGCAAGGACGTGATCGTCGTCGGTTTCGACGGCTCCAATGACGTGCGCGACTCGATCACCTCGGGTGGCATCAAGGCAACCGTTCTGCAGCCGGCCTATGCGCAGGCCCAGATGGCTGTCGAGCAGGCCGATGTCTACATCAAGACGGGCAAGGGTCCGGCCGAAGAAAAGCAGCTGATGGATTGCGTGCTGATCAACGGCGAGAATGCCGCCAAGCTCGAGACCTTCGCGCTCACCAACTGATCCTCCCAAAGGATGCACGCAGGGCGGATCGTCTCCGCCCTGCGTCTATTTCCATGTGACGGAGTTGAATTTCATGTCGACGTTCCGGGCCGCAGCCCTTTTCACGCTCGCAATCGCGCTGGCCTTGCCGGGCTGCAAGATCGTCAAGACACCGACGGCCGAGGAGGCTGCGGAGGAAGCAAGCGGCGGCTTCAATCCGGCGCGCCAGGTGGCCGGCCTTTGGGATGAAAAGGTCATTCCATTTCTCGACAAACGGGCAGGGACCTTCCAGGAGGTTTCCAGCCTCGCGAAATCCGACTTGGACGCAGCGGCTGCGAAATACGGGCACAAGGAAAAAGAGGGCAGCGCCCCCTGGACCTTCGTTGCAAAAGTGTCCGGCACGATCATCAAAGCCGAGACAAAGTCGCGTGCCGCCTATCTCGAAACCGATGTCGATGGCGACGGCAAGGGCGATGTCCGCATCCAGATCGGCCCGGTCATCAAGGGCACGGCGCTGCGCGACAGCCTCGATTTCGTCAATTTCAACGAGTTCAAGAACCAGATCCAGTGGGCCGAATTCGGCAAGGCCTTCAATACCCATGTGATCGGCCTGACGCTGGACAAGCTGCCGCGCGAGGGCATGGAAGGAAAGGCGATCGAAGCGACGGGCGCCTATCCGCTGCCATCGGCCGGCCAGCCGGCTTTGTTCACGCCCGCCACCATCACGATTGGCGGCTGAGATGGCACTGATCGACACCCATGACACGATCCTGAAACTTGACGACGTCACCAAGGTCTATTCCGGCATCGTTGCCGTCAAACATGCCAGCCTCGAGCTGAAGCGCGGCGCGGTCAACGTTCTCGTGGGTGAAAACGGTGCCGGAAAGTCGACGCTGATGCGCATGATCGCCGGCGTCGAAAAACCTTCGCTCGGACGCATCCTGCTTGAAGGCAAGGAGGTCGAGTTCAATTCACCGGCCGACGCGCAGAAACACGGCATCGGCATGGTCTTCCAGGAACTCAACCTGTTCGGCAATCTGTCCGTCGCCGAAAACATTTTCTCGACCCGCGAGATCACCCGCGGCCTGCGCGGCATCGACCACAAGGCGCAGGTGCAGAAGGCCAATGTCTTTCTCGACAAGCTCGATGCCGGCATCAGCGCCGAGACCATGGTCGAGGATTTGCCGATCGGCCAGCAGCAACTGGTCGAAATCGCCAAGGCGATCTCGCTCGACACCCGCATTCTCATTCTCGACGAGCCGACCTCGGCGCTTTCCGCCGCCGAAGTCGATATCCTGTTCAAGGTCATCAACGAGTTGAAGGCGCAAGGGGTGGCCATCGTCTACATCTCGCACCGGCTCGAAGAGCTGATGCGGATCGGCGACTACATCACCGTGCTGCGCGATGGCCAGATCACCGGGCAGGCGCTGGTGAATGACATCGACACGAAATGGATCGTCCGCTCGATGATCGGCTCGGATGCGAAGGATTTCGCCAAGTCCGTTGATCACAAACTGGGTGCCGAAGCCTTCCGGGCCGAAGACATCTGCCTGCCGCGTCGAACCGGCGGGCTTGCCGTCGATCATCTGTCGATCTCGGTCAAGGCTGGCGAGGTGCTGGGCATTTACGGCCTGATGGGCGCCGGGCGCAGCGAATTCTTCGAATGTATCATCGGCCAGCACGCCCATTCGACAGGCCGGATCTTCATTGCCGGCGAGGAAATCGTCGCCAGGGATACGTCCACCCGCATCCGCAAGGGACTGGCGCTGATCCCGGAGGACCGGCAGCGTGAAGGCCTAGTGCAGGTCTTGTCGATCGCCTCGAACCTGACGCTGGCGAGCCTGGAAAAATTCGTGAAATTCGGCTTCCACATTGCCGGAGCGCGCGAGCGGTCCGCCGTCAAGGACGCGATCAGCAACCTGTCGATCAAGGCACCGAACCCGGATTTCGAGGTCACCTCCATGTCTGGCGGTAACCAGCAGAAGGTCGTTATCGGCAAGGCGCTGATGACCAATCCCAAGGTGCTCCTGATGGACGAGCCGAGCCGCGGCATCGACGTCGGTGCCAAGGCCGACGTGTTCCGCACGATGCGGAGGCTCGCGGGCGAGGGCCTCGCCATCCTGTTTTCGACCTCCGATCTCGAAGAGGTCATGGCGCTCTCCGACCGGATCGCCGTCATGAGCAATGGCAGGATCACGACCATCCTCGACCGCGCGGACGCGACGGAAGAACTGATCGTCAAGGCCGCGTCCGAGGGACACAAGTCGGCCGAACAGAAATCCATAAGGGAAACTGCGTGATGACCACCGCAACCGCGACCGAAAAAGCCCCCGCGACCGACAGCGGCTCGATCCTCTTGACGCTGATGAAGGCCAGAACCTTCATCGCTTTGTTTGCCGTCATCGTTTTCTTCTCGATCTTCGCGCCGAATTTCCTGTCGACCGCCAACATCATCCTGATGTCCAAGCATGTGGCGCTCAACGCCTTCCTCGCCATGGGCATGACCTTCGTCATCATCACCGGCGGCATCGATCTGTCTGTCGGCTCGATCGTCGGTCTCTGCGGCATGGTCGCCGGTGGCCTGATCCTCAACGGCATCGACCTGCAGTTCGGCTATACGATGTATTTCAACGTCGTCGAGGTCTGCCTGATCACACTGTTCGTCGGCGTCGTCATTGGTGCCGTCAACGGTCTCCTGATCACCAAGCTCAACGTCGCTCCTTTCATCGCCACGCTGGGCACGCTCTATGTCGCCCGTGGTTTCGCGTTGCTCTCGTCCGACGGCCAGACCTTTCCCAATCTCGTGGGCAAGGAAGAGCTTGCCACAACCGGTTTCGGCTTCCTCGGTTCCGGCCGTATCATCGGCCTGCCGGTGTCGATCTGGATCCTGATCGTCGTGGCGTTGGCTGCTGCCTATGTCGCCAAATATGTGCCGATCGGCCGCCAGATTTTTGCCGTCGGCGGCAATGAGCGGGCCGCGCGCATGTCCGGCATCCGCGTCGATCGCGTCAAGATGTTCGTCTACATGTTCTCGGGCTTCTGCGCCGCCATCGTCGGCATCATCATCTCGTCGGAACTGATGGCGTCGCATCCGGCAACCGGCAATTCCTTCGAACTCAATGCGATCGCCGCAGCGGTTCTTGGCGGCACCTCGATGTCCGGCGGCCGCGGCACGATCGGCGGCACCATCATCGGCGCCTTCGTCATCGGCATCCTCTCCGACGGTCTGGTCATGATGGGCGTGTCGTCCTTCTGGCAGATGGTCATCAAAGGCATCGTCATCATCGTCGCGGTGGTGGTAGACCAGGCGCAGCGACGCCTGCAACAACAGGTGACATTGATGCAACTGGCGAAGAAGGGCTGATCGAAATGCCGGATCTAAGAGGCGCCCTGATCGGCTGCGGCTTCTTCGCGGTCAACCAGATGCACGGCTGGAACGATGTGCAGGGCGCCGGTATCGTCGCCATCTGCGACCGCGATCCGGAGCGGCTGAAGCTCGTCGGCGATCAGTTCGGCATCGGCCGCCGTTACACCGATGCGGGCCTTATGTTTGCCGATGGCGGCTTTGATTTCGTCGATATCGCAACAACCGTCAACAGCCACCGCGCGCTGGTCGAAATGGCGGCCGCCCACAAGGTTCCGGCCATTTGCCAGAAGCCGTTTGCACCGACGCTGGACGATGCCAGGGCGATGGTCACAGCCTGCGATGCCGCTGGAATTCCCTTGATGATCCACGAGAATTTTCGCTGGCAAACGCCCATCCAGGCCGTCCGCAGGGTGCTCGACAGCGGCGCGATCGGGACGCCCTTCTGGGGACGATTCTCCTTCCGCTCCGGTTACGATGTGTTTTCCGGCCAGCCCTATCTTGCAGAGGGCAAACGTTTCATCATCGAGGATCTCGGCATCCACACGCTCGACATTGCCCGCTTTCTGCTGAGCGATGTGTCCAGCCTTTCGGCACGGACGAAACGCGTCAATCCCAGGATCAATGGCGAGGACGTCGCCACCATCCTGCTCGATCACGAAAACGGTGCAACGTCGATCGTCGATGTCAGCTATGCGACGAAACAATCGGTGGAGCCGTTCCCCGAGACGTTGATCGAAATCGATGGGACGGAGGGCTCGCTGCGGCTGTCGCAGGGCTATGAACTGCAGGTCACCAATGCCGGAGGCACGGTCAACACCGCTGTCGCACCGACGCTTCTGCCCTGGGCGTCCCGCCCCTGGCACAATATCCAGGAAAGCGTCTATGCGATCCAGCAGCATTGGGCCGATTGCCTGAAGGCGGGCGCGCAAACCGCCACCGCCGGCGCCGACAATCTGAAGACCTTCGCTTTGGTCGAGGCATCCTATCAGAGTGCGGCCTCGCTCGAGACCGTCAAGATCGGGGCGCTTCTGGCATGAGCGATGCGGCACTGGCATTCCGGCTATACGGCACGACAAGGGTCGAACCTTCGCCGCGACTGCTGAAAGCCGGCAGGCTTTCGGTCGAGCTTGCCGGCGGCAATCTGCGCAACATCCGCTACGACGGCGTCGAGCTTGTCCGGGCGATCTCCTATCTGGTCCGCGATCGTGACTGGGGGACCTATGATCCCGTGCTTTCGGATCTCGCCGTTCACGAAGACGGCGAAGGGTTCAAGGTCCGCTATTCCGCCCTCTGTGTCGGCCCGAACGATGCAGTTCTGCAGATCGTCGCGACCCTGACGGCCGGCGTGGACGGCACCTTGCGGTTCGAGGTCGAGGCCGGCACGCAGACCGGTTTCGAGACCAATCGCTGTGGCTTCTGCATCCTGCATCCCATCGTCGGACTTGCGGGTACACCGGTTACCGTCGAGCATGTCGACGGATCGACCGAGCAAACGGCGCTCCCGGACCTGATCGAGCCCTGGCAGCCCTTCAAGGACATGCGAGCAATGACGCACACGGCCTTGCCGGGCGTGTCGGTCGAATGCCGCATGGATGGCGACACGTTCGAGATGGAGGACCAGCGCAACTGGTCCGATGCGTCCTACAAGACCTATGTCCGGCCGCTGGCGCTACCCTGGCCCTACCGGATCGAACCCGGCGAACCGGTTCGGCAGAGCATCACGCTAATGGTGACAGATACCCGGACAATCGCCGTGCCCATGGCAGGGCCAGCGCCTCTGGAGATGATTGACAGCGTCATCCGTATCGTCCCCGGCGAAAGCGCAGTCATCATGCCGGCCATCGGGCTCATCATTGCGCCGGAAGAAGCAGAGGCAAGCCTCGCGCTGATGGTGAGCGGCCGTGCACCGTCCGTGCAGGATCTGGTCTTTCACTTTGATCCGGCAGCGGGCCATGAGCCCTCCAGCTTCACGCATTTTGCAGCGATTGCTGCAGGCCACAAGGGAAGGACGGTGCTGGAAGTCGCTCTTGCCTGCAAGGCGCCTCTGGACAAAGAACTGCCGGCGCTCGCCGACGGCATGGCAAAGGCGGGTTTTGCGCCCGATGCGATCATGGTGTCGCCCTCCGTCGATCGCCAATCGACACCGCCGGGAAGCGCGTGGCCGCCATGCCCGGCGCTGCCGGATGTTTATGCGGCCGCCGCAAGCGCGTTTCCGGGGGTGCGACTGGGCGGCGGCATGCTGTCTTTTTTCACCGAACTCAACCGCAAGCGCGTGCCGGCGGACAATCTGGCCTTCATCAGCCATTGCACAAATCCGATCGTCCATGCCGCGGATGACATCAGTGTCATGCAAACCTTGGAGGCTTTGCCCTTCATTACGCGGTCGATCCGCGCCATCTATGGCAAAAAGTCCTATCGCCTGGGCCCGTCCACCATCGCCATGCGCCAGAACCCCTATGGCAGCCGCACGATGGAGAACGCGCAGGACGACCGGATGCCGATGGCTGATCGTGACCCTAGGCACAACGCCCTGTTCGGAGCGGCCTTTGCCCTTGGTTACGCCATCCGTGTCCTCGATGCCGGATTGGAATGCCTGACGCTGTCGGCTTTGACCGGCCGTTTCGGGCTCATTTCAGGTGTTGGGGAGCCGGTCGCGGCCGGCGGTGACCGACCGCTCACCCATGTCGTGCGAATGCTGGCGCAGGCGGCGGGGCAGGGCTTTCGGGCGTGTTCATCCTCCAGTCCCGAGAGGGCGCTTGCCGTCCTGATAGAGGAGGGGACAAAAACGAAGCTGCTGGTGGTCAACATCACCGCGCAGACACAGACGGTTGACCTTTCGGCTCTTGGGAAACTGTCGCAAGCCAGCCTCACGATGCTGGACGACAGCACGATGCAGCCTGAAAGGGGGGTGGAAAACCCATCCGGCGGCGGACTGTTGCCGTTGCGCCCCTTCGCCATTGCGCGGATTGACTTCTGACGGCTGGCGTCCGCTGTCCGTGCCTGCGACACTGACACCTTTACCCGCAGGCGCCTCCTGTCCATATAACGATTCCGATCTGGCGTATTATGAGATAGCGTCAGCCGGAGTTCGGCTGCCTGCCTGTTTGATGGGCTGCGGCATCAGTGGAAAGACGCTTGAGGAGGTTTTGGCATGGCGGATGTAATGTGGAGTGGGATGAGGATACCGGATCTTGCCGGCAAAGCGGTGCTGATCACCGGTGCGTCGACGGGAATCGGCGCAGCACTGGTCCGCGCCTTCGTGGCGCAGGGTGCAAAAGTTGCGATCCACTACAATGAAAGCCGCGCGGCCGCGACGGAACTTGCCGCTGAGGTTTCCGGTGCGGGCGGCGATGTCGTGCTTGTTCAGGGCGATGTCTCCGTCGAGGGAGAGACCGAGCGCGTCGTCCAGGAGGCGGCTGCACATTTCGGTCGTCTCGACGGATTGATCAACAATGCCGGCGGCATGCTTGGCCGCATGACGACAGCGGATATGAGCGATGCCCATTATGACCGGGTTATGAACCTCAACGCCCGTTCCGTGCTGGCCGCAACCCGGGCAGCCCAGCCATTCCTTGCCAGACAGGGCGGTTTCATCATCAACACGACCTCTATCGCCGCCCGCAACGGCGGCGGCAACGGCGCCATTCTCTACGCGGCGTCCAAGGGCTTCGTCTCGACCATCACCAGGGGCCACGCCAAGGAATTCGTACCCGACGGGATCCGGGTCAACGCTGTTGCGCCGGGCGTTATTTCCACGCCGTTCCATGATCGCTACACCAGTCCGGAAATGCTTGACGCTCAGCGCAAGACTGTGCCGATGGGCCGGGTCGGCTCCCCGGACGAATGCGTCGGCGCCTATCTGTTCCTTGCCTCCGACATGCTGTCCGGCTACATCACGGGACAGATCATCGAAGTGAATGGTGGGCAGTTGATGCCGTAATGGCAGCAATTTGCAGCCCCGGCTTTCGCCAGATTTTTTGCGGGATAAAAAAGGATATCACCATGGCACGCAGACCGCTCAATCCGAAGGATGCGGCAGAGGCCCTGTTCGCGCCGGCAAAAAAGACTGTCGCACCGGCGCGCGAAGCGCCGGCGATCCCCAACACCAAGGAACTGGTGTCGATCAAGATCGACAGCGTCGTGCTTGAATATTTCCAGAATGATGGCCCCGGCTGGCAGGACAGGATCAACGACGTCTTGCGTGACGCCATGTCGAAGAACGATTAGCCCGGCGCTGACGGGCTGTCGCCCTTTTGTCAGCACCGGGCAATCGGTGTGAACCAGCCTGAAACGCTGGCTGCGGATTATTCCTCCGTCAGCGTTTCCGTGCCGCTGCCGTCCTTGCCGGTAATTGTCCAGGAGCCAACAAGGGTGCCGTCGCCCTTCACCTTGTATACGACCAGGCCCAGCGCATCCTCCAGCACGTAGGCTGCGGCAAACGCATCTTCGTTCAGCATGCAGACACCGGTCGACTTGGTGCCGTTGGTGTCCCACTCGATGACGCAGGTCGTGTCACTTGCGAGCGTGATTTCGGCCGTGCCGGAATAGGCCGAGCCGTCCAGATTGGTGCCTTCGACCGTGTATTTTCCGGCATTAACGGTCTGTGCCGTCGCCGGAGCGGCCATGGCCAGGCCAATCAAGGCTGCAAACAGAATATTTTTCATGGGATCCCCCTCAAGGATAAATCGGCTCGCTGTGCGAGAGGAAAGTAGCAATATGCGACATTTCTTATAGTTTAAAGGGGCATCTTCGACGTGTTTCAGGCTATTTTTGGGGGAAAATCTCGAAATACAGGAAGGCCGCAGCCGGCCTTTGCCATCAGCTCCTGTCGGCCGCGATTTCCGGTGCAAGCAGCCCCTCGGCGATCCTTGCCGCCTCGGTGATATGCGCCCGGCAGGCTGCCGTCGCAGCGTCCGGCTCGTTGCGCATGATGGCATTGAAAATTTCGCGCATGCTGGCCGGGCCGGATACCGTCCTGTTTACAGTTGCCAGCGTCATCACCCGAAGGCGCGAGATTCTGCCGTTCAGCCGCTTGACGATGTCCCAGGCGATCTCGTGGCCACCGGACAGAAAGATCGTCTCATAGAAAGCGTTCGTCGCGGCCAGAATGGTCATCGCATCGTTCTTGGCGGAGTTTCTGTCGAGATCCTCCAGTACCGTGCGCAGTTTTTCCTTGGTCTCGAGATCGGCATTGCGCGCGCAATCGGCAACGGCTGTCGTCTCCAGGGCAATGCGGATGTCGTAGATCTGGCGAGCCTGATGCCACGCGATGAGTGCCACGATCGGCCCCTGCTTGGGCGCGGTTTCAACCAGGCCTTCGGTCTCGAGATGGCGCAGAACCTCGCGGATGACCGAGCGCGAAACGCCGAGCTGGTCGCAGAGCGCCCGCTCGACAAGTCTCTGGCCCGGCCGGAACAGGCCGGCAATGATGGCGTTGCGCAGACGTTCCAGCGACATCTCGCGAAGCGTGATGGGCGGGTTCTCGATCCGCAACGATCCAAGATCTTGGACGACGTCGTCGGAGGTGATGGCGAACAGCTTCTGGCTCATTCCTTTTCATAGCTGCAGGAAAGATGAGAAACAAGACTTGACACTTCATATGATGGTATACCAACATATGGAATATCGAAATTGACATGGGGGATGGGCTATGGCCATCGAGATCCGGAAGACGCTGCTGCAGGTGGAAACCACACTGATCGAGGGCGGCAAGGCTGCGGGCACCCCCCTGAAGCTGTTTGCCGCCATAGCGGTCATCAAGAACCCCTGGGCGGGTCTTGGCTACGTCGAGGACCTTAAGCCCGAGATCCATGCCGTCGCACCGGTGCTGGGTGCGCTTCTCACCAAGATGATCCTGGACGCTGTCGGCTCGGGCGATATGGTCGAAGCCTATGGCAAGGCGGCGATCGTCGGGCTCGATGGGGAGCTGGAGCATGCCTCGGCCCTGATCCATACGCTTCGTTTCGGCAATCACTATCGCACGGCCGTCGGCGCCAAGTCCTATCTGGCCTTCTGCAACACGCGCGGCCCGGCCAATGCACCGTTGATGATCCCGCTGATGGACAAGAACGACGAAGGCCGCCGTTCGCATTACCTGACGATCCAGACCGCCATTCCCGACGCGCCAGCCGCCGGCGAGATCGTCGTGGCGCTCGGCGCATCGGTCGGCGGTCGTCCGCATCACCGCATTGGTGACCGCTATGAGGACCTCAAGGACCTCGGCCATGACGCAACAAATCCCGCAGCGGTCTGAGGCGGGTATGGGCAGCGTCCGGCGGCTCCACAGCAAGAATGGCACGGCCTGGGCAGAGGCCGGAAGCGGTGCGCCGCTGGTCCTCATCCATGGTGTCGGCATGCGGCTGGAAGCCTGGGCACCGCAGATGGCGGCACTGTGCGCCAGCCATCGGGTGATCGCCGTCGATATGCCGGGCCATGGCGAAAGCCGTGCGCTTCCAGAGAGTTCGGGCCTTGAGGCCTTTGTCGATTGGCTTTCGGTGTTTCTCGATGATCTGCGGCTGGAGCATGTCAGCTTGGCCGGCCATTCGATGGGCGCCCTCATCGCCGGGGGGGCTGCGGCCTCCTTCGGCAAGAAAATTGCACGTGTCGCTCTTCTCAATGGCGTCTATCGCCGCGATGCCACCGCCAGCGCCGCGGTCATCGCGCGGGCAAGAGAGATCTCCAAGGGCACCATCGATTTCGAAGGGCCACTCCTGCGATGGTTCGGCCAAGAGTGTCGCGACAGCGAGGCCTACCATCTGACCAGGAACTGGCTGTCATCCGTCGATCCCAAGGCATACACAACAGCCTACACCGCCTTTGCGACCGGCGACACGACCTTTGCCGATCGCTGGCCACAGGTCTGCTGTCCGGCTCTGTTCCTGACAGGGGCGGACGATCCAAACTCAACGCCAGCCATGGCAGAAGCCATGGCAGAAGCCGCCCCCGCCGGTTATGCGGTGCTGATCGACGGCCACCGGCATATGGTCAATCTGACGGCTCCCGACGATGTAAACAGGATCCTGTCGGACTGGCTGACCCTTGAGGAGGTGAACCGATGAGTGACACATCTTTCGACGCACGCGCACTGCGCACCGCCTTCGGCGCCTTCCCGACCGGTGTCACGGTCGTCACGACCCACGATCCCGCGGGAAACCCGATCGGCTTCACCGCCAATTCCTTCACCTCCGTATCGCTCGACCCGCCATTGCTTCTGGTCTGCCTTGCAAAAACCTCGCGCAATTTCGCGGTCATGACGCAAAACTCAGGTTTTGCGGTCAATATCCTTTCGGAAACGCAAAAGGATGTCTCAAACACGTTTGCCCGCCCGGTCGAGGATCGCTTCTCGGCCGTCGATTGGACAAAGGGACCTTATGGTTCACCTGTCTTCAGCAACGTCGCCGCCTGGTTCGATTGTTCGATGGAACAGGTGATCGAGGCCGGCGACCACGTGATCCTGATGGGCCGTGTCCAGGCTTTTGCAGACAATGGCCTGAATGGCCTCGGTTATGCCAAGGGCAGCTATTTCACCCCTGGCCTTGCGGGCAAGGCCGTCTCGGCAGCAGCGGACGGCACCGTGGAACTCAGCGCGGTTCTGGAGCGCAACGGGTCCGTGCTGATGCTTGGGGAAGACAGGCTTCACCTTCCGACCTGCGCGATGGACGATACCGATCCAACTGCCACGCTCGGAGCCTATCTCCAGGCTCTGACCGGTCTTCCGGTCAGCGTCGGCTTTCTGTACTCGGTCTATGAGAGCCGCGCCGACAGCCGCCAGCACATTGTCTATCATGCCTCTATCGGCGAGGGCGAGCCGGCGAACGGCCGCTTTCTGCAACCCGGCGACGTTGCGCCGGACAGGCTGGCCAATCCCGCCACTGCCGATATCCTCAGGCGGTTCGCCGCCGAGAGTTCGATCGGCAATTTCGGCGTCTACTTCGGCAATGAAACCGCCGGCAAGGTGCACCCCGTTGCAAGGAAAGCCTGAACGATGAAATTTTCCCTTTTCGTCCATATGGAACGTCTCGACGCCGAGCAGGACCACAAGAGCCTCTACGAGGAATTCGTTGCGCTCTGTGAAATCGCCGACAAGGGCGGCATGCACGCCATCTGGACCGGCGAACATCACGGCATGGATTTCACCATCGCGCCCAACCCGTTCGTGACGATTGCCGATCTGGCGCGCCGCACGAAAAATGTCCGGCTCGGGACGGGGACCGTGATCGCGCCCTTCTGGCATCCGATCAAGCTTGCCGGCGAAGCGGCGATGACCGATCTCATCTGCGACGGCCGGCTCGACATCGGCATTGCGCGCGGCGCCTATGCTTTCGAATACGAGCGCCTTCTGCCGGGCCTGGACGCCTGGGGCGCGGGCCAGCGCATGCGCGAACTGATCCCTGCAGTCCAGAAACTCTGGGAGGGCGACTATGCCCATGACGGCGAGTTCTACACATTCCCGTCGACGACATCTGCGCCAAAGCCGCTCCAGAAATATCCACCGATCTGGGTGGCGGCGCGCGATCCCAACAGCCATGAATTTGCCGTCGCCAATGGCTGCAATGTGCAGGTGACGCCACTCTGGCAGGGTGACGACGAAGTCGAGACACTGATGACGCGCTTCAACGAGGCGTGCGCCAAGCATCCGCAGACCGAGCGCCCGAAGATCATGCTGCTGCGCCACACCTATGTCGGTTCCGACGCGGCGGACATCGCGCAGGCGGCGCATGAAATGAGCGTCTACTACAATTACTTCTTCGCCTGGTTCAAGAACGAGAAGCCGATCCACCAGGGCCTGATCGAGCGCATCCCGCCCGAGGATATCGCCGCCAATGCGATGCTCTCGGCCGAGGTCATGCGCAGCAACAATGTGGTCGGCGATGCCGATGCCGTGATTGCTCGGGTCAAGGCCTATGAAGCGATGGGCTATGACGAATATTCCTTCTGGATCGACACGGGCATGAGCTTCGAGCGCAAGAAGGCGTCGCTCGAACGCTTCATTGCCGATGTCATGCCGGCCTTTGCGGAGTGAACGGGATGCGCCAGTTCCAGTGCTACATCGATGGCCGGTTCGAGGACGGGGAGGCCCGTTTCGAGAGTGTCGATCCGGCAACCGGCGCGCCTTGGGCACAGATGCCGGAAAGCCGGGCTGGCGATGTCGGACGCGCCGTCAACGCAGCCCATGACGCACTCTACGGCAACGGCCCCTGGGCCCGGATGACGGCGACGCAGCGCGGCAAGCTACTCTACCGGCTTGCCGATCTGGTTGCCGCCAATGCGCTGCGGCTGGCAGACATCGAAACCCGCGACACCGGCAAGATCATCCGCGAAACCTCGGCGCAGATCGCCTATGTCGCCGATTACTACCGTTACTATGCCGGCCTTGCCGACAAGATCGAAGGGGCGTACCTGCCGATCGACAAGCCGGACATGGACGTCTGGCTGCGGCGCGAACCGGTCGGCGTGGTCGCCGCCATCGTACCCTGGAACAGCCAGCTGTTTCTCGCCGCCGTGAAAATCGGCCCAGCCCTGGCTGCCGGCTGCACGCTGGTGGTCAAGGCGTCGGAAGACGGCCCCGGACCGCTGCTGGAATTTGCCCGGCTTGTGGACGAGGCGGGCTTTCCAGCTGGCGTCGTCAATATCGTCACGGGGTTCGGCCCGACATGCGGAACGGCGCTGACAACGCACCCGAAGGTCGCCCATATTGCCTTTACCGGCGGCGCGGATACTGCCCGCCACATTGTCCGGGGGTCGGCCGAGAACCTCGCCTCGACGTCGCTGGAACTTGGCGGGAAGTCGCCGCTTCTGGTGTTTGCCGATGCCGATCTGGACAGCGCCGCCAATGCGCAGATTGCCGGCATCTTTGCCGCCACCGGCCAGAGCTGCGTCGCGGCTTCGCGGCTGATCGTCGAGCGCAGCATCAAGGACCGCTTCCTCGAAATACTCTCCGCCAAGGCGCAGGCCATCCGCATCGGTTCGCCGCTGTTGATGGAAACGGAGGTCGGGCCGCTCGCCACCGAACGCCAGCGCCGCCATATCGAAACGCTGGTCGGCGCATCGCTTGATGCCGGCGCTCGCCTGGTCACGGGCGGCTCGGCACCGGAAGGGCCCGGCTATTTCTATCGGCCGACCATTCTCGATTGCGACGACGTGCACTCGCCGTCAATGGACAGGGAATTCTTTGGCCCAGTGCTTTCAGTTGTCTCTTTCGAGACCGAGGCGGAAGCGCTGGCGCTGGCCAACGACACGCCCTACGGGCTTGCTTCCGGCATTTTCACCCAGAACCTTACACGCGCCCACCGACTGATGAAGTCGATCCGGGCCGGCATCGTCTGGGTCAATACCTATCGCGCCGTGTCTCCGATCGCGCCGTTCGGCGGCTCGGGCCTGTCCGGCGACGGGCGGGAAGGCGGCATCGAGGCAGCCCTCGGTTACACCCGCACCAAGACCATCTGGCTGCGCACCTCCGATGATCCGATCCCCGATCCCTTCGTGATGCGGTGAGCGCCATGTTTTACGAAATCCGCACCTACCGGCTGAAGAACGGCGCCATTCCGGCCTACCTCAAGGTCGTCGAAGAAGAGGGGATCGCCATCCAGAAAAAACATCTGGGAGAGCTCATCGGCTATTTCTTCTCTGAAATCGGACCCATCAACGAAATCGTCCATATCTGGGCCTTCACAAGCCTCGACGATCGCGAAACCAGGCGTGGGCGCTTGATGTCAGACCCGGCCTGGCAGGCTTTCCTGCCAAGGATCCGCGACCTGATCGAGGTTGCGGAAAACAAGATCATGAAACCGGCAGCCTTTTCGCCAGCGGGAGGAACAAGACCCGTCTGAGCCGAAAAGGTCTTCGGGCCTGATGAAAATTCGGAGCATGCCGTCATCGTCCGGGGAAGGGAAAACCCCGGGTTTTGAACGGGCGTGATGCCCGAGAGACAGTGAAACAGAGATAACAATGGAGCAAGGGAACATGAAAAATCTAACGATCATCGCGGCAATGGCCGCAACGCTTGGCCTTTCGACTGCAGCCAGCGCTGCCGAACTGGTGTTCACCAGCTGGGGCGGCACGACACAGGACGTGCAGAAGGCGGCCTGGGCTGACACGTTCACGGAAAAGACCGGCACGACCGTGGTGCAGGATGGACCGACCGACTACGGCAAGATCAAGGCCATGGTCGAAGCGGCCGGCGTGACCTGGGACGTGGTCGATGTTGAAGGGGACTATGCCGTGCAGGCCGGAAAAGCGGGCCTGCTCGAAAAGCTCGATTTCTCGGTCATCGACAAGACCAAGCTCGACCCGCGCTTTGTCACCGACTATTCGGTTGGCAGCTTCTATTATTCCTTCGTCATCGGCTGCAACAAGGATGCGGTCTCCGCCTGCCCGAAGACATGGGCCGACCTGTTCGACATCGCGAAATTTCCCGGCAAGCGCACCTTTTACAAATGGTCGGCGCCGGGTGTGATCGAGGCAGCCCTTCTGGCAGACGGCGTAGCCGCCGACAAGCTCTATCCGCTCGATCTCGACCGTGCCTTCAAGAAGCTCGACACGATCAAGGCCGAGATCGTCTGGTGGTCCGGCGGCGCGCAGTCGCAGCAGCTCCTGGCATCGGCAGAGGCACCATTCGGTTCGTTCTGGAACGGTCGCCTGACGGCGCTTGCCGCAACCGGCGTCACCGTCGAGACTTCATGGGACCAGAACATCACTGCTGCCGACGCGCTGGTGATCCCGAAGGGGGCCAAGAACAAAGATGCGGCGATGAAGTTCATCGCGCTTGCCACATCCGCCGAAGCCCAGGCCGAAATGGCCAAGGGCACCGGCTATGCGCCGATCAACGTCGATTCTCCGGCTCTGATGGATGCGGAGATCGCCAAGACCCTGCCGGATCAGCAGACCGCAAGCCAGGTCAATGCCGACATGGGCTACTGGGCCGAAAACCGCGATGCGATCGGCGAGCGCTGGTACGCCTGGCAGGCACAGTAAGACGGCAGTTGCAGCGGGCGCGTCTGGCGCGCGCCCGCTGTCCCCCTGATCTTTCGAGAGGATTTACGGCATGGCTACGCTGACCGATCCGAGCGGCATTGCGGGAACGGTCAAACCGCGCATCGTCCGGCAGTATAATTTTGCGCAGACCATGCCGGCCCTTGTGCTGATCCTCGTGTTCTTCGTTTTGCCGGTTTTCGCTCTTTTGCTGAGGAGCGTGCTGGAGCCACAGCCCGGGTTCGGCAATTATGCCGAACTGCTCGGCTCGACCACCTATCTGAAGATCTTTCTCAACACCTTCGTCGTTTCGGCGCTGGTGACCGCCGTTTCGCTGGCCATCGGGTTTCCCGTCGCCTGGGCGCTGGCAATCATGCCCTCGCGGTTGTCCTCTGTGGTCTTTGCCATCCTGCTCCTGTCGATGTGGACCAATCTCCTGACGCGCACCTATGCCTGGATGGTGCTGTTGCAGCGAACCGGCGTGATCAACAAGTCGCTGATGGGCCTGGGACTGATCGATGAACCGCTGCCATTGGTCAACAATCTCGTCGGTGTCACCATCGGCATGACCTATATCATGCTGCCCTTCATCATCCTGCCGCTCTATGGCGTCATTCGCCGCATCGACCCGGCCATCCTGCAGGCGGCAGCGCTGTGTGGGGCAACCCGCTGGCAGGCGCTGACCCGCATCCTCATTCCGCTCGCAGCGCCCGGCATGGTCTCTGGCGCGCTGATGGTCTTCGTCATGTCGCTTGGCTATTTCGTGACGCCGGCGCTTCTCGGCGGAACCGCCAATATGATGCTCGCCGAACTCATCGCCCAATTCGTGCAATCGCTGGTCAATTGGGGCATGGGCGGTGCTGCGGCACTGGTTCTCCTGGTGGTGACGCTGACGCTCTATGCCCTGCAGCTCCGGCTGTTCGGTCCCGCGCGCATGGGAGGACGCTGACATGCTCTTGAATTTCGAGCGGCTCGGCGCCTGGAAATGGATCCTGCTGGTCATCACCGGCCTCACAGCCGCTTTCCTGATCCTGCCGATCCTGTTTATCGCAGCCCTTTCCTTCGGCTCGTCGCAATGGCTGATCTTCCCGCCGCCGTCCTGGACGCTGCAATGGTACACGGCCTTTTTTGCCGATCCGCGCTGGCTGGAAGCCGCCTGGACAAGCTTTCGGATCGCCGTCATGGTCACGGTGCTGTCCGTCCTGATCGGCCTTGTTGCGTCTTTTGGGCTCGTGCGCGGCCGCTTTATCGGCAAGGAGGCGCTGAGGGCCCTGTTCCTGACGCCAATGATCCTGCCCGTCGTCGTTCTGGCCGTCGCGCTCTACGCCTTCTTCCTGCGCATCGGGCTGAACGGCACGACAACCGGATTCGTCATTGCCCACCTGGTCGTGGCGCTGCCATTCTCGATCCTGTCGATCACCAATGCGCTGGAAGGTTTCGAAAAATCGATCGAGGACGCGGCCGTTCTCTGCGGCGCCCATCCGCTGGAAGCCAAGATCCGCGTGACGCTGCCGGCAATCAGCCACGGACTGTTTTCCGCCGCGATCTTTTCGTTTCTCACCTCGTGGGACGAAGTCGTTCTGGCGATTTTCATGGCGAGCCCGACCCTGCAGACATTGCCGGTCAAGATCTGGACCACGCTGCGCCAGGACCTGACGCCTGTCATCGCTGCCGCCTCTACGCTTCTCGTCATCGTCACCATCGCGCTGATGCTACTGGCCGCACTTGTGCGCAAAGGACTGAAATCATGACCGAACCCTTCCTGCAAATCCGCGGTCTGCGCAAGGACTACGGCATTGTCACAGCCGTCAGCGACGTCAATATCACTGTCGAGCGCGGCGAGTTCATGACCTTTCTCGGGCCCTCCGGATCGGGCAAGAGCACGACCCTGTACATTCTGGCGGGCTTCGAAAATCCCACCGCCGGGGATATCCTCTTAAACGGCGAGAGCCTGATATCCACGCCATCACACAAGCGTAATATCGGCATGGTGTTCCAGCGCTACACGCTGTTTCCGCATCTGTCGGTGGGCGAAAACATCGCTTTCCCGCTGAAGGTGCGGCGCTGGGGCAAGGCAGCGATCGACGCGAAGGTCAAGCAAATGCTGGGACTGGTGCGTCTCGAAGGCTTCGAGGACCGCAAGCCGGCGCAGATGTCCGGCGGCCAGCAGCAGCGCGTCGCCCTTGCGCGCGCCCTTGCCTATGATCCGCCGGTGCTTTTGATGGATGAGCCGCTCTCGGCGCTCGACAAGAAGCTGCGCGAGGAGATCCAGCACGAGATCCGCCGCATCCACCAGGAGACCGAGGTGACGATCCTCTACGTGACGCATGACCAGGAGGAAGCGCTCCGGCTTTCGGACCGGATTGCGGTGTTTTCAAAAGGCGTCATCGACCAGATCGGTACCGGCCCCGAACTCTATGCCAACCCTTCAAACCGCTTCGTAGCTTCGTTCATCGGGGACAGCGACTTCGTCACCTGTAAGATCATCTCGATGCGCGATGGTCGGGCCGCCCTTTCGATTGGTTCGGGGCCTGTGATCCATGGCGTTCCCGTACACGGAAAGAATGTGGAAGGCGGTATGGCGGCGCTGATGTTGCGGCCGGAGCGCCTGTCCCTGTCGCGCGCTGCGGTCGGCGAGGGGGCCTTCGGGCTTTCGGCGAAGGTCACCGACATCACCTTTCTCGGCAGCAATATCCATGTCGCAGCCTTGGCGCCCTCCGGGGAAACACTCTCCGTGCGCCTGCCCTTCGGGCACGAGGCCGCCGCCGGGCTTTCGCGTGGCGATACGATCTTCCTCGGGTTCGACCCTGAGAGCGCGCATGTCTTCTGTGGTTGAACCGGTCTGCAGCGGCCTTGGGTGAAGCAAGGCAGCATCAGCCTGACCCTTGGCGCCTGGCTTGCCGATCCTTTGCCGGCCTAGGCAATCAGCCTTCTGCGGATCGCTTCGGCTATGGCCTGGGTGCGATTTGAGGCGCCGATTTTCTTGATTGCTGATTTTATATAACTGTTGACCGTATCGTTCTGGTAGCCCGTTGCAACAGCGATCGCCTCACTGGTGAGACCCCGGCTTGCTTCCGTTAGGCAAGCCATTTCACCCTTGGTCAGGCGCAACTGATCGGCAGCGAAGCGCTCCATAAGCGGTCGTGTGAAAGCACTGTGCATCGGCTCGGCCATCAGGCTGAGGAAATCCAGTTCTTCCTTTGAAAAGGGTGTCGAGCGTGAAAAACAGATCGCTCCATAGGCGGTGTCGCCACGCAAAACCGGAATAAGCGTGCGATTGAAGACGTTGAACGTGCGCTGCAGGTAGACAAGCCGCTCCGGCGCCTCGTGCAAGACATCAATTTCACTTTCAACGACAATCCCCCCGGACGATTTGGCGGCGAGCAAAAAGGGATCCACGGTATAAAGCTGATCGGCGTGGTAGGCCTCCAGAAAGGCAGGGGGTATGTCGGTATCGATCGAAAAGCCGTCCCCGAAACGAAAATTCTCGACATCGATGCCGCTGATGATGATGTAGTCGAAGGGGACCGCACGGCGTAGCCGGTCGACGATCGGATGCTGGCCGAAATGCCGGTGTTTCGGCACGGATCTGAGATCGATATAGTCATCGAGCGCATTCGGCGACAGAATCGAAAGGGGACTGACGGGCATGGGTTATCCGTTCAAAATTTGTATTTTCACATTTGAATTCAAATGGTTAACTCCGTATTAACAAAAGACCGTACGAAATGGCCCTAATCCCGCGCAGGATTGTAATGATAATCGCCTAGGTTGTGGTGAACCTCGAAACCAAGTCGCGGAAGCTCATCTGCCTCCGCATGGCCTTTCAGTGGGTGGTAAGAGCAGGGCGGCTATCCCTGGCGCGCGCTCAAATCAAGCATATGCGCCGCCGACACCATCGTCATCCGGCCGGCAACGACCTTCGACAAAACTTCGATCCGCGGCAGATCGCGTTCGCTCATCGCTATCAATCCCATCTGCATCTCCCAGACATCATTCAGACGCGGGGAGTGTGACATTCCAACTTTGCAGAAACAGGACATTCTAACTTTGCGGCTACAAGAAAAAGTTAGATAATATGTATTATGGAACAACATTCCGTAATCAGTTCAAATCCGCAATGTGGGCGCGGACTTCGGCAAGCTATGCCTGTAGGTCCCTGTCGTTGAGCTTGGCGCTCATGAGGTAATTCTCCCGGACCTGTTCAGACAAACCGAGCCAGCTCTGTCAAAGAAAATCGTGTTGGCTGGCAATTCACCGACGCGCTCTGCCGAAGACCGACCAGTCGGTCTTGGAGCTGATCAACTCCAGCCCCAGTGTGCCGAGCCAACTGTTGCCCATCGAGTCGAGTGCTGGCGACCACACGGCGATTGAGGCGCAATGGGGGGCAACCGCGAGAATTCCGCCGCCGACCCCCGACTTGGCTGGCAATCCGACCCGATAGGCGAAGTCACCTGAGCCATCATATTGGCCACACAGCATCATCACCGAAAGGATCCGCCTAGCGCGCCGGGCCGCTGCCAGGGTTGCATCGTTCTCCTGTTCGGGGTCGTCGAGGATGAGAAAGCGGCCTGCCTTGGCAAGTCCGCGACAATCCAGCGTGATGGCGCATTGGTGGACATAGGCTTCCATGACCTTGTCTACCGGATGGTTCAGATTGCCGTGGTGTCTCGCCATGAACATCAGCGATCGGTTGAGGTCGCCGCCGGTGCGGTCGCTGGCCATAACATCCTTGTCGAGTGCCATCGCCTCACCGTCGAGCATTCTTTCAACAAAGCGAACAACATGACGATTCGGACCTGCGTTTCCTTCGAGACCAGCGAGAACATCGCATACGACCAATGCACCGGCATTGATGAACGGGTTGCGTGGAACGCCCTTGGCGCGTTCAAGATCGATAATGGAATTGAAGGGGTCGCCCGATGGATCACGGCCGATCCGTTTCCACAAAGCCTCACCGAGCGCTTCAAGCGCAAGCTCAAGGGCGAAGACCTTGGATATGGATTGTATCGGAAAGCCGATGCTGGCATTGCCGGCGGCGGCGAGCTGGCCGGTCCTGGTAAAAACTGCGATGCCGAACTTTTCGAAGTCCGCCTTGCGCGGGGTTGGCTTATCCTTCTCCTGAGCCTCCGCGACAGCCTCGTCGTAAATTCCAGGCCCACGTCTTCTCACTTGACCCACAACATCGTTGAGAACTGCCTTCAGCTCTGTCGCATCCTCAACAGGATCTGCCATGTCATACGTCCTCATCTGATTGAATGTGCCGCTTGTGGTTTCTGTATAGTATAGAGATGGACAGGAATTCGCCCCTCCCCGATGTGACGGCAAGCAAAGGATCCGCCAAACCACGCACTGACGACCATAGCGACAAGGTCACCAGAGCCGATCAGCCGCATGCAGCACCGCAACCAAAAACGCAGTCCTTCAAGCCGTTTTGGAGCGGCCTGCTAACGCGTGCGGCCATCAGACCGTTTCAGCGAGCATGCAAATTGTCCGATATCCCAATGACCGTTTACCTCGATGCGAGGCATATTGAACCCAAATGATCGTGTATCTGCAAATTGATTGTTGCACGAGAATCCTATGTCGTAGCCCGCGAGCCGGCACACCTGCACAAAACGTTCGTCGATCAAACCATACGGCGCAGCGATGGAATGCACCCTCGTTCTCAAATTCTGGACAAGGGCGAGCCTGGAACGAAGGGCTTCGTCCAGCAGATCTTTACTTGTCAAGAAAGTTGCAGGCGTGTGAGTTGCAAGGTGACTTCCGAAACTAGCGCCCTCGCAGTGAAGCTTCCGGATCATATCCCAGTCCATAAGGGCTGCGGGTTTCGCCAATGCGGCATCCCAACTCGCATCTGTCCCCACCAGGTCGGTCACAATGAAGATTTCCGGAAAGAAATCGCTGCTCTGTAGAATTGGCCAGGCGGTTGTCGCCGTATCGAGATAACCATCATCAAAGGTAATCAAGATCGGACGTCCGGGCAAAGGCCGGCTTTTCCGGCGAGCTTCTGCGAGTGTTGCGGAGGTCACTGCATGAAACCCGTGCGATCGTAAAAGGCGCATCTGTTTTTCGAATGCGTCCGGGCGCACACACCATTGTCGCAGGCTTGGATCGCAATCTTCGGCCACCCGGTGATAGGTTAGGACCGGCAGCTCCCAGGTCAATTCGTTCTCAACTTCGCGTCTGCGCGCCACGGCTCCATTCCAGACGATGTAGCGCGAAAGGGAATGGTGGAGTTCGCAGTCTATTCCGGCGTGCCGCACCTCTGCCGCGACAACGGGCGCATCGGCTTCCACTCGCTCAAAGACGTCGATCCGATACAGCGATGTAACGAGTGATTTCACCACTCTTAGACCCGGAGCCTTGCTGAAGTGGTCGTAAACGACCTTCGCCCCATATGCCTGATCCCAGTCAAAACCAGTTGAACTCTTGTCGTCCCGCAACAGGAAATGATTTGCCATGACGATTTTGCCGCCTGGAACCAACGCATTTCTTATTTTTTCTGCGATTTCCCCTATTTGATCGATGGAATCCAAATAATACAGCACTTCGGAGC
>NZ_LSRP01000100.1 GCF_001885585.1 Pararhizobium antarcticum
TGGTGGTACCGCAGACACGCTCCCGGAAGAGGAGCTTGCGGGAGGACCCAACAAGATCAATAGCAACAACAGGGCTGCACAATGAAAAAAACCCTCCTCGGTCTCCTTGCCTTTTCGATGATGTCGGCCACGGCGCTGGCTGCCGATATCAAGCCTGCGATCATCTACGATCTGGGCGGCAAGTTTGACAAATCCTTCAATGAGGCAGCCTTCAACGGCGCCGAGAAATTCAAGACTGAAAGCGGCATTGAGTATCGTGAATTCGAAATCGCCAACGACGCGCAGCGCGAGCAGGCGCTCCGCCGCTTCGCCGGCGACGGCAACAATCCGATCGTCATGGCCGGCTTCTCCTGGGCCGCGGCGCTTGAAAAGGTCGCTCCGGAATACAAGGACACCAAGTTTGCAATTATCGACATGGTCGTTGATCTGCCGAACGTGAAGTCCGTCGTGTTCAAGGAACAGGAAGGCTCCTATCTCGTCGGTCTGCTCGCCGGCATGGCGTCCAAGACCAAGACCGTCAGCTTTGTCGGCGGCATGGATATTCCGCTGATCCACAAGTTCTCCTGTGGTTATATCGGCGGCGCCAAGTCGACCGGTGCTGATGTCAAGGTGCTCGAGGCCTTCACCGGAACGACGCCTGACGCATGGAATGATCCGGTCAAGGGCGGTGAAATCGCCAAGTCGCAGATCGATCAGGGTTCTGATGTCGTCTATCACGCCGCTGGCGGCACCGGCGTCGGTGTTCTCCAGGCTGCAGCTGATGCCGGAAAGCTCGGTATCGGCGTGGATTCGAACCAGAATGCGATGCAGCCGGGCAAGGTTCTGACCTCGATGCTGAAGCGCGTCGATGTTGCCGTCTATGACGCGTTCAAGTCCGCAAAGGATGACACCTATGCGTTCGGCATTTCCAATCTCGGCCTCAAGGAAGATGGCGTCGGCTATGCGCTCGACGACAACAACAAGGCGCTGATCACACCGGAAATGGCGGCTGCCGTCGACAAGGCCAAGGCCGACATCATCGCCGGGACCATTCAGGTTCACGACTATATGTCCGATGAAGCCTGCCCCTACTAAGACAATCGCCGATCATATCGGCTGATACAGGCGCCGGTCTCTTCCAGAGGCCGGCGATTTTCGTTTGGTTTGCCGGCTGTTGCCCGAAGCGAACTCGCGCTCCGCCGCTTCAGTAATGCGGCGGGCGTCCGTTCGATGGCGCCTCGATGCTCTGCTCTTCAAGGGTCAGAAAACGCTCGGTCAGGCGATCGAGCTTGGACCGCACCTGTTCGACCACCGTCCACTGCTCGGTCAACTGGTCGGAAAGCTCCTCGATCGTCTTGGCCTGATGCGCAACCGTTTCCTCGAGCTGGGTGAGGCGGGTCTGTTCACTGGTCATGATCGTTTCCATGATGGGCTATCGGCATTGCCGTCTGGCGCGACACCGACAATGTCGCAGGTTCAGGAGCGGCGATGGTTGCGGGATGTCTGCCATAGCACGAAGCCCCGTCAGCGCCACCATTTCCCTTCATGGTGAGACGCCGGATTAGAACTTGTCGGATACCTGGATGCCGGCGGGGCCGAGAATGACGGCGATCAGCACCGGCAGGAAAAACAGGATCATCGGCACGGTGAGTTTCGGCGGCAAGGCGGCTGCCTTCTTTTCTGCTTCGTTCATGCGCTGGTCCCGGCTTTCCTGGGCGAGCACGCGCAGCGCCTGTGCGATGGGCGTACCGTAGCGGTCCGCCTGGATCAGCGCCTGCATGACAGCCTTGACTGAATCGAGCCCGGTCCGGATGCCGAGATTTTCCAATGCGACGCGACGGTCCGGCAGGAAGGAGAGTTCTGCCGTGGTCAGCACGAGTTCTTCCGCCAGCGCTGTCGACTGAGCGGCGATTTCGTCGGCCACGCGCTTCATGGCGATTTCCATCGAAATGCCGGACTCGACGCAGATCAGCAAGAGGTCGAGTGCGTCCGGCCATGCCCGCGTGATCGAGTGCTGGCGTTTCGAAACGGCATTGGAAATGAAGATGTTCGGAGCGTAAAAACCGAGATAGGCGGAGGTGATGGTTGCCAGGATACGGATCGGCAGCGGCTTGTCGCCGAGATAGTCGAGACCGAAAATATAGAAGGCGCCGATCGCAAGGAAAATGAATGGCAGGCAGAACCGCGCAAACAGGAAGGTGTTCAGCGCATTCTGCGATCTGTAGCCTGCTGATTTGAGACGGTTGACCGTCTTTTCATCCATCAGGGCCTGTTTCAGGTTGAGCCGGTCGACGACCTGGCGGACCGAGGTATTGTTTTGTGCGCGCAACGAAGCCTTGCTGCTCATGGTTTCCGTATTCAGCCGGGCGCGCTCGCGGGCCCGGATCAGTTCACGCTCCGTGGCAACCGATTTCATCCGTTTGTCGAGATTGCCCTTCTCGAACATGGGTGCCGCCAGCGTATAGAATGTGCCGAGAACGGCGATCGACACGAGGAACGCCAGGATGACGTTTGGATCGGTCAGGGTGCTGATAAGACCTTCGCTCATGACGGAACCGCTTTCAAATGTCGAAGTTGATCATGTTGCGCATCACCCAGATCCCGATGCCCATCCAGACTCCAGAAGCACCCATGATCATGTGACCGCGGGGATCGGTGAACAGGATCATCATATATTCGGGCGACGTCATGTAGACGAGGAAGGCAACGATGAAGGGCAGAGCGCCGATGATGCAGGCCGATGCCTTTGCTTCCATCGACAAGGCCTGGACCTTCGATTTCATCTTGCGGCGCTCGCGCAGTACCTTGGACAGATTGCCGATGGCTTCCGAAAGATTGCCGCCGGCCTGTGCCTGGATGGCAATGACGATGGCGAAGAAGTTTACCTCGGGCAAGGGGACGACGTTGATCATGCGGGCGCAGGCTTCGGGGATGTTGAGCCCGAGCTGCTGGGCCTCGATCACCCGTTTGAACTCCGCCTTGACCGGTTCCTGACCATCATTGGCGATCAGCCGGATGGCGTCGTTGAGCGGCAGGCCAGACTTGATTGAACGCACCATGACATCGAGCGCGTTGGGAAATTCCTCGAGGAATTTCTTGCCGCGCCGCTTGACCAGGAAATTGATCAGCCAGCGGGGCAGACCGGCGGCGCCGGCAATGAGAACACCTGCGGCGACCAACGGATTTCCCGTGCCGATGAAGACCAAAAAGGCGATCACGAAGCCCAACGCGAAGCTGATCATGTAGAACTTCGCTACCGAAACGGAAAGACCGGCCTGCACCAGCCGAACCTTCATGGCAGGCGTTTTACGGGAGGTTTTTTCCAGCTGTTTCTTTTCCAGGTCCTTGAGCGAATCCTGGACCGACTTGCGTCGCTTCGACATCTCGCTCAGGCGGTCGCGCGACTGCTTCATCTTCACGCGGTCTGTCTCGGCGGACTTGACCTTGCGAACCCGACTTTCGGACTTCTTTTCGGTTTCAATGCGCGCGAACAGGACCCCATAGGCGAGCCCGGCCGTTGCGAGTGCGACGAGACCGACGATAGCCAGAATGGTGATGTCTATTCCGAACATGGGATCGCTCAGTCCTTTTCCATGGCATCGAGTGTGGCGGCAAGCCGCTTGTCCTCGTTGAAATAGCGGGCGCGATCCCAGAAGTGCGGGCGGCCGATCCCGGTCGATTTGTGGCGGCCGATGATCTTGCCGTTGGCGTCTTCGCCGTCCATTTCGAAACGCATCAGGTCCTGCGTGATGATCACGTCGCCTTCCATGCCGATCACCTCGGTGATGTGGGTGATGCGGCGCGATCCATCGCGCAGGCGCGCGGCCTGGATGATGACGTCGATCGATCCGGCAATGATTTCGCGCACCGTCTTGGCCGGCAGCGTGAAGCCACCCATGGCGATCATCGATTCCATGCGGCTCAGGCATTCGCGCGGCGTGTTGGCGTGGATCGTGCCCATCGAGCCGTCGTGGCCGGTGTTCATGGCCTGCAGAAGGTCGAAGACTTCGGGTCCGCGGACTTCGCCGACGATGATGCGTTCGGGCCGCATACGCAGGCAGTTCTTGATGAGATCGCGCATGGTGATCTCGCCTTCGCCTTCGATGTTCGGCGGGCGGGTTTCGAGGCGCACGACATGCGGCTGCTGCAGTTGCAGTTCGGCCGTGTCCTCGCAGGTGATGACGCGTTCCTCGAGGTCGATATAGCCGGTCAGGCAGTTGAGCAGCGTGGTCTTTCCCGAGCCGGTACCGCCGGAAATGACGATGTTGCAGCGGACGCGACCGATGATCTGCAGGAGAACAGCGCCTTCGGGCGTGATCGCGCCGAACTTGACCAACTGGTCGAGCTTCAGCTTGTCCTTCTTGAATTTGCGGATGGTCAGCGCCGTGCCGTCGATGGCCAGCGGTGGTGCAATGACGTTGACACGCGAACCGTCGGGCAGGCGGGCGTCGCAGATCGGGCTTGATTCGTCGACGCGGCGGCCCACCTGGGAAACGATGCGCTGGCAGATTGACAGCAATTGCGCATTGTCGCGGAAGCGCACTTCCGATTCAATTGTCTTGCCGCCGACTTCGATAAAGGTCTGCCCGGCACCATTGACCATGATGTCGGCGATGTCGTCTCGCGCAAGCAGCGGTTCTAGCGGGCCATAGCCCAGAACATCGTTGCAGATGTCATCGAGCAGTTCTTCCTGCTCGGAAATCGACATCGCGAAATTCTTGATCGTGATGATGTCGTTGACAATGTCGCGAATTTCTTCGCGCGCGTTTTCAGTATCGAGCTTTGCCAGCTGTGATAGGTCGATCGTGTCGATCAGTGCCGAGAAAACTTGGCTTTTCGTGTCGTAATAATCTTCGGTTCGCGCAGTCTTCTTGCGCGCCGGGGGTGGTGACGGCTGTGGCCTCGCCGGAGTTGCGGAAGCCTCCCGTACCGGATCGGCCAGAACGGGTGCCGTTGCCGCCGGCCTCTCGATCACGGCGCTTGCAGCCGGCATGGGCGACGGCGCGGTCGGGGTGACCGTGCCGCTCTTGCCGAAGCCTTCGTTTCCGCGTTTCCCAAACATGCTTTCAATCCGGTTTTCGTTCTAGAGGCGTTTACTTGCGTGCGAGCATGCCGAGCATCTTGCCGAGCCCGCCCTTCTTGGCCTTCTTCGTCGTTGCCCGGCCCGTCACCAGATGGGCGAGTTGCGAGAAGATTTCGGCGACGGGGGCTTTCTTGTCGATTTCCGCGATCATACGACCGCTATTGGCGGCATTGCCGAACAGCACTGCATCGAAAGGGATGATCGCCACAGGTGTGACCTCCAGCGAATCGCAGAAGTCGTTGGGGGCGATTTCGGGGCGCTTCGGCATGCCGACCTGGTTCAGCACGAGATGCGGTGTCTTGTCGTTCGGGCGGATTTTCTTCAATACGTCGAACAGGTTCTTGGCATTGCGCAGGTTGGCGAGATCCGGCACGGCGGTGATCACCACCTCGTCGACATCGGCCAGGACAGAGCGGGTCCAGTCGGACCACAGATGGGGAACATCAAGGACCGTAACGGGCGCATTGCGCTGCAGGATCTCGAGGATCGGCTGAAAGGCGCCGGCTTCGAAATCATAGGCACGGTCGAGCATCGACGGCGCTGCCAGCAGCGATAAGTGCTCCGAGCACTTCGTCAAAAGACGGTCAAGGAAGACCTCGTCCAGACGTTCAGGCGCAAACACGGCCTCGGATATGCCCTGCGGCGGATCCTGGTCGAAATTGATGTTGGCTGTTCCGAAGGGAAGGTCGAGATCAGCCAGAACGACTTCCGTCGAAAACAGATTGGAGATGCCCCAGGCGCAATTGTGCGCCAGCGTCGAGGAGCCGCAGCCGCCCTTGGCGCCGATGAAAGCGATGTTGCGGCCGAGCGGCTCGGCTTCCGGATCGACGAAGATCGCGGCGATCGCGCCCATCACGTCGGGCATGCCGACCGGCGCGACGATATATTCCGAAATGCCGTTGCGGATCAGTTCGCGGTAGAGCGGGATATCGTTGTAGCGACCGATCAGGATGACTTTTGTGCTGGGATCGCAGACGGACGCCAGCGGGGCCAGTTCCTCCAGCAGCAGACGGGGTTCCGTCGCCGTTTCCAGGATGATCAGGTTTGGCGTCGAAACCGTCGAAAACATGTTCGCCGCCGCCGCGATGCTGCCGCTGTTGATCCGCAGGCTGACCTTGGCCATGCGCCGGTCCTGGCCGCAGCGCTCCATCACCCGCTGCATGCCCTCGGTTTCGCAGAAGGCATGAACCGAGATGCGCGGTAGCGGCCGAAGATGCTCGACCTCGGCAGGCCGCATGGCATCGAGCGACGCGTCGGTATCCCTGGTTCCGGTCTCGATTTTATAGTCGATCGTGCTCATGGGCTTGTCCCTGGGGGGTAACGGTGCGTCGAAATCACTCGCCGTCGAGGTTGCGGTAGTCCTTGATCACCTGTCCGCGACGGGCCGCATCGATCGGCGACATGTTGCGGGGCGCGATCAGGTCTGCGGGGTTGGCGATCTGTGCAGCAAGGTTCGATTGGCTGGCGCAGCCAAAATTCTCGTAGTTGCGGTTCTCAGATGTGTTGTTGACCAGATCCGTCGGCCAGTTGCCGCAGGGCTCCGTCTTTGCCGTGATGGCGTGGTAGCTGAGCCGGATCGGTGCCGCATCGCCCTGCGATCCCGCCTGATAGCTGGTTTCGAACAGACGGGTGGCCGGAACGCCGGCGGTAACGAAGAGGCCACGGATTTCACGGCGCACGGCCTGGGCCGCATGCGCATTTGAGGATCCGCTCGGCAGCAGCATCTGGACGGCACCGGAAGACGAGCGTGCATAATCGGATGCGAAGCCGCGGATCACGTCGCGCATGCCCTGCGGCAGGCGCACATCGCCGCTGGCGATCGGAATGTCGATCGTGTGTTCGGCTTCGGCAATTATGATCGGATGCCGGGTGCGGTAGTCGTCGGGCAGGGCGCCGGTCGATAGGCGATCCTGGTTGGCGCCACAGGCCGTCAGCGCCACGGTCGATACGGTGAGCGCCACGGCGAGCGCAAACTTGCGCGCAAGTCGGGTCGTGTCGGCCCGTTTCGTGTCGGCGCGGGAGGGGGTCGGCATGGTGGCTTGCCTTTCGGATCTGCGGCTCTGGAAGATGCGTTCGTTCATGTCCGTGTTCCGCCTATTTGTAGATGAAGCCGACATTGCCGTGATATTGCCCCGTTGGAGCTTGTCCTTCGCGGCGGCCGTAGATTCGGTTGACCTCACCGAGGAAGTAGCTGGCGACATCGTTGGAGGCGTTGAAATTGTCGTCTGGCCGCGAGAGCGCGCCGCGCGCCACCGGACGCACAAGATACGGCGTGGCGATGATCACCAGTTCGGTTTCATTGCGGATGAAGTCCTTGGAGCGGAACAGCGTGCCGAAGATCGGGATTTTCGAAAGTCCCGGAAGGCCGGACATCGCCTGTCGGATATTGTCCTGAACGAGGCCGGCAATCACGATCGAACCACCGGACGGAAGTTCGACGCTGGTTGTTGCCTCGCGTTTGCGGATCGACATGTAGGTCGCGCCCGGGATCGATCGGTCGCCATTGCCGGTGACGGCGGAGCCTTCCCATGTCGGCTCGGAGACATTTGTCTCGATCTGCAGGCTGATGCGGCCGGGACCGAGAACCACGGGCTTGAAGTTGAGCTCGATGCCGTATTCGACGGTTTCGATCTCGCGCGTGACCTCCTTGTTGCCATCCTCGTCCTCGCCGACTTCCTGGGTGCTCGGGATGCGGAAGTCGCCGCCGACGAAGAACTTCGCCTGCTCGCCGGAAATTGCAGTCAGGCTTGGCTCGGCGAGCGTACGCATCACGCCAGCCTGTTCCATGGCATTGATGTAGCTGTCGATATTGACGCTGCCGATCGAGCCACTGGCAAGGGCCGTGGCGCCAATGCCGATCGCATTGCCCAGATTGGTCGGATTGCGGAAGCCGATGCTGCTGCTGCCGGACCCCTGAAGCGAGCCGCTGAAGCCGAGCTGCTTGAGAACCTGGCGGCTGACTTCGGCGACCGTGACCTTCAGCGTGACCTGATCTTCGCCGTCGATCTTCAGGAGATTGACGATCTTGGAGACCTGGCGCCGTTCGGCAAAAATATCCGCGTCGCCGTTCGTGCCTTGTGCGGTGATGTTGCGGGTTGTCGCCTCACCGCCCTTGAGAAAGATTTCAGCAAGATTGGCGGCCTGCGACGCGTCCTGCGGCGTCCGCACGGAACCGGTCAGCACGATGTTGTCGGAGATGATCTCGACCTTGATGTCGGAATCGGGCAGGAACCGGCGCAGATTGGTCTCCAGGCCGGAGATGTCCCGCTCGATTTCCAGATCGATGCTGACGATTTCCTCGCCGTTCGGGCCAAAGATGAAGATGTTCGTCTGGCCGACCGTCTTGCCGAACAGGTAGATGCGGCGCGACGTGCGTGTCACGGCGTCGGCAAGTTCCGGATCGGCGACAAGAATGTCATGGGCATCCGATGGCAGGTCAACGACAACAGCCTTGTTGAGGCCAAGCTTGACGGTCTTCTTGACCCCAGCACCGCCCTGGGTGATCCGCACGATCGATGACGAGGCTGCCTCGGCCACGGCAATCGTGGCGAAGCTCGGTGCCATCTGCGCGGGCAAGCCTGCGAATGCAAGGCAGAAAGACAATCCGCCAGCGACAGAAGCCCGAAGTTTGTTTCCGATCCGGTTCACGTTCAGCTCCCGCTCATTCACTGTTGCTGGGTTGCGTTCATCGAACCGCCGTCATTCTTGACGATCGAGCCCGATTTGATGACCTGAATGGTCGGTATGCCGTCGCCGCTGAGCAGATAGTCCGCAGCCGTCGTGTCCGGTTCCTGCGCATCGGCAACGCTGCGCAGTGCCAGCGAAAGGCGCTCGGCCATCTGCTGTGCAACAGTGATCACCTTGGCCTGGTCCGGCGTCAGTTCCAGCGTCGCTGTGGTGCCGAGAACCGACTTGCCGCCTTCTGCCTTTTCTTCGATCTGCTGGTCGATGGCGAGGACGCGGACATTGCTGAGCACTGTCTCCGTCAGGAAAGATTCGCCTTCCGACTTGCGGACCATGATCACGTCGACGCGGTCATTGGGCAGGATGAAGCCGCCGGCGCCGGTTGCAACCGTGATTTCGGTTGCCACGGCGCGTTTTCCGGCCGGCAGGAGCGAGGACAGGATCTGGCTTGAGGAATCGGCGATTTTCTCCTGACGGACAGGCTCGCCATTGAAGATCGGAAGGCGGACGACAACGCCGGCGAGTTCGGTCACAGCATTCGGACGAAGCTCTTCGGTTATCAGTCCTTCGACCACGCCATCCTTCGGCCATGCCATCCAGCGGATCGAATCAGCGCTCAGCCTCGATCCGACAGGCAGGCTCTGGGATGCAACCAGCACATTGACGGACGGCGCCTGTTCAACGACGGGCTCCGACATCTGGATGACCTGACGGCCGCTGGTCAGGTTCAGCGCCAGGAATCCGGCCAACCCCGCGGACACGACAGCCACTGCCAGAATGATAACGCGTACCGGTTTCATGATTCTTCCTGCGTCCCGAGATTCGTCTCGGTGCAGAATGATCAGGAATTGGTGTAATTATGGTTAACAACGCGCTTACGATTGTGGTTAACAAATGCTTTGCTCTGAGAACCAGCATTTAAAGCGCTTTATATAGTCTTCGCGCGCATCAGCGAACGCAAAGAAATCAATGAACCCGCGTGAGCGCGTGCAACATCAATGGCGAGGAAGGATAGGCTAGAAATCCGCCAATACCGATGGCGATGCCATACGGAATCTTCTTCGCTGTGAACAGCGCTTGCGGCACCGGGAAGCCTGACGCAAGAATGGTATTTTCCTGACTGCGCATTGCCAGAATAAGCAGCGTAAGGACACCGCCGAAAAAGGAGACGTAAATGAGGAACTCCGGGAGCGAACTGTTCAAGCCGAACCATACCGAACTTGCCGTTAGAAGTTTTGCATCGCCGCCACCCATGACATTGAACGCAAACAGCGTGAAGCAAACGGCAAAAACGATCAAACCTGCGACCAGATGCAATCCGATCATGGTCAAGCTCAGTCCTGCCAAAGGCGCGACCAGGATGAACGTACCCAGAATGATGGCGGACGCGCGATTGGGTATCGTCATCGTGAAGAGATCGGAAAAAGCCGAGATCGCCAGGCAGAGCGGAAGTATCACAAAAATTGCGGCGTCGGCCAAGAGTGTCTCCATCGGTTTGCAGTCGGCACGGCAATCCTACTGCGACTTCGTTACCGAACACCCAACAGGAGCTCGCGCACTCTATTCCTAAACACGAACGGACGTAGGTCATTCACAATGACAACGGCTGCCCTGTTGCCAGGAGCAGCCTTTGATCAGCGCGGAGCATATTCCGCGAGCGATTATTTCAGCGTCAACTGGCCACCCAGATTGGTGAATTGCGTGTTCAGCGCGCCGCCGAGCGTCGTCGCTCCGGTGATCAGGGCAACGGAGATGAGGGCGGCGATCAGGCCGTATTCGATTGCAGTCGCGCCGGAATCGTCCTTGAGGAAACGAGCGAAAATCTTGGGCATACGAACTCTCCTATTTCGGTTGTTGTTCAGCACGTCCGCCAACGGTCTCCGTTGATCGGATGCGTCAATTTCACTGCGACTTCTTACCGAACACCCAGTAGGGGCTCGCACATCCTGTTCCCAAACGGGAACGGACGCAGGTCTCTCAGAACGACGAAAGCTGCCCTGTTGCCAGGAGCAGCCTTCGATCAGCGCGAGGCAAGTGCCGCGAGCGACTATTTCAGCGTCAGCTTGGTGCCCAGGTTGGTGAACTGCGTGTTCAGCGCGCCACCGAGGCTCGTCGCGCCAGTGATCAGGGCAACCGAGATAAGGGCGGCGATCAGGCCGTATTCGATTGCAGTCGCGCCGGATTCGTCCTTGAGGAAACGAGCGAAAATCTTGGTCATGCGAATTCTCCTAATTCGATTGTTGTTCAGCACTTCCGCCAACTGTTTCCGTTGATCGGATGACGGCAAACCTACACAGGGCGAATTTCAATCCGCTTAAGGAACCCGGTTACCAGGAGGTTAATGTCACACTCCCTTTTCTGTGGTGAACGGATTGCTAATAAACGCCGGGGCCGCACCAGCCTGTGTTCGCCTGTGAAGACACGCGTTGCCACCGGTCACAGTCCGGGGCTCTTCTCATCAAGCCCTGGCATTAATGCTTCATTCACCAAACCAGTGGATGCTGGACGAACTCAGTGTCTTCAGGGAAAAACGTCATGATTCCGCACACCACAGCCACAGGCCTTCGTTTGCTGGCGCTTGCCATGGCAGGCCTGTCACAGCTCGTTCCGGTGGCGGCCAGCGCGGCCGAGGAAATGATGCGCGTCTATATGGACCACGCCCGCGTGCTGAAACTCGACCGTCCCGTCAGCAAGGTGATCATCGGAAACTCTGCGGTTGCCGACGCAACAGTCGCGGATGCGCGGACCATTGTTTTGACCGGGCGCAGTTTCGGAACGACCAATCTGGTCATTCTTGATGCGGACGGCAATGCAATCGTCGATGAACGTTTGCTCGTTTCCATCGATGAGGGAAATACGGTGCGTGTCTTCCGCCAAACCAACCGGTCCGTTCTGTCCTGCACGCCAAACTGTGAAGTTCACACAAAGGCTGCCGCCGCCGCGCCGTGATCAAGCCCTCCCGATCCTTAGCAATCGATGAGTCAGTCTTCTAAAATACCAACCGTGCTTGCATACGAAATATCAACAGTCATTCCCTAGACTTCATCATCATGTGATGACGGGTGGAATTACGAGATGATCGACAAGCGAAAAGAAGAAAGACCGGCAAGCGCTTTGACGTCGAATTCGACGCGCCGCGGCAAAGGCCTGTTTCGCCGGTTTTTCAAGGAACGAAGCGGCGCCTCGGCGATCGAATTCTCGCTTCTCGCTTTGCCTTTCTTTGTCATCGTCTTTGCATCGCTCGAAACATTTGCCGCGTTCACCGGCGAACAGCTCCTGACCAGTGCGACAGACACAATGGCCCGCAAGATCCGGACAGGGGAGATCACGTTTGGCCAGGGCAGGCCGTCGGACAAGTCTGAAGCCGAATTCCGCCAGATGTTCTGTGATGAGATCTCGATCATCATGACCTGCAGTGGCGATGAGGTGAACACTGCAAGCAAGCTCTTCATCGACGTGCGCAGTTTCGCAAACTTTTCCGATATCCCGGCTTCCGTGCCGCGCGTGGGCAATTTGCCGAGCGGTGATCTCGACACGTCAGGCTTCAAGTACGCACCGGGCGGGCCGACGACCATCAACATTGTTCGTGCCTATTACCGCTGGTCGGTGACGACCGATCTGGTTCGACCCTATGTCACCAACCTGCGTCCGGCAGGCAGCAGCATGCCGAACGATTACCTCATGGTCGCCACCGCCGCCTTCAAGAGTGAAAATTACTGAGTTTGCAAGGATTTGAGACGATGATGATCGCCATGCGTCACAGACTGACCCGAATTTCGGCCGCATCGACGATGCTCGGGGCTTTTTTCCGTGACCGCAGGGGCACGGGCGCGGTCGAGTTTGCGATCATCGCGCCGCTTCTGATCATGACCTATATCGGCGCGTTCGAATTGTCGCTTGGCTTCAATGTCGCGCGCAAGGTGGCCCGCGCTTCCAGCACCGTGGCCGACATCGTCACGCAGCAGACGGAGGTCAACAAGGTGTTCCTCGACGGCATGAACGATGTTGCAGCCAGCGTGATGGCGCCCTATGGGGGCAATTATTCCATGAAGATCACCGGTATCAAGGTGACGGCCGATGGTGTTGGTGTTGTTATGTGGTCGAGGGATGAGAAGGGCACCATACCCTATGACGTCGCCTCGATCGTTGCCATCCCCCAGGAACTTTCGACGCTGAATTCATTCGTGGTTCGCACGGAAATGCTGGTGCCTCACGAGTTGCTGTTGTTCGCCCCCAATCTGTCCTCGACGGCACAGACCATCAATCTTGAAAAAACCTATTATTATCGCCAGCGTATCGGTGAGGAGATTACCTGCCTCGATTGCGGCGCCTGAGCGAACGCCCGGTCTTTTTCTCGATGTTTGCAATGCGCAAGCCGCCACGCTATTGATCAGCCAGATTCCGCGCGAGCCGAAACACGGCCGATGACGATACCGATATCGGCTTTCCGGGTGAACCATGGCACGTGCATTTCTCTTCGTTCTCGATTCCTTCGGTATTGGCGGCGCACCGGATGCGCTGGATTTTGGTGATGACGGCGCCGATACGCTGGGCCATATTGCCGAATTCTGCGCTTCTGGTGCTGCCGATCGAAGGGGCCTGCGCGAAGGCCCCTTGAGCCTTCCCAACATGTCGGCGCTTGGCCTGCTGCACGCGGCGCGGCTCGCTACCGGTCGCCTGCCGGACGGCATGGCGCTGCCCGAACGGGTGTTCGGTCTCTATGGCGCGGCCAGCGAAATCTCGCGCGGCAAGGATACACCCTCCGGTCACTGGGAAATCGCGGGAACGCCTGTCATGTTCGATTGGGGTTACTTCCCTTCCGCGGGCGATGCTTTTCCGCAGGAATTGGTCGAAGCCATATGCCGCGAAGGCAACGTGCCCGGGATCCTCGGAAACTGCCACGCGTCGGGCACCGACATCATCGCCCGGCACGGCGAAGAGCATCTGTGGAGCGGCAAGCCGATCTGCTACACCTCTTCGGACTCCGTCTTCCAGATCGCGGCCCATGAACACACCTTCGGTCTCGAAAGGCTGCTGGAACTCTGCCAGGTGGTGCGGCGCCTGCTCGACGACTACAATATCGGCCGGGTGATCGCGCGTCCGTTCATCGGCCAGACCCCGCAGACCTTCGTGCGCACCGGCAATCGCCGCGACTATTCCGTGCTCCCGCCGGAGCCGACACTGCTTGATCGCCTGACGAAGGCAAACCGGACCGTGCATGCCATCGGCAAGATCGGCGATATCTTCGCGCATCAGGGGATCGGCAAGGTCATCAAGGCCAATGGCAACGAGGCACTGTTCGATGCCAGCCTTGCCGTGATGGACGAAGCCGCGGATGGCGATCTTGTCTTCACCAATTTCGTCGATTTCGACATGCTCTACGGCCATCGCCGCGATGTCGCAGGCTATGCGGCGGCACTCGAGGCCTTTGATCGACGCCTGCCGGATCTCGATCGCAAGCTCAAATCCGGCGATATCGTTATCCTGACGGCAGATCATGGCTGCGATCCGACCTGGCGTGGCACCGACCATACCCGCGAGCGCATCCCCGTGCTGGTCTTCGGGCCGGACATCCGCACCCGCTCCATCGGCATCCTGCCGGGTTTCGCTGCCATCGGCGAAACCATTGCCAAACATCTTGGGCTGGAACCCGGTCTGCATGGGAGAAGTTTTCTGTGACGCGACATCTGAAAAAAGCGGAACTGCACTGCCATATCGAAGGCGCGACGCCGCCGGAACTGGCGCTGGCGCAGGCCGGGAAATACGGTCTCGATGTCAGCGAAATCATCCGGGATGGCGCCTATGTCTGGACGGATTTCACCAGTTTCGTTAAATGCTATGATGCCGTGGCATCCCTGTTTCGCACCGAAGAGGATTATGCGCTGCTGGCCGAGGCCTATCTCACCGAACTTGCGGCGGCCGGCACGATCTACAGCGAAATCATCGTCTCTCCCGACCACGGCAATACGATCGGGCTGGGCGCAGATGCCTATCTTCGCGGCCTTGCTGCCGGCATCGAGGCGGCCCGGGCAAAGACCGGCATCGAAGGCCGCATGCTGATCACCATCATCCGCCACATGGGCCCGGAAGCCGCCGAGCGCACTGCGCTTTATGCGGCAAAACGTGCGCACCCGCTGGTGACGGGCTTCAACCTTGCGGGCGAGGAACGCATGCACCGTGTTGCCGACTTCACGCGGTCCTTCGATATTGCCCGCGATGCCGGCCTCGGCCTCACCATCCATGCCGGCGAATTGTCAGGCGCCTTCAGCGTCCGCGATGCGCTCGATCATGTCCGCCCGTCCCGCATCAGCCACGGCGTGCGCGCCATAGAGGATGTCGATCTGGTCAAGCGCATAGCCGATGAAGGCGTCGTGCTGGAAACCTGCCCGGGCTCCAATGTCGCGCTTCAGGTGTTTCCGGATTTTGCAGCGCACCCGCTGCGGGCTTTGCGGGATGCGGGCTGCCGGGTGACGCTGAATTCAGACGATCCGCCGTTCTTCCACACGTCGCTCCTCCAGGAATACGAGATCGCATCGCAAGTCATGGGCTTCTCGGATGCCGAGATCGACAGCATGACCCGAACGGCCATCGAGGCTGCCTTCGTCGACGAGCCGACACGGACGCGCCTGCTCGCCGCACTTTGACAGAAGACCGGCTGGGGATGACGTCGCAAAGCGGCGCACGCCCCTTGCAGGCCCCGGCTTTTCCGTGAAAAAAGGATATCACATCCCATTTCCGCAGGAGGCTCTTGCCATGGACGGCGTCACAGTCATCAATCACCCGCTGGTTCAGCACAAGCTGACGATCATGCGCAAGAAGGAAACCTCCACGGCTGGCTTCCGCCGGCTGCTGCGCGAGATTTCGACCCTGCTTTGCTACGAGGTGACCCGCGATCTCGAACTGACGATGGAAACCATCGAAACGCCGATGCAGACCATCCAGGCGCCGGTGCTTGAAGGCAAGAAGCTGGTTTTCGCGTCCATCCTGCGCGCTGGCAACGGCCTGCTCGAAGGCATGCTCGAACTGGTTCCCTCGGCGCGTGTCTCCCATGTCGGCGTCTACCGCGATCATGAAACCCTGGAAGCGGTCGAATACTACTTCAAGGCCCCGGAAAGCCTGTCTGAGCGCCTGGTCATCGTCGTCGATCCGATGCTCGCGACCGGCAACTCCTCAATCGCCGCCATCGACAAGCTGAAGGAGCGCGGCGCCCGCAATCTGCGGTTCCTCTGCCTTCTGGCCGCGCCCGAAGGCATCCGCAATTTCCACGCCGTTCATCCGGACGTGCCGATTTTCACCGCCTCGATCGACAGCCACCTGAACGAGAGCGGTTACATCGTGCCCGGTCTCGGCGATGCTGGCGACCGGATGTATGGCACCAAGTAGTTCCGGTTCCTTAACCAGTTTTCAGACTACCTCTGAAGCCGCCGGTTAATCCGGCGGCTTTTTGCATCCTGTTAGTCCGGTTCGTGCTTAGCTTCAGCGGTTCGTCTGTCTGCCCTTTCGGGAGAGCTTTGCATGTTTGTCCGCCTGCTCACATTTGCCGGTTTTGTTGCGGTAGCCGCGCTGACCCTGCCGGGCCTTGCGACGACCTATCTCGACCGCCCCGCAAAAAGCAACACAGAGACGGCTGCAAGGGTAGCGCCCGTCAGCACCGCGAAATACGCAAGCGGCAAGGGTGTCCGGCTTCCGGCCGACCCCAAGGGACACTTCTTTGGCACATTCTCGATCAACGGTCGCCGTGAAACCGGTCTGGTCGACACTGGCGCCAGCATGATCGCCATCAACATGTCGGCTGCCCGCAGGCTCGGCATCGCAGTCAACAGCTTGAAGTACAACGCCGCTGTCAGCACGGCAAATGGCGTCGTCAAGGGCGCCTTTGTGGCACTCGACAGGGTGGAAATCGGAACGATCGGGGTGCGCAACGTCGATGCGCTGGTGCTGCCGGATGCCGCCCTGTCCGGAACGCTGATCGGCATGAGCTTCATGAACAAGCTGTCATCCTATCGCGTCGAGGGCGGCGCCCTTCACCTGTTCAGGTAATCTTTGACAGGATCACCGGACCTGTCGCCGGTTCGTCCGCTTCGATCCCGTAAAGCTCCAGAAGGCGCATCTGCGCAGCCTCGGCCTGCTCCTGCGTTGCTGCGTGCACGAATGCGATCGGTTCGCCCTTGGTCAGCCGGCTGCCCACCGGCTTGATCTGCGAAAAACCGACACGATGGTCGATCGCCTCGTCCGGGTGCGTGCGCCCACCGCCCAGCGCGATGACCGCCATGCCGATTTCACGCGTATCGCCAAGGCTCAAAAATCCATCCTGCGACGCCTCGACAGGAAGCATTACCGGCGCTTTCGTCAGATAGGCTTGCGGGCGCTCGGTAAAGTCCTGCGGCCCGCCGAGCAGGCTGACCATGCGGCCGAAATGCTCCATGGCACTGCCGCTCGACAGGGCGCGGGCCGCCAGATCCTGCCCTTCCGTCGGGCTCGACGCCATGCCGGCCGTCATCAGCATTTCCACGGCAAAGGACATGACAACCGCTTCCAGCCGGCTGCCGGCCTTTTCGCCGCGCAGGAAGGCAAGGCAGCTCTCGATCTCGAGCGCATTGCCGGCGGCATCGGCCAGCGGCTCGTTCATGTCGGTGATCAGCGCTGTGGTACGCACGCCCGCGCCATTGGCGACATCGACCAGCGAACGGGCGAGGCCCTCCGCCTCTTTGATGTTGGCCATGAAGGCGCCATTGCCGATCTTGACGTCGAGCACAAGCGATTGGAGCCCGGCGGCCAGCTTCTTCGACAGGATCGATGCTGTGATCAGCGCCTGCGAATCCACCGTCGCAGTTACGTCACGGATGGCATAGAGGCGCCGGTCGGCCGGTGCGAGGTTTGCCGTCTGGCCGATGATGGCGCAGCCGGCGTCGCGGACCGTTTGGCGGAAAAGGGCCGCCGAGGGATTGATGGTGTAGCCGGGGATCGATTCCAGCTTGTCGAGCGTGCCGCCGGTGTGTCCGAGGCCGCGTCCGGAAATCATCGGCACGGCGAGACCACAGGCCGCCGCGATCGGTGCCAGCATCAGCGAGACATTGTCGCCGACGCCGCCGGTCGAGTGCTTGTCGGCCACCGGCCGCCCCAGATCGCTCCAGTCCAGCACCTCGCCGCTGTCGCGCATGGCCAGCGTCAGGGCGACGGTTTCGTCACGGTTCATACCGGAAAACCAGACGGCCATGGCAAAGGCGGCAACCTGCCCCTCCGAGATGGTGCCGTTGGAGAGGCCGGTGATGAAGGCGCCGATCGCCGCTTCGTCGAGGGGCAGGCCGTCTCGTTTGTGCCGGATGATTTCCTGCGGGATCATTGCTCAATACGCCGTCGCGGATTTGGCCGCCGATTCGCGGCCGTCGATCATCGACAGGATATCCTTGAGCAGGGACGAGGCGCCGAAACGGAAGGTCGAGGGCATCACCCAGTCCGGGCCCATGATTGTATTGGCAAGGTTCATATACAGACGGGCTTCGGCGACTGTCCCCACGCCGCCTGCCGGTTTGAAGCCGATTTTGCGGCCACTTTCACGAATGCAGGTCAGCATGATGTCTGCGGCTTCGAGCGTCGCGTTGACCGGGGTTTTGCCGGTCGATGTCTTGATGAAGTCAACGCCTTCGCGAATGGCGATATGCGAAGCGCTGCGAATGAGATCGCGGCTCTTCAATTCCCCGGTTTCCAGAATGGCCTTCAGCAGGACCGGAGCCGGGCATGCCGCGCGGACGGCGGCGATCATCTCGCGGACCGCCTGTTCATCGCCAGCCATCAAGGCGCGGTAGGGAATGACAAGATCGATTTCGTCTGCCCCATCGCTGACCGCGTCCTGCGTTTCCGTCACCACGGCGTCCAGCGTCAGATTTCCTGCCGGGAAATTGACCACCGTGGCGATCCGGAGCGGGCTTGCCGGTCCCAGAATGCTGCGTGCCTGACGCACGAAGCGCGGCCAGATGCAGATGGCTGCCGTGTGGCCATAAGGCGTGCGCGCATCTGCGCAGAGCGTGTCGATATCGGCAGGGGTGCAGGTTTCCGAAAGATCGGTAAGGTCAAGAAGGGTGAGTGCCAGCGAGGCAATCTGGCGATTGGTGGCTTCAGTCATGATCGGTGTTCCATTGATGACGGTGGGGATTTCTCCCTCTGCCGCGGTCAGTTGCATGACCAATGGCCACGGCTGCGCCGCGTAGCGCGCCTCTCCATAGCGGATTCTTTTGCTTTACCCCAGCATTTCCGTTTCAAAGCTGTGTGGCAGGAGATCCGAAAGAGCAAGGGTCTTCTTCACGCCGGTTTCGTCGCACAGATAGATCCGCGTGCTGGCACCGGAAAATTCGGCCAGACGCTGGCGGCAGCCGCCGCAGGGCGGACAGAGCGCAAGCTTTTCTGCGATGACCGCAACTTCCATGATTTTGTACTGTCCGGCCATGACCATGTGGCTGATGGCCGTGGTTTCGGCACACCAGCCCTCGGGAAAGGACAGGTTCTCGATATTGGCGCCGGTATAGATCTTTCCGTCCTCCGCACGGATGGCCGCCCCGACCGGAAATTTGGAATAGGGCGCATGCGCTTTCGCCATGGCGTCACGCGCCGCTTCGAAAAGATCGTTTGCCATGGTCTAGCGTTCCTTCACATAGGGGATGCCACCCGCCTTGGGCGGAATGGCCTTGCCGATAAAGCCGGCAAGCAGGATGACAGTCAGGATATAGGGCAGGGCTTGCATCAGCTGGACGGGAACCTGGCCGATCAGCGGCAGCGGATTGCCCTGCAGCCGGATGGCGAAGGCATCGAGGAAACCGAACAGCAGGCAGGCCAGCATGATGTTGAGTGGCCGCCATTTGGCAAAGATCAGCGCGGCCAGCGCGATATAGCCCTTGCCCGCCGTCATGCCCTTGACGAAGCCGGCATTCATGGCCAACGACAGATAGGCGCCGGCAAAGCCGCACAGAATGCCGCAGCAAATGACGGCCTTGTAGCGCATCCAGATCACAGAGATCCCGGCGGTGTCGACGGCACCGGGGTTTTCGCCGACCGCACGCAGACGCAGACCGAACCGGGTTCGGTAGAGGATCCACCAGCTGATCGGCACCATGGCGAAGGCGAGATAGGTCAGGAGAAAGTGGCCGGACAGAAGATCGGCATAGATTGGACCGATGATCGGTACGCCGCGCAGTTCCTCGGCAAATGGAAAGGTGATCGTCTGGAAGCGTGCGTCGCCGGAAAGCGCCGGCGTGCGACCGCCCTGCCGGAACCAGGCCTCGCCCAGAATGACAGTCGATCCCGCAACGATGAAATTGATGGCCACGCCGGACACGATCTGGCTGCCGCGCTGGGTGATCGATGCAAAGCCGTGCACGAGCGACAGAAGCACGGAGATCAGCACCGCAGCCAGCAGTCCGGCCCCGACCGAGCCGGTCACGGCAGCAACCGCACCGGCTGCGAAGGCGGCGCCCAGCATCTTGCCTTCAAGGCCGATGTCGAACACGCCGGCCCGCTCGGTGAAGAGACCGGCAAGCGCTGCGAAGATCAGCGGCACAGAGACGCGGATCGTCGATTCCAGAAGTGCCATGAGGGTTTGGAAGAAATCCATGGTTCAGGCTCCCTTCTGGGCCGCAACGGGGAAACGCTGCCCGAAGCTGGCAAATCCCCGGCCGATCGCCGGCCGGAACATGTTTTCAAGCGCGCCGGCAAACAGGATGACGAGACCCTGGATGATGACGATCATGTCGCGCGAGATCGCCGGCATTTCGAAGGCGATTTCCGCGCCCCCCTGGTAGAGCATGCCGAACAGGATCGCCGCCGGGATGATGCCGGCCGGATGCGAGCGGCCCATCAGCGCCACCGCAATGCCGACGAAACCGGCGCCCTGCACGAAATCCAGCTGCATGCGAAACTGTTCGCCCATGATCGGATTGAGCGCCATCATCCCGGCGAGACCGCCGGAGATCATCATGACGACGATGATGATGCGCGTTTCGCTGATGCCGGCATAACGCGCTGCCGACGGACTGTGGCCCATGGTGCGCATCTCGTAGCCGAGCTTGGTGCGCCAGATCAGAACCCAGACGCCAAACGCGGCGATCAGCGCCAGAAGAAAGGAAATGTTGAACGGCGCATTGCCGATGTCGAGGCCGAAGATCGCCAGCAGCCAGTCGAGCTTCGGCAATTGCCCGCCCTCGGCAAAGGTCCGGGTCTGCGGCGCCATCGAGCCCAGAGGCTTCAAGACGCGGGTCAGCAGATAGACCATCAGGCTCGAGGCGATGAAGTTGAACATGATCGTGGTGATGACGATGTGGCTGCCGCGCTTGGCCTGCAGCCAGCCGGGCAGGAAGGCCCAGAGCGCGCCGAACAGGATGGAGCCGAACATGGCGATCGGGAAGACGATGTACCAGGGCATCGTCTGGTCGAGCCAGAGGCAGGCAAGCGCCACCCCGATGCCACCGATATAGGCCTGGCCTTCACTGCCGATGTTGAACAGGCCGGCATGGAAGGCGACGGCGACCGACAGGCCGGTAAAGATGAAGGTTGTCGCATAGTAGAGCGTGAAGCCGATATATTCGCCGCGACCGAAGGCGCCGTTGATCATGTGATAGGCGGCATCCAGCGGGTTTTCACCCACCAGCAGGACGACAAGGCCGGCAACCATGAAGGCGACCACGAGGTTGATCAGCGGTATCAGGCCGTATTCGGCCCAGCCCGGCAGTTTTGCGTAGGGATTGCTCATTCTGCCGCCTCCTTGCGATCTTCGACACCGGCCATCAGCAGGCCGAGTTCTCCTTCGGTCGCATCCGGCGCGCGTTCGCCGACGATACGCCCGGCAAACATCACAAGAATACGGTCGGACAAAGCGCGGATTTCGTCGAGTTCGACCGAGACGAGCAGCACGGCCTTGCCCTGGTCGCGCATTTCAATGATGCGCTTGTGGATGAATTCGATGGCGCCGACATCGACGCCGCGGGTCGGCTGGCCGATGATCAGTACATCAGGACCGCGCTCCATCTCGCGCGCCAGCACGATCTTCTGCTGGTTGCCCCCGGAAAAATTCGCGGTTCTCAGTCTCGGGTTCGGCGGTCGTATGTCGTATTTCTTGATCTTTTCCTCGGCATCGGCGCGGATCGCGTCCATGTTGAGGAAGACGCCGTTCAGATAGCGCTTGTCATGGTGGTAGCCGAGGATCGAATTTTCGCTCTCCTCGAACTTCAGCACGAGTCCGACATGGTGACGGTCTTCCGGCACATGGGCGAGACCCCGGTCGCGCAGGTCGCGCGGATCGGCATTGCCGGTCATGTCGATCGGCGTGCCGTTGAGGTCGACGCTTCCGGACACAGCCTTGCGGATGCCCGAGATCGTCTCCAGCAGTTCCGACTGGCCATTGCCGGCCACGCCGGCAATTCCGACGATTTCGCCGGCGCGGATGTCGAAGGAGACATTGTCGACCATGGTCACGCCGCGCCCGTCGCGCACCGTCAGGTTCTTGACCGAGAATTTCACCGCCCCCGGATTGGCTTCGCCCTTGTCGACGCGCAGCAGCACCCGACGTCCGACCATGAGTTCGGCCAGTTCCTCGACCGAGGTCTCCCCCGTCGGCCGCGTCGCCACCATCTCGCCGCGACGCATGACGGAGACCTCGTCGGTGATCGCCATGATCTCGCGCAGCTTGTGGGTGATGAGGATGATGGTCTTTCCCTGGTCCTTCAACTGCCCGAGAATGCGAAACAGATGATCGGCTTCGGCGGGCGTCAGAACCCCCGTCGGCTCGTCAAGAATGAGGATATCGGCCTTGCGGTACAGCGCTTTCAGGATTTCGACGCGCTGCTGCAGGCCGACAGGCAGTTCTTCGATCAGCGCATCCGGATCGACCTCGAGCGCATATTCCCTTTCCAGCCGCTTCAGCTCGACCCGCGCCTTGGCAATGCTGGTGTTGAGGATCTGGCTGTCTTCGGCGCCCAGCATGACGTTTTCGAGCACGGTGAAGTTCTCGACCAGCATGAAATGCTGGTGCACCATGCCGATGCCGCTGGCAATCGCCGCGTTCGGGTCCTTGATCGTCACTGTCTTGCCGTCGACGACAATCTCGCCTTTGTCGGCCTGGTAGAAGCCGTAAAGGATCGACATCAGGGTCGATTTTCCGGCACCGTTTTCGCCGATAATGCCGTGGATCGTTCCCTTGCGAACGGTCAGGTTGATGTTCCTGTTGGCGTGAACAAGGCCAAAGCTCTTGTCTATGCCCCTCAGTTCGATGGCAATATCGCTCATAACGGCCCTGTTATCCCCTGTTGGCCCTGGTTCGGCGGCTCGATTGAAGCCGCAGTCCGGGAGTCCATTTTTTTACCAATTGGTATAACTTTAGCATCGAATTTTGAAGGCGGAAGCCCCAAAATCGCATGCCCACACTCTTCCAAGACCTCAGTCTTCCCGGATCGCCTCGGAGAGTCCAGAGGCTTTCTAAATCGTGACTTTGCAAGATGCTATTGGCTTATGCGCCATTCTTTTTGCGTCCGCGCGCCAGCAACGGGATTTGCCTGCTCCAGGCGGGGTCTTCCTTTGTCCCTGCCGGCCGGTTTAAAGTCGCCCCGAACAAGTTGAGGAGCAAGACATGCCGGATGACGCGCTGCTGCGCCGGACAGAACTGTCGCGACCGGACGTGACGGCGCAGGATGCTGCCGACATCCTGATCGGCTGGTACGGGCTGAGCGGACCGATCATCGAGCTTGGCAGCCAGCAGGATCGCAACTACCGCATCGAGGCGGCGGAAGGCCGCTTCGTGCTCAAGATCTGCCGGGCCGACTATGCGACCATCGAACTTGAAGCGCAGAACGCCGCGATGCGCCACATTGCCGGCAAGGTCGACGTGCCGCGCGTGCCCTCCGTCATTCCCGGCCTGCGCGGCGAGGACATCCTGTTCCTCGATATTGGCGGAGATCCCTACCAGATCCGCCTGCTGGATTATCTCGACGGCGAACCGCTGACCCGCCGCAAGCATCTGGCGGTGGAGACGGTCGAAGGGCTTGGTCGTGCCACCGGAAAGCTGGCGCTGGCTCTTGCCGATTTCGAGCATCCGGGCCTCGAGCGCGACCTGCAATGGGACCTGCGCCGCGCCGGCCCTGTCGGCCTGCATTTGCTGCAGCCCATGATCGATCGCATGCTCCAGCGTCGGCTCGCCGAGGCGCTGGCCGGTGCGGTCCGGCGCATCAACCGGCTGGGGCCGGATCTGCGGCTACAGGCGATCCATCACGACGTCACCGACGACAATGTCGTGGCGCGCGCGGACCGGGACGGACATCTCGTTCCCGATGGTGTCATCGATTTCGGCGATATCCTGAAAGGCTGGCTTGTCGCCGATCTCGCCGTCACCTGTGCCTCGCTTTTGCATCATGCCGATGGCGATCCCTTCTTCATCCTGCCGGCCATACGCGCCTTCCACGCCGTGTATCCGCTCAACCATGCCGAACTACAGGCACTATGGCCGCTGATCGTGGCGCGGGCGACGATCCTCGTCGCCAGCAGCGAACAGCAACTGGCCATCGATCCCGACAATGCCTATGTCATCGGCAATATCGAGCATGAGCGGGCGATTTTCGAATGCGCCGTCTCGGTGCCGTTTGCGCTGATGCAGGCGGCGATCTTGCAGGCAGGCGCAACACCGGACGCGGATCTTCCATTGTCCGGCATGGGCCGCCTGCTACCGGAGATCAATCCCGACAGTGTCCATCTGCTCGATCTCGGAACGCTCAGCCAGGATCTGCCGCAGGACAACTTCTCCGCGCCCGAGGTTGAACAGGCGTTGCTGGTGGAGGCTGCCGGGCGTTCCGGTGCAGCCGCCACGCGCTATGGCGAGTACCGGCTCACCCGAACACGAACCCTTTCCGCCAACGCGCCTGATACTTTTGCCCTGCACGTCACGCTTGACCTTGAAACGGGAACGCGGGTCGTCGCGCCCTTCGCCGGGGTGTTGGAGATTAGAGACGCAAGGACCATGCTGCGTGGCATCGACGGGCTGACGCTGCATCTTTTCGGCCTGGACCATGATCCCGACGGTCAGGACACGCTCGCCGCCGGCGACGGGATCGGCATGGTTGCCGAAGTGGCCGGCGGACGCGGTGTCCTGACCGTCCAGCTCTGCCGCGAGCCGGGCCTTCTGCCGCCGCTGTTTTCGAAGCCCGCCCATGCTGCGGCCTGGGCCGCCCTTTGCCCGTCGCCGTCCGCCTTGCTGGCCATCGATTGCGATGCGCCCAAACCGCCAAGCGCCGATCTTCTGTCGCGCCGGCAGCGCCATTTCGCGCGCCCGCAGAAGAACTATTACGATACGCCACCGCAGATCGAGCGGGGCTGGAAGGAGCACCTCTTCGACGTCGAGGGTCGCGCCTATCTCGACATGGTCAACAACGTTTCGATCCTCGGCCACGGCCATCCGCGCCTGAGCGAAAATATTGCGCGGCAATGGTCATTGCTGAACACCAATTCGCGCTTTCACTACGCCTCTGTCGCGCAATTCTCGGAGCGGCTGGCAGGCCTTGCGCCGGAGGGGCTGGATACCGTTTTCCTCGTCAACAGCGGTTCGGAGGCCAATGACCTGGCGCTGAGGCTGGCCTGGGCGACAAGCGGCGCCCGCAACATGCTCTGCCTTCTGGAAGCGTATCACGGCTGGTCCGTGGCAAGCGACGCCGTATCGACCTCGATCGCCGACAATCCGCAGGCGCTGACGACGCGACCGCCCTGGGTTCACCCGGTCGTGTCTCCCAATACCTATCGCGGCCAGTTTCGCGGTCCGGGTTCGACCGACGACTATGTGGCCAGCATCCTGCCGGCCCTCGACACGCTTGATAGATCGGGCGAAGGGCTGGCGGGTTTCATCTGCGAATGCGTCTATGGCAATGCCGGCGGCATTCCCTTGCCGCCGGGTTACCTGCAGGCCGTCTATGCGATGGTGCGGGCGCGGGGCGGTGTCTGCATCGCCGACGAGGTGCAGGTCGGCTATGGCCGGCTCGGACATTATTTCTGGGGTTTCGAGGAGCAGGGCGTCGTGCCCGACATCATCACGGTCGCCAAGGGCATGGGCAATGGCCACCCGCTCGGCGCGGTCATCACAACGCGGGCCATCGCCGATGCGCTGGAAAAGGAGGGGTACTTCTTCTCCTCGTCCGGCGGCAGCCCGGTTTCATCTGTGGTCGGCATGACGGTGCTCGACGTTCTCAGCGACGAAAATCTGCAGGAGAATGCCCGGCGTGTCGGCGCACATTTGAAGATGCGGCTGGAAGCGCTGGGGCTGCGGTTTCCGATCGTTGGCGCGGTGCATGGCATGGGCCTCTATCTCGGCCTTGAATTCGTCCGCGACCGCCAGACACTGGCGCCGGCAACACAGGAAACGGCCGCGATCTGTAATCGGCTTCTGCAGCTTGGCGTGATCATGCAGCCGACCGGCGATTATCTGAATGTCCTGAAGATCAAGCCGCCGCTCTGCCTTTCGCACAAAAGTGCCGACTTCTTTGCGGATATGCTGGCACGCGTGCTGGAGGAGGGCTGGTAGCTGCCGGGCGGCCAGATGTCCGGGCTTGCGCGGACCATGGCGCCGATGGTTAAGTCCAGGCAGTCACTTTGCAAATCGAAAGATCGCCATGCCCCGTCCCGCAGACCTGATCATCGTCAATGCCCGTGTGCTGACGCTGGATGATGACAATCGAACCGCCGAAGCCATCGCAGTGGCGGGCGACAGGATCGTCGCGGTGGGAACGCGCAGCGTGGTCGAGGCGCTGGCCGGCGCGCAGACGCAGGTGATCGATGCCCACGGCGGCTCGGTTCTGCCGGGCTTCTCCGAAAACCACATGCACCTGTTTTCCGGCTCGGCCGAACTCGATCATCTCCAGCTTGCCGGTGTGCAGGGGATCCCGGCCCTGACGGAGGCTGTATTGGCCTATGCGAAGGGACGGGGCGACCAGCCGGTGCTGTTTGCGCAAGGGGCGGACTACACCATCCTTGGCGATACCGAGCGCCTCACCCGCCACCATCTCGATGCCATTCTGCCCGATCAGCCCCTGGTTCTTTTCGCGCCGGATCACCATACGGCCTGGGCCAATACCCGGGCGCTCGAACTGGTCGACATGCTCCACGGTGCCGAGATGGGGCCGGGCAACGAGGTGGTGATGGGTGAAGACGGCCGGGCAACAGGCGAGTTGCGCGAAATGGAAGCGTTCAGCCCGCTGCAGGCCGCCGGCGGTTTCGAGCGCTACCGGCTGGGGCTGGCGACCGGGGGCGAACCCGATCCCTATCCGAACGCCGCCGAATGGGGCCAAGATATTGCCGTCATGCGCCGCGGGCTGGATTATTGTACCCGCCACGGCATCACCACGATCCAGAACATGGACGGCAATCTCTACCAGCTGGAACTGCTGGAAGCGATCGAGAAGGAAGATGGCACACTGCCCTGCCGGGTGATGATTCCGTTCCATTTCAAGAATTTCATGGGCCTCGACATGCTGGAAAAGGCCTCCTCGATGGCGGCGCGCTTCAACAGCGACTGGTTGTCCTGCAGCGTGGTCAAGGTCTTCTATGATGGCGTGCTCGACAGCTGGACGGCGGTGATGGTCGAGCCCTATGCCGACCGGCCGGACGATTGCGGCGAGGGCCTGTTCACGCCCGACACGTTTCGCGACGTTGCCATCGAGGCCGACCGGCGCGGCTTGCAGATCGCCGTGCACGCGATCGGCGACGGCGCGGTGCGCGCGGTGCTGGACGGCTACGAGGCGGCGCGCACCGCCAATGGCGTCCGCGACAGCCGGCACCGCATCGAGCATATCGAGGTTGTGCATGCCGACGATATCCCGCGCTTTGCAGCGCTTGGGGTGATTGCATCGATGCAGCCGCCGCATCCGCCGGGCAGCATGGGTGTGCCGCTGGAGCCGACGGTCTCGCGCATCGGGCCGGATCGCTGGCCCCTCAGCTATGCCTGGCGGACCTTGAAGGATGCCGGTGCGCGCGTCTGCTTTGCCTCCGACTGGCCGGTGTCACCGATCGACCCGATCGCCGGCATCCAGACGGCGGTGATCCGCAAGCCCTGGGCGCCGAAGGTTCCGGACCAGAGCTTTTCGCTGATGGAGGCGCTGGCCGCCTATACGGTGGAGGGCGCCTATGCCGAGTTCCGCGAGGACCGCAAGGGCAGGATCAAGCCGGGCTATCTCGCCGATCTCGTCATCCTGAGTGCCGACATCGAGGCTGTCGCGATAGAGGCGCTGGATAAAGTTCGACCGGTCACGACGGTCTGCGGCGGGCGCATCAGTTTTTCCTCTCGATAAATATTTTTGCTTGGAAAAGCGTTAAGGGTTGTCAATGACGGGGCGCTGTGGTCACCTGTGGCAAAGCCGAAAAGGCAGGAACAGCAGCTGAAATCAGGGTAAGTGTACCGCATATGGCGGATTTGAACGCTGTCGAGATACGCAACGTTTCCAAGATATTCGGGTTCGGCGAGTTTGCCTTCGCCGCCGTTAACGACACATCGGTCGCCATCCGGCAGAACGAGTTTTTCACGCTGCTCGGCCCGTCCGGGTGCGGCAAGACCACGCTCCTGCGGCTGATCGCCGGCTTCGAGTTCCCGACATCAGGCGAGATCCTTCTGAACGGCGAGAACATTGCCGCGATGCCGCCGTTCAAGCGTCCGGTGAACACGGTCTTCCAGAGTTACGCCCTGTTTCCGCACATGACGGTCGCGGAAAACATCGGCTTCGGCCTTCAGATGCTCGGTCGGCCGAAAGCGGAAATCCAGGCGCGCGTCGCCGAGATGTTGAAGCTGGTGCGCATGGAAGAACTGCGCGGCCGGCGCACGAGCCAGATTTCTGGCGGCCAGCAGCAGCGCGTGGCGCTCGCCCGCGCGCTCGCCCCGCAGCCGAAGGTTCTGCTGCTCGACGAGCCCTTGTCGGCGCTTGACTACAAGCTGCGCAAGGACATGCAGATCGAGCTGAAACGGCTGCAGGCCGAAACCGGCATCACCTTCATCTTCGTGACGCATGATCAGGAGGAGGCATTGACCATGTCGGACCGGGTTGCGGTCATGTCGGCCGGGCGCATCCTTCAGGTGGGCAGTCCGCGCGAGATCTACGATGCGCCGACCGATCGTTTCGTTGCCGATTTCATCGGCGAGACCAATTTCCTGAAGGGCCGCGTCGTGTCGACGGAAAACGGCATCGCCGAGGTCGATACCGGGGTTGCCGGCCACATTGCCGCTGCCCTGCCGACGGGATTTTCACCTGATGGCGAGGTCACCGTGGTGCTTCGCCCCGAGCACGCCATGCTCTGCCCGCCCGATGCCATGGGCGAATGCCAGATGACAGGTACGCTGGAAAATGTCGTCTATTTCGGAACCGATACCCACTATCACGTCGTGCTTTCCGATGGCGTGACGCCGTTTACGCTGCGTGAGCAGAACAAGCCGATGCAGGCCGCGCGGTTTGCGCAAGGCGACAGGGTCGGCATTTCGGTCGAAGCCAATGCCGCCCGCGTCCTGAGGAACTGAGATGAGCGAGGCGGCAGAGGTCATCGAGGCGGAAGCAAGGCGGGACGTCCGCAATCGCTGGCTGCTCTCGATGCCGGCGCTGCTGATCATCCTGCTCGCCGCCGCGGGTCCGCTGCTGATCGTTGTCGTCTATTCCTTCCTGACGCCCGGTCCCTATGGCGACGTCCAGTGGCAACCGACACTCTCGGGCTGGGTCAACGTCTTTCTCGAGCGCGACATCTTCGACGAGACGCTGTCACTTGCCGATGCGCATGTCTCGATTTTCATGCGCTCGGTCTGGCTGTCGCTGGTGACGACGGTGCTGACGCTGCTGGTCGGCTTTCCCACGGCCTATTTCATCGCGACACGACCGGACAATTCGCGCGAATTATGGCTGTTCCTGATCACCATTCCGTTCTGGACGAACCTGTTGATCCGGACGTTCGCGATCCTGCAGATCATCCGCAATGAAGGCCTGATCAACACCATCATGATCAAGCTCGGCCTGTTTGCGAGCCCCGTGCAGATGCTGTTCACCGATGGCGCCATCCTCACGGGCATGGTCTATGTCTATCTGCCGCTGATGGTCCTGCCGCTCTATGCCAGCATGGAAAAACTCGATTTCCGGCTGCTCGAGGCGGGCTACGATCTCTACGCGACGCCATTCCAGGTGCTGCGCCGGATCATCGTGCCGCTGGTAAAGCCCGGCATCATTGCCGGCTCCATCCTTGTCTTCATCCCGGCGCTCGGCGCTTACGTCACGCCCAGCATCCTCGGCGGCGGCAAGAACCTGATGCTCGGCAATCTGATCGAACTGCAATTCGGCCAGGGCCGCAACTGGCCGCTGGGGGCCGCACTGTCGATCACGCTGATGCTGATCGTCATGGTGGCGCTGCTCTTCTACGTCCGCAATGCCAAGGGGGCGGGGGGCCGGCATGGCTAGACAGTTCTCCGTCCGCCGCCAGACAGGCTTCACCGCGATCGCGATGATGTGCTTTTTCGCGCTCTACCTGCCGATCGCTGTGCTGGTGGTCTATGCCTTCAATGCCGGCACCTCGCTGAATACATGGGAAGGTTTCTCGCTCCAGTGGTTCGTCAAGGCGTTCGAAAACCAGCAGGTCATAGAGGCTTCGATCCGCTCGCTGCAGATCGCCGTGGTCGCAGCACTGGTTGCAACCGCTGCGGCAACCATGGCGGCGCTGGCCACCACCCGCACGGAACCCTATCGCGGCCTGACGCTGAAGTATGCCTTCATCAACCAGCCGCTGATGATCCCGGAGATCGTCACGGCTGTCGCACTTTTGATCTTCTTTTCGCGCATCAAGGTCTGGACCGGATATTCCGGCCTCGGTTACCTGATCGCGGCGCACACCGCCTTCTGCATCCCCTTCGCCTATCTGCCGATCCGGGCGCGTCTGGAAAACATGGACCTGACGCTGGAGCGCGCTGCCGCCGATCTCTATGCCACCCCTTGGAAAACCTTCCGATACGTCACATTGCCGCTGCTCTGGCCGGGCATTCTGGCCGGGCTGATGCTCGCCTTCGTCATCTCGCTCGATGACGTCGTCATCACCGAATTCGTCAAGTCGGCCGGGCAGGATACCTTGCCCACCTATATGCTCGGCCAGCTGCGCCGGGCGATCACGCCCGAAATGAATGCGATCTCGACGCTGTTTCTGCTCCTGTCGATCTGCATCGTGACGGTCTTCTTCTTCGTCAACAAGAAACGCATCTGAGAACGTAAAAAGGGAACAACACCATGAAACGGATAAAGACCACGCTGGCCCTCGCGGCCGCATTGCTCGCTTCGACGGGGCTCGCCCATGCCGAGGGCGTGCTCAACATCTACAACTGGGGCAACTATACCAGCCCGGAAATGATCAAGAAGTTCGAGGACCAGTACAAGGTCAAGGTGACGATCACCGACTATGATTCAAACGACACCGCGCTTGCCAAGGTCCGTCAGGGCGGCTCCGGGTTCGACATGGTCGTGCCCTCGCAGAACTACATCCCGATCTGGATTTCGGAAGGCCTGCTGCTCGAAACCGATCCGGGCAAGATGGAAAATTTCAAGAACATCGCCGACGTCTGGAAGGATCCCGAGTTCGATCCGGGTCGCAAATATACGGTTCCGTGGGCAATGGGCATCGTCGGCACGGTCGTCAACACCGATGTCTACAACGGTGACGTCAACACCTGGGGCATCATCTTCGATACGCCGGCTGAACTGAAGGGCAAGGTCAACGTCGTACCGGAAATGAACGACGTCATTGATGCTGCCGTGCTCTATAATGGCGGCACCAAGTGCACCGGCGACCTGACGATCCTGAAGAAGGTCCGTGACACGCTCGTCAAGGCAAAGCCCGACTGGGTGGCGATGGAATACGGCACGATCGAGAAAATGGGATCAGGCGACTTTTCTGCCTCCAGCGACTGGAACGGCTCGGCCTTTCGCCAGCGCCTTGCCAATCCGAAGATCAAGTTCGGCTACCCCAAGGAAGGCTTCGTCAACTGGAGCGATAATCTTGCCGTGCTGAAGGATGCGGCCAATGTCGAGAATGCCAAGCTGTTTCTGAACTTCATGATGGATCCGGAAAATGCCGGCATGAATTCCTCCTTCCATCGCTATGCAAACGGTATCGCCGGCTCGGAAGCCTTCATGCCTGCCGATATGAAGGATGCGCCGGAAATCAACATCCCCGCCGAATTCGCATCGAAGGGCGTGCCCTCGCAGACCTGCCCGCCTGAAGTCCAGGAGCTGTATACGAAGATCTGGACCGAGTTGCAGAAGTAGCATCCGTCCTGTCTTTACGCCCCGCGATCGTCGCGGGGCGTCTTCACTTGCCATGCCCGCGCCTGCCGTGCTCCTTTAACGGATAGACCCATGAAAACCGTTTTTTCTCCGCGTCATCTCGGCCATGCCGATCAGGTCGAGCTTGTCGCTGGTGCCATCGTGCCCGGCTTCGAATTGCCGTCGCGCGCCGAATATGTTGTCGACCGCATCAAGACGGTCGGGCTTGGGCCGGTGCTTCCGCCGGCCGTGCATGATCTTTCGACCGCCCACAAGGTGCATCGCAAGGACTATCTCGATTTCCTGCCGACGATCTGGGATCGCTGGACGGCGGAAGGGCGCTCCGGAACAGCGCTGCCCTTCACCTGGCCGACGCGCGGCCTGCGCGGCGATGCGCCGCCGGAATTCATCGACGGCCTGCTTGGTTATTATTCCTTCGATGCAGGCTGCGGCGTCGTCGAAGGCACATGGGATGCGATCAAATCCTCCCATGACGTGGCCCTGACGGCAGCGGGCCTGGTCCAGGCAGGCGACCGGGCGGCCTTTGCGCTCTGCCGGCCGCCCGGTCACCACGCCGGTGCCGGTTTCATGGGCGGCTATTGCTACATCAACAACGCTGCGGTCGCTGCGCAATGGTTCCGCGACAACGGCGCCAGACGCGTCTCGATCCTTGATGTCGATTATCACCACGGCAACGGCACCCAGGAAATCTTCTATTCCCGCGCCGATGTGCAGGTCATCAACCTGCATGCCGACCCCATGCAGGAATATCCGTATTTTCTCGGCCATGCCGACGAGCGCGGCGCGGGCGCGGGCGAGGGATACAATCTCAACTATCCCATGCGCTTCGGCACGAGCTGGGAAACCTGGAGCGCCTCGCTCGACGATGCCTGTGACAGGCTCCTTGCCTACCAGCCGGATGTCGTCGTCGTCTCGCTCGGCGTCGATACGTTCGAGAAGGACCCGATCAGCAAGTTCAAGCTGAAGACGGAGGATTTCCCGAAGATAGGCGCCCGCATCGCCAGGCTCGACCTGCCAACCCTGTTTGTGATGGAGGGCGGTTATGCCGTGGCCGAGATCGGCGTCAATGCCGCCGGCGTGCTCACGGGCTTCGAAGGGCGCAGCTGATGTCTTCCTCCTTCACGCTCGGCGTTGTGCAGTTTTCCTGTTCGGATGATCTCGCGGAAAACATCGCCACGGCATCGCGGCTGATAAGACAGGCGGCGGGTGAGGGCGCGAATATCGTGCTGGTGCAGGAACTGTTCGAGGGGCTGTATTTCTGCCAGGAACAGAACCCGGTGCATTTCGCCCGCGCCCATGCCCTGGCCGACCATCCGGTCGTCGCTGCGATGCGGGGTCTGGCCCAGGAGCTCGGCGTCGTCCTGCCGGTCTCGTTCTTCGAAAAGAAAAATCAGGCTTTCTACAACAGCCTTGCGATGATCGATGCCAATGGCGATGTGCTCGGTGTCTATCGCAAGTCCCATATTCCCGATGGTCCCGGCTACAACGAAAAATTCTACTTTCGGCCCGGCGACACCGGTTTCAAGGTCTGGAAGACGCAGGTCGGCACGATCGGTGTCGGCATCTGCTGGGATCAGTGGTTCCCGGAAACGGCCCGCGCCATGGCCTTGCTGGGCGCGGAGCTTCTGCTCTACCCCACGGCGATCGGCTCGGAGCCGGGCCGGCCGGATTTCGATTCTATGGAACACTGGCGCATGGTCATGCGCGGCCATGCTGCCGCCAACATGATGCCGGTCGCCGCTGCAAACCGTATCGGTGCAGAAACCATCGGTGACAGGACACAAACCTATTATGGCTCATCCTTCATCGCCGGCCCGGACGGCCTCCTTGTTGCCGATGCGCCGCGCATGGGAGAGACGGTTCTGCTCGCGACGTTCGACCGGCGTGAACTGGCCGACAACCGCGCCGCCTGGGGCGTGTTCCGCGACCGGCGGCCGGATCTCTACGGGATCCTGACGACGGCCGATGGCGGAGAGCATTGATATGGCAGAGGTTGTGTCCCGCAGCGACGTGACGCTCGGCAATTGGCGCACCGCGCCATTCTCGCGCTGGGCGTTCCAGAACGTCAGCGAAATCGTCCCCTCCGCCGTCATCCGCAGCAACCGGCTGTTCGAGGAGGCGGTGCTTGATCTCGGCCCGTTGGCCGGCCTGCCGGTCGCGGGCCTGGATGGTGCCGACCAGCCGCTCGAGGCCTTCCTCGAAGCCGGTGATACCGATGGCTTCGTGGTCATGCGGAAGGGCCGGCTCGTTGCCGAGTGGTATGCGGGCCATTGTGATCCGCTCTGCCCGCACATCATCTTTTCCGTCTCGAAATCGCTGACCGCGCTTCTGGCCGGCATATTGATCGGACAGAACAGGCTTTCCCTGTCCGAGCCGGTTGTTACCTATGTGCCGGAAACGCAAGGATCTGCCTATGCGGATGCGACCATGCAGCAGCTTCTCGACATGGAGATCAGTCTCGATTTCGAAGAGAATTACCTCGACCAGAACGGCGCCTTCAACCGCTATCGCCGCGCCACCGGCTGGACGCCGGACAATCCCGCCGATCCGGCGCCCGACCTGAAGACGTTTCTCTGCTCGATCCCGAAGGGCAAGGCCAGCCACGGCCTGCAGCATGCCTATCGCTCGCCAAATACCGATATGGCCGGCATCGTTCTCGAGCGTGCATCGGGGGTGCGGCTGCCGACGCTCCTGAGCGGTCTCCTCTGGCAACCCGTCGGCGCCAGTTCGGATGGCATGATCACGGTTGATCGCTGCGGGACGTCGCGTGCCGCTGGCGGCATGTCTGTGACCGCCCGCGATCTGGCCCGTGCCGGCGACCTTGTCCGGCGAAATGGCGGCGGCATCGTGCCGGCCGGCTTCATCGCTGACCTCTGGACGGGCGGGAACCGGGATGCCTGGATCAACGGAGATCAGGCGACGCTCTTTCCCGAGGGGCGCTATCGCAATTACTGGTATGCCAGTGGCAGGGGCGAGCTGGCGGCGATCGGCATCCACGGCCAGTGGATCTGGATCGACCCCGCCCATGAAACCGTCATCGTCAAATTGTCGTCGCAGCCGCTGCCGGTTGATGCAGCGCTCGATCAGGCCATCGTCGCCATGTTGCGACGGGTATCGGCTGAGACATGAGGCCTAAAGTTTGAAAGGCTTGCGCCTCAATTCGTGCCCTTGTCCTCGTCCTTGGCGAGCTTCTGCCAGGCGTTCTGCTGGGACAGCACCGAGCGCAGATATTTGACATTGGCCGCCGCCTGGTCGGGTGACAGTTCCTGCATGGCGATATCTTCGGCTTCCTGGAACCGGCCCTGGAGCCCGACGGCAAGCGCCAGGTTCTGGCGCACGCTGCTGTCGGCCGCCGGCTGGTTGGTGGCCGAGCGCAGATAGGTTTCGGCTGTCTTCAGGTCCTTTGCCAGGAGATAGGACATGCCGAGATTGGACAGCACCGAAGGTTCGTTGGGCTGCATGTCGAGTGCTTCGCGATAGCGCTGGCGGGCTTCCGGTGCACGACCGAGCTGGTCGAGAATTGCCCCTTCCGCCGATTTCAGTTTCCAGTCCGGGCGGTCCGGTGTCTGCGCGCGCCCGATGGTGGCCAGCGCCTGTTCGAGCTGTCCGGCGGCGGCCTGGGCCTTGCCATAGGCGGCCAGGACCTCGCGGTCTGACGGATGCACGATTGCCACCTGCTGCATGACGGCCAGGGCCTGGCCGTTGCGGCCGGTCATGCGCAGCATGTTGGCATAGTTCAGGCCGGCATTGCGGTCCCTAGGGTTCTTTTCATAGGCATTGCCGATGCTGTCGGCGGCGCGCGACAGTTCCGAGGCTGTCATCGATTGCACGGGCTTGTCGAATTTCGGAATGGAGCCGGTTGTCAGCTCCTTTTTCTGCGCCGCGCATCCGGCGAGCGATACCGCGACAAGCGCGATCGAAAGCCCTTGGAGGATGCGACCTGTTCGCGGATATGAAAATGTCTGTCTGGTGGCCATGGCCAGCGCCCCTCGAAGCAATGGTTCATGCACCGGACCCGATCCCAACGTTTCGGCGCAATCTTCATTTCAGCAATAATCTGTTAACCCTAACAGAGCGTTAATTGTGTGATTCTGCTCGCTTGTTCCAAGGACATCCATGGCCCCCTATCAGTATATCGCCCGCCCATCGCCGTTCAACACCGCCGCTGGCACGACCCTGCCGATCTTCGCGGTGACGCCGGCCCACATCGATCTCGGCGCCATCGACCCGATCGCGCTCGACTGGGCGCGCAAGGCCGGCTTCAAGGCTGAACCCGGGGCGGTGCTGCTGATTCCATCTTCGGATGGGCATCTGGGCGGCGCACTCCTTGGTCTGGGATCCAATCCGTCGCAGGCACCATTCCTCACAGGCAAGCTCGCCCGTGCGCTGCCGGCCGGCAAATGGCATATCGAGACTGCACCGCTGACGGCCAATCGCCTGGCGCTCGGCTATGGTCTCGGTTCCTATCGTTTCGATCGCTACAAGCCATCGAAGGTCGAGGCGCCGACCCTGATGATCCCGGCGGATGCAGATGCAAGCGACATCAAGCGTCAGCTTGCCGGGGTCTTTCTCGCCCGCGACCTGATCAATGTGCCGACCAATGATCTCGGACCGAACGCGTTGGAGGCGGCCTTCCGTGCGCTTGCCGAACACTACAAGGCCAGCGTCTCCGTGGTTTCAGGAGACGATCTCCTGACGCAGAATTTCCCGCTGATCCACACCGTCGGCCGCGCCAGCGCCGAGGCACCAAGGCTGCTGGAATTGCGCTGGGGCAAGAAGGGGCATCGCAAGGTGACCCTGGTCGGCAAGGGCGTCTGCTTCGACACCGGCGGGCTCGACATCAAGCCGGCAGCCTCGATGCTTCTGATGAAGAAGGATATGGGCGGTGCCGCCAATGTCATGGGCCTGGCGCTGATGATCATGGATGCAAAACTGAAGATCGACCTGCGTGTGCTGGTGCCCGTGGTCGAGAATTCCATTTCCGGCAATGCCTTCCGGCCGGGGGATATCTACCGCAGCCGCAAGGGCCTGACGGTGCAGATCGACAATACCGATGCCGAGGGGCGATTGATCCTCGCCGATGCGCTTGCCTATGCGGATGAAGAGGAGAGCGATCTCGTCGTCGACATGGCGACCCTGACGGGCGCAGCCCGCGTCGCGCTCGGACCGGACCTGCCGCCCTTCTTTACGGACGACGAGGATCTGGCGCGCGACCTGACGGAATCGGCCCTCGCGGTCGACGATCCGATGTGGCGCATGCCGCTCTATATGGGCTACGACAAGGACATTTCGACCCGGATTGCCGATCTGACCAACGCGCCCTCCGGTGGCATGGCGGGATCAATCACGGCAGCCTTGTTCCTCAAGCGCTTTGTCACCAATGCGAAGAGTTGGGTGCATTTCGATATTTTCGGCTGGGCCCAGTCCGAACGCCCGCATTCGCCTGTGGGTGGCGAGGCGCAGGCAATTCGCGCGCTCTATCACATGCTGGCGAAGGGCAGGAAATAGCAGGGGGCACCGGCTTGGCGCGCGGGTCTCTGCGGTGTATTCGGCTGGCAACCATCATTCCCGTGACAGGCACAGGAATGATGGAAAAGTCAGCGAGCATGGGTGAGCCGCAACCGGTCCGGTCTGCTATTCGTTGATCAGGCGCTTCAAAAGCTCGATCTCATGGCAGAGCTTGGTATCGCCGGTGATCAGATCCTCGATCTTGCGCACGGCGTGAAGAACCGTTGTATGATCGCGTCCGCCGAAGCGACGGCCGATTTCCGGAAAGGAGCGCGGCGTCAGGGTCTTGGCCAGATACATGGCAATCTGGCGCGGCTTGACGATGACCCGCGTGCGGCGGTTCGAGACAAGTTCCTGGCGCGAGACATTGTAATGCTTGGCGACGACGCGCTGGATGTCTTCGATGCGCACCCGGCGCGGTTCGCCGGCGTTGACCAGGTGCCCGAGCAATTCGTCGACCCGTTCGATCGACAGGTGCGGCTCGAACGAGCGGCGGAACAGCAGCTGGTTGAAGGCACCTTCAAGCTCGCGGCCGCTGGCGGTGATGCTGCGCGCAACATGGCTCAGAATGTCGGCCGAGATATCGAGGGACGCATCATCCAGACGCGCGGTTTCGAGGCGGCGCTTGAGAATCTCGAGACGCATCTCGTAGTCCGGACCGTCCATTTCGATGGCGACACCACCCTGAAGGCGCGAGCGCACCCGTGGATCGAGCGATTCCAGTTCCCAGGGGGCACGGTCTGCGGCAACGACGACCTGCTTGGCGCTGTCGAGCAGCATGTTGAGAAGATGGCAGAATTCGTGCTGGATCGACTTGCCCTGCAGGAACTGCATGTCGTCGATGACCAGGAGATCGATGTTGCGCAGCGTCTCCTTCAACGACAAGGCGTCATTGTCGCGGATCGCGGTGGCAAAGCGCCACATGAAATATTCAGCCGTCAGATAGACGACGCGCGGGGCGCGCGCACTCTGGATCGCGGCGGTGGCGACGGCCTGCAAAAGGTGGGTCTTGCCGAGGCCAACGCTCGAATGAATGAACAGCGGATTGAAGCGAACGGCGCCGGCGCCGGCTTCGGCGATGGTCTTGGCTGCGGCGAGCGCCACCCGGTTGGAGGAGCCCTCGACAAAGCTGTCGAATGTATAGCGGGCGTCGAGTGGCGAACCGAACAGCGGCCCGGCGACAGGGGCGGCCTTCTGGAAGCTGCTGAGCGCGGCTGTTGCATGATGGGCGACGGGCTGGGCCGAGCTGCGACGCGACTGCGCAGACGATGCGCTGTCGGAAATCATCGGCTGCACGGCGTCTTCCGTCGTCCCCGGACGGACACTGCGCGTGGCGGTCCGCACCAGGATCTCGACCTTCAGAACGTCAGCATCTTCCTGCTGCACCAGGCTGGTGATCAGGTCGAGGTAACGGTTGTTGATCCAGGACTTGAGGAAGGTCGTGGGGACGGACAGGCGGACGACGCTCTTGGAGGTCGAATGCAGCTTGAGACGGCCAAACCAGCTTGCGAAGACATCCGGGCCGACCTGTGCTTTCAGACGCGCGCTGACCCGCTCGAACAGTGCGTCCTGCCTCATCTCGATTTTTTCCCCCGTCGTTTCAGTCCGCTTGGACACGGCCTGAAATGTATTCTCCCCACTGCCGAATTCACCCGCCGCCTTGATCGTATTCATATGCATTCTGCCGCCTTCCAAAGTCATTCCGGGATGCCGGCATCGCTGCCGCCATCATTCCTTTATATCTGTCCTCCACGGCCTTTTTCCAAAGGTCATGCCGCAAAGGCCAGACGCTCGCCACGCCGACAAAGGTTCCTCATAAACCCTCTTCGCCATGTATCCGCATAACTTGCATCTGCGAGCCTTTGAAGGCAGCCGCCGATGCAATGTCCCCGCTATGCGTTTTCCAGTCATGATGCCGAAGCATCCGACAGGCCTGTCTCTTTCCCTCCCGATCCCCGAACCCTCGTGAAGAACGGCAACCAGGCATGCAGCGGGTGCGTCTCTGATGCACCCGCGTCTTGATCAAGACGCCGCCCTTTGCAGGGCAGCACCTCAATCCAATTCTACGACGCGGCAGAAGGTCCGTTGCAACCGGAAGACGTAGATCCGCAATCCGGTACGCGATAATCGCCCGGTTGAAATCTGCTTCCAATTGATGGAACGTGTGGAACCACCCCGTACAGACGGCAAGTGAAAATGTACTGCCCCTGAAGGCTGCCCTTTTCATCTTTTTCGCAGGTCTTGCCCGCGCCCTCTGTGGAAATCATTTAGGCAGGATCGTGACACAAGATCAATCACGAATTTTGTGGCTCCGGAGGGCCCGGGCGTTGACTCCCAACGCCCGTCCTGCATGGGCCTGAGGCTCCCGGATAAGAATCGCTTTTGAATCAAGGGCTTTGATTTTTGGCCCGAAGCTTAGCTGGCAAAAAGCACGAAAAATAAAAAATCGCTTGACTCGTATTGGCTCGATAAGCCTCCCGGCAAGAGTCTGCAAAGAGCGAGCA